>NZ_JBLYEG010000020.1:0-75452 GCF_048514875.1 Flavobacterium sp. T12S277 | reverse complement strand
TTAATCGTTAATTAACCACAAAACCTGGTGGTCAATTTGCTCCGGAATCAGGTGGTCAGTTTGCTCCGGAACGGGTGGTCAATTTACTCCGGAATTAGGTGGTCAAATTGACCGGTTTTTCCAATATGGCACTTAAAGAAAATATTAAACAATGGTTCAAGACAGGTTTAAAACCAACTGAATCACAATTTTGGTCGTTTTTTGATTCAATTTGGTTTAAAGACGAAAAGATTCCGGCTGAAAAAATTGAGAACTTACAGGAGATTTTGAATGACAAAGCTGATTTAGAGTTTGTTCAAAATAGTTTAGTTACTGCAAAAGACAGATCTTCGCATACTGGCACACAATTAAGTAGTACAATCTCTAATTTCATAGAGAGTGTAAACGCTTTATTAGCCACATTTAAAACAGCAAATTACCTCGATGCTACCAGTAGCATTCAAGGGCAAATTAATGCGATTAAGAGCTTACTATCTTCAGATGACGTTAATTTAGATCAGTTACAGGAAATAGTTAATTACATCAAATCAATACAGACCAATCTTGATACTTTATTAGTAAATGATTTGGTTTCGGGTGGTACATTGAAAGCTTTGACTGCTGAAATGGGGAAAGTAATAAACAATCGTTTGCTCGATTTGGAGGCACGACCTATTCCTGAAGGTTTTTTTTGTACAACCCAAATTGCAAGCTCCAAGCTGCTATATTATTCGGATCAATTTAGAGAAATTGATTTGCAACCAGTTCTTCCATCAACTACAATTGTAAATACAAATGAGATCGTAAGAAACGGTGATGATTTGTTTATTGTTGGAAATTACTCGTCGGATGGTAGTTTAACAACTTTTATAATGCGCTTGGTTAACTGTAAGCTAAGAGACAATATTTTAACATGGGAGAAATCACATGGAATTGAATTGTCTGGACAAATACACAGCTTAATTTTTCATAATGGATTTCTGTACACTGCAACAATCACAACTCTAACTAAGATAACAAAAATCAATCCTTACGATTTTTCAGATGTGCGAGTTCTCACATTACCTGATACAGCGGAGTTTAATGGTGTAACCGTTGATATGGTTGGATACAAAGATAAAATTTACATTTTAGCGACGACGGCATATTATCAACCGTCCAAGTTTATTGAAATATCTGATGACTTAACACGTTATCGCCAGGTCTTTTCTCAAACAAGCAGCACAAGTTATAGAACCGCTCCTGGCATGCCTTTTCTCATTTACAATGATGAATTGTACATACCGTTTTTTGTTAATGGAACTACAATATCGATCAGAGTGTATGATTTACAAGGCAACGTTAAGAGAGAACGTACTGGTGTTACTATTACTACAATAGTCTCAGGTGGCACGTTTGCTGTACCTCATTGGATGGGAATTTTTAACAACAAATTATTGATAACAACTTTGTATGGTAAATCATTAGTCAGGTTAGATTGCCAAACTTTGGCAACAGAAGATAGTACAGGGATTCAAACAGCTGTAAGCGATGATAACACAATCACAGCAGATGGTTATATTTATCTGAATGGCGAAAAAAATCCTGCAGATCCGACAGCACCGGTTCAGTTGTTAAAAGTTAAGTATAACAATTTCACTGACAAAACAATCTTACTTGCGGATTCAGCATTTAACAATGGTAATGGATCATATGGCTCAATTAACAATATTACGGACAAATTAAGTTTGAATTTGAATGCGAAAAAGAACAATTACTTAACCAAAACGGCTGACTATACCATTGTGTTAAGTGATTTTCCAAACAACAACTGTTTGTTGATTTTTGCAGATGCAACAGCCGCTCCGGTTACAATCACGCTACCTACAGCTTTTAGCAGCAATGGTTATGAAGTGACAGTTCTAAAAACTGACGCATCTGCAAATAGTGTTAGTGTGAAAGGAAATGGAAGTCAATTAATAAATGCGTCTAACACGCAGGTTTTAGCTGCTCAATACGATAAAATCAATATAAAATCAAATGGAGTTCAGAACTTTATAATATAAAAAAAAGAAATTCTTTTGTAATGGATTGAAACAAAAACACCAATGAGTAACCCATTCACTGTGCATACACTGAAACAATGAATGCAACTGTTAATTACCAAACAAGTTATACTGATATTATGATCTACAGAGTATAAATTTGATACAATTCGGAACAGTTGCATGTTTTATTTCAAATTAATTTTGTGAATCTAAAATATTTGAAATTATGACACCAACAGAAGAGATAACGATAGATGCTCACATTCTAAAATCAAAGGAAAGCGCTTACATAACTTTGTGGAGTGTTTTAAATAAAGATAAAGCATACTATAACAAATCAATGAAAGATTTGTTAAGAGACGGTTATTTGCATTGCTCATTTACATCAGCAGATGATATTGTGGGTCTTACAAGGATATTGAATCATATTGGCTTGACGTTTGAGTTCGTACCAAGAGGCATTGAATTGAAGGAAAAAGCCAAACAATACTACAGAGATACTAAAATGTACCACAAAGCGCCAATAGTAACGTTTGATTCTGAAAAAAAGTACAGTCGAGTTGGGAAGGATGAGCCTGAAGAGAATAAACTTGGATGGTGTGACAGAAAATTTAAAAAGTAATTAAACGCTATTTAAAAGCCACTACAAATATGTAGTGGCTTTCTTTTTTTATGCTCAAATAATTTTATTCAGTATATTTTTTTGATACTTTTGGCTCTGTAAAACCGCACTTTTGGTTTTTCCGATTATACTTTCTCACATGCTTTTGTCATTTCGACCGAAGAGAGAAATCACACGCGAAACTCTACAAAGATTGGCGATTTTAGGGACGGAATTTCTTCTGTGATTTCTCCCTTCGGTCGAAATGACAGAAAAAACTTTTTATTAATTCGTGAATTGCTTCGCCTGTTCGCTATCGCTCGAGTCGTGGCGAAAAAAAAAGGCATAAAAAAACCGCCAGTCTTTCGAAAGGCGGTTTTGATTTTTATTCTGAAATAACATTTCCTTTTTTATCATAGAAATGGTATTCTAAGTACGTGTAAGCGTCACGAGGTATGATTTTCACCCATTTCTTATGTTCAAAAAACCATTTTGAACGTAATGATGGAAAACCTTTACTGAGGTATGCAGCCACAAACGGATGTACGTTAAGCACAACACTTTTGTGGGTTTTTAGAATTCTATCTAAATCAGATGAGATTTTATCAATGATTAAAATTGGCGCTTCAATTTCGCCATGTTCATTGTTTGGATCTTCTTCTCTGGTTTTAATATTAACTTCTGGTCTTACGCGTTGTCTGGTAATCTGAACTAAACCAAATTTACTAGGCGGTAAGATTTTATGCTTTGCTTTATCGTCGCTCATTTCTTCTCGCAAGAAGTCGAACAAAACCTTCCTGTTTTCAGGATTAGACATATCGATAAAATCAACTACGATTATTCCACCCATATCACGCAAACGAAGTTGTCTGGCAATTTCGGCAGCGGCAATCATATTCACTTCCATGGCAGTGTCTTCCTGGTTGGTTGCTTTATTCGAACGATTTCCACTATTTACGTCAATAACGTGAAGAGCTTCAGTATGTTCGATGATAAGATAAGCACCTTTACTCATGGAGACGGTTCTTCCAAATGAAGTTTTGATTTGTCTCTCTATATTGTATTTCTCAAAAATTGGAGTGTCATTTGATTGATAAAACTTAACAATCGATTGTTTTGAAGGTGCAATTTCTTGCAGATATTCCTTCGTTTGATGGTACAACTCTTCGTCATCTATTTGAATACCGCTAAAGGTATCATTGAATACATCTCTTAATATTGAAGAAGCTCTGTTGAGCTCTCCTAATACTTTTGAGGGATGATGAGCAGTTGGTAATTTTTTACACATTGCAGTCCATCTGCCAAGCAGGTTCTGCAAATCTTTTTCTAATTCGGCTACGTTTTTGCCTTCGGCTACTGTGCGAACAATAACACCAAATCCTTTAGGTTTGATCGATAGAACAAGTTTTTTTAGACGATCCTTTTCCTTTTTGTCTTCTATTTTTTGAGAAATAGAAACACGGTCAGAAAACGGAACGAGAACAATAAATCTTCCAGCCAATGAAAGCTCAGCGCTTATTCTTGGACCTTTGGTCGATATAGGTTCTTTTACAACTTGAACTAAAACAGATTGATTGGCACTTAAAATATCAGTAATGATGCCATCTTTGTCAATCTCTTTTTCAAACTGAAAGGTTTTTAGGGAGAAATCTTTTATTTTACCTGCGCTTACAAGTTTTATGAATTTCAGTTGAGAAGCTAAGTTAGGTCCTAAATCATGATAATGTAAAAAAGCATCTTTTTCGAAGCCTACATTTACAAAAGCAGCATTAAGTCCGGCAACTGGTTTTCGTATTTTGGCAATAAAAATATCACCAACCTGAAAATTGCTTTTCTCTTCTTCTTTGTGTAATTCAATTAGTTTTCCATCTTTTAATAAGGCAAAATCTACGGCTTCAGAACTAGATCTAATGATTAATTCTTTATTCACACTGTAAATTTTTATCTGTTTTTTCAGAAAATAGAAGAAAGAGGAAAGGCTAGAGATTTTTAACAAAATCTAAAGTCTAAAATCTAAAGTCTAAAATCTTATTTACAGATGGATTAAACAATATTTTTAACAGGTATTGAACCCGGGAGGGAAAGTTTAAATTTCAATTTTCTAAACTCCAAATTCCAATTGAAAGAAATATTGATTTCTTAAATTTTGGAGTTTGGATTTTATTTTTTGGAATTTTTGAAGTTTCCCAAATTTCAATGAACGTTTAAAAAGAAAAAAGTAGTTTAAAACTACTTTTTCTTCTTGTGACGGTTAGCTCTCGCTCTTTTTTTACGTTTGTGAGTAGCTACCTTATGTCTCTTTCTTTTTTTACCACTTGGCATATCGTGTCGATTTTATAATTAATTAATAGTATTATTTTGCTTCGTTATTTGTTTTTACTCCTTCTACAAAAACTTTTGCAGGTTTAAACGCAGGAATGTTGTGTGCTGGAATCTTGATAGTGGTATTCTTAGAAATGTTTCTACCAGTCTTTTCAGCTCTGGTTTTTACGATAAAACTTCCAAAACCTCTTAGGTAAACATTGTCTCCAGTTTCTAGTGAAGTTTTAACTTCTTCCATAAAAGTTTCTACTGTTGCTTGAACATCTCCTTTTTCAAGACCTAGTTTCTCTGAAATTTTCGCTACGATATCTGCTTTCGTCATTTTCTTTCCTATTTTATTTTATAAATGGTGTACTATTTTTTTGAGTTTGCAAATATAGGAATTAAAAAAATAATTAATCAAGCTAAATCGTTAAATTTTAATTACATAAACATTTACTTTTGTATTCTAAGTATTTTGCAATGAATTTTTCTAACATATTGATAAAATGGTATTTACAAAACAAACGTGATTTGCCATGGCGAAAAACGACCAATCCATACCATATTTGGCTCTCAGAAATTATGTTGCAACAGACGCGAGTTGCGCAGGGAACGCCGTATTTTTTTGCATTTACGAAGGAATTTCCTACTGTATTTGATTTAGCAAATGCTTCAGAAGAACAGGTTTTGAAACTTTGGCAGGGATTAGGGTATTATTCCCGTGCCCGAAATTTGCATAAAACGGCTCAATATGTCGCAAATGAGCTGAATGGAATTTTTCCTCCTAATTATAAAGAACTTTTAAAATTAAAAGGTGTCGGTGAATATACAGCGGCTGCAATTGCTTCTTTTTCTTATAATGAAGCTGTTCCTGTTGTTGACGGAAATGTATTTAGAGTACTTTCCCGTTATTTTGATATCGAATCGGATATTGCTTCCCCTGCTACTAAAAAAGAATTTACAGAACTGGCCTACGAATTAATGCCAAAAGACAATCCAGCTATTTTCAATCAGGCGATAATGGAGTTTGGTGCTTTGCAGTGTGTGCCTAAAAGTCCAGATTGTACTGCCTGTGACTTTAATGATAGCTGTGCGGCATTACAAAAGAAAAAGGTCGCTGTTTTGCCGGTGAAGTCTAAGAAAGTTAAAGTAACCAATCGCTTCTTTAATTATCTGATTTTGGAAGACGTTTTAGGAAATACTTTAATTCAGAAAAGAACAGCAAAAGGAATCTGGCATAACTTATATGAGTTTCCCCTTTTTGAAACCACTGAAATTGTAGATTTCGATGTAGTTTCAAAAGCGGTTAAAGACAGTGTTTTTTCGTCGTATACAATTATAGGTATAGAAGATTACGCAGAGAGCACTGTTGTTCATAAACTTTCGCACCAACATTTGCACATACAGTTCTGGAAGGTTAGAATAGAGGGGGTGATTGAAAATGGATTGAATACCAGTGATTTAAAGAGTTTTCCTTTTCCAATTGTGATTTACAATTTTATCGAAAAGCAGGAAATAATTTGCTAAAAAAAATGTATCTTTGGGTTAAATACCACTAATAAATTATGAACGGAACATTAAACAAAGTGATGTTAATTGGCCATCTGGGCGATGATGTAAAAATGCATTATTTTGATGGAGGAAATTGCATTGGGCGTTTTCAGTTGGCTACAAATGAGGTTTATATCAATAAAACGACCAATGAAAAAATAACTTCAACAGAATGGCACAACCTGGTTGTACGAAACAAAGCGGCCGAAATTTGCGAGAAATACTTATCAAAAGGAGATAAGATCTATATTGAAGGACGTATCAAATCACGTCAATGGCAAGCAGAAGACGGTACTACAAAATATACGACAGAAATTCAGGTTACGGAGTTTACTTTCTTGACTACCAAAAAAGAAACCGGAAATCATAAACCCAATCAGGATACAGAACCGGCAAAAAACACTAACTTTGACGCGACTAACGAAGGCTTACCTATTAATGATTTGCCTTTTTGATTGTTTAACTAATCTTTTTTAATTTGGACCCGGAGCCCAGTTTGTTTTTTAATACGATACTAGACATCAATTTGATAATTGGTTTTGTCGGAATATTTATTTTGCTGTTTTTATCGGCAATAGTTTCAGGTGCCGAAGTGGCACTTTTCTCTTTGTCTCAAAAAGACATTGACGATGCATTACAGGAGAACCATTCCAAAGGAAAAATTATTTCCAGCCTTTTAGATAAACCCAAGAAACTTCTGGCAACCTTATTAGTAGCCAATAACTTTTTTAATATTGGAGTTGTTATCCTGTTCTCTTATACAGGACAGAGTATTTTTGCGAATATAGATTCGCCAATCCTTAAGTTTATTCTCGAAATAATACTGGTTACTTCCCTGATTTTACTATTTGGAGAAATACTTCCTAAAGTTTATGCGAGCCGCAACAATGTGAAATTTGCAAAACGTATGGCTTACCCCTTGCTAGTTTTGGATAAATTACTGTCGCCAATCAGTTTGCCTATGCGTAGTGTTACGTTATATTTGCACAATAAATTGGGAAAACAGAAAAATAATTTCTCTATAAATCAGCTTTCACAAGCCTTGGAATTGACAGATTCTGAAGGCACATCAAGCGAAGAGCAAAAAATACTGGAAGGTATAGTGTCTTTTGGGAATACCGATACCAAGCAGGTAATGAGTCCCCGAATTGATATTTTTGCGCTCGAGATGTCCGAATCGTTTGCGGGGATTTGCCCAAAAATAATTGAAAAAGGATTTTCGAGAATTCCGGTATATCGTGACAATATTGATCAGATAGAAGGCGTTTTGTTTGTGAAAGATTTACTGCCTCATATTGATAAGGAAGAATTTGACTGGACATCGTTGATCAGAGAAGCTTTTTTTGTTCCGGAGAATAAGAAACTGGATAATTTGCTCAAAGATTTTCAGAGCCTTAAAAGTCATTTGGCGATTGTAGTCGATGAATACGGAGGAACATCAGGATTGGTTTCGCTAGAAGATGTTATCGAAGAGATTGTGGGGGATATTAGTGACGAGTTTGACGATGAGAACCTCAATTTTTCGCAGATTGATGAAAAGAATTTCCTGTTTGAAGGAAAAATAAATCTTAAGGATTTTTACAGAATCGTAGACGTTAATGAAGAAATCTTTGAATCCCGTAAAGGAGAAGCTGAGACATTGGCAGGGTTTATTTTAGAAATTCTGGGTAACTTCCCTAAAAAAGATCAAAAAATAGCGTTTGAAAACTGCGTTTTTACAATAGAAACGGTGGATAAAAAACGTGTAAAACAAATAAAAGTAACAATAGATTAAGAATGCTAAAAAAGACAATTTCGATAGCAACAATTTTACTGGCATTGACGGTTGTAAGCTGTAAAGATGATGTGGTGCCAAAGCCGGCAAGTTTTCTTCGTTTGGATTATCCTGAAGCAAAATATGTAGGTTTTGAAAACAATTGCCCGTTTACTTTTGAAATGAATGAAGGAGCTGTAATTAAAGGAGAGAAAAACTGCGGATTTGCGATTACTTATCCAAAGATGAAAGCTACCATTTATCTGACTTACAAACCAGTTCATGGTGATATTGAGAAACTGCTGAAAGATGCCCAGAAGCTAACCTATGAGCACGTTATCAAGGCCGATGATATCTTAGAACAACCGTATTTAAACCCCGAAAAAAAGGTTTACGGCATGTTTTATCGCGTAGATGGAAATGCTGCTACAAACTCACAATTTTACGTGACCGACAGTACAAAACATTTTATCACAGGCTCGGTTTATTTTTATGCCAAACCTAATTTTGATTCGGTTATGCCGGCTGCGAGTTACATCAGAAATGATATGCAACGATTGATGGAAACATTAAAATGGAAATAAAAGTCCGTACTTAATTTTATACTGCCCCCAAAAAAGTGAAATACTGTTTGGGGGTATTTTATTTAAAAGTTTTTTGGTTTAGTATCAGAGTGCTAGGCTTTTGTTATTTGCGCCTCAGGAAGCTGAAAAAGCCTCATTCATAAACTGTTGAAGTCCTGCTTCTTCAAGGATTTCAATCGAGAATTCGCCAAAACGTTTCGGAAGCCAGATGATTTTAACGCCGCTTGGAGAGTTGAGGCTTTCTCGTGACAGGGCATTTCCGTTTTCGTCCTCTGGCTGCACGCCTGAATGGATCAATTCGTCAAAAGCAATTTCGATGTCGGGAGTAGAATAACAATGACGATAGATTGTTCCTTAACCCTTTGTGTCTATTAGATTTTTTAGATTTCCGGAAAAAGGTTGCACCAGCATAAATCGTTCCTCGCCAATTTTTACAACAGCATAGGTAACATGTAATTCGTCTCTTTCCCAGGTGAATTTTTTTGAGATTTGCGCTCCGAGGATTTTTGCATAATAGTCGCAGGCCGCTTGCAGATCGTTAACTAAGATGTCTATGTGGCTAAATTTAAGTTCCATTGTTTTTTAGGGCTGTATTGAAAAGGATTCATAAAAAAAACAGTAGCAAGCCTGAGTTTACTACTGTTTAAAGATTTATTTTTTGTCAATTCTTTTAGAACTGAATAATCGCCTGATTACGATTTGATATCTAAAACTTTATACGTTTTGCCGTCTCCGGTTGCCTGAACTGTTTTGGTTAAATTTTCCTGGTTTTGAACTGTTTTGTCAAATACCACAGTGGCTGTTTTTTTCTCAAAATCAACGGTTGCTTTTTCTACACCGTCCAGATTCGATAATTCTTTTTCGATCGTTTTAGCACATCCCATTGCACAAGTCATCCCTTCGATTTTGAAACTAGAAGTCTGTACATTTTCAGCAGCAATAGCTTTGTGCTCTTTAGGAGCTGTGTTCTCCGATTTTATGTTGGCCAGATTTTTATCTTCTTTTTTGCAGCTTACCATTACTAAACCTGCGATGGCGATAGTAGCGATGATTTTTGTGAATTTCATATTATAAGATTTTAATTTGCGAATAATGTTCTTTGCAAAATTAGTAAAAAGGAAGAGGTCAATTCGTAAAATTATTACAAATTTGCAGTAAAATACGATTTATGGAGGCAAAACAATTAAAGTGGGCTTATTTATTGGTACTCTCGCTGATCTGGGGAAGTTCGTTTATCCTCATCAAAAGAGGTTTGGTAGGATTGACAGCGGTTCAGGTGGGTTCGTTCCGAATTATATTTGCAGCTTTGTTTTTGCTGATTGTGGGTTTCAGAAGTTTAAAGAAAATTTCGCGTCGCCAATGGAAATTTGTCGCCATTACTTCTTTCTTTGGAACCTTTATACCAGCCTTTCTTTTTGCGATTGCTGAAACGGAAGTTGACAGTTCAATCGTGGCCATTATGAATTCGCTCACGCCTTTGAATACATTGGTTCTGGGGGTGCTTATTTTTGGAATCCAATTTCAAAAAAGACAGGTTTTGGGTGTTTTTGTGGGGTTAGTTGGGTGTTTGCTGCTGGTTTTAAGCGGGGCATCTTCGCATCCTGGGCAAAATTATTATTATGTTATTCTGGTCGTTATTGCGACGCTTAGTTATGCGATAAATGTCAATTTGATTAAAAAATACTTGTCCGATTTAAATTCACTGAGCATCACCACAGGAAATTTCGCAGTATTACTGGTTCCGGCTTTACTAATTTTAAGCACAACCGATTTTTCTCAAAGAATAAGCCTTGAAGTAACACAGCATTCTATTTTGTTTGTCATGATTTTGGGGGTTCTGGGCACCGGAATCGCCAATATTTTGTTTTTTAAATTAATACAAATGTCATCGCCGGTGTTTGCAACGTCGGTAACGTACTTAATTCCAATCGTGGCATTTTTCTGGGGACTTCTGGACAATGAAATGCTTACGCCAATTCAGTTTTTTGGTGCTTTTATTATTCTTATCGGAGTTTATTTATCGGCTAAAAAGTAGGTGTTGTTTGTGAGATGTTTTCTGTGAAATGTGAGATGTGAAATGTGGGTTGTGAAATGTTCTTTGTGGATTGACAGCCTTTCTTTGTTTGTGATGAAAACGATTGTCACCCTGAGCGAAGTTGAAGGGAGCAATTGGAGCGGGGGCTTCGACTTCGCTCAGCCTGACAAAGGCTTGTCGCAAACTTGTCGCAAAGGTTTGTCGCAAAGGTTTGTCACAAAGGTTTGTCACAACGGTTTGTCGCAAACTTGTCATTTCGACCGTAGGGAGAAATCTTCGCAAGTAGCTCCGTAAAGAGTTTATTTATCAGCTGAAAAGTAGGTGTTATTTGTAGATTTATAGCCAGACAACGGGTTTATTGCAAACTTGTCATTTCGACCGAAGGGAGAAATCACAATAGAAATTCCGTATGGAGTATTGTCAACTATTGTCAATAAAAAAAGCTTTGCCAAAGTGTTGAACTTTAACAAAGCTTTTAAAATCTTATTATCTCAGAACCTTAGTGTCTTAGCACCTTAGTACCTTAGCCTCTCAGATTAAAGAAAATCTGCTTCTGAAACTCCTTCGTTAATTTTGATATCAGACATTTTGATGTCTAATTCAAAACCTACATTCTGAACGATGTTAAAAGGAACTTTTACCCCTTTTACGTCTTTATAGTCGTTGAAGTTTGTGATTTGTGTAGTTGCTTTTCCACCTTGCTCACGATCTTTTGATTCGGCAAGTTTAAGGCCTGAATTAACATCGTAGAAATAAGTTGTTTTACCTTCTTTAATGGCATAAGCATCTTTACCGTTGATAGGCTCGATACGGTCTACTTTTAAGTCGGCTCTTTTTGCAAGCAGAAGTTCTTCAAAAGGTGCAGCACTTGCTTTCATTTCAGCAAGATCGGCTCCTTCAAGGTTTTTGCGTTGTCCTTGTTGTTCGATATAAGCGCCTTTGTCGTTTACCACCTGTTTCATTAAATTCATCGTTCCCATAGCCAGAGAAACCATCATTTTTCCTTTTGAATCTAATTTAGAAGTAAATGTTAATGGAGTAGGAGCTTGCGGAACAGTTGTAGATCCTGTCATTGAAAGTGTTTTAACAGCGGCTACTGCTTTTTCTCCTCCAATTGCTTTAAGGTAGTTTTCGAAAACTGTTTTAGCAGTAATTCCGGCTGGAACTTCTTTTTTGGTTACTGGTTTTTCAACAGGATTTCCGTATTTATCGAAATAGAAAATCGGAATTTGAAGTTTCTCTAAACCTGTAATCACGTCAGCTCCTTTTCCGGCAATCACAATTCGCATATTGTCCAGTAAGAAGTATTTGTTGGCAACGCGGTAAATATCGTCAGCGGTTACATTGTTTATAGTTTGAATGTATTTTTCGTAGAAATCAGCTGGAAGTTTTTCTGTTTCAATGTTTAAGGCATATTGTGCAACGGTTTGCGGTTTTTCAATCTGCATTACAAAACGTCCGATATATCCGGCTTTTACATTTTTCAGAATGTCCTCAGAAACTTTCTCTGTTCTGATTCTTTTAATTTCTTTAATAAATTGAACTACTGCACTATCTGTTACAGTGTTTCTTACGGCCGAAGAGGCTCTGAATTTGGTTACATACTTTCCGCTTCCAATGCTCGAGCGTGCACCGTAGGTCCAGGCATGTTTCTCGCGTAAATTCATGTTTAGGTAACTGTTGAAATCACCTCCTAAAATTTGATTTGCGATTACAGCAGGAAAGAAATCAGGATCGCTCATTTTTAAATTCACGGTATTTACCAATGAAATTTCAGATTGAACTGCATTCGGAACATCAACAAAATCAATTTGAAGTTTAGAAGCGTTCGCCGGAGCAGGGTAAGTGTTTTTTGGAGCGGCTTGTTTTTTCCATCCGTTAAAAAGTTTTTCTACCGCAGCTTTTGTTTCTTTAAATTTAACATCACCTATAATAACCAAATAAGCATTTTCAGGAACAAAGTGAGTAGCATAATTAGACTGAACATCAGTAAGAGTTACGTTTTTTACAGTTTCCTCTGAAAGATATTCTCCTGACGGGTGGTTTTTTCCAAATGCTAAAACGTCAACAACTCTGTTGGCAATTGCCGGAACGCTTTTTTCGTCGGCTTTAAGTCCTTCGATTAATTTTGCTTTTTCCTTATCAAATTCTGCCTGAGTGAAGTTCGGCTGTAATGCGCCTTCGGCTAAAAGTTCTAAAACACGTCCGGAATATTTAGAAAGCGAACTTGCGGAAGCTCCTGAAGAAGAGAAGTTAATGTTTGCTCCGTAAAAATCGATTTCTTCATTGAAAGCTTCTTTGGTTGTTTTCTTTGTTCCGTTGCCAATCAAACTGCTTGTCAGATCATCAACACCCTTTTTGTTTCCTTCTGTAAAAGGAGCATTGTCCAGTGTCAGGTTAAAACTTACTCGGGGTAATTTATGATTTTCAACTACCAAAACCTTCATCCCGTTTGCCAAAACAAAAGTTTGTGGTTTCTTGATGTTGACTACAGGCGAGTTGCCTGGTTTCGGTTGTGGACGGTCTTGTGCTTGCATAATTCCAGTTAGGAATAAAAGGATTAAAAATGTATGTATTTTTTTCATGATTCGATGACTTAGTTTTGAGCTTTAGTTGAAGGAATATAGTCTAAAATTAAACGCTGGTTAGGGTTTAGGTACTTCTTGGCTACTTCTCTGATTTCTTCTCTTGTGATAGAATGATAAAGGTCGATCTCGGTATTGATAAGGTTTACATCTCCGTAAAGCAGGTAGAAAGAAGCGAGGTTTTCTGCAATTCCTTCAACACTTGCATTGGCGTTCACAAAATTATTGTCGAATTTGTTCTGTAATTTTTGATAATCTTTTTCAGAAATCAAATCCGTTTGAATTTTTACAATCTCTTCGTCCATTTCTTTTAAAATGTCGGCTGTCGTGTTAGGAGCCATTGGTAAACCATATAAAATGTACATTCCGTAATCTTCCTGACTAAATCCTACTGCTCCAATCTGAAGTGCCATTTTTTTGTCGTCGACTATTTTCTTGTACAATTTAGAGCTTTTTCCATCACTTAAATAAGAAGAAATCAAGTCTAAAACTCTGGCATCTCTGGTTTTCATAGACGGAGTTCTGTACGAAGCAACTACCATCGGAATTTGAATATTCGGATCTTCGTAAGTGGCTTTGATAGTCTGATTGATTGGTTCTTCGATATAAGTTTGTTTTTTTACCTCTTCGCCTCTCGGAATTGCTGCAAAATACTTCTGAATCCATTCTTTTGTTTTGGCTTTGTCAAAATCACCTGCCACCACTAAAACAGCATTGTTTGGCGTATAGAATTTTTTATTAAAAGCCTGAAATTCTTCAAGAGTTGCAGCATCCAGATCCTTCATAGAACCAATAGTGGTCCAGCGGTACGGGTGTTTTTTAAACATATTTTCTTTTACAACCGGCAGAATGTTTCCGTAAGGCTGATTGTCGTAACGCATTCTTTTCTCTTCCTTAACGACTTCATTTTGGGTATCAACACCAATTTTATTGATCACCGGATGCATTAATCTTTCTGATTCCATCCATAAACCAAGTTCTAAGCTGTTGGAAGGGAAAACTTCGTAGTAATAGGTTCTGTCGTCAGTAGTGTTGGCGTTGTTTACACCTCCATTGGCGGTAACAATCTTCATCCATTCGCCACGGTTGATGTTTTTGGTTCCTTCAAATAACAAATGTTCGAAGAAATGGGCAAAACCCGTTCGGTCCGGACGTTCATCTTTTGATCCTACATGATACATGACTGAGGTGATCACCACCGGAGCCGAGGGATCATTATGCAAAATGACGTGCATACCATTATCTAAATTGTATTCTTCAAAAGCTACCTTTTGAGCATGAGCCACTCCGCCGAGCATTAGTGCCGCACTTAACATAAGTATTGAATTTTTCATAAATTAATAAATTTATATTTACCTAAATAAATAGGTAGTCAAGAGTTGATTATCGTTACACCAAAAATAACTTTTTTTACTTAGCATTTAGGAAAACAAGGGTAAAATGATTCTATTTTAACAGTATTTTACTTCTAAATGGCTTTTTTAGAGCGCAGGAACAGCTTGAAAAACAGTGCTAAAAAGGAAATAAATATTTTTGGAATAAGGGATTGCACAGTAAATTATTAGTTGTATATTTGCAACCTTAAAAATCAATAAATCAATTTGGTATGTATGCAATCGTAGAGATAGCAGGGCAACAATTTAAAGTAAGCAAAGACTTAAAGGTTTATGTTCACCGTTTGGCTAACGAAGAAGGTTCAAAAGTTTCTTTTGACAAAGTTCTTTTATTAGACGATAACGGAAATGTAACTTTAGGCGCCCCAGCTATAGAAGGTGCTTCAGTAGAAGCTAAAGTGTTACAACACTTAAAAGGAGATAAAGTTATCGTTTTCAAAAAGAAAAGAAGAAAAGGATACAAAAAAAGAAATGGTCACAGACAATATCTTACTCAAATTGTAATTGAAGGTATTACTGCAGCAGGAGGAACTAAAAAAGCAGCAGCTAAAAAAGCAGTTGTAGCAGAAGATGCAGCTACTGAAGAAGTAGAAGCTCCAAAAGCGAAAAAAGCAGCTCCAAAAGCAAAAAAAGAAGCTACTAAAGAATAATAACAATATTTAAACTCATACGTCATGGCTCACAAGAAAGGTGTCGGTAGTTCGAAGAATGGTAGAGAATCAGAATCAAAACGTCTAGGCGTTAAGATTTTTGGTGGTCAAGCTGCTATTGCTGGGAACATCATCGTTAGACAAAGAGGTTCAAAACATAATCCAGGTGAAAACGTTTACATCAGTAAAGATCACACACTACACGCAAGAGTAGCTGGAGTTGTTAAGTTCCAAAAGAAAAAAGATAACAAATCTTATGTATCTATCCTTCCATTCGAAGCATAAGCATTAGACTACTTATTACAAAACCCGTTCATCTTTGGTGAACGGGTTTTTTGCTTTATATCCAATACTTATTATTTGTATTTTTGGAAGGATTAATCTATCCAAATTTTGAACAAAATAGTTTTCCTCCTGTTTCTTTTCTGTACAAGCCTGTTTGCAAAAGAAATTCACTCTGCCGAGCAAGTTGCGTCATTGACCGATGCTCAAAAAAAGATTTTATACGAGTTTGCCGTTTTGCAAAAAAGTGGTTCTGATGCTACTGTTTATTGGCAAAAACACAAAAAGCAATTTTCTGGACTAAACGATACGGTAAGAAATCAATTAGCGAACGAAATTTACGTCAACTCTCATATAGTCTATACTCCCGTAAAAAATTCTGCAGTTCAATTATGGATGCAAACACAATCGCTTACCAATTGGATGTTGTATCTCTCGGCATTTATTGCAATATGTTCGATAATAGGTTTGTTGCGCAATTATTGGAATTCATTGATCGGTATCCTGATCAATCAGTTTGCGCCCTTATTCAGACTTTTATTTTCGGCAATTTTATTAACGTACGAATTGTTGTTCGTAGGGGCTGCCTGCGTTGTTTGGGGGTGTTTTATAGAAGAAATGACATTGCGGACGATAGTAATTCATACAGGTTTGTTTTTGTTATGGAGTCAGTCAACAGCAATTTTTACCCGTAAATATTTGGTGCAGAAATATATTTTTGAAATAAAGAATAATTTCTGGGGAAGTGATAAGTGGGAAACTGTAAAAACAATTTGCCTGCCTGCTATCATCGTTACTGTGGCGCTGTTTTATCTCTTGTATAAAGTTCCGGCGGACACGGTGTATCATTATGAAATTGTGATTGCTGCAATGGCGGCTATTTGTGCTTTGCCTTTTTGGCGAATTTTAGAGAAATATATGTACCCAATTCTGATACCTTATAAAGAGAAAGAGACTTATATTGAAAGAAGTGTTTACTCGCTCGCAGCTTGTGTGGTTTTGGCGCTAATCATAGACGGATTACTTATTTGGCAGTATAATGCAATTTTTTCATATGTAATAACCGCTTTGACAAGCTTGCTAATTGTATCGTTTTTGCTGTTGTCGCTTAAGGATAATTACAAACGCAATTATAAGAATTACTATTATTTACAATTTGTGACAACGCTCTTTTTTGCCTCGGTTTTGTTTTATAGTTTTCACATTCATTCTGCCGAGATGATTTGGGTTGCATTAATTGGCGTAAGTACTTTTATTGTGATTAAATATTGGGAAATCCCGACATTTTTCTTTAGTTGGAAAAGAAGCAGCAACTGGACTTGGGGATTTTTAGGCATGGCGGCCTTATTGTGGTTGTTGGCAAAAGGTATTTTATATGTTTCCGGAACATTGTCTGTTTAGTGAAGGACTAATGTAATTCTATAAATCTTGTACGTTAAATCTTTTGTGACAGGTGATTTTAGAAAATGCAAAGCCTTTAGAGATCGCAAAAGAATAGCAATCTCTAACGCGCTTTACAGTAAAGTGAATACCTTTTTGAACCTGATGCTGGCTTTTATTTTAATAGTGATGGAAGTATATAATCCTGTACAATTTTTTCAGCTTGTGCATGCCCATAAGGTTTGTTGTAGGCTTTTGAAGTAATGATCACGACAAGCGGAAGGTTCTTGAAAATGATAAACTCATTTCCACCATTTCCGGCGCAGTAATAGGTTTCGTAAGGAGTGTTTTTATAAGTAAAAGTTCTGTTCCAAAACAGGTAACCGTAGTATTCGTTTTCTCTTTCCGGAATCTGAAACTGGTGGGTTAGGGTTTTTTGAACCCAATCAGTCGTTAGAATTTGTTTACCATTCCAAAGGCCATTATTTTGATACAATTGTGCATATTTAGCATAATCCAATGCTGTCATTTGCAGACTTCCGGCTGTATTGGCTACTTTCTGCGGAGTGTACTGCCATTGGTAATGCGTTATGTTTAGAGGTTTAAAAAGCTTCTCATCGGCATATTTTTCCAATCCTCCAGGCACAGATTTATGAATGATGTCACCCATTAAAACGACACCGGCCGTAAAATAATCCCATTTACCGCCATTGGTTTTAGATTTGTCCATCGGTAAGTCTAAAGTAAACTTTACCCAATTGTCTGTAGGGTACATGTTTTCTTCGTTTCCTGGGGAATCGCTATTTTGATCAGAGCCCTCAAAGGCGGAGCTCATGGAGAGTAAATCTTTTATTTTTACGCTGTCTTTTTTAGACTCATAGTTGGCATAGTTCTTTAAATCGTAGAATTGGTTCAGCGTTTGATTTTCATTTTTAAGATAACCGTCGTTTATGGCAATTCCTGCTAGAGTTGAGGCAAAAGATTTCCCTGCCGATCGGGTATCGTGTAAAGTGTTTCTGTCGGCTTCATTAAAATATTCTTCAAGCAGCAGTTTTTTATCGTAAATGACAACCACACTGGTGATTTCTTTCAAATTGTAGCTGGCAATAGCTGTGTTGAGTTGTTCAATTTTCTTTTTGTCAAAAGCAAAGTTTGAAACTTCCCAGCCGCTGTTGGGTTGAATGGGTTGAATTTCGATTTGTTTGGCGGTTAGTTTGGGCGCTTTTAGGATCAGCTGAATTTCTCCTTTTGCAATTAAATCTCCTGTTTTGACTGATCCATTTTGATTCGTTTGATAAGGACGAATTTCGATTTTCAGTTTATGCTTGCCATTGGTTAGTGCATTCTCTCCGCCATTCACTTTAAATCGCTCCCACAGGTAAATGGACCACCAGTCTTCTTTTTTGGAACTCGTTAAAGGAACCCTGAAGGTTGTTGAAGTGTCTTTGCTACCTGCCGATCCAAAACTGCATCCGTAATTAAGGTTTTCGGTATAAAGAAGTTTATTGTCGATGTAAAAGGCAAATTGAAGGTTTCCTGTCGTTAAAAGTTGATCTGCGGGTAATTCCGGATTCAATTGATGCAGGTAATTTGTAACAGAGTTGTTCATGAAAACCCTGATGTTCAGATCGGATTTATAGGTTAGTTCAAAGGATTTCAGAAAATCAGTTTCTTTATACTGATCCAGTGGAATGTTGCCTTTCATAAAAGTAACTTTACCCACATTGTTTTTGTGCAGTTCAGTTGTAATTCCGTCCGTTTGGAACAGGTCACTGTTTTGTGCCGAAATCATACCATTGCAAAATAGCAGGGCAAGTAAAAAAAAGTGTTTTATCATTTGATTGATTATAAAGATTGAAAGGCAAATCTACGCTGCAACAAATTCTAAAAATTGTACAGGATTAACATTTGACTTATTTTTTGAAAAGTAACTTTTTGTGCGCTGACGGATTTAGTCCGTTTATTTCTCTGAAGGACCGGGTGAGATGACTTTGGTCGGAGAAACCGCATTCGTAGGCGATTTCGGTTAGCGATTTGTTTTGTAATGCGATGAGCGATAGTGCTTTTTCTACTTTTAATTTTCGAATGTACTCTCCTAAGTTGCAATGAAAATACTTTGAAAAATCTCTTGAAAGGTGAATAGGGTGTATGCCTAATGTTTTCGACAAATAATCGAGTGTCATGGTTTCGGTAAGCTGATCGTGAAGAATTTCATCAATCATTGTAACCCATTTGGGATTTTTATGTAAGACAGACTGAAAATCGCCATTTAGTTTTGATAAAATCTCGATCAATAACGTTTGGGTGGGCAGGTCAAAATGAAAGTCGTCAACCTTGGTCGCTCTGAAAATTTTATACATCAAAAGTTTGATGTCGGGGTTCAGGATGGTTGCGCTTCCTTGTAGGTTGTCGCTGTTCATGGTGAGGCTGTCAAACCATTTCTTTTCGATTTCGAGATGAAAACCTCTTGTGAAACCTTCCGGTTTAATGTTGTAATGTGGTTCCTGCCAGTTGTGAAAAAGGAGGCTTCCCGGGGCGCAATTGTACACTTCTTTTTTATTTCCTTCAATTACATTTCCCTGTAGGATAAAGGTAAAGTAAGCATGCTCGTGATAATGCCAATCTACTTTAGGATGTGTATATACGGTATCTGTTAACGTTATTCCTTCGAGAGAAATCGTTTTGTTTGTCTGGCCGTAAAACTCCCCTCTTTTTGATTGTTTCATGAGTAAGTTGCATTGCTGTTCAAAACTATAAATATAATTTGATTTAAATAAAAAAACCTGTCCATAATGAACAGGTTTTCAGGATTTATTCCTCAGTATCTTTTGTTTCCTCTAAATTTTGAGATTTTCTTCCCACTTTTATTTTTGGATTGTCCTGAGTTCCGGTAATGGTCAGCGGAATTCCAAAGATTCCTAAAGGAGGAAGGCCTAAACGCATTTTTAAGTTCAGTTTTCCGTCTAAACTTGTTGTGCCTTCGATTCTTGGTCGGAAGCCTGCAAACTTAAACTTAAAGCGTTCTACGGTCATGATATTGTTTTTAATCGTAGTTTTAATGTCTACTTTTGAAAGATCCGGGTTTTTTATCGATTCCGTATTGGTTTGTTTGCTTACCGCACTAAACATTTTCAATCCCCTAACTTTCACATCTTTTATCGAAAGGGTTCCTCCACCGGCAAGCGACGGATAAACCGGTTCCATATTGCTGTTTAAACGGCCTTTTAACTGGTAATCTAAAGAAACAATTCCTTGTGCTTTTTCGGCAGCGCTTGCCATTTTTCTAAAAACTTCAATTTCGTTATAGGCTCTTTTAATGTCAAAATCAGAGGCTTTAATCGCGTAATCAAAATTGGCTTTTTTAGGAGTTATCGCCTGATAATTAGCGTTCATGCTCACGTCGCATCCAATTAGATTAAAACCGGTATTCTGCATGTTCAGCTTGCCTTTGTTCATGCTTAAATTTCCAACTGCATTTAAAAGATTCAATTTGTCGAAATTTACTTTTTGGGCATTCGCCGTAAATTGCAGATTTAAATTGGCAGGAATAATAATAACTCCTGTTTGTGCTGTTTGCTTTTGAGGCTGAGTTTCCGTTTTGGCTTCTGTAACCGAAGTAGTTGTCGGAGTAGCCGACATAAATTCATCCACATTAATATAGCGCGATGTCGATTTGAAAGAGCCTTTTAAGACACCGGTATTGGTAGTTGCATAATTAAAAACGTTCTGTAAATAACCATTTAACCTAAAGTCAGATTGGCCATAGGCTGCCAAGAAGTTATTGAAAGACATTTTATCCTGATTGATCTTAAAAATACCTTCTTTGATGATGAATTTCTTCGGAAGATACTCAGAGGTAATGCCAATATTTCTAAGTTCAAGCGTTCCTTTGTTGTGCAGCTTGCGGTAATTTCCTTTTTCTGCATCGCTTTGTTTGCCTTTTAAAACCAAATCAGCTTTTACGAAACCGTCTAAGTCTAGTCCTTTTTGAGAGAAAACTTTATAGATCTTGTTGACATCCAGTTCTCCTTTTGCTTTGATGTCGTAAGCTAAATCATTAAAATTACTAAGATCAGCTTCTACAAAAACAGGCTTTCCTTCAAAGGTGAATTGAGCAGGTTTTAGTTTTATTTTTAAGTCGCCAAAAGTTCCTTTTTGATTCTCAACCTTAGATTTGATGGTGATGTCTGTAATCGGATTTGGATAGTAAGGTGTTTTTAAATAACCGTTTTCCAGATCAATGACACCATTGGTAACCGGAAGAAGTTTGTTTTTTAAATCAAATTTACCATTTGCTTTTACGTCTCCTGCCAGGTTTCCTTTTAGTACGATGTTTGGAATCCCAAGTGCCTGCATTAATTTTCCAAGGTCAATTTTGGCTTTAAAATCGGCGTTGATATCCGGTGTTTTTACACCTGTAACGTTGAATTTCGTTTTTAAATAATCCTGCTTGATGTTTAAGGACAGGTTTTTGGCGTCAACCATAAGCAGATCCGGATTTAATGACGGCACTTTTGTTTTGATCTCTAAATTCAGATTCGAAACCGGGAAAGCGCTTTTGTTGTAATTAACAAATCCGCTGTCTATTTTCACATCCATATTAAGATCCGGGGCAATATTTTGTGCGGCAATATAGTCTCCTTTTAAAGTTAAAAGCAGATTGGTATTTCCTTTCAATTCTGTTTTCGACAGCCAGGTAATGTATTTTGGAGGGAAGGCGGTAAAAACATCGTGTAAATCACTGTTGTCTGATTTTATCACAAAATCCATATTGTATCCGTCTTTCAGGAAGTTGAATTTCCCAATAAAGTCGACAATAAGGTCATTTATTTTAAGGTTATTTTGTTGGAAATAAAAAGAAAGGGAGTTGACGTTGACTTTTGTGATCAGATCAGCATTTACCTTTTTGTTCATCAAATAAGGCTCATTTTCATAAACGATATTTAACTTTTCAATTTTTGCTTTCGAATACAAATCGAAAACGGCTTTGTTTAAATCTCCTTTTCCTAAATAATCAAATCCGAAAGCATCAAAATGTATTTTCGTCGATTTGTCGTCGTAAACAATCTTACTGTTTAAAATCTCGATTCGTTCCAGTTTTAAGGCGGTTTCGGTGCTGTCTTTGGGATTTGAATCCTGCGAAGAACCTTTATAAATGTTGTAATTGGCTTCTCCTTCTTCGTTTACCTTTACATTGATGAAAGAATCAGACAAATAAATCTGATCGATTTTTACCTCTTTGCTAAAAACAAGACTGGCTACATTGATACCAAAAGAAACTTCCTTGGCGGTAATGAATTTTTCGCTCTTATAAGGAGCTGAGCCGTTAAGGTTTAAGTCGCTTAAGGTTAGAGTCAGAGAGGGGAAATGCTGAAAAAACGAAACCGAAACATCAGAATAGTTGAGTTCTGCGCTTAGTTTCTCGTTGGCGGTTTTTTTAATTTGTTCCTTAATTGTATCTTCAAAAATAATGGGCGTAAGGAACAGTAATCCTATAATGACAACAAAAGTAATCCCAAGGTATTTGGCCGTTTTTAGTAAAATGGTCTTTATTTTATTTGCAGACATAACAAATTGTGGTATTTATAGGTAAAAATGAAAATCGAATTTTAAGAGTTATTATCCGTGTACGGTCTCATTTTTTCCGTAGTTGGTAATAATTGAACCTTCAAATTCAATCCATTCTTTCCAGCGTTTATCGATATCTATATTGTCGGTATATTTTCTTGCAAAACCTAAAAATGTAGTGTAATGTCCGGCTTCAGAAATCATTAAATCACGGTAGAATTTAGCCAGTTCTTCGTCTTTTATGTTTTCTGAAAGTACTTTAAAACGCTCGCAGCTTCTGGCTTCAATCATAGCCGAAAACAACAGACGATCGCAAAGAGCATCTCTGCGGCTGCCGTCTTTTTTCATGAATTTAAAAAGTTCATTTACATAATGATCTTTTCTTTCACGCCCCAGAGTCAAACCTCTTTTTTTGATGATATCGTGCACCATTTGCAAATGCTCCAGTTCTTCTCTTGCGATCACAAGCATTTCGGTTACTAATTCTTCCAATTCAGAATTGTAAGTAACTAAGCTGATGGCATTTGAAGCGGCTTTTTGTTCGCACCAGGCATGATCCGTCAAAATTTCTTCGATATTTGATTCTACGATATTGACCCAGCGGGGGTCTGTGGCTAATTTTAATCCTAACATAATTGCTTCCGAAATTTGTATTTGGCAAAATTAGTCTTTTTTCGACCAAAAACAGGAAATATCGTGCGAATACGCTCGAAAAAGCATTATTTTGCAGGTTGAAATGAATATAAATGAATCCAGTGCGTAAACTTTTAATTATCGGTTCTGTCTGGCCCGAGCCAAATTCGTCTGCTGCCGGAGGTAGAATGATGCAGTTAATTTCCATTTTTAAGCAAAATGGATTTGAGATTACATTCGTCAGTGCAGCCTTAGACAGCGATTTTATGGTGGACTTGTCTGCGTTTGGAGTTGATAAAAAAAGCATCGAACTCAATTCGGCCAGTTTTGACGCCTTTGTGTTGGAATTAGATCCAAATGTTGTGTTGTTTGATCGTTTTATGATCGAGGAACAATTTGGATGGCGTATAACCGAAAATTGTCCGGAAGCAATTCGGATTCTCGATACCGAAGATTTACATTGTTTGCGAGCAGCAAGGCAAAATGCTTTTAAGAAGGGCCGGAAATTTGAACTCGAAGATTTGTTTTCTGAAGAAGTAGCAAAGCGGGAAATTGCCAGTATTTTAAGATGTGATTTGTCTTTGATTATTTCAGAATTTGAGATGAATGTTTTGAAAGAGATGTTCAGAATCAATGAAGAGCTGCTTTTGTATCTTCCTTTTTTAGTAGAGGCAATGTCGGATGATGCTCTTTTGGAATTACCTTCCTTTGAAGAAAGGAAAAAGTTTGTTTTTATTGGGAATTTCTTTCATGAACCCAATTGGAACACCGTTCAGTATTTAAAAGAAACCATCTGGCCTTTGATAAAAACGGATTTTCCGGAAGCTGTTTTAGAGGTTTACGGTGCTTATCCGTCGCAAAAAGTAGTACAGCTGCATCAGCCAAAAAACGGGTTTTATATAATGGGCAGGGCAGAAGATGCTAATGAAGTGGTAAAAAATGCGAGGGTTGTTCTGGCGCCTATTCGGTTTGGAGCCGGTTTAAAAGGCAAATTGCTCGAGGCAATGCAATGCGGAACGCCTAGTGTAACCACAACAATTGGTGCTGAAGCCATGCATGCCAACTTGCCCTGGAATGGATTTATAACCGATGATGTATCCGAGTTTGTTAAAAATGCAATTGCACTTTATCAGGATGGAAGTCTTTGGAAAGAAGCTCAGAAAAAAGGTGTCACTATTATTAACGAATGTTATCTGAAAGATAAATTTTCGGCTGGATTAGTAGCTGTAGTCAATTCATTGCTGATGGATTCTAAAAGCCATCGTCTGCATAATTTTATGGGTAATTTATTGCAGCATCACGCGTATCGAAGTACGATGTACATGTCAAAATGGATCGAAGCTAAGAATAAGAACTAAAAAAAACCAGATTACACTTTGCGTAATCTGGTTTTTTTTCAGTCTCAGTCTCAGTCTCAGTTTTCAGTCTCAGTCTCAGTACGCAGTCTCAGTCTCAGTTTTCAAGCAGCACTGCCTACTACAACTGTTCGCTGCGACTGCCTACTGAGACTAAAAAAACTCTATTTCAAAACCCCTTCAACAGCCTGAATCGTTGTAGCATGATAACCTGATTTTGCTTTTTCGAAAATCTGTTTTGCCCAAACTTTTCCGTCCGGAGTTTTAACCATTTCTTTGTAAAGCATCATTACCGATCCTGTTCGGCTTATTCCGATTAGGAATTGCTCAATTGCAGGATTGGCTGCTTTGTATTGATGTTCAATGGCCTGAACAAACCATTGGCGTTTGATGATGAAATTACCGCCTTTTGTAAAGTTGAATTCTTTGTCAATCGCTTCCATTTCTGTTGCTGTAATGTCAGCCGGAAGATGATCTATAAAATGCTGTTTTTCGGCAGTTGTCGTAATTTTTTTGCTTAGACCTGTCACGCCCGTTTCTCTCCAGGTTTTTTGGATTTGATCAATTGCATCAAAATCAGGAGAACTTACCGGAAGGATGTTTGACGGAATTCCCGGTTTGTAAATCCAGTCTTCTAATTTGATTTTATCCGCTAAAGCTTTGTCGCCTTTAATCAGGTTTTCATTGATGTATTTTACAAAATCTTCTGTTGTGATGGATTGGAACGCATGAGAATCGAAATAGTTCTTAATAAACGGATCGAATTTCTCACGTCCAACTGCATTCTCAATAACTCTTAAAAAAGCATATCCTTTTACGTAAGGAATCATACTGATACCATCGTCAGGATTTCTTCCTGTAAGGCTTACTTTTAATCGGGTATCCGGACTATCTGCTCCATATTCTGCTACATTATCCACTAATTCTTTGTTGGTGATAACGTTTTGCATCTCAAATTCTTTCTTTCCAAAGATGGCTTCTCCAATTCTGTGTTCTACATAAGTGGTAAAACCTTCGTTTAACCAAATGTCATCCCAGGTTGCATTGGTCACTAAGTTTCCGCTCCAGCTGTGTCCTAATTCATGTGCTAAAAGACTTGTTAGCGAACGATCTCCTGCAATTACGCCCGGAGTTAAGAAAGTTAGGTTCGGGTTTTCCATTCCGCCATAAGGGAAGCTTGGAGGTAAAACCAATACATCATAACGTCCCCAACGATATGGACCGTATAGTTTTTCGGCAGCAACGACCATTTTTCCAAGTTCAGCAAATTCCCAAGCCGATTTTTTCAGCATGGAAGGTTCTGCATAAACTCCGGTTCTGTTGTCGATTGCCTGGAATTCAATATCTCCAACGGCAATTGCCATTAAATAAGACGGAATTGCTTTATCCTGCTTAAAAGTATAAACTCCGGTATCGTTTTTCTTTTGTGGATTCACAGCGCTCATAACGGCTAATAAATCTTTAGGAACGGTAACTTTTGCATTGTAAGTAAAGCGAATTCCCGGTGAATCCTGACACGGAATCCAGGTACGCGACCAAACGCTTTCGCCCTGAGAGAATAAGAATGGCTTCTTTTTGTCTGCGGTCTGTTCCGGTTTCAACCATTGCAATGCTACAGCCTCTTTGGTGGTGTTGTAGTAAATATTTACTTTGGTGGTGTTGGGCTCAATAGCAATATGAAGCGGTTTTCCGTGAAATTCGGTGTCCGCACCAAGCTCGAATTTGGTTTCTTTTTCTTCGTCTCCTAAAGTTACTTTGGTAATGTTAAGGGTGTTTTCGTCGAAGATAATTTCGTTTCCTTTGCTGATGTTGTCAATTTGCCAGGAAGCTTTTCCGGTGATGGTTTGGGTATTGAAATCGACTTTAATGTCAAGATCGAGGTGTTTCACAACAGCCAATTCCGGTTTAGAATAGCTGTGTTTGTCAATGACGGCTGTGTTTTTTTCGGTTTGTTCTTTTTTCTGGCAGGCGAAAGCCGTTAAGAATAAAGCTACAAGGATTATTTTCTTCATTTTTATGTATTTTGGATTTGCGGATGAAAATTAAACAAAAAATCCCGTTTTGAATGAACAAAACGGGATTTTATTATAGGGGTCTTCGACTTCGCTCAGACGGACATTCGACTTCGCTCAGACATTCGACTTTGCTCAGATGAACATGGCATAAAAATTATGCTAACATGGTCACCGGGCTTTCGATGTATTGTTTTAGTGTTTGTAAAAACTGAGCTCCGGTTGCACCGTCAATCGTTCTGTGGTCACAAGCCAATGATAACATCATGGTGTTTCCAACTACAATCTGACCGTTTTTCACTACTGGTTTCTCTACAATTGCTCCTACAGAAAGGATAGCAGAGTTTGGCTGATTGATGATTGAATTGAATTCAGTGATACCAAACATTCCAAGGTTAGAAACTGTAAAAGTGCTTCCTTCCATTTCCTGTGGTCCTAGTTTTTTGTTTTTAGCTCTTCCGGCAAGATCTCTTACTGAAGCACCAATTTGAGATAAGCTCATGGCATCTGTAAATTTCAATACTGGAACTACTAATCCGTCTTCAACCGCTACAGCAACACCAATGTTTACGTGGTGGTTGATGATGATAGCATCTTCTTTCCACTGAGAGTTGATTTTTGGATGTTTTTTCAAGGCTAATGCACAAGCTTTGATTACCATATCGTTAAAAGATACTTTTGTATCCGGAACGGTATTGATTGTTGCTCTTGCGCCCATAGCTTCGTCCATGCTTACTTCGATCACTAAGTTGTAGTGAGGAGCTGTAAATAAAGATTCTGCCAAACGTTTTGCGATAATTTTACGCATTTGAGAGTTTTTGATCTCTTCGGTGAAAACTTCTCCGGCAGGAACAAAAACTTTTGGTGCAGCAGCAGGAGCAGCTTCTGGCGTTTTAGTAGCAGGAGTTGCAGTTGCAGCAGTTGCCTGAGCAGCAGCTGGAGTAAAGTTTTCGATATCGCTTTTTACGATACGTCCGTTTTCTCCTGAACCTTTAACCTGAGTCAATTGGATTCCTTTGTCAGAAGCGATTTTCTTTGCTAATGGTGAAGCTAAGATTCTTCCTCCGTTTGAAGTTTCGGCTACAGTTTCTGTTGCTTTTTCAGCAGCAGGAGCAGCTTTTACTTCTTCAGTTGCAGGAGCGCTTGCAGCACCTCCGGCAGTATAGTTTGCAGAAATTCCCGAAACATCAGTTCCGGCAGGTCCAATGATAGCTAATAAGCTGTCAACAGGAGCTGTATTTCCTTCCTGAATTCCAATGTACAATAAAGTTCCGGCATTGAAAGACTCAAACTCCATAGTCGCTTTGTCTGTTTCAATTTCGGCTAAGATGTCTCCTTCGGCAACAGTATCACCTACTTTTTTCAACCAGGAAGCTACAGTTCCTTCAGTCATGGTATCGCTCAAACGTGGCATAGTAACCACTACAACACCTTTTGGTAATTCAGTTGCAGCTTTTGCAGGAGCAGCAGTTTCTGTTTTTGTTTCTGCAGCAGGGGCAGCTTCCGCTTTTGGAGCTTCTGCAGCAGCAGGGGCAGCACCACCGGCTAAAAGAGCAGAGATGTCTTCTCCTTCGTTACCAATGATAGCTAATAAAGAGTCAACAGGAGCAGTTTCTCCCGCTGGTATTCCGATATGTAAAAGAGTTCCTTCGTTGAAAGACTCAAATTCCATTGTTGCTTTGTCTGTTTCAATTTCAGCTAAGATATCTCCTTCGCTAATTTTGTCGCCTACTTTTTTAAGCCAAGTCGCTACCGTTCCTTCCGTCATAGTATCGCTCAAACGAGGCATTGTAATAATTGTTGCCATTGATTTATAGTTTATGAGGTGTAAATGGATAGTCTTCTTGTGCGTATACTACATCATACAATTGTTGTAATTCAGGATATGGAGATTCTTCAGCAAATTTCACACATTCTTCTACTAAATCTTTTACTCTTTGGTCGATTACTTCAATTTCTTCTTCCGTAGCATATTTTTGATCCATAATTACATCTAAAACCTGAGTAATAGGGTCAATTTTTTTGTATTCTTCTACTTCTTCTTTAGAACGGTACAATTGTGCATCCGACATTGAGTGTCCTCTGTAACGGTACGTTTTCATTTCAAGGAAAGTAGGTCCGTCACCACGACGTGCTCTGTCAATAGCTTCTGTCATTGCTTCTGCAACTTTTACCGGATTCATTCCGTCAACTGGTCCGCAAGGCATTTCGTATCCTAAACCAAGTTTCCAGATGTCGGTGTGATTTGCAGTTCTTTCAACAGAAGTTCCCATCGCATAACCGTTGTTTTCAACGATAAATACAACCGGTAATTTCCATAACATAGCCATGTTGAAAGCTTCGTGTAATGAACCTTGTCTGGCAGCACCATCACCAAAGTAAGTCATAGTAACTCCGCCAGTGTTGAAATATTTATCGGCAAAAGCCAAACCAGCTCCTACCGGAATTTGTCCACCAACAATTCCGTGTCCTCCGTAAAAACGGTGTTCTTTAGAGAAAATGTGCATAGAACCTCCCATACCTTTTGAGGTTCCGGTTGCTTTTCCTAAAAGTTCTGCCATTACGTTTCTAGGATCAACTCCCATACCAATTGGCTGAACGTGGTTTCTGTATGCAGTAATCATTTTGTCTTTAGTCAGGTCCATAGCGTGCAATGCACCTGCTAATACAGCTTCCTGACCATTATATAGGTGTAAAAAACCTCTAACTTTTTGTTGAATGTATAATGCTGCAAGTTTGTCTTCAAACTTTCTCCAAAGTAGCATGTCTTCGTACCACTTTAAATATACTTCTTTTGTAACTTCTTTCATCTGAATTCTTTCTTTTGCTAAAGTTTGTTTGTGTTATCAATTGTTGCCTATAACGCAAAATAGTTTCCTCCCACAAATTTGCGCCCGAAAGGTCGGGATGCAAAAATAAGACATTCCTATTAAGAAGTAAAATTTAAAAGCCACTTTTTGGCTTTTTTTTACAAGAACTTTTTATCAAACATAAAAGGAAGTAAATTTTTTAGGGATGCCGATTTATAAACTTCACCTATTTCACCCATAAAATAGATTTCGATAGGGGTATCCTGTCTGATCTCGTATTCTGCAATAGATTGTCGGCAAGAACCACATGGTGGAATCGGTGCTGTCGTCTGGTTGGTGTCTGAAGCTGCTGTAATGGCCATTTTTAAAATTTTGGCTCCCGGATACACACTTCCGGCATGATAAATAGCAACACGCTCTGCACATAATCCTGAAGGATAAGCTGCATTTTCCTGATTAGATCCTACGACTATTTTTCCGTTGTCTAAAAGTAAAGCGGCTCCAACCCGAAACTGAGAATAGGGAGCGTAAGCGTTTTTGCGGACTTCGACTGCCTGACGCATTAAGTCCTGAATGTCGTTTGAAAGTTCTTCAAGGTTGTTGTAAACGTTAAAGGATGATGTAATGCTTATTTCTTTCATTTGTTTTTAAGGGAAAAAAAATCCAAATCTCTAACTTAATAGAAATTTGGATTGTTATTAATTTTTTTGTTTTCTGGTTTTAGTATACTTCGTATTTGTCGCCAAAGTTAAAGGTTAAAGAAAAACGAAGTGTATTTTCTAACGGATTTTTAACTTTTGAAGTCGAAAATAAATATGAAACGTCAACTTTTACAACATTATATTTGAATCCGGCTCCTAAAGAGAAGAATTGTCTTGCTCCTTTTACCGGACTTTCATGAAAATATCCTGCTCGTAAGGCAAAAGCATCCTGATACATATATTCGGCACCTACACTATAAGTGATTTCTTTTAGTTCTTCGCTAAAACCACCCGGCGCATCTCCAAATGATTTAAAGATTCCCGATACCCAGCCAATGTCTTTGTAGTTTTTGTAGTTTGCTGCGTTAGCTTGTTCCTGAGAAATGTCTCCCGGATCTGTAAAATCGCCGTCGCCATTTGCATCTACAGGAGTTCCTGGTCCCGGAGGAGTTGGAACTAAAAGTTTGCTGACTTCGACACTAAGGCCTACTTTATTGTAATCGTCTAAGATGAAGTCGAAACCTCCTCCTAATCTAAGATTAGCTGGTAAAAAGTTAGAACTGATATCGTCGTTGTCATAACTTATTTTTGGTCCAAGATTTTGCAGGTTGAAACCACCTCTCCATCTTCCGTTGAAGTCAGAATAAGCAATCTCTTCTGATTGGTAGAATCCGGCAACGTCTACAGCGAAAGAACTTGCTGCTGATGCATCGATATCTTCCGAAGCAATTTTCAGGTTAGAACGAATGTATCTTGCGGCTACAGCCATAGAGAATGTTTCGCTTAATTTAAGAGAGTAAGATCCGTCGAAAGCAAATTCATTCGGTGAAACGATTCTTGCCGCTTCATTTGGATCCCCCGTTGTACGTAACTCAATATCTCCAAAACCAAAATAACGGAAACTTCCCGCAAAGGCGCTTCGGTCGTTGATTTTGTTGTAGTAGGTTACCTGGCCTAACGAAATGTCATTGGCTAAGTCAGTCAGATAAGGAGTGTAACTGATAGAAAATCCCTGCTTGTCTACGGAGAAAGCATATTTTGCAGGATTCCATTGTTGCGAATAGGCGTCGGCTGATGTAGCAACACCCTGATCGGCTAAACCGGCGGCTCTTGCGTCGGCTGCGACTAGTAAAAAAGGTACTCCGGTAGTAATAGGGCGTTCAATGTTTTGAGCTTTTGCGTACGGAATAATTAAAAAACAAATTAATAATAGCGATATTTTTTTCATTTACGTAATTATGGAGTTGGTGATACAAATATATAGATTATTATAAGATGACAAGCTTTTCGTATTTTTCTGCCTTTTTATTTGTCAAATTTGATTTGACAGTGAGTTTGTAAATATAAACGCCTTTCCCGATTCGATCGCCAAAATCATCCTTTCCGTCCCAGGTTATTTCTCTCGACAGGAAGCCTTCTGTGGTGATGATCTGGTTTTTTGTCCAGACTACTTTACCGGTTATGGTCATGACCTGAACCTGAACATCAAGGGGTTCGTAAGGTCTGTTGTGTGAAAACCAAAATTGGGTATAGGTTGAAAAAGGGTTAGGATAATTAAGAACGTGAGTTAGGGTTAGCGATTCATCTCCAACAACTATAAATTGTATTTCACTGGTTACAGGATTGTTGTACACATCCCATGCCGTAAAAGTTATAGTGTGCATTCCGGCGGCAAGATTTCGCAATGGAAAACGTAAATTTCCATTGGTATAATCGTCTAGTTTTGTCTGATAATAATCATTGAGAACAAAAGGGTTGCTTACATCGCCATCCAGCACTGCTATAATATCATGCCCGATTCCGCTTGCTGTATTGATTCCGTTTTCATCTTCAAGAAACGCCAGTAAAAAGGGCGATTCGTTTGTAATTCCTCCCGATACAAAAGTTTCATCGTTCATATATAACTTCACTTTTGGACTTATATTGTCCTGTGGAGCATTTTCATTTATTCCTCCAATTTTTATGGTAGTGTTGTAACCGGCTTGATTTTCAAGTGTTTGTGTTTTCTTGGAGTAAAAGCTGATTCGGCCGTAATCAACAGGGACGCGGATGTCTCTGGGTACGACAAAGCTAAATTCGAACTGACCGTTGGTTACCGATGCATTTCCTCTGAAAATAGTTTCACCTAATATTTTGAATGACATTGCAGGGCTATATCCATCGTTGTTCAGAGTGGTGGTGGTGATTAGTTTGTCGAAAATAGCTGTTGCTAATTCACCATTGTAATTGCTTAAAAGATTGTTGTTCTCATCGGTAATTTCTCCTGTGATTTTAATTTTGGATAAGGATTTGAAATCCGGAATCGCCTGAGAAACTGCAATATCATTGATTTTTGTCAGATTGATTTTTGGTTTCGGAATGGCCAGCATCAAAGCGGGATCTCCAATATAAAAAATAACATTACTGGCAGAACTTGGGTTTTCATTTTTAGAAATTCGGAGTGCCTCTGCGATGGTGGTGTATTGACTGGATCCGTAAGAAAACAGGTTTTTGTTCAGGCTGTCGTTAAAGTTTTCGGCATTGTATTGTCCGATCGCACGAACGGTGGTTAACATGGAAATAGCGCCGCCTTTTGGGTTCCAAAAAGTATATTCTCCTGCGGTTGGTCTCGTAGGGTCGTCAAATCTTGAAAACTCACAGGTGATGGTGATAAATAACGGGTATTTGTATTGGTTGCTCAGGTTTTGTCCGTCTGATTTTTCCCAGAGTCGTTCGCCTGCCAGTCCATCTTCACCGCCATGTCCAAGATAGTTGAAAACTAAAGCGCCTTTTTCGAACGCATTAAACATATCGGTTCGGGCTTTAGGGTATCTGGCTCCTCCTGCCGAAGCTTCCTGTGTATAAGAGTCGAGAAGAATTTTGTCGATATTAAGGAATGGTTTTTGGGTAGAGATTGCATCGGCAAGGCTGTTCTGGCGGGCTTGCAGACTCGCATCGGAGGCTCTGTCAGAGTCGTCGCTTATCATAACAATGTTGTTGCGCCAGTTTCCAAAAGATTTCTGATCGTGATATTCGAGAACTTTATTGACCATTTCAGCTGCCTGTGCATTGTCGGAAATTAACATTCTGCCTACTGCGATATCAATTCCGCCAAAAGGGAAAACAACAACTCCTTCATTGGCATCCATTAGACCGTAAAAATCATCCGATGCAAATGAGGCTTCTCCGGTAGAGTTGCTGGTTGCAGATTGATATATAGGTACAATATTGGTGTTGTTTGAGATTCGGTCCTTATAATCAAACGAGGCGTCTCCAAATAAGTTTACATATTTAAGTCTTTTGTCGGGAGAAGAAGCGTTATTATAAAGGTATCGAATGCAATTTCGGATAGCGGCCACATCTTGCTTTCCGGAAGAGAACTCCTGATAGATGTTTTCTAATGCAACTACTTTTACGTTTAAATTGGAATTCACCCGGTGAAAAGTGGCTAGTTTTTCGGCTTGGGAAGTCAGAGATTTTGGAGCTACAATAATATAGTCGATATCCTGAAAGCTGTTTTGAGCATTCCTGAAAAGCGTTCCTTTTAAATTCTGATTAACCACTTTAGACTGGTTCTCTTTTAAAGGAGCGTAATAATCGGCGGGGTCAATTGCTATGTATTTTCTGATTTCTCCTAAAGAGGCCTTAAAACTAAAGTTGGCTTGGCCGGTGTTTTCTATTTTTAAGGTATTGGTTGGATCTGTGACGTCCCAAATTTGAGCAATACCGGCGGCGTTGCCTATTGTGTAATTGACTATTCCGGGGGTTGCGCCTGCTAAATCGTATTGAAATTTAAATTGTTTTCCGGTGCCCAGAAGTTTTCTTTTGGCAATCAGATTAATGAAATCAAGGTATCCTTTTGATCCCGGAACTCCATTGTTATTATAGGTAAGTTTTATTTTTACATTTTCGGCTCCGGTAAAAGTTGCGTTGGAGGGTAGTTTCTGAGCGTAAAATTTTATATCGCCATTGAGAACTAATGCCTGAAAATTGAGATTGCCAACATTTTGCCCGTTAGCAGAAATGGCAAACGAAGTAGGAGTGTAGGCTGCCGAAGCTGCTTTAACTTCTATTTTTACAGGAGTCGAAGGGTCGATATTCGGGAAGTTGAAGTTGAACTCCTGCTCCTGAGTAATGTCGAAAGATTCGCCGTACCATTCGCGGCCTAAGTGAGCGATATTTGTTTTGTCGATTTCGTGAAACTGGTAGTCGTCAAAAGTATTGAGTTCTAAAGTGCTGCTTCCGGTTGGCTGATTGAGCGGAGAGATTCGTTTTCCGTCACCGCCCGTAATGGTAATGTAATAGTAAGACTTGGTATCGTACAGGTTTAAGTTGGTCTGGCTTTCGGTACTCCAGTTTTCAACTCCTTCACCATAAAAAAGAATATAGTCCTCATTGTTAAAAACACCATCTGCTTCCCCAACAATCTGAATAGCATTTTCTGTCAGATCTTCCGGATAATAAACGTTGTTGGCCAAAGGAAGCATTTTTCCTCCGTTTCCATAGATTTTGATTCTTCTCGGGTCTGTTTTTCCCGGGTCAAAACCAATACTTTGCAAAAAGGCTCTGGAGAGTTTATAAACACCCGATTTTTCGACGTAAAAACGGTACCAGTCTCCCGAAGATAATACGGAATTGTAAACGGCAGCTGTTTTTTGAAAAGAAGAAGAGTTATTGTTTTTTGCTGTTGTACTGGTGGTCGTATTGTAGGAAAAAGATCGTATTCTTTTAAAGCTGTTTCCTTCTTTTATGATAGGCGACAAAGATAAAAACACCTGCGTCAGGTCTCTTGAAAGGGTTGTTTTTAAGGTTTCATTTGGTTTTTCGGGGATGTTTTCGATTGAAAGGTCGCCAAGATCAGCAATCGAAACAGACTCGTAAATAATGTTGGAAATTTGAATCGAATTGTAGTTCGCAGAACCTGCTTCCGTCAGATTCAATAATAAAATTATGCTTTTTTTAGTAGTATCATACCGGAAACCGTTTCCTGAAAAATAGGGTATTTTTAATTTAGAGTCACCAAAACTCATCTCTTTTTTGTTTTGCCAATCTAACGTAAAGCCTCCATTTATCTGGGAAAATGAGATAAAAGGAATCAGAAAAAGGTATAAAATCAGGGCTTGTTTCATTAGTGGATAAAACGGTTTTTAATTAAAAATATTTTAGTAGGTAAAAATATAGTATTTCATGTTATAGTAAATAATAAAAAGTATATTTTTGCGTTCGTAACAATAGGTTATTTTCTGGTAAAAAACAGCTAAATAAAATTATTAGACCGGATGTTGCTAATTAAATGTTAATTATTATATTGCAGCACCTAAATTTATCACCTACAGAATGAGTATGAAAGTAAACAAAATTGTAGTCTTGCAATTAATGATGTCAATGGTATTGATGTTAGGCACGGCTAGTTGTAGCAAAAAATCGAGTTCCAGTCATGCGTCCAGGGCAACTGGTTGGGACGTAGACAGTCAAAATGGAACTGCTGCCAGAAATGCAGGAAAAAAACAACAGGCTGGTCCTGGTTTAGTTTTTGTTGAAGGAGGTACATTTACTATGGGTAAAGTACAGGATGATGTTATGCACGATTGGAATAACACACCAACTCAACAACACGTTCAGTCATTCTATATGGATGAAACTGAAGTTACCAACGGTATGTACTTAGAATACCTGGAGTGGTTAAAGAAAGTTTTCCCACCAACAGAAGAAAATTACAAGAATATTTACGAAGGAGCATCTCCTGATACGCTTGTATGGAGAAATCGTTTAGGATATAACGAAACGATGACCAACAACTACTTAAGACACCCATCTTACGCAAACTACCCAGTAGTAGGTGTAAACTGGATTCAGGCTGTTGAATTCGCTAAATGGAGAACTGACCGTGTGAACGAAGCAGTTTTAGAGAAAAACGGTTACCTTAAAAAAGGAGCAAAAACTCAGGATGTTAGCGCTGAAAGTTTATTTAATACAGAAGGTTATGTGGCCTCTCCAAGTACAACTTACGGAGGTAATGAAGAACTTGTATTAAAGAAAAATCCTAACGGAAGAAAACCTAAAGCAGGTAAAGACGGAGTAGTTCCGGAAGAAAAAAATGTGTACGCACAACGTTCTTCAGGGATTATCCTTCCAGAATACAGACTTCCTACTGAAGCAGAATGGGAGTATGCTGCTGCTGCTGATGTTGGACAAAGAGAATACAATATCTATAAAGGACAAAAGAAATATCCTTGGTCCGGAGATTATACACGTTCTTCAAAACGTAAAAACAAAGGAGATCAATTGGCGAACTTCAAACAAGGAAACGGTGATTACGGTGGAATTGCAGGTTGGTCTGATGATGGTGCTGATATTACAAATTCTGTAAAAAGCTACGCTCCTAATGATTTCGGATTGTATGATATGGCTGGAAACGTAGCCGAATGGGTTGCCGATGTTTACAGACCTATTATTGATAACGAAGCAAATGATTTCAACTACTTTAGAGGAAACCAATACGCTAAAAACAAAATCGGGAAAGATGGTAAAATTGAAATTATCACTAAAGATAATATTCAGTACAAAACATTAAGTAACGGTAAAAAAGTAGCAACTAACTTACCAGGAGAAATTGCTCAGGTTCCGGTTGATGAAAACGAAACTTATTTAAGAACAAACTTTGATACAAGTAACAACATCAACTACAGAGACGGTGACAAACAATCTTCTAAGTATTTTGATTTTGGAGATTCTGAATCAGGAACTAAAGCAGATCAAACGATGTACAACTCACCTAAACACAACATCACTACTGATAGTTTAGGTCAGATGGTTAAAAAATATGACAACTCTAGTAAACGTACCACATTAATCGATGATAATGTAAGAGTTTACAAAGGTGGTTCTTGGAGAGACAGAGCTTATTGGTTGGATCCGGGTCAAAGAAGATATTTCCCTCAGGATATGGCAACTGATTATATCGGATTTAGATGTGCAATGTCTAGAGTAGGAGCTAAATCTGAAAAAAGAAAATCGCCAAGAAACTAAATTCTGGCAAATTCAATAAAAAAATTCCAAATTCCAACTGATTTACTCAGCTTTTGGAATTTGGAATTTTTTTATTGCTTAATTTTAATATGTAAATATTTTTATAAATGAATATCCAGGACATTCATAGCTTGTTTTTAAAATGTAAATCAGTTTCAATTGATACCCGAAAAATTGAGAAGGATTCTATGTTTTTTGCTATTAAAGGTGAAAATTTCGATGCCAATACATTTGCTGCACAGGCAATAGAATTAGGCGCTTTATTTGTTGTTATTGACAATGCGGCTTATGCTATTGACGACAGAACAATTCTCGTTGAAAACAGCCTGGAAACGTTGCAGGAATTGGCAAAGTACCACAGAGCATACTTAAAACTTCCTATTATTGGCCTGACCGGCAGTAACGGAAAAACAACGACCAAAGAGCTTATCAACGTGGTTTTGTCTCAAAAATATAAAACCAAAGCAACCGTTGGGAATTTAAACAACCATATTGGTGTTCCATTAACCTTGTTGTCTTTTACAAAAGATACCGAAATTGGAATTGTCGAAATGGGTGCAAATCACAAGAAAGAAATCGCTTTTTTATGTGATCTTGCACAACCGGATTTTGGTTATATCACTAACTTCGGAAAAGCACACCTCGAAGGTTTTGGCGGTGTTGAAGGAGTAATTATTGGGAAAAGCGAAATGTACCAGTATCTGGCAAAAGAGAATAAGATCGCTTTTGTAAATCTGGAAGACCCAATTCAGATCGAGAAATCGGAGGGAATTGAGTCTTTTACTTTCGGAGTGAACAAGGCTCAGGCCAACTTAGAAATCAAGAGTATTAAGGCCAATCCTTTTGTGGTGATTGAATACGATAATTTTAATGTAGAATCGCATTTAATAGGGCTTTACAATGCCAATAATATTAATGCGGCTGTAGCGATGGGGGCTTACTTCAAAGTGGAAGATACCGCCGTAAAACACGCTATCGAAAACTATATACCGGAGAATAACAGATCGCAGTTGCTAAAGAAAGGATCAAATGAGATTATTCTGGACGCTTACAATGCCAATCCGAGCAGTATGGCGGTGGCTATTGCTAATTTCCTGCAATTGGAAAACGCGAATAAGGTGATGATTTTAGGAGATATGTTTGAGTTGGGTGATGAAAGCAGACAGGAGCATCAACTGATTGTCGATTCGTTAGCAGATCAGGATAAATCGATTTGTTATCTGATTGGAAAATCCTTTTACGAAACAAAAGTAAGCAGCGATAAACTTCATTTTTTTGAGAGTTTCGATACTTTTGCAGCGTTCTTAAAGACCACACATTTTGCAGAAAATACGATTCTGATAAAAGGCTCCAGAGGAATGGCTTTGGAACGAACCTTAGAATTTATCAACTAACAAAAGGGGACTGTCCGAAAAGTATGAACTTTCTCTTATTATGTTATTGGTTTAAGTCTCTACTTTAGTTCGACGCGGATAAAACAGATTTACTTCGTAAAAACGCGAATAAAAACAGATTTTTTTTTCCTCATTTAAAAGTTTTTTTAATTTTTAGAATCCGTTTTTATCAGCGTCTTCGCGATAGCGAATCCGTCAAATCAGGGTTGAATTAGGGCGTATAATTTTTGCCGACCAATAAACTGCTTTTGGATTATAATTTAATCTAAAATTATTTATAAAAACAAGGCTGTCCGAAAAGTATGAAGTTTCTCTTATTATGTTATTGGTTTAAGTCTCTACTTTAGTTCGACGCGGATAAAACAGATTTACTTCGTAAAAACGCGAATAAAAACAGATTTTTTTTCCTCAGTTAAAAGTTTTTTTAATTTTTAGAATCCGTTTTTATCAGCGTCTTCGCGATAGCGAATCCGTCAAATCAGCGTTGAATTAAGACGTATAATTTTTGCCGACCAATAAACTGCTTTTGGATTATAATTCAATCTGAAATTATTTATAAAAACAAGGCTGTCCGAAAAGTAAGGACAGCCTCTTTTTGCTTTTAAATGCTCATGAGAAAACCAATCAGGTTTTCTTTTTTATTCAGCCCCAGCTTTTTTCTCAGTCGGTAACGGGCCAGTTCGACGCCTCCTGTCGAAATATTCATAATTTCGGCTATTTCTTTCGTCGACATATTCATCAGTAAATAAGTGGACAAATCCAACTCGCGTGGCGATATCGTCGGATACTTTTCTTTTAAGCGTTTTAAGAACTCAAAATGTACGTTTTTGATGTGTTTTTCAAGGTCTTTCCAGCTTTTGTCTGTGTTAACCTCCTTGACAATGCTTTTGTTTAATTTGCTCACCTGAAATTTTGTCGATTCATCGAGAGCCTCAATATCAATTTCTTTCAGTTTGTGGATGATTCCGTTCAGGATCTTATTTTTCTTTACCACTTGTAAAGAATTGTTCACGAGTTCTTTGTCTTTTGCCAGAATTTTGATTTGCAGTTTGTCGTTTTTTAGCTTTTCAATTTCCTTTGCCAGTTCGTATTGCTCCTGTCTTGTTTTTGCATCTCTTTCGAGGTACAGTTTTCTTTGTTCGATGGTTTCGTAGTATTTATTTTTTCGGATTTTTACTTTTATTCGATTCGAAACAATATAAATCAGGATGATAAGCAATAAGAAATAGAGCATAAAGGCTAAAAAGTGCCTGTACCAGGGTGGTGAAACCGTAAAAGAAAGCGTTGAGGGTTCAGATTGTATTCCGTAACTATTTCGGACCTTTACATTCATCGTATATTCTCCTTCCCGAAGGTTGGTGTATTCTTTTATTGAAATGGTGGACCAATTGCTCCATTTGTCATCAAAAGGCTCTAACTGATAGGAGAACTGCACGTTTTCCAGATTTTCATAGGTAGGAGAGGAGAACGTAAATCGTACATGATTGGAGGAATAGGGAATGCGGATGTTGCCTATTTTATTTGGATTGTTCCCCAGTACGATCGTGTCGCCGGGAAATGAAAAACTTCGGATGAAAGCCTTGGGTTTGGTTACAAAATGAGTTAATAATTTAGAATTGTAATGTGCCAGACCGTCTGTTAGTCCTATAAAGATATTCTGAGGGTCAATGGTGTTTATTGATAAATAGTTGCTTACCAGATTACCTGTTAGATTGGAGAACGGCGCAACAACATTTTTATAGGTATTGTTTTCTTTCATTAAAACTCCCAGTGATTCATCAAAAGCATACCATAAATTGGATTGTGAATCTTCGCTTAAGGCATTGATAACAGGGATGTTTTTGAAAAGCCTGGATAACGTCTTATCTTCAATAAACAAGTTTTGCTCTTTGGAGTACAGATAAAAATGATTGTTGGATTGAAAGTATATTTTGTGATCAATTTTCTGAAGGCTTCCAATGTTTTTGTAGGCAGGAGTCAATTGATCTATTTTTTTTATGTACGAAAAACGGGTTAGCTCGTCGTTTAGCGTCATCCTGTAAATAGACGCATCTCTTTTAAGCCACAAATAAGAATCGTCAACCTCAAAGCTGTTGGATGATTTGTCAAATCCGTCGATTTGGTTTTTGAAAACTAGACCGCCAGCTGTTTTTTCAAAAATGGCAAATCCATCGTAATTAGAACCAATGAAAAAATTAGGACGATTTGGGATTCTCTTAAAACCATAGTAGCCTTTTGAATCGATCGTACGGGTTACTTTTCCTCCATTTATGACGAGTGCCCCTCTGTTGTTTGCACAGATAAGTTCGTTTTCGATCACCTGTACATTCCAGGATTGCGCGGTTGTTCCTTCTACAAGTTTAAAAACGCCTTCTTTAAAAGTCGTATTCCAGGCGTGATAAAAAACGCCCTGATTGGTCGCCACATACAAATTACCCTGATCAATTACAGAAGCATAAACGGTACTGATGTCGTAGCTAAATCCAAAATAGGTAAAGGGGGAGTTTTCGTTAATGTAGGCAATACCGTTGTCGAGGCCAAGCCAGAGGTTGTTCTTGTTGTCTACAAAAGAAGTCAGAATGGTATTGTTTTGAAGTCCTTTTTTTCGGTTAACATGCTGAATGATTTTACCGTTAAAATCGCAAATAATCACGCCGTCTAAGACTGAATTTAAAACAATAAAGTTGTTCTTTATAATAGATCCGCCAAGAGAATTGTTCTTTTTTACAAAATCATTGGCTTCCGTATTCCATGGTTTTACAGTGCCGTTTTCGTAGATAAATAAGCCTCTCTCAAGAGTAATGATGAGTATTTTGTTTTTCTCTAACGTATACATACCCCAAATCTCGGTATTGTTTAAGACTTTGGTGTTGGGTAAAACATAGAGTCGATTATTACGGTACTCTAAAATACCGTGTTCTACATCCTGAAAATAAAGCTTGCCGTTTACCACGAATGAAAATTGGAAACGTCCCGGAGCTTTCAGGATCGAAAGCTTCCCGTTTTTGTAGATATAGGCCCGTGCAAAAGATTGAAAGATGATTTCATTGTTTACAGCATGAATCTTCCATATAAAGTCAATGATCTTGATTTTGTTTTTGTCTACTTTTTGAGCCAGTGAGGTATATTTAAGTCTGCCTTTAGCATTGGGTTGAAAGTAGCCAAATTCATTATAGCCTCCAACAAAAATTTTGCCCGAAGCATCAATCTTCAAACAACGAACGGAGGTTTCATTGGGAAGAGGGTATTTTCGCCATGAAGCTCCGTCGAATTGTAAGAGACCATTATTGTTTGCGAAATAGAGATTACCGTTTTTATCCTGACCAATATTCCAGTTTTGTGTTCCTCCCTTGTATTCATTACGCTTGTAATTTCTTACATCAGGTAATCCAATGTTTTTAACCTGCCCGAAAAACGGAATTGCGAATAAAGTAAAAAAAGTAATAATAAAATAAGATTTTATCAATTTCATGGTTTTTTAGGGTTGTTTTGGTTTTTGGTGGTTAAGTCTTTTATTTTGAACTATTTAGGTCTTGTTTTTCGCTACTATCACGATGTAGGAGCTTGTTTTTATCATAAAAATAAGCATTAAAGGGTAAGTGTAGTGTTTGTTTTTGAAATTAACATTTCGATAACATCTTAAAATAAGAATTTATTTATCTGTAAATTAGTGTTTTATAAAAAAAATGATGTGTTTTTGTATGGCATTTAAATTTACTTTGATGTGTTTTTGTAGTGAAGTTTAATTGCTGATAGTAGAAATTTAGGTTTAGTATTGCATCAAATTACTAATTAATTAACCAAAATTTTTAGAAAAATGAAATTAACAAAATTACTTACTTTTTGTATTTCGTCTCTATTGTTTTCAGTTATCGCAATGGCACAAGATGTTACGGTAAACGGAATCATAAATGATGAAAGTGGAATGCCAGTTCCGGGTGCATCTATTTTAGTAAAAGGTACAACCAAGGCAACTGCATCTGATTTTGATGGAAAATTCCAAATACAAGTTCCTTCAAATGGAGTATTGACGATCACTTTTATTGGATATGCTCCGGTTAATGAAGCTGTAAATGGAAGAACAAAAATGACAATAAAGTTACTACCGGAATCACAGTCGTTAAATGAGGTTGTGGTAGTAGGATATGGTACTCAAAAGAAATCAGTAGTTACAGGAGCCATCTCCAGTGTAAAAGCTGCCGATTTGGAAAAAGTACCAAATGGCCGTGTAGAACAATCTTTACAAGGTAGAGTCGCCGGTGTATCAGTAGCTGCTACATCAGGACAACCAGGCTCTGCTTCAAAAGTTCGTGTCAGAGGTGTAACTACTTTCAGAGAAGGCGGAAACGATCCTTTATGGGTGGTTGACGGTATTGCAGTAGATGCCAACGCAATTGGTTTTATCAATCAGAGTGATATCGAGTCTATCGAAGTTCTTAAAGATGCTGCTTCTGCCGCAATCTATGGTACTCGTGCGGCAACCGGGGTTATTTTGGTAACCACTAAAAAAGGAAAATCAGGAAAAATTTCGGTGAACTATAATGGTTTTGCTGGGACTTCAGCTCCGGCTAAAAGATTGGATCTGTTAAATGCAGAGCAATACGGAAGAATAATGAATGATAAGTCTATTGCCGACGGTGGTGCTATCAAGTATCCTAATCCGGCATCCTTAGGAAAAGGTACAGACTGGCAGGATGCGATTTTTAATGATTCTGCTTTTAGATATACACATGAGTTGAGCATTAGCGGTGGTAGTGAAAAATCTACTTTTTATGTTTCCTTCGGAATACAGGATCAGGAAGGGATTGTTGCAACAGACATTTCGAACTATACAAAGAAAAACTTCCGTTTAAACTCTACCCATAAAATTTCAGACTACTTTACGTTTGGACAAACTTTTGGTTACACGCACCAAAAAACCAAAGGTATCGGAAATACCAACAGTGAGTTTGGAGGTCCTTTAAGTTCAGCAATTAACCTAGATCCGCTTACTCCGTTAACCGTGACAGATCCTGCTGTTACAGGGACTGGTTTTTACACCAATCCAAATGCGGTTAGAGATGCAAACGGAAATCTTTATGGAATTTCTTCATTGGTACAACAAGAGATGACCAATCCTTTGGCTTATACGCAGACAAGACTGGGAGGTTTTGACTGGTCGGATGATTTTGTTGGAAACGCTTATTTAGAGGCCAACATCACAAAACATTTAAAATTTAGAACTACACTTGGTGGTAAGATCGCTTATTGGGGCAAACAAGGTTTTACTCCGATCTTCTTCTTAAATCCAAACATGAAAGAGGACCGAAACAATTACAGTCAGGACAATAACAAATCATTTTCCTGGACTGTGGAAAACACTTTGGCTTACTCTAATAAATTTGGGAATCATAGCGTAAATGTTTTGGCAGGGCAAGGTGCTTATGTGGAGAATATTGGAGGTACAATTGGGGTAACGATGTTTGGTTTGCCAATTACAAGCTACAAAGATGCGTCTTTCAATTTTGATATTCCGCAAACGGATCGTGTAAACAGAGCAAGTGATCTTGTAGAACACAAACTGGCGTCCTTGTTTTTACGTGCCAATTATGATTATTTAGAAAAATATCTTTTCACAGGAATCATTCGTCGTGACGGATCAACCCGTTTTGGTGAAAATAAAAAATGGGGTGTTTTCCCTTCCTTCTCTTTAGGATGGGTGGTTTCTAAAGAAGGTTTCTGGAAAGAGAATAATGTATTCAACAGTTTAAAACTGCGTGGAGGATATGGAGTTGTAGGGAATGATAATATAGAGGATTTCAAATACAGAGGTTTGGTTGTTGGAGGATACAATTATTCTGTTGGAACCACAGGTTCAATCACAACCGGTTACGGAAACTCTACTTTGCCTAATGCCGATTTAGGATGGGAAGAAACTTCTCAGACTACGGTAGGTCTTGATGCAAAGATTTTTAGCGATTTTTCTCTTACTCTCGATTACTTTAAAAAGACGACCAAAGGAATTTTAAGAAATGTGGTTATCCCGGGATATGTTGGAGTTGTTGATGCTCCTTCGGCTAATATCGCCGATATGAACAACAGTGGTTTTGAAGTTGAATTGGGTTACAGAAAAAAACTTGGGGATTTCAATTTGGGGGTTAATGCCAATTTTGCCTATTTAAAAAATGAGATTACGTATGTGGGATCTTCTACCAACTACATTGTTGGAGACGCTACTTTCCAGTCTATGGGGCCGGTAACAAGAACACAGGTTGGTCATTCCTTCAACGAGTTTTATGGTTTTAAAACAGCGGGTATTTTTCAGAATGATGCCGAAGTTGCTGCTTACAAAAATGCTGCGGGAGGGTTAATTCAGCCAAATGCAAAACCGGGAGATTTCCGTTGGACAGATACCAATGGCGATGGTGCGATTACCGATGATGATAAACAATTTTTAGGGACTAATATTCCTAAATATAGTTTTGGATTTACAGTAAATCTGGATTATAAAAACTTTGATTTCATGGCATTCGCTCAGGGAGCTGCAGGAAGTAAAATTTTCCAGGGATTACGAAGACTGGATATCCTGAATGCAAACTATCAGACAAGCGCTTTAGGACACTGGTCAGGAGAAGGAACTTCAAACGATTATCCTAGATTATCAAACAATGACCCCAACAAAAACTTTAGTAATATGTCTGATTTTTATCTTGAAAACGGAAACTACCTGCGTTTGAAAATCGTTCAGCTTGGATACACGTTACCAACGAACCTATCGTCAAAAATTGGTTCAGACAAAGTTCGTTTTTACTTGACTGGAGAAAACCTAATCACTTTTACCAAATACAGTGGATTTGATCCGGAAATTGGAGGACAGGTTTATGGTGTAGATAAAGGAGTTTATCCACAAGCCAGATCTATACTGTTAGGAGCTAACGTTCAATTCTAAAAATTAAAAGCTATTATGAAAACTATAAAATTTAAATACCTATATATTGCTGCTGCAATGGCTGTTCTTGGATCTTGCTCTGAAGATTTTGTAACCATTGACCCGCAGGGAAAATTTGATACCAGTACGTATTTTTCTAACGAACAACAATGTTACGCCGCATTAATGGGTGTGTACGATCCATTACGAAAAAACACCGGTGGTTTTGAAAACCTTCTGGCCATGTTAAATGCCGGATCAGACGATTTTTATGCCGGAGGCGGAAGTGCGACAGACGGAAATGGAATCCAGAATTTCTCTACGCACTCTCTTACTTCTATCAGTATTCCGGGAAGTTACTGGAACGATCATTACCAGGGAGTTTCCAGAGCAAACATTTTATTGGATAAACTTCCGGGCGCTACTATGAGCGAAACGGTAAGAGCCAGATTTGCTGCAGAAGCTAAAACTTTACGTGCCCTTTATTATTTCAATTTAGTGAGATTGTTTAAAAACATTCCGTTGGTTTTGGTGCCTTTAAATACACAAACGATTTACGATCCGGAGCAGGTTGCACCAACTGTAATTTATGCACAAATCGAAAAAGATTTATTAGAAGCGATTGCTGCTTTGCCTAATACTGTGGTTGCCGAAACTGAAGCCGGAAGACTGAACAAAGGGGCAGCACAGGCGATACTAGGAAAAGTATATTTGTTTGAAGGTAAAAATCCTCAGGCAGCGGCTGTTTTAGCACAAGTAAATGGTACACCGGGTCAGGTAAATCAATACGGAAATAAATTATTGCCTGAATTTAGTGACCTGTGGGTGACTACCAATAAATTTAATGCAGAGTCATTATTAGAAGTATCCCATACCAGCGCAGGAAATTCTGACTGGACCTTTTGGGGAACGGGTAGAGACGAAGGAAATACGCTAAACATTATGGTTGGACCAAGAGGATATTCAAGACCAACAGGTTCTACTGCACCTGATCTTCCTTCAGGATGGGCTTTTAATGTGGCCACTCAAAAACTGTACGATGTAATGAAAGACGATCCAAGATTTGGAGCGACTATTTTAGATTTAAAAGCATTAAAAGCAGCAGGTAAGGCAAACTACATTCCGGCTTATCAGGATACCGGTTACTTCCTGAACAAATACCTTCCGAGACAGTCAGACGTTCGTACCGGTGGAGGTAATGCCGAGTTGAACTACAAACAAAATTCGTATATCATCCGTCTTGCTGATACCTATTTAATGGAGGCTGAGGCTTTAGGATCAGGAGCCAGAGCGCAGGCATTGCTTGACGAGGTTAGAAAAAGAGTGCATTTGCCTTCAATTCCCGTAACCTTAGCGGCTATTAAAACCGAGAGAAGAATGGAATTAGCCGGTGAAGGACATCGATTTTTTGATTTAGTACGTTGGGGAGATGCAGCCTCTGCACTAGCAGATAGAGGGTTTAACGCTGGTACAGACGAAATTTTCCCGATACCTTATACAGAACTTAATGGTACGAAGCTGAAACAAAATCCGAATTACCAATAGAGGGTTAACAAGTTCAAAAACACAAAAAAATCCAGCTATAAAGTATTCCTAATGTCGTTTTTGCATTAGGAATACCGGATAGTTGCGATACTAAAGCAACAGCAATTTCTTCGCTGATTGCAACACTACGATAACAAGCGTTGAAGGACGCTGAAAAGGAAGTTTTGAGTTAAGTTTAAGTTTGGTTGGCAATAGCCCATAATCAGTATGAGTATGGGCTATTTTTTAAATCTCTTGAGCGGTCTCGAACCATTTTTATTGAAAAGAGCTCAGTAAAAAATCAATTTTAGAATTAAAAATAATACTGTAAGAATGAGAAAGAATAGTTTTAAAATACTATGTTTTTTGTTTTCGTTGTCGGCTTTCGCACAGCAGTCTAAAACAAAAAAAGAATTTATAACCAACGGAAAAAAGATAACGGTTTATACCACTGCCGAAAATTCAAATTTAAGATTGGCTTCAACCGCTAATCTGACTTTTTCATCGGCCAAACAGCCCCTTGAAATCGAGGCTTCTGTTTTTGTAGAACCGTCTAAAAAATTTCAGACTTTCATGGGAATCGGAGGAGCCATTACCGATGCAAGTGCCGAAGTTTTTGCTAAACTGCCAAAAGAAAAACAAACCGAATTTTTAAATGCCTACTACGACAAACAAAAAGGGATAGGCTATTCATTGCTAAGAACCACAATCCAAAGTTCTGATTTTAGCAGTGGAAGCTACTCTTATATCAAAGAAGGTGATAAAGATTTAAAAACGTTTTCGATTGATCACGACAAGCAATATCGCATTCCGCTGATCAAACAGGCTATAAAAACTGCCGGTGGAAAACTAACCACTTATGCAGCTCCCTGGTCGCCAAATGCTTTTATGAAAAGCAATAAAGACGTTTTAAAAGGCGGAACCTTACTGCCGGAATATTATCAGACCTGGGCCAACTTTTATGTCAAATTTATAAAAGCTTATGAAAAAGAAGGAATCCCAATTTGGGGAACTTCTACTCAAAATGAGCCTATGGCGGTTCAGAAATGGGAATCGTGTATTTATACTGCTGAGGAAGAAAGAGACTTTATTAAAAATTTCCTTGGACCAACTTTAAAAAAGGAGCAATTAAGTAAGGTTAAAATTATTGCCTGGGACCACAATCGCGATTTAATGAATTACAGAGCAAATGTGATTTATACCGATCCCGAAGCATCAAAATATGTATGGGGAATGGGGTTTCACTGGTACGAAAACTGGTCAGGAGGAGCATCCATGTTTGACAACGTAGCCAAAGTAAATGAAGCCTATCCTGACAAAGGATTGTTGTTTACAGAAGGTTGTGTCGAAAAATTTGATGCCAAAAAGTATCAATTTTGGGGTAATGGCGAACGATATGGTATTTCGATGATTAATGATTTTAACAATGGAACGGCCGGATGGACCGACTGGAACATTCTTTTGGATCAAAATGGAGGACCTAATCATGTGGGGAATTTCTGTTTTTCACCTATTCATGCCGATACTACAACCGGAGAATTAATCTACACCCCATCTTATTATTACATCGGGCATTTTTCAAAATTCATTCACTTAAATGCTGTAAGAGTAAGTTCAGCCGTAAGCAGAAGCGCTTTGTTAAGTACGTCATTTTTAAATACGGATGGCACAATGGCAACAGTGGTCATGAATCAGACCGACAAAGAAGTGACCTACAATTTAATCATAGGGGCTGAACAGGCTGCAATAAAAATTCCGGCACATGCGATACAAACACTGGTGTACTAGTGTGCTTTTACAATTGAGGGATAAATCGGGTCTTCCGGATTAACCCTCAATTGATTTCAAACTTAAATCAAATCCCTTTTGACAGTAACAATGAAAAACCGAAATAAAATTTTAATTGCGCTTGTATTCGTTTTAGAATTGAGTTGTTCGTCATCCAATGATGCCGTTGTTCCTCCGGTCGTACCGCCAGTTACAGTGGCGAATGATGTCGATTTTTGGCTGACAAAAGGAGATCAGAGTGTTTTACTGGCAAAGCAACCCGGAAACTTAGGATTTAACACCATCCCTAATAGTTATCCAAACATTGAAGTAAATGCAGATCAAAAATACCAGACCATCGATGGTTTTGGCTATACCCTGACCGGTGGAAGTGCGAGCGTCATCAATCAATTAAATGCGACAAAAAAAGCAGCACTTTTACAGGAACTGTTTGGTACCTCAGAAACAGCCATCGGAGTGAGTTACATCAGAATCAGTATTGGAGCCTCCGATTTAAATTCGGAACCCTTTACCTATGATGATATCGCTGTTGGAGACACTGATTTAGATCTGGCAAAGTTCAGCTTAGACAAAGACCGAAACGGAGTCCTTGCGCTTTTGAAACAGATTCTGGCAATTAATCCCAAGATTTTAATTTTGGCAACACCCTGGTCTGCGCCTCTTTGGATGAAAGACAAAAACAGCTTTGTTGGAGGGAAGTTACAAACCAAATATTACGAAGTCTACGCGAAGTATTTTGTAAAATACATTCAGCAAATGAAAGCTGAAGGAATCACCATTGATGCCATAACGCCTCAGAACGAACCCTTGCATGGCGGCAATAATCCAAGTATGGAAATGTCGGCTTTAGAACAAACAGATTTCATTAAAAACCATTTAGGACCTGCCTTTAAAACGGCCAATATTACGGCCAAAATTATTGCATACGATCACAATTGTGACAATCCCAATTACCCCAAAACCATATTGGCCGATGCTGCTGCATATGCTTTTGTCGACGGTTCGGCTTTTCACTTATATGCCGGCGACATTTCGGCACTTTCGGAAGTCTATACGGCTTATCCGGCCAGGAATATTTATTTCACAGAACAATTTACAGCTTCAACAGGTGATTTTGGAGGAGATTTAAAATGGCATCTTAAAAATGTAATCATCGGTTCGATGCGCAACTGGAGCAAAAATGCATTGGAATGGAATTTAGCCAACAATGCGGCTTTTGAACCTCACACGGCAGGCGGTTGTACTACTTGTAAAGGCGCACTAACCATTAATTCGGCCGAAAGTTTTCAGCGTAATGTAGCTTATTACATTATTGCGCATGCGTCTAAATTTGTTCCGGCAGGTTCAGTCAGAATTGGCAGCAATATAAACGGGAGTCTTCAAAATGTAGCTTTTCTTACGCCCTCAGGTTCAAAGGTTCTCCTTGTGGAAAATGACGGATCGGGCAGTGTAAATTTCAATATTAAGTTTGACGGTAAGTGGATTACAACATCCTTAGACGCAGGAGCGGTAGGGACTTACACATGGAAATAATCGAATAATTGATGAAAAAAATAAATAGTTTTCAGATGAAAAAAATAATTATAGCAGTACAGTTGCTGCTTTCGGCTACTGTTTTTGGACAGGGATTTTTGCACAGAGACGGGCAGAAAATTGTGGATGGAAATGGAAAAAACATCGTCTTAAGAGGATTAGGTTTGGGCGGCTGGATGGTACAGGAAGGCTATATGTTACAAACGCAGCCCTTCGCAAGTCCTCAATATGTCATCAAACAAAAAATTCAGGAGGTCATTGGAGAACAGGGCACAAAAGAGTTTTATGCAGCCTATAAAGCAAACGGAATCACAAAACGCGATATCGATTCTTTAGCGGCCTGGGGCTTCAATTCGATTCGTTTGCCGATGCACTATAATTTGTATACCCCATCCATTCAGGAAGAAAAAAATGGAGAAATTACCTGGATCGAAGAGGGATTTACCATGACCGACAATTTATTAAAATGGTGTGCCGAAAATAAAATATACCTTATTCTCGATCTGCACGCTGCTCCCGGAGGTCAGGGGAATGATGCTGCAATTTCAGATTATGATACTACCAAACCCTCCTTATGGGAGAGTGAAGCCAATCAGAAAAAAATGATTGCCCTCTGGAAAAAACTGGCATCGCGCTACAGAGACAACCCGTGGATAGGGGCTTACGACATTATCAATGAACCCAATTGGAATTTTACCGGAACAAACAAAAACGGCTGTGACGAAAACTCCAACGGCCCTTTAAGAGATTTGATGGTTCGGGTTACAAAAGCCATTCGGGAAGTCGATACCAACCATTTAATTTTTATCGAAGGAAATTGTTGGGGGAATAATTACAACGGAATTTTTCCTTTATGGGATGAGAATATGGCATTGAGTTTTCATAAATACTGGAACTACAATACCAAAGCGTCGATTCAGAAAATGCTCGATTACCGAACGCAATACAATGTGCCGATCTGGCTTGGAGAAAGCGGCGAAAACTCGAATGTCTGGTTCAAGGATGTCTTGACATTGGTAGAAAGCAACAATATCGGATGGGCGTTCTGGCCTATGAAAAAGATCGAAAATATAGCAGGAGTTACTTCTGTAACTAAGATTCCGGAATACGATGTTTTATTAAAATATTGGAAAGAAGGCGGTCCAAAACCAGCTGCCGATTTTGCGAAAAAGACTTTAATGAAAATGGCCGATAATTATAAAATGGAAAGGGTAACCGTAAAACCGGATGTAATTGATGCCATGTTCAGACAGGTACAAACCAACGACACCAAACCCTATAAAAAACACTTCATTCCGGGGAAAATTGCAGCAACGCAATACGATTTAGGAACCAATGGATATGCCTATTCCGATACAGATTTTATAAACTACAGAGTTGAAACCGGAAAATTTGAGGAGTGGAACAAAGGAAATACCATGCGAAATGATGGCGTAGACATTCTGCCCTGCAAAGATGCCGGATCAAACGGATATCAGGTTTCCTTTATCGAAGACGGAGAGTGGTTACAGTTTACTGCGCAGGTAGCGAAACCAAAAACATACAAAGTAGCGATTCGCTATTCGGGTGAAAATGCAGAGGGGAAACTGTATCTCGAAACACAAGATGGAAAGAAATCTGAAGTCCTTACGCTGCCGGCCACAGGAGGAAAAGACAAATGGAAAACGGTTGTTTTATCGGGAGTAGCTCTAAACGCCGGAACACAAAAAATTAAAGTTGTTTTCGAAAAAGGAGGTTTCAACCTGAATTACTTAGATTTTTCAGAACAGAAAAAATAGAGGCATAAAGAGGTATTAATAAGAGAGTAGGTATGTTTAAATAACCGCCACAGATTAAAAGGATTAAAAAAATATGTGGGATGTGAAATGTTAGATGTAAACTGTGACTGTGACTGTATACTGTGACTGCAAACTTTCTATGTGTTTAAATACATCCAACGGGTTAAATTAACATTATTTTGAAGTTTATATTTTTCTTTGAGACCAATGAAATGTTAGCTTTACGAATCAAATTTTTTTAAGATGAAAAAGACAAACACAATTGCTCTCGTACTGCTTCTGCTTTTAGTTAGTGGCTCATTTTATGGCCAGAATGTAAAATTGATGACCTATAATATTCGTTTGGATGTGGCTTCTGACGGAGAAAACGCCTGGCCCAACCGGAAAGATTATTTTAATTCTCAAATCAGATTTTACAGTCCGGATATTTTTGGAATTCAGGAAGCATTGCCCAATCAGGTGGCCGATATAACCTCTGCTTTTAAGGATTACAACCAATTTGGAATAGGAAGAGAGGAGAAAGGAACAGGAGAAGCCTGCACGATTTACTATAAAAAAGATCGTTTTCAGGTACAGCACAGCAACACCTTCTGGTTGTCGGAAACACCAACTGTGGTTTCAAGAGGCTGGGACGCTGCCTGTAACAGAGTTTGCACCTATGGATTGTTTAAAGATTTAAAAACGAAAAAAGAGTTTTGGGTTTTCAACCTGCATCTTGATCATATGGGCGAGGTGGCCCGTGTAAAAGGAGTAGAGCTGGTGCTGTCTAAAATAAAAGAAATCAATACTAAAAATTACCCGGTGTTTTTAATGGGAGATTTTAATTCAGAACCGGATACCAAACAAATTAAAGAGATCAAAAAAGTGATGGAGGATACGCAAGAGGTTTCGAAAGAAAAACCTTTTGGCCCTTCCGGTACCTTTAATAATTTCAAACACAATGAAGCGGTAACCTTATTACTGGATTATATTTTTATCTCTAAAAACAGCGGATTAAAAATTCAAAAACACGCAGTCTTAAGTGACTCCAGGGATTTAAAATATCCGTCGGATCACTTGCCTGTCTTAATAGAAATAGATTAAAATGAAAAACATCAACAAAAAACTTCAGATTTTACTCTTGCTGCCGCTCATCGCAGTTCAGATAAAATGTGGAACTTCAAACAACGCCGTTGCCCGGTCCGGAAAAGCCGAAGCCTGGATCACCACTACTAATGAAGCTTCAAAACTTCAAAAGCAAAGTGATTTGGTTTTTAAGGCTGAAACCAATTCGAATTCGACCATTTTGGTAGACGCTTCCCAAAAGTTTCAGACGATCGAAGGTTTTGGATTTTCGCTAACGGGGGGAAGTGCCCAAAACATTCTAAAACTCGATAAAGCCAAAAAAGAAGCACTGCTTCAGGAATTGTTTTCCCGAAAAAAGGACGCTATTGGCTTGAGTTATCTGCGAATTAGTATTGGCGCTTCTGATTTGAATGAAAGAGTTTTTTCGTATGATGATCTGCCCGAAGGGCAAACCGATTTAAAATTAGAGCACTTTGATCTGGGACCTGATTTAAAGGATGTGGTGCCACTTTTAAAAGAGATTTTGGCCATAAACCCAAAGCTCAAAATTATGGGTTCGCCATGGTCGCCGCCCGTTTGGATGAAAGACAACGGAAGCTCGAAAGGCGGAAGTTTACAGCCCAAATACTATCAGGTTTATGCCGATTATTTTGTAAAATACATACAGGCAATGCAAGCGCACGGAATCGTTATTGATGCGATAACACCACAAAACGAACCACTGCATCCGGGAAACAACCCAAGCATGTACATGACGGCATTGCAGCAGGCAGAATTTATTAAAACCAATTTAGGTCCCGCTTTTGCAAAAGCTAAAATCAAAACCAAAATTGTAGTTTACGACCACAATTGCAACAAACCCGAATATCCTTTAACCATTCTGAATGATCCAAAAGCATTGCCTTTTGTGGCAGGTTCAGCCTTTCATTTGTATGAAGGAGACATTAGCGCTTTAACCACCGTTCATAACGCCTATCCCAAAAAAGAGTTGTATTTTACAGAACAATATACCGGATCGGGCAGCAGCTTTGAGTCTGATTTAAAATGGAGTGTGAAAAATGTGGTCATTGGTTCTATGCGCAATTGGAGCGTCAACGCACTTTCGTGGGGACTAGCCAATAACGAAAAATATGAACCCTTTACTCCGGGTGGATGTTCGACCTGTAAAGGAGCTTTGATGATTGATAAAAATCAGAACATTAAAAGAGAAGTAGGTTATTATATTATTGGGCACGCTTCAAAATTTGTTCCCGAAGGTTCTGTGAGGATTGCCAGCAACCTTAGCGGAAATTTGTATAATGTTGCCTTTAAAACACCAGACGGAAAAACCGTTTTAATTGTTGAAAACGATGGTGCAAACACAGAGACCTTCAATATAAAAGAGAATCAAAAACAAGTTACAACATCCTTGGACGCGGGTTCGGTAGCGACTTACGTATGGTAAATCTAAATTAAGTATGAAAAAAATAACCACATTCACTTTACTGCTGCTGTCGTTTGTTGCGGCAGCCCAACAAGAAACAGTAGATCAAAAGGTAAATGCGCTATTGAAAAAAATGACCCTTGAGGAAAAAATGGGTCAGCTCAATCAATACACTGGCGACAACGCAGCAACGGGGCCCATTACCATAAACGCAAACAAACAGGCCGAAATAAAGGCAGGACTTATCGGTTCGATGTTAAACGTGGTGGGAACAACCTATACCAGACAGTATCAGGAATTGGCGATGCAGTCTCGTTTAAAAATTCCATTGTTATTTGGTCAGGACGTCATTCACGGTTACAAAACCACCTTTCCAATTCCGTTAGCCGAAGCAGCCAGCTGGGATTTACCAGCAATCGAACTGGCGGCCAGAGTGGCAGCGACAGAAGCTTCAGCAAGCGGTATTCACTGGACCTTTGCACCAATGGTCGACATTGCCCGTGACCCGCGTTGGGGACGCGTAATGGAAGGCGCCGGAGAAGATACCTATCTCGGATCTAAAATAGCCTATGCCAGAGTAAAAGGTTTTCAGGGCAATAAACTGGGAGATCTCAACTCGGTTATGGCTTGCGTAAAACACTTTGCCGCTTACGGTGCAGCGGTGGGCGGAAGAGATTACAACTCGGTAGACATGAGCGAACGAATGCTTCTGGAAACCTATTTGCCTCCTTTCAAAGCCGCTCTTGATGCCGGGGCAGCCACTTTTATGAACTCCTTTAACGACTTAAACGGAATTCCGGCCACAGCAAATGTGCATTTACAGCGTGACCTCTTAAAAGGAAAATGGAACTTTCAGGGATTCGTAGTATCCGACTGGGGATCGATAGGCGAAATGGTCGCACACGGCTACTCCAAAGATCTGAAAGCTGCTGCACTTGCTGCGATTACAGCAGGAAGCGATATGGATATGGAAAGTAATGCGTACCGCTATCATCTGGCAGAATTGGTTAAAGAAGGTAAAGTGTCTGTCGATTTGATTGATGATGCCGTAAGACGTATTTTACGCAAGAAATTCGAATTGGGATTATTTGAGGATCCGTACCGTTATTCCGATCCAAAAAGAGCAGAAAAAGCTTTAAGCAATCCTGAAAACAGAAAAGCAGCGCTGGAAGTAGCTCAAAAAAGTATAGTATTATTAAAGAACGACAACGAAACATTACCCCTTTCAAAAAACGTAAAAACAATCGCCTTCATAGGTCCGATGGTTAAAGAATACAAAGCCAATATGGGATTTTGGTCGGTTGAATTGCCGGAGGTAGATTATGACAAATGGGTGGTTTCGCAATGGGACGGTTTGCAAAAGAAAGTAGGCAAAAACACCAAATTGCTCTATGCCAAAGGATGTGAAGTAGACGGAGACAACAAAGACGGTTTTGCCGAAGCAGTGGCAACAGCTAAACAAGCCGATGTTGTTATTTTGAGTATCGGAGAACGACGTGATATGAGCGGTGAGGCCAAAAGCCGAAGCGATCTTCATTTGCCGGGGGTACAGGAAGATTTAGTAAAAGCCATTCAGGCAACCGGAAAACCGGTCGTTGTTTTGGTAAATGCAGGGCGTCCTCTTATTTTTAACTGGACAGCCGATAATGTTCCGGCCATTGTGTACACCTGGTGGTTGGGAACCGAAGCCGGAAACGCCATCGCCAATGTGTTATTTGGAGACTACAATCCGTCCGGAAAATTGCCTATGACTTTTCCGAGAGAAGTAGGGCAGATTCCTATTTACTACAATCATTTCAGTACCGGAAGACCCGCTAAAGACGAAGATGCCAAAAACTATGTATCGGCTTATATCGATCTGAAAAACTCTCCTAAATTTCCTTTTGGATACGGGTTGAGTTATACAAAATTCAATTATACCGATCTGAAATTGTCTTCGACTAAAATGACCAGCAACGAAACCATCAAAGTTTCTTTTCAATTGTCCAATGTTGGAAAAGTAGCCGGAGAAGAAGTCGTGCAATTGTACTTAAAAGATAAATTTGGATCGGTAGTTCGTCCGGTTCTGGAATTGAGAGATTTTCAAAAAGTAAAACTAAATGCCGGAGAATCTAAAACAATCGAATTTACAATCGACAAAGAGAAACTGTCTTTCTACACTAGCAAATTAGAGTGGACCGCAGAACCCGGAGATTTTGAAGTACTGATTGGCACCTCATCAGCTGACCTTAAACTAAAAGCAAATTTTGAATTGCTTTAAGTTTTAAACACAAAAAGATAGATTACATATATAAAAAAGGGGCCAATTGTAGCCCCTTTTTTGGTATTCTTATTTAAACACATAGATATAGGTGCTGCACCCATAAAAAGACGTTTCATTTCAAATAAAACGCATATCGCTATGCGAAAGAAATTTATTTCTTTTTGTATCCTCTTTTTAAGAATTAAAATCTATGTTTCTATGTGTTAAAAATTTAGCGTTCCAATCAGCAGCACTTGTATTCAAACGCCACAAGGTTAACGGATTAAAATTGGTGTAAATATTATTTAAACACATAGATACATAGTTAAAAATGCAGGGCAAGGCGTTTCACTTCAAATAAAGCACATATTCAGCTATGCGAAAGAAATTTATTTCTTTTTGTATCCTCCTTTAGCAATCCAAAATCTATGTTTCTATGTGTTAAAAATTTAGCGTTCCAATCAGCAGCACTTGTATTCAAACACCACAAGCTTAGCGGATTAAAATTGGTGACAATTCGTGTAATTCGTGTTTAAATAATAGCTCTTTTGATATGATTATTTCACTAATTTTTTGAAATTGAATTTCAGCTTGTTCAGCAAACCTTCTTCGATAATATCAACCCCAATTCCATAATTGCTGTCTGCGACTTCGTTATGCGCTTCCCTGAAAGCTTCAAAGTCGTTTTCGGGAATTTCTAAGTTGATTAAAGGTTTATAATCGATCGTAACAGTTCCTCCGTTTTTGTTGATTTTTTTGCGGCTCACATAATCAAAATACGGATTGTTGATCGTGCTTTCCTGTATGGTGAACTTCTCGGTAACATCGATTTTCTGATCGGTTACCAGAGTGATTTCATATCTTTCATTGTCAAAATTGTGCCAGAAAGAAATGTCTTGGTGTATAAAATCCCTTACCCTGTTTTTAACGATATTAGCATCAAAATACATCAAGAAGCGATTTTTTTGACCGTCTGAAAAATAAGGATTGTCAATAGTGGTTTGATACTCCACTGTAAACTCGTTACTTTTTTTATCATCGCTGACAATTTCAATTGCGGCATCTTTAAAAATCTTTCTCAGATCCGTTCCGTTTCGGTCATTCGTATAATTTAAGGTATAAAAGAAGAAATTATTCCAGCTGTCAATAATCTCTCTTTTATTGGTATTTTTAAAATATCGGCGCATGCTGTTGGCGCGATTACCTTTGTACACCGTTGTTACCTTTAGTTTACCCACATTTTGCTGTGCCACAAATTCCGATTTTTCGTCTACGGCATAATACGAAAAACGATGAGGTGGTTTGTGTTGTAATTCCAAATTTGGTTTTACTTCAAGATAATGCAGGAAGAAAATAAAACCGCGGTTTTCGATTAATCCAAATTCATCGCGTAGGGTCGCATCTACAAAGTAACTTTCGTCCTTGTAATTGATTTTAACAATGACGTGATTAAAAGTCAGTAGCGATGGTAAGTAGTACTTGATATAAAAGTCAGTACCGAAATTGACCAGAATAATCGAAGAATCAATTCCGATATAATCTAAAATTACTTTTAGCAAAACCGACTTTGCCTTGCAGTCTCCTTGTTTGTTGGCAAAGGTTACGGCAGGTTCCTGCGGTTTATGGCCGTTCATCTCGTCGGCATTGTAAATATAATTGATGTGGTTTTGAACATATTCTATGGCAAATTGCAACTGATCGTCTTTAGAATCAATCTTGTCCAGTTTTTCCACTAAATCCGGAGCAAAATCCACCAGGGAAGATTGGTCGAAAATCGTCTCATAAATAGGAGAGATGTAATTAGACAACTCCTTCCAGTCGGCTGCGGTAGCAAAATCGATATAAGAAGAAACCTCGCGGTTCGAATCTACAAAATTGATGTAGTTTTCTTCTTCGCGAACATAGGCTTCTCCTTTTTTCAAATAGTTGACCTCCGGAGCCAGTACATTTCCGTCTTCGTCTCTAAAAAACGTTTTTTTGTAGGCAATCGTTTTCTCGCGATCATTTTTAAAAGTAAACTTGTACTTTCCGTAAGCCCAGTAACTGTCAGGGCCTACCCACACATATTTGGAGAACTCTTTACGCAGAAAATCACGTTCGGTAAATATTTTAATTCTCGAATCTTCCATGATCAGAATATCATACAGACGCAGGTCTTTTATGGTAATATTGATCTTTTTATTACTGCTCAAAACACCGCCGCCGCTTTGGTTTTCGCTGTCGAGTATTTTAACTTTAGTATCGGCAATTTTGTCTACCAAAACACCATCCCGCAACACACTGATTCGGTGTATCACATAGGTCTCATTTTCTTCGAGTACTACATCGACAACCGAGGCTCTTTCTAAATTAGAAGGCTCATTCAGCGTATAGGCCAGGCAGGCATATTCACTGTTTTCGTTATCGTTGGTGTAATAAATTTTATCTAAAAAATAACAATAATCACGTCCCTCGTCGGCTTGTTTTTGAGAGAAGTCCGATTCTTTTATGTAGTCAATAAGTTGATTATCGGTAACAACAGTGGCCCAGTGTTCCGGCTTTTGAATCTTGTAAATTTCTGATTGAATGGCTTGTTCCATAATAATTTGAGTTGAAGTAGGTAAAATCTTCTATTTCTAACAAAAATATAGATTTTTACCAACATCCGAATGGGGCGGATGTATTATTAAGAGAAGTTCAGTTTTCGCAGCATAAATAAAATATTATTTGATTTTGACGAAATTTTACCTCCAATACTGTAACAAACAGCTGAAAAATGGGGGTAAATTGCAAGAAATAGCACCGTTTTTGAAGGGATGCATTTTTGTTTAATACTCCAAACAGAATAATTCTATAACTGCTTATTATACCGCTTATTACTTGTACAGATGCACTTATTACGTCCTTTTGGAAGGGGGTTTATTTTGACGTAAAAAACGTACATCTTGTCGGATATTTGCGAAAAAAAGGAAGGATATGAAAAAAAAATACTTCTACGCAAATTGCTATGGAGGCAGCAAATTCAGGGGATCTACAGTCTTAGATCCTGTACCAAATAACCAAAGAATAATAAGGCCGGAGTTGCTTTAAAAGATTAAGTGACTGGATAATAATTACGAATGGTAACCCGTCAGGTCTGTTCGTTTTTACTGCACCAACAGTTACAAATGTAAAGCCGCCTTACTATTCATGGAGATGAAAACATTTTCGGATTCCTGATTTTCTTAACGAATAACAAATTAAAACATGAAAAACCCCCAGTTTAAAGTGTTTGCTTTTTTTATGAAAGCAGCACTCATTCTTCTACCTTATCTTTCCTATAGTCAATGCACGGTAATCACTAATAATCCGGGTTTTGAGTATCCTTTGGGGGGCGGGATAGTGAATCAAAGTCAGGTTCCGGGATGGAAAACGACAGCTCCGGATGAATCTATAGAAATTTGGACCAGAGTAAACGCAGAGAATTTTCCCCCGTTTGAAGGAGATCAGTTTGCCGAACTTAATGCTTACGTTGCAGCGGGATTGTATCAGGATTATAATACTGGAGAAGCGACCACGTTTAATTATTCGTTTGCCCATAGAGGAAGAAAGGGGACCGATGTTATGGTGCTAAAAGCAGGTCCTCCGGGAGGTCCTTATACCGAAGTAACCAGAGCGACAACAGGAAATACGGCCTGGAAAGTATATACCGGAACGTATCAAATACCTGCTTCTCAAAATACGACAAGGTTTATTTTCGAGGCTGTTTCCTCCTCAACGGGTAATGCAGCTATGGGTAATTTGTTAGATGCAATAAATTTTACCGCTACTGTAGGTACACCACCAGTTACAGGCACCAGTACTGCTGTTTGTGAAGGAAATTCGGTAACACTAACAGCTACTGCCAAACCTGGCTCTACTGTTAATTGGTACGATTCGGCGGGGAGTTTTATTCATACAGGATCAAGTTACACCACTTCAGCTTTATTTAGTAATACAAAATTTCAAATAGAACAGGTTAGTAGTTCAGGGTGCAAAAGTGGTTTATCGGATATAAATGTAACCGTAAATCCCGCACCTGTTATCACTATATCGGGAGCGCTAAAAGCTTGTTTAACAACAACCCTAACAGCAGTTACCAATGTCCCTGTGCCAAGTTATGTGTGGTATAAAGACGGTTCAATTATCAATGGACAAACAGCAGCAACACTTGTTGTATCAGCCAATGGGAGTTATAAAGTAAGCGTTGTAAATGGTAGTACTTCCTGCAGGCAGACTTCGGATGCAAAAACGGTGGTCGTTACGGATACCACTAGTCCCCTGATAAGCTGTCCGGCAAACATTAACCAGTCTGCCGATAAAGGAAAATGCACTACCAACGTTACGATCACAAACCCAACGGCGACAGACAACTGTTCGACAACCTTTACCTTTAAAGGGGTTCGTTCGGATGCTTTGGATTTAACCGCGGCTTACCCGGTAGGGGCAACCACCATTTTATGGACCGCTACCGATGTTTCGGGCAATGTTTCGACAGCCTGTACACAAACCATTACGATTACCGATAGCGAAAAACCAATCATCAGCTGTCCGCCCAATATTACACAAACGGCTGATGCCGGAACATGCGGCGCAAACCTTACGATTACAAACCCAACGGCTACTGATAATTGTTCAGCTGCCTTTATTTTCACAGGCGTTCGTTCGGATGCTTTGGCATTAACCGATCCTTATCCGACCGGGACAACAACTATTACATGGACAACCAAAGATACCGCTGGAAATATTTCGGTATCCTGTGTACAGACGATTACCATTACCGATATCGAAAAACCAATCCTAAACTGTCCGGCAAACATCACTCAGGTTACAGATTTGGGAACATGCAACGCAAGCGTTACGATCACTAGCCCAACTGCAACTGACAACTGTTCGACTGCTTTTACTTTTACAGGAGTTCGTTCGGATGCTTTGGCTTTAACGGCTACTTATCCTACTGGCGTAACCACCATTTCATGGACTGCTACCGATGCTTCGGGAAATGTTTCGGCAGCCTGTACACAAACTATTACGATTACCGATAGCGAAAAACCAATCCTAAACTGTCCGGCAAACATCACTCAGGTTACAGATTTGGGAACCTGCAACGCAAATGTTACGATCACTAGCCCAACGGCGACCGACAACTGTTCGACTGCCTTTACTTTCACAGGAGTTCGTTCGGATGCTTTGCCTTTAACGGCTGCTTATCCTACTGGCGTAACCACCATTTCATGGACTGCCACAGATGTTGCTGGAAATGTTTCGGTAGCTTGTACACAAACCATTACCATTATCGACGCTGAAAGACCAATGCTAACTTGTCCGGCAAACATTAATCAGACGGTCGATGCAGGGCAAAATAGTGCAAACGTTACGATCATAAATCCAACTGCGACTGACAACTGTTCGACTGCTTTCACTTTTGTTGGGGTCCGCTCCGATGCTTTGGCACTAACCGCCGCTTACCCGGAAGGCATTACCAGAATTGTATGGACTGCCACAGATGCTTCAGGAAATATCTCGGCATTCTGTGTGCAAAAGATTAAAATAACCAATCCTGCAAAACCGGTCTCAATCTGCCCAGAAGAGTAAGCAGTTGGGGAATGCAGAAAAAAGCAACCGGGCTGTTCTGGTGCTCTATTGTAAATCCGGAGATAGCCAATAATTATGTCGGAAGCCTTACCGTCAGGGAAGAAAACCAACTAATGATTGCCGCTTTTATCCGATTAAATAAAATTACAATTAGCAAAACAGCACGGAATTTTCTAAGTCATTTAGATGATGCAAAAAGAACATTTAGCAAAATGTCGGGATATTGCGATGCCTATTAAATACAAATAACAGGAATCATTTTTAGCTCAAAATCACACCATAATTTCATTCAAAACAGTATCTATTCCTCTGGGCGAGGATTGTGACTTCAAAACAGTTTTGATCCTACTCCAAATTCAGGTTCTTAAATTAAAAAAATAGCAACATATGCAAAATACTAGTTTTAAAAAACTCGATTTTCTCAATTTACTTTATAAAGAATACAGAGGTTATTCTTGTTTGTTGAGAATAGCACTGTTCGTGCTTCCTTATATCGCACACAGTCAATGTACGGTAAATACTGTAAATCCAGGTTTTGAGCTGCCAGTGGGGGGCGGGATAGTGAATCAAAGTCAGGTTCCGGGATGGAAAACGACAGCTTCGGATGGATCTATAGAAATTTGGGCCAGAGTAAACGCAGAGAATTTTCTACCCTTTGAAGGAAATCAGTTTGTCGAACTTAATGCTTACGTTGCAGCGGGATTGTATCAGGATTTTGATACTAGAGAAGCTACTACGTTTAATTATTCGTTTGCCCACAGAGGAAGAAAGGGTATCGATGTTATGGTGTTAAAAGCAGGTCCTCCGGGAGGGCCATATATCGAAGTAACCAGAGTGGCAACAGGAAATACGGCCTGGAAAGCATATACCGGAACGTATCAGATACCGGTTTACCAAAATACGACAAGGTTTATTTTCGAGGCTGTTTTAACCTCGACAGGTAATGTAGCTATGGGGAATTTATTAGATGCAATAAATTTTACCGCAACTTTGGGTACGCCACCAGTTACAGGTGCCGGCAGTGCTGCTTGCGAAGGAAATTCGGTAACACTTACGGCCTCTGCCAAACCGGGCTCTACTGTTAATTGGTATAATTCAAGCGGGATTTTACTTCACACCGGACTAAGTTACACCACACCGGCTTTATTTAGTAATACAAAATATCAAATAGAACAGGTTAGTAGTTCAGGGTGCAAAAGCGGTTTATCCGATATAAATGTTACAGTAACTCCCAAACCTGTGATCACGTTATCCGGAGCGGCAAAAGCCTGTTTAACCACCACCTTAACGGCAGTTACCAATGCTGCTTCTCCAAAATTTGTTTGGTATAAAGACGATGCAATTATCAATGGGCAGGTTTCATCGACACTGGTTGTAACAGCCAATGGAAATTATAAAGTAAGAGCTATAAATGGTGTGACTTCTTGTGATCAGACTTCTGACGTAGCAACTGTGGAAGTTGCTGATACCACAAGTCCCGTTATAACCTGTCCGGCAAACATTACACAAACTGCTGAAGCAGGAAAATGCGGCGCAAACATTTCGATTACAAGCCCAACGGCTACCGACAACTGTTCGACTGCTTTTACTTTCACAGGAGTCCGTTCGGATGCTTTGGCTTTAAACGCGGCTTATCCTACTGGCATAACCACCATTTTATGGACCGCTACCGATGCTTCGGGAAATGTTTCGGCAGCCTGTACACAGACGATTACGATTATCGATAGCGAAAAACCAATCATAAACTGTCTGGCAAACATCACTCAGGTTACAGATCCGGGAACTTGCAACGCAAGCGTTACGATCACAAACCCAACCGCGACTGACAACTGTTCGACTGCTTTTACTTTTACAGGAGTGCGTTCGGATGCTTTGCCATTAACGGCTGCTTATCCTACTGGCGTAACCACTATTACATGGACTGCGACAGATGCTTCGGGAAATGTTTCGACTCCCTGCGCACAGACCATTACCATTACCGATACTGTAAAACCGGTTCTAAAATATCCGGCAAACCTTACACAAACGACCGATACAGGAAAATGCAGTGCAAGCGTTACGATCACAAACCCGACTGCGACTGACAACTGTTCCACTGCTTTTACTTTCACAGGAGTGCGTTCGGATGCTTTGGCTTTATCCGCGGCTTATCCTACTGGCGTAACCACTATTACATGGACTGCCACAGATGCTTCAGGAAATGTTTCGACACCTTGTACACAGACCATTACCATTACCGATGGCGAAAAACCAATCATCAGCTGTCCGGTAAGTATTACACAAACTACCGACGCCGGAAAATGCACTGCAAAAGTTACTATTGTAAATCCAACTGCGACTGACAACTGTTCGACTGCCTTTACTTTCACAGGAGTGCGTTCGGATGCTCTGGCATTAACCGCTGTTTATCCTATAGGTACAACCACCATTAGCTGGACGGCTACCGATGCTTCGGGAAATATCTCGTCATCTTGCGTACAAACCATTAAAATTACCGATACCGAAAAACCGGTTATCACTTGTCCTGCAAACCTTACACAAACTACTGATGCAGGAGCATGCGGTGCAAACCTTACGATCACAAACCCAACGGCTACCGACAACTGTTCGACTGCCTTTACTTTCGCAGGAGTGCGTTCGGATGCTTTGGCTTTAACGGCTGCTTATCCAACCGGGATCACGACAATTACATGGACTGTGACAGATGCTTCGGGAAATGTTTCGACACCTTGTACACAAACCATTACCATTACCGATAAAGAAAAACCAATCCTAATCATTCCATCCAATATTGAACAAACTGCCGATGCAGGAAAATGTGGTGCAAAAGTTACTATTGTAAATCCAACTGCGACTGACAACTGTTCGACTGCCTTTACTTTCACAGGAGTGCGTTCGGATGCTTTGGCATTAACCGCTGTTTATCCTATAGGTATAACCACCATTAGCTGGACGGCTACCGATGCTTCGGGAAATATCTCGTCATCTTGCGTACAAACCATTAAAATTACCGATACCGAAAAACCGGTTATCACTTGTCCGGCAAACATTACACAAACGGTTGATGCCGCAACATGCAGTGCAAACCTTACGATCACAAACCCAACTGCTACTGATAACTGTTCAACTGCCTTTACTTTCACGGCAGTGCGTTCAGATGCTTTGGCTTTAACTGCCGCTTATCCTATAGGTACAACCACCATTAGCTGGACCGCCATTGATAATAATGGTAATGTAGCAACCTGCGAACAGCAGGTTACGGTATTGGGTTCGATAAAAGCGACCAATGATTCGGGAGCTCCTGTAAATAGTACTGTAGGGGGTATGGTTGTAAATGTTTTAGACAATGACTTGCTGAATTGCACAACAGCGACAGTAGCTAAGGTGAAGATTGCTTTGGCAGGTACCTTACCCGCAGGAATAAATTTTGATACTGCTACGGGTAAAGTAAGTGTAAATGCATATACCCCGGCAGGAACCTATACATTTGATTATACGATTTGTGATCTTTTGAATCCTTCAAATTGCAGTACAGGTTCAGTTAAAATAGAGATCGAAGCTTCAAAAATAGAAACCCCAACTCAAACGCCATCCTTTACGATTGGCGCTACAGGAGGTACTACGCCTTCGATAGTATCCGGCAATACCCTAAACGGTCAGCCGGTAGTCATCGGTACCAAACCGGGCGAAGTAACCCTTACCGGTACAAAAGTGCCGTCAGGCTTTACATTAAACCCTGACGGAACAGTTACCGTTCCGCCAAACACAGCAGGAGGGAGTTATACGGTTGAATACCAGCTGTGCGAAGTAAGCAATCCTGCCAATTGCAGTACAGGTTCAGTTACAATAGAGGTAGAAGCTTCCAAAATAGAAACCCCTGCTCAAACGCCATCCTTTACGATTGGCACTACAGGAGGTACTACACCTTCGATAGTATCCGGCAATACCCTAAACGGGTTGCCGGTAGTCATCGGTACCAAACCGGGCGAAGTAACTCTTACCGCTACACAGGTACCAGCAGGATTTACGCTAAACCCCGACGGAACTGTTACCGTTCCGCCAAATACACCTGGAGGAAGTTATACGGTCGAATATCAGCTGTGTGAAGTGATCATTCCTGCCAATTGTACTTCATGTAAAGCTAAAATAGAAATTGAAGGTTCAAAAATAGAAACCCCTGCTCAAACACCATCCTTTACGATTGGCACTACAGGAGGTACTACACCTTCGATAGTATCCGGCAATACCCTAAACGGTCAGCCGGTAGTCATCGGTACCAAACCGGGTGAAGTAATCCTTAGCGGTACCAAAGTGCCAGCAGGATTTACGCTAAACCCCGACGGAACAGTAACCGTTCCACCAAATACACCTGGAGGAAGTTATACGGTAGAATATCAGCTGTGCGAAGTGAGTAACCCTGCCAATTGCAGTACAGGTTCAGTTAAAATAGAGATCGAAGGTTCAAAAATAGAAACCCCTGCTCAAACGCCATCCTTTACTATTGGGGCTACAGGAGGTACTACGCCTTCGATAGTATCCAGCAATACCATAAACGGGTTGCCGGTAGTCATTGGTACCAAACCGGGCGAAGTAACCCTTACCGCTACACAAGTGCCGGCAGGCTTTACGCTAAACCCCGACGGAACAGTTACCGTTCCGCCAAATACACCTGGAGGAAGTTATACGGTCGAATATCAGTTGTGTGAAGTGATCATTCCTGCCAATTGTACTTCATGTAAAGCTAAAATAGAAATTGAAGCCTCCAAAATAGAAACCCCCGCTCAAACGCCATCCTTTGTTATTGGGGCTACAGGAGGCACTACGCCTTCGATAGTATCCGATGTTAAAATAAACGGTCAGCCGGTAGTCATCGGAACCAAACCGGGAGAGGTAACCCTTACCGGTACAAAAGTGCCAGCAGGATTTACGCTAAACCCCGACGGTACGGTTACTGTTCCGCCAAACACTGCAGGAGGGAGTTATACGGTCGAATATCAGATGTGCGAAGTGAGTAACCCTGCCAATTGCAGTACAGGTTCCGTTACTATAGAAATTAAAGGACCAGCAAACAACTGTGAGATTAAGGTATCCAATGCCTTTTCTCCAAATGGAGATTCCCTGAACAATCGTTTCTATATCCAGGGGCTCGAATGTTATCCGGATAATACCGTAGAAATCTACAATCGCTGGGGCAAGCTGATATACAAATGTGAGCGCTACAACAATGAAGATCGTGTTTTCACTGGAGGAAACGGCGAAGTGGCCGGAACCTATTATTATGTCTTAAAATACAGGGATAGTAACGCTCAAACTCATGAAAAAGCAGGATACGTATTTATCAGTAAATAGCCTATTGGTTGATGAGATCAACAATCGTTAATCTTCATTCTAAAATCAAGAAGTTATGTGCATTTAAATGAAGTGAAACGCCTTTTTGTAGGTGCAGTACCTATGTATCTATGTGTTGAGGTATTAAGCCACAGATTATAAAGATTAAAAGGATTAGCAAACCCGAGCGATAGCGAACAGGCGAAGCAAATCACAACAGAAATTCTGTATAGAATATTGTCAACCTTTGTCGAATTCAGCATGTGATTTCTCCCTCCGGTCGAAATGACAACTTTGCGACAAGCCTTTACGACAAACCTTTGCGACAAGCCTTTGTCCTGCTGAGCGAAGTCGAAGCCCCCGCTACAATTGCCTCCTTCGACTTCGCTCAGGGCGACAATCGTTAATCATCATTCTAAAATCAACAATTGGAGTATTGAGTAAGATGAGATCAAAAATCAAAAATCGTTAATCATCATTCTAAAATCAACAAACCACACCTACTTTTCAGCTGATAAATAAACTCGTTGCGGAGCTACTTGCGAAGATTTCTCCCTCCGGTCGAAAGGACAACTTTGCGATAAACCTTTGCGACAACCCTTCGTCAGGCTGAGCGAAGTCGAAGCCCCCCGTTCCAAATTCCAAATTCCAAATTCCAAATCCCAAATTCCAAATCCCAAATCCCAAATCCCAAATTCCAAATCCCACATCTAACATTTCACAAAAAACATCTCACATTTCACAAAAAAACACAAAAAAACATACTCCAACTACCTTATACTACCGCTTATTACCCATACAGACGCACTTATTACGTCCTTACTCGGGTATGTTGATTTTGCTCGTAAAATTCTTACTGTTATTAGATATTTGTCTCAAAATGTAAGGATTATGAAAAAAAACTACTTATACGCAAGCAGTATGGGGCAAGCAAAACCGGACCGATCTACAGGCTTAGATACAGTGCCCCATCACAAAGTTGTCATTTCGACCGAAGGGAGACTCGAGCGACTGCGAACAGACGGAGTAAATTACATTCCCGAAGTTTCTTTAAACCGTAAACCACTACTGCCGATTGGCGAGGGCTATAGGCCTTTAACAGCAACTGCGGTCAGTCGTTCCTGCGGGTACCGTTACCACTCAAACAAACCCATAAGCTGCCCGGCCCGTTTATTTAATGACCTCAGCTCCAACCTTATTTTTTTACAGAAAGTGGAAACCGTTTATGGTTTAGCCTAAAACAATCTTAAAGACCTGATTTTTTAATGAATAACAAAATTACCTATGCAAAATATTAGTTTTAAAACCCATGCTTTTCCTGATGTGCTGTCTAAAAAACACATCAGGTATTCTTTTTTGCTCCAAATAATAGGGATGCTATTGCTTCCTTATATGGTGCACAGCCAATGTGCCGCAACTATAAATGGAGATTTTAGAGCTACTCCGCTCAACGGAAGTAAATCAATAAATTTTTCTCCAAATGATGTTCCGGGATGGAATTCCACAGCTCCGAATGGATACATATTGATTAGGAACAATTATGATGGCAGCCCCCCGTATGTTGAAGTTGCATATAATAGTGTCGGGAGTGCTGCCTCGGGAGTATATCAGGATTTTGATACTTCAGGGTACGCCGGTGGTAGCTTTAGTTATTCGTTTCAACATTATGGTAGATATCGAGGCTATGGTTCAGCATATCAAGCGTTTGATGTAGTATTAAAAGCCGGTCCTCCGGGAGGTCCTTATACCGAAGTAGTCAGAGCACAAGGAACTGGGGCTTGGAGGAATTATACAGGAAGTTATCAAATACCGGCCAATCAAACCAAGACAAGGTTTCTTTTCGAAGCTAATCGATATGACTATTACGACGAGGACGGGAAGTTTTTAATGCGAGATGCAAATAATTTTATACATCTGGTAGATTTTAAGGGTGTTGTAGAGGCACCGCCCGTTATGGCCCCCGCAGGAGGTGTTTGTAAAGGGAATACGGCAACGCTTAGTGCCTCTGCTATTCCTGGCGGAACCATTAATTGGTACGATTCAACCGGTACGACTTTACTGTATACAGGAGAAAGCTTCACCACTCCGGCTTTATCGAGTACTACCTTTTATAAAATGCAGCAGGTTTCGAAGTCGGGCTGCAAAAGCGATTTCTCCGAAATTCAGGTTAATGTATTGGGCGAGGTTAGTATAGAGAACCAATCTGGAAATGAATGTATGTCACGATTAGTAGCGAAGTTTACCGATGTATCTGATTATACATATGTTTGGTACAAAAACGACGTCATTTCCACTAGTCCTGACGTTAATCGGAAACAATTTTATGTGGAGAGAAGTGGAACTTATAAAGTAAAAGTTACCGATATTAAATCGGGTTGCGAGCAAACTTCAGCTCCCATAACTGTGGTTGCCGATGAAAAAGCACCCGTTATAAGCTGTCCGGCCAACATTACAAAAACGACCGATCCCGGAAAAAATACTGCAAGTATCGCGATTGTAGACCCAACGGCTACCGATAATTGTTATGGTTCTTTTATCTTTAAAGGAACTCGTTCGGATGGTTTGGCTTTAACGGCTGATTACCCTATTGGAAAAACTACCATTTCGTGGACCGCTACCGAATATAAGGGAGGTTCCGAAGCTTATGTTTCGGCACCTTGCGATCAAATCATTACTATTACCGATAACAGCGCCTGTGTCGTAAAGACTATAAATGCGAGTTTTGAGTCTCCTGTGATTACTGACGGAACAAAGCTTGAAACCTCAATTATTGATCAAAACCAAGTTCCGGGATGGAAAACGACGGCTCCCGATGGAAAGATAGAATTTTGGAACGCACAAACAATAACAAACGCCAGATATAATTTTTCACCCTATGAGGGAAAGCAGTTTGTTGAATTGAATGCTTATTATGCCGCGGGATTGTATCAGGATTTTGATACTTCAGAAGTCTCTAGCTTTTCTTATTCGCTTTCCCATAGGGGAAGAGATGGTACCGATACTATGGTGTTAAAAGCCGGTCCTCCAGGAGGCCCTTATACCGAAGTAACCAGAGCTTCAACAGATAATACGGCCTGGAAGGTCTATACCGGAACGTATACTATACCGGCTTCCCAAAAAAGTACAAGGTTTATTTTCGAGTCTGTTTCATACGCAGGAGGTGATCCAGCGAAAGGAAATCTTTTAGATGCGATATATTTTACGGCTAATTTAACTGTGCCGCCTGTTACAGGTGCCGATAAAACTGTTTGTGAAGGGAGTTCGGCAACGCTTAATGCCTCGGCTGTGTCTGGCGCAACCGTTAATTGGTACGATGCAACCGGGACCACTTTACTGTATACAGGACCCAACTACACCACTCCGGCTTTATCTGCTAATACAACTTATAAAGTAGAACAGGTTACAAGTTCGGGCTGTAAAAGCGCCAAATCTGATATAAAGGTTGCCGTATTCGATAAAATCACGGTTAGCCTGTCGGGAGCTTCAAAAGCTTGTTCAACCACCACCTTAACAGCAACTACCAATATTAGATCTGTTACTAGTAATGGTATTACTATAAATAGACCCAGCTTTGTTTGGTATAAAGACGATGCTGTTATCAATGGGGAAACCAAAGAAACACTTGTGGTAACAGCCAGTGGAAAATATAAAGTAAATGCTACAAGTAGTTTAACGGGTTGCGATCAGACTTCTGATCCTATAGAGGTGGTAATTGGTGATACCGAAAAACCGGTTATCACTTGTCCGGCCAACATTAACCAAACGGTCAGTGCACGCACAAACAATACAACGGTTACGATCACCGACCCAATTGCGACTGACAACTGTTTAACTGCGGTTACTTTTACAGGAGTTCGTTCGGATGGTTTGGCTTTAACGGCTGATTTTCCTGTGGGGAAAACCACTATTAGTTGGACAGCGAAGGACGACGCCGGAAATGTTTCGACATCTTGTGATCAAACCATTACCGTTACCAAGGACTGTGAAGCCGTAAATACTATAAACCCGAGTTTTGAGTCTCCTGTGATTACCGACGGAACAAAGCTTGAAACCTCAATTATTGATCAAAACCAAGTTCCGGGATGGAAAACGACGGCTCCCGATGGAAAGATAGAATTTTGGAACGCACAAACAATAACAGAGGCCAGATATAATTTTTCACCCTATGAGGGAGACCAGTTTGTTGAACTTAATGCTTATGTTGCAGCGGGATTGTATCAGGATTTTGATACTTCAGAAGTCTCTAGCTTTTCTTATTCGCTTTCCCATAGGGGAAGAGATGGTACCGATACTATGGTGTTAAAAGCCGGTCCTCCGGGAGGCCCTTATACCGAAGTAACCAGAGCTTCAACAGATAATACGGCCTGGAAGGTCTATACCGGAACGTATACTATACCGGCTTCCCAAAAAAGTACAAGGTTTATTTTCGAGTCTGTTTCATCCGTAGGAGGTGATCCAGCGAAAGGAAATCTTTTAGATGCGGTACATTTTACGGCTAAATTAACTGTGCCGCCTGTTACAGGCGCCGATAAAACGGTTTGTGAAGGGAGTTCGGCAACGCTTAATGCCTCTGCTGTGTCTGGCGCAACCGTTAATTGGTATGATGCAGCCGGGACCACTTTACTGTATACAGGACCCAACTACACCACTCCGGCTTTATCGAGTGAAACCACTTATAAAGTAGAACAGGTTACAAGTTCGGGCTGCAAAAGCGCCAAATCTGATATAAAGGTTGCCGTATTCGATAAAATCACGGTTAGTCTGTCGGGAGCTTCAAAAGCTTGTTCAACCACCACCTTAACAGCAACTACCAATATTAAAGCTAGTGTTACTAATAATAGTGTTACTGTAAATGATCCTAGTTTTGTTTGGTATAAAGACGATGCTGTTATCAATGGGGAAACTAAAGAAACACTTGTGGTAACAGCCAGTGGAAAATATAAAGTAAAAGCTACAAGTAGTTTAACGGGTTGCGATCAGACTTCTGATCCTATAGAGGTGGTAATTGGTGATACCGAAAAACCGGTCATTACTTGTGCAGACAACATGAACCAGGGGGCCGATTACGGAAAATGCACTTCAAATGTTATCCCCACAAAACCAACTGCGACTGACAACTGTTCGACAGTCTTTACTTTCACGGGAATCCGTTCAGATGCTTTGGCTGTAACGGATGCTTATCCTTTGGGCACAACCACCATTAGTTGGACGGCGAAGGACGATGCCGGAAATGTTTCGGCACCTTGCGATCAGACCATTACGATTACCGATATCAAAAAACCGGTTATTACTTGTCCGGCCAACATTACACAAACGACCGATGCAGGAAAATGCACGGCAAACGTTACGATCACCAACCCAACTGCGACAGACAACTGTTTGACTGCGGTTACTTTCACGGGAGTTCGTTCGGATGCTTTGGCTTTAACGGATGCTTATCCTTTGGGGAAAACCACCATTAGTTGGACTGCTAAAGACGATTCTGGAAATGTTTCGACATCTTGCGATCAGACTATTACGATTAGCGATACCGAAAAACCGGTTATCACTTGTGCAGCCAATATTATACAAACGGCTGATACAGGCAAAAACAATGCAAACGTTACGATCACCAACCCAACTGCAACTGACAACTGTTCAACTGCGGTTACTTTCACAGGAGTTCGTTCGGATGCTTTGGCTTTAACGGCTGCTTATCCTGTGGGAAAAACCACGATTAGTTGGACTGCTAAAGACGATGCTGGAAATGTTTCGACATCTTGCGATCAGACTATTACTATTAGCGATACCGAAAAACCGGTCATCACTTGTGCGGCCAACATTAGCCAAACGGCCGATGCAGGAAAATGTACTGTAAACGTTACGATCACCAACCCAACTGCGACTGACAACTGTTCAACTGCGGTTACTTTCACGGGAGTTCGTTCGGATGCTTTGGCTCTAACGGCTGCTTATCCTGTGGGAAAAACCACGATTAGTTGGACTGCTAAAGACGATTCTGGAAATGTTTCAGACTCTTGCGATCAGACTATTACTATTACCGATACAGAAAAACCGGTGATAACTTGTGCGGCCAACATTAGCCAAACGGCCGATGCCGGAAAATGCACGGCAAACGTTACGATCACCAATCCAACTGCGACTGACAACTGTTCAACTGCGGTTACTTTCACGGGAGTTCGTTCGGATGCTTTGGCTTTAACGGCTGCTTATCCTTTGGGGAAAACCACGATTAGTTGGACTGCTAAAGACGATTCTGGAAATGTTTCGACATCTTGCGATCAGACCATTACGATTACCGATACCGAAAAACCGGTTATCACTTGTGCGGCCAACATTAGTCAAACGGCCGATGCAGGAAAATGTACTGCAAACGTTACGATCACCAATCCAACTGCGACTGACAATTGTTCGACTGCGGTTACTTTCACGGGAGTTCGTTCGGATGCTTTGGCTCTAACGGCTGCTTATCCTGTGGGAAAAACCACGATTAGTTGGACTGCTAAAGACGATGCTGGAAATGTTTCAGCCTCTTGCGATCAGACTATTACTATTAGCGATAGCGAAAAACCGGTTATCACTTGTGCGGCCAATATTACACAAACGGCTGATGCAGGCAAAAACAATGCAAACGTTACGATCACCAACCCAACTGCGACTGACAACTGTTCAACTGCGGTTACTTTCACGGGAGTACGTTCGGATGCTTTGGCTCTAACGGTTGCTTATCCTTTGGGGAAAACCACCATTAGTTGGACCGCGAAGGACGATGCTGGAAATGTTTCAGCCTCTTGTGATCAGACCATTACCATTACCGATACCGAAAAACCGGTTATCACTTGTCCGGCAGATGTTGCAACGAAGGCAGACGACGGTTTGTGTACGGCAACAATTGCCCTAATTGCACCAACTGTTAGCGATAATTCCGGAACTACATTAGTAACCAATAATGCACCGGCTGCATTTCCGGTGGGGGTTACGACAGTAGTCTGGACCGCTACGGATAATAGCGGTAATAAGGCTACTTGCGAGCAGAAAGTTACTGTATATAGTTTGATAAAAGCGACCGATGATGCAGTAGCTTCCGTAAATGGTGCAGTAGGAGGTATGGTTGTAAATGTTTTAGACAATGATGTACTAAATTGTGGTGTGGCAAAAGCCAATGAGTTAAAAATTGCTTTGGCAGGTAAAGCGTTGCCATCAGGAATAGATTTTGACACCGCTACCGGTGCAGTAAGTGTAAAACCAAATACACCAGCAGGAACCTATACCTTTGATTATACGATTTGCAACCTTTTGAACAGTTCAATTTGTGGTACAGCTACCGTTAAAATAGACGTGGTAGCACCAAAAATAGAAACTCCGGCTCAAACGCCAACCCTTGTGGTGGACCCTAAAACGGGTACCACTCCTCCGATAACATCCGATATTAAAATAAACGATCAACCCGTAACCATCGGAACAAAACCGGGCGATGTAACCGTTACCATTATAAAAGCGCCTCCAGGGTTTATTTTGAACCCGGACGGTACCGTTACAGTTCCGCCAAACACACCGGGAGGAACGTATACGATAGACTATAAGGTATGCCAAGTGAGCAACCCTGCCAATTGTGTTACAGGTTCGGTTAAAGTAACCGTGGATGCACCAAAAATAGAAACCCCGG
>NZ_JBLYEG010000002.1:0-473784 GCF_048514875.1 Flavobacterium sp. T12S277 | reverse complement strand
GCTCCGATGGAGCAAACAATCTTAAATATCTAAATAAAAATAGAAAAAAAACATTCTCTTTTTTTATCCCAGAGGGATTAAATATTTATAGAAAATAGGGTCATTTATTGATAAGAGCCCTGTAGGGGCGGAATAGGACGCTCCGCTGGAGCTTTCTTCCCACTGGCCATATGTGCTATAAATATTTTGCTCCGATGGAGCAAACAATCTTAAATATCTAAATAAAAATAGAAAAAAAACATTCTCTTTTTTTATCCCAGAGGGATTAAATATTTATAGAAAATAGGGTCATTTATTGATAAGAGCCCTGTAGGGAGAGAATAGGACACTCCGTTTTCTTCCCAACTGGTCTTATTTGCCATAAATATTTTGCTCCGATGGAGCAAACAATCTTAAATATCTAAATAAAAACAGAAAAAAACATTCTCTTTTTTTATCCCAGAGGGATAAGATATTTATAGAAAATAGAATCATTTATTGATAAGAGCCCTATAGGGGCGAAATAGGACGCTACAATAGAACAATCACCTTAAACAAAAAGCCCTGATTATTCAGGGCTTTGTTCTTTTTGCATATTCAGTAAATACGCCATATTCTTAATCACATGATCGTGTTTTTTCACAAACGGATTTTCCTCGTTCCAGACATATCCTGCCAATACCGAACATATCTTTTCCTTCACATCCGGGTTTTCCGGCTGATGAAAAAATAAAGTTTGAAGATTTCCTGTGTACCATTCCTGTACATAAGTGGTAAAAACCGAAATGCCTCGTTTCATATATTGTGTAAATTCAACTTCCCAATCCACAGCGATTCCTTGTGATTCTTTAAGGTACAATTTTGCTGCCAACATTCCGGATTCAGTTGCAAAAGCAACTCCCGAAGAGAAAACAGGATCTAAAAATTCCGAACTGTTACCCGTCAAAGCAAAACCATCGCCATACATTCTTTTTACCGCTCTTGAATAGTTTTCGAGTTTTACCGGTTCAAACAAAAACTCCGTTCCTTTAAATCTTTTGATATAATAATCGGATTTCTGAATGGCATTTTTTAAAGCCTCGGCATTGTCTTTATTTTCTGAAAGCGAATTAATAAAATCAGTTGGTCCTACCACTCCTAAACTGGTATTCCCGTTAGAGAAAGGAATTACCCATAACCAGACTTCGGTTTCCAGAATATCAAATGAAATTTGGGTTCCTTCTTCTCCTTCTTCTCTGTTAATATCTTTTACATGCGTAAATATCGAAGAATGCGGATCTAATTTTGAAGGGGTATCCAAATCTAAAAGTCTTGGTAAAACACGCCCGTATCCACTGGAATCAATGATAAATTTAGCATGGATTTCTTTTAGATTTCCATCCTTATCTTTTACAATTGTTTTAGAGTTTTTGCCCTCAAAAGAAACTTCCAGAACCTCTGTTTCAAATTCCAGATCAATCCCTTTTCTTAGTACTTCCTGCGCCATCGTATGGTCAAAATCTGCACGTGGCACCTGCCAGGTCCAGTCCCAGCCTTCTCCAAATTTTTTGCTGAAATCAAAAACACAAATTTCTTCTCCTCTGATAAAACGAGCACCAAGTTTTTTCTCAAAATTCATAGCATCAAGGCTTTCAAAAAGCTCAGCCTCAGCAAAATGATCCATTACTCGCGGGATAAGACTTTCTCCTACTACCAGTCTTGGAAACCTCGTTTTTTCAACTACTTTTATCTTAATATTGTTTTTATGAAGATACGATGCCGAGACACATCCTGATGGTCCTGCGCCAATGACTAAAACATCTACAAACTCCTTTATCATATTAAAATTATTATCAATTATTAACCTACATTTGCCATCATCAAAATAACTACATTTATTTTGATAAATAAAATTAAATTAGCACAACCAAAAACGATTTAATGAATACAATTAATGAATATTTAAGTTTAGCAGAATTCGAATCTATTATTTTTGCAAACAACAAAGTTTCGATAAGCGATGCTGTTTTAAACAGAGTGAATGAAAGCTTCAATTTCCTAAAAGAATTTTCAGGAAACAAAGTAATATATGGCGTAAACACTGGTTTTGGACCAATGGCCCAATATCGGATTAAAGAATCTGATCAAATACAATTACAATACAATTTAATTAGAAGCCATTCTTCGGGAACAGGAAAACCTTTAAGCCCTGTTTGTGCAAAAGCAGCGATCCTGGCTCGTTTAAATACTTTATCATTGGGTAATTCGGGTGTTCATCCTTCTGTAATTCACCTAATGGCAGAACTGATCAACAAAGACATTACCCCTCTTATTTTTGAACACGGTGGTGTAGGTGCCAGCGGAGATTTGGTACAATTATCACATTTGGCTTTAGTTTTAATAGGTGAAGGCGAAGTTTTTTACAAAGGAGACCGAAGACCAACTGCTGAAGTTTTTGAAATTGAAGGTTTAAAACCGATTCAGGTAGAAATCAGAGAAGGTCTGGCGTTAATAAACGGAACTTCGGTAATGACCGGAATTGGGGTTGTAAATGTGCATCATGCCAATAAATTATTAGACTGGTCTTTAAAATGTTCCTGCGCAATTAACGAATTGGTTCAGGCTTACGACGACCACTTCTCTGAAGAATTAAACCAAACCAAGCGTCATAAAGGACAACAGGAAGTAGCCTCAAGAATGAGACAAAATCTTTCAGACAGTACCTTAATCCGTAAAAGAGAAGACCACTTATATTCAGGAGAAAATACAGAAGAAATCTTTAAAGAAAAAGTTCAGGAATACTACTCGTTACGTTGCGTACCTCAAATTTTAGGTCCGGTTTTAGAAACGATCCAAAATGTTGCTTCTATTCTTGAAGACGAATTTAACTCGGCAAACGACAATCCTATTATAGATGTAAAAAACAAACACGTTTATCACGGAGGAAACTTCCACGGTGATTACATTTCGCTGGAAATGGATAAACTGAAAATTGTTATTACCAAACTGACCATGCTGGCTGAACGCCAGTTGAATTACTTACTGAATTCAAAGATCAACGAAATCCTTCCTCCGTTTGTTAACTTAGGAACTTTAGGATTTAATTTCGGAATGCAGGGGGTACAGTTTACCGCTACCTCAACAACTGCCGAAAGTCAAATGTTATCTAACCCAATGTATGTGCACAGTATCCCGAACAACAACGACAATCAGGATATTGTAAGTATGGGAACCAATGCAGCAGTTATTACCTCAAAAGTTATCGAAAACGCTTTTGAAGTTTTAAGTATCGAAATGATTACCATTGTTCAGGCAATTGATTATTTAGCACAAAAAGACAAAATTTCATCTGTTACCAAAAAATGGTATGACGATGTTCGAAACATCATTCCTGAATTTAAAGAAGATCAGGTCATGTATCCTTTTGTACAAAAAGTAAAAGATTATCTGATTCACAGTTAATACTTAATTTTACATTATTAATATTGAACCTTTAAAATCATGAAAAAGACACTTATTTTTTTATTTGCATTCACTATTCAATTTGTTAATAGTCAGGAATTGGCCTTAGTTAAAAAAGATTCTAAAATTGGGTACATCTCCAGAGACGGAAACTTTAAAATTGAGCCTCAGTACAAATCAGCAAGAAGCTTTTCTGAAGGACTGGCGGCTGTAGAAAACAATGGAAAATGGGGTTTTATAGATGTTAAAGGTGCATGGGTAATTCCTGCCGATTTTAAAAATGTTAAAGATTTCAATAGCGGAATTGCAATTGTTCAAAAAGACAAGGACTGGGTTTATATCAATACAAAGGGTGAAATCCAGAAAGCGCCTTTTTCAGAAAAACTTTTTGACTTTGAAGATGGCGTAGCATTTATCAGACAAAGCGGCAAGGTAGGATTAATCAATTCGAAAATGGCCGTTGTTCTGGAACCAAAATACGATCAGATCAAATCTTTTGAAAACGGTTTTGCAAGAGTTGAAAACAATAAAAAATGGGGAATTATTAATGCTGCCGGTAAAGAAGTGATAGAGCCTGCTTACGAGGAAATAGGCAATTATTTCAAAAACACAAGCTGGGCAAGAAAAGATAAGACCTTTGGAATTGTTAGTTCCGGAACTTTTATTCCGGTTGATGGAGCTGAAAAAATCTGGGATTTTGACACTCAGGATCTGACCTATGCCAAGAAAAATGGTAAAGTTGGGTTTATTGACTTAAAAGGAAATTGGGTGATTACCCCGATATACGACAAAGTAAAAGCATTCTCAAAAAACTTAGCTCCCGTTTGTGTGGGTTCAAAATGGGGTTTTATCAATCCGAAAGCAGAATTTGTAATTGAACCTACTTACAGCGACGCTGAAGTTTTTAGTCCGGACGGACTGGCTCCGGTAAAAGAAAAAAACTGGGGATTCATCAATCAAAGCGGAAAATTGGTCATTCCAACACAATACGGCATCACGACAAACGGATTTGTGATTGCTTTATTTGTAAAACAAGACAAAGGTTTCATTGATGGTGTTGCACGCGTAAAAAACGAAGGAAAATGGGGATTTCTTAAACCAGACGGAACCGTATTAGGAAACCAATGGTTTGAAAATGCCGAACTATTTTCGCAATCAAGAGAAAGAAACAGCACTGCCGAAGTTGCTGCTGAAAAACCAAAAGCAGAAACCAAAACGACTGAAAAGTCAGAGACAAAAACTACCAAAAAACCGGTAGCCAAAAAGAAAAAATAAAACCTATTAACTCATAAAAACAAACGCTGCAGATGCAATTGCATACCAAGCGATTAAAAAAAATAAATTCTGAATATGAAATGTGTATTAGTAACTGGCGGTTCACGAGGAATTGGAAGTGCTATTTGTAAAAAATTAGCCGTTGATGCAAATTATCATATCCTGATTAACTACCACTCGAATAAAACTGCCGCTGAAGCAACACTTCAGGAAATACAAAAATTAGGAGCAACAGGCGAAATCTTAGGTTTTGATGTTTCCAATTTTGAAGAGGTACAAAAAACATTAACGCAATGGCAGGAAGCTAATCCCGAAGCTATTGTAGAAGCGATCGTAAACAACGCCGGAATTACAAAAGACGGTCTTTTTATGTGGATGACTCCCGAAGACTGGAACGGTGTAGTAAATACGAGTTTGAACGGATTTTTTAATGTAACGCAGTTTTTTATCCAAAAAATGCTGCGCAATAAATATGGCCGAATTGTTAATATGGTTTCCGTTTCGGGTGTAAAAGGAACAGCCGGACAAACCAATTATTCAGCGGCAAAAGGTGCAATTGTTGCGGCCACAAAAGCATTGGCTCAGGAAGTTGCGAAACGAAACATTACTGTAAATGCTGTTGCCCCTGGTTTTATAAGAACCGATATGACAAGCCAATTGGACGAAAAAGAATTATTAAAACTAATTCCGGCAAGTCGTTTTGGTGAAGCCGAGGAAGTTGCAGATTTGGTAAGCTTTTTGATTTCAAAAAAATCAAGTTACATTACAGGAGAAATTATAAATATAAACGGAGGAATATATTCTTAGAAAATATTTGAAACACATAAAAACACAGCTTTTTATGTGCAAAGAGTACAAAAAAGAAATATTTCTTTCACATAGATAGCTACTATGTGTATTTCAAATAAGTGAAACGCCTATTTTGAGTTTACAAAAGCTATGTTCCTATGTGTTAAAAATTACAAGTAACGGATAAAAATTACTTTTAAAGACGATGAATAAGAGAGTTGTAATTACTGGGATGGGAATTTATTCTTGTATCGGAACTTCTTTAGAGGAAGTAAAGGAATCTTTATACAACGGAAAATCAGGTATTCACTTTGATTCTGAAAGAAAAGAATTTGGTTTTCAATCTGCCTTAACAGGAATGGTTCCGAAAGCTGATTTAAAAAATTTATTGACCCGCAGACAGCGTATGAGCATTGGTGAAGAAACCGAATACGCTTATATGGCCACTGTTGAAGCATTGAAAAACGCGAACATTGATGATGCATTTTTCGACAATCGCGAAGTAGGTATTATGTACGGAAATGACAGCGTTTCAAAAGCGGTTATTGAAGCTACTGATATTGTACGAGACAAAAAAGACACTGCCCTGATCGGTTCCGGAGCTATTTTTAAATCGATGAATTCAACGGTAACCATGAATTTATCAACGATTTTTAAACTTCGTGGTATCAATCTTACTATAAGTGCGGCCTGCGCCAGCGGATCACACTCTATAGGTCTTGCTTATTTTTTAATAAAAAGCGGATTTCAGGACCTTATCATCTGCGGAGGTGCACAGGAAATCAACAAATATGCCATGAGCAGTTTTGATGGTTTGGGTGTTTTTTCGGCCAGAGAAAACGAACCCGAAAAAGCTTCCCGCCCTTTTGACAAGGATCGCGACGGATTAATCCCAAGTGGTGGCGGTGCAACGTTAATTTTGGAAAGCTACGAATCGGCAATTGCCAGAGGTGCTACCATTATTGCCGAAATCGGCGGTTACGGATTCTCGTCAAATGGCGGACACATCTCAACACCTAATGTCGAAGGGCCGTCTATAGCCATGAAACGAGCGCTTGATGATGCACAACTAAAAGCAACTGATGTTGACTATATAAATGCTCATGCTACCTCAACCCCGGTTGGAGACGGAAACGAAGCCAAAGCAATCTTTGAAGTTTTTGGAGAGAAAAATCCGTACGTAAGTTCGACCAAATCAATGACAGGTCACGAATGCTGGATGGCCGGAGCAAGCGAAGTAATCTACTCCATCTTAATGATGCAGCACGATTTCATTGCCCCAAACATCAATTTAGAGAATCCTGACGAAGATGCTGCTAAATTAAATTTGGTCAAAACTACTTTAAACAAAAAATTTGACATATTTTTGTCCAATTCCTTCGGGTTCGGAGGAACCAACTCTGCGTTGGTGGTTAAAAAGTTTAAATTGAACGATGAATAAAGAAGAGATTATAGCAAAAATTAATGGTTTTTTGGTTGATGAATTTGAAGTAGACAATGATGATATTGAACCAGATGCTAATTTAAAAGATACACTTGGATTAGATAGTTTAGATTATGTAGACTTAGTAGTCTCAATCGAAGCTAACTTTGGTGTAAAACTGGTAGAAGTTGATTTTGTTGGAATTGCTACTTTTCAGAATTTCTATGACCTAATCGAGACCAAACTAAAAGCTAAAGCTGTTTAATGAGTCAATGGGATGGCAAATCAAAGGGTACAGTTTTAGGCTATAGAATATTCGTTTTTTTAATACAAAAAACGGGTATTAAGGCTGCTTATGTCCTGCTTTATTTTGTTGCTTCGTATTACTTTTTGTTTTTAAAAAAAAGCAACAAAGCCATTTTCTATTACTTTAAAGAAAGGCTGCAGTATTCCTGGTTCACGTCTAAAAAAATGGTTTTCAAAAGTTACTATACTTTTGGACAAACCATCATTGATAAAATCTCCATTTCGGCAGGAATGCGCAACAAGTTCACTTATGAATTTGACGGAATTGAGGTGCTCAAAAAACTTTTGGCCGAGAAAAAAGGAGGTGTTTTGATTAGTGCCCATGTTGGAAATTTTGAAATTGCCGAGCATTTCCTTGGCGATATCGATCTTAATTTCCAAATCAATCTGGTGACTACTGATCTGGAACATTCTTCTATAAAAAAGTACCTGGAAAGCGTTACCCAAAAACCTACCGTAAAATTCATCATTATCAAAGAGGATTTGTCTCATATCTTTGAGATCAATGCTGCGCTGGCCAATAATGAATTGGTTTGTTTTACCGGCGACCGTTACTTTGAAGGCACAAAATCTCTTTCAGAAAAAATACTGGGTCAGGAAGCTCATTTTCCGGCAGGTCCGTTTTTAATTGCTTCACGATTAAAAGTTCCTGTTGTTTTTGTGTATGTCATGAAAGAACCCAACTTACATTATCATTTGTACGCCAGAGAAGCTACCGTGAAACATCGTGACGAAAAAGGCTTACTGAAAGAATATGTACAAAGCGTTGAAACTATTCTGCAAAAATATCCTTTGCAATGGTTCAATTATTTCGATTTCTGGAATGATTTGAGATAAGACTTAAAGGATCTCGGCATCTCGCAAAGACGCGAGGTCGCAAAGTTTTTTCTCCTTTTTGTTCATTTTTGTCATTTCGACCGAAGGGAGAAATCACACACGTTTAGCGACAAAGATTGTCGACTTAGTTTGCGGAGTTTCTTATGTGATTTCTCCCTTCGGTCGATATGACAAACTGTGCTTTAAAACTCATTTCAAATTAAAACTTTGGGCCTTCGGGTCTCTGCGAAATTAAAAAAACAACAAAAATTCATCGCCAAAAACGATTCGTTTAAACAAGAAAATTCGTTTAAATAAATTTACTTATTTTTGTTCGCAACCAAAAGCAAGTAAACCTCCATGAAAAATGTTCTCGTAATTTATTATACGCAGTCTGGACAACTCGGAACAATTGCACAAAACATTGCAAAACCGTTCCTAAATTCAGACGAAATAAATGTAACTTTTCACGAAATACAACTGCAGCAACCCTTTCCGTTTCCATGGAATAAAGCTGCCTTTTTCGACGCTTTCCCGGAATCATTTCTACAAATTCCGACTGAATTAAAGCCCGTTCCGGAAGAAATTCTAAACACCAAATACGATTTGGTATTGTTTCATTATCAGGTTTGGTATTTGTCTCCTTCCATTCCGATCAACTCTTTTCTAAAAAGTGCCGATGCCAAAAAAATACTAAACAACACCCCTGTCATCACTATAAGCGGTTCCCGCAATATGTGGATTATGGCACAGGAAAAAATCAAAGTTTTACTAAAAGAAGCCAATGCTTCGTTAGTTGGAAACGTTGCTTTAGTAGATCGCGTTGGAAATTTAATCAGTGTCATCACGATTGTAGAATGGATGTTTTCGGGCGTTAAGAAAAAATATCTTGGTATTTTTCCGTTACCGGGAGTATCCGACATAGACATACAGGAGTCGGATAAATTTGGAGAAGTGATCCTTTCTGAATTCAATCAAAATCAATTACAGCATTTACAACCCAAACTGGTTGCCGTTGACGCCGTTAAAATCAGCCCCTATCTGGTAACGGTTGATAAAACAGCAAACAAAATCTTTAATAAGTGGTCAAATTTGATTTATAAAAATCAAAAAAACAGAAAAACACTTCTTAAAGTATTTAATGTTTATTTATTCCTGGCAATATGGTTAATCTCACCAATAGTGTATATATTGCACCTTATTACCTACCCCTTTAAGTTAAATACCATAAAAAGAGAAACTCAATATTATCAAGGAGTTTAGAAGACGAAATTAGATTATGTTTGAAGTATATATTACCAAAGCCGCAAAGTATTTGCCAAATGAAGCCATTTCTAATGATGAGATGGAAAGTTATCTGGGTCTCATTAATGATGCTGCTTCTAAAGCAAGACGCATTATTTTGCGCAATAATAAAATTACAAGTCGTTATTACGCTATAGACAAATCAGGAAAAAGTACCCATAACAACGCCGAGTTAACGCGAAATGCAATCGTGCAGTTGTTTGATGAAAACTTTACAGCGCAGGACCTTGAAGTGCTTTCCTGCGGGACCTCAACTCCTGATATCTTCCTGCCTTCACATGCTGCGATGGTACACGGTTTATTGAAAAACAAATCTGTAGAACTAAATTCATCAACAGGAGTTTGCTGTGCGGGTATGAATTCTTTAAAATTTGGTTTTCTGTCTGTAAAATCAGGAAATTCAAAAAATGCGATTTGCACAGGATCTGAAAAAGTTTCAACCTGGCTAAATGCCCAGATGTACAACCACGAAGCTGCCAATCTGAAAAACCTGGAAGAACAGCCTATCATTGCGTTCAAAAAAGATTTTTTACGCTGGATGTTGTCGGATGGAGCGGGAGCATTTTTATTAGAGAACCAGCCAAAAGGAGCTATCTCTTTAAAAATTGAATGGATGGAAGCCTTTTCCTATGCTTACGAATTAGAAACCTGTATGTATGCCGGTGGTGATAAATTAGAGAATGGCGAGATCAAAGCCTGGAGTGATTATGCTCCGGAGCAATGGTTAAACGAATCTGTTTTTGCCATCAAACAGGATGTAAAATTATTGGATGAATTTATTCTTTCTAAAGGAGCCGAAAGCATGAAAGATGCTATGGATAAAAACAGCATCACTTCAGATCAGATTGATTATTTTATTCCTCACGTTTCTTCTAACTTTTTTGTGGAAGGATTAAAAAAAGGACTGACCGAAAAAGGAATCGGGATGGCTGATGAAAAATGGTTCATGAATCTTTCAAGAGTAGGGAATGTTGGTTCAGCCTCTATTTACTTAGCTTTGGAAGAATTAATGAATTCAGGAAATTTAAAAAAGGGAGATCGTATTCTATTGTCTGTTCCTGAGAGCGGAAGATTCTCCTTTGCTTATGCTTATTTAACGGTTTGCTAATGGAAACAACTTTACTTTTAGAGAAAGACGCTGTCGAAAATTTATTGCCGCAAAAGTTCCCTTTTGTAATGGTAGATAAAATGTATTCGTTTACCGAAACTTCACTGGTTGCGGGTTTAAAAATTCAAAGCGACAACATTTTTTCCGACAACGACACCTTTTTAGAAGCAGGTTTAATCGAACATATGGCACAGTCTGTGGCTTTGCACACCGGTTACCAGTTTTTCCTGAAAAACGAAACAGCCCCAACGGGTTACATTGGTTCGATCAAAGAAATTGAAATCAAAAAATTGCCAAAAGTCAATGATACGATTCAATCCAGCATCACTATTTTACAGGAGTTTGCCGGAATTACACTGGTAGACATTGTAACTTATCTGAATAATGAAGAAATTGCGAACGGGCAAATGAAGACCGTTTTAGCCAAATAATATATTAGGTATGAAAACCGGAGTTGACATACAAAACTATTTACCCCACCGGGCACCGCTGCTTATGGTGGATTTAATTTTGGACATAGATTCCAGTTTTGTAGAAACCACATTTTTAATCCGGGAAGATAATATTTTTGTTGAAAACAACACTTTTATTGAAGCCGGGTTAATCGAAAACACCGCACAAACCTGTTCGTCTATTGTAGGCAAAAAATATTTTTTTGACGAAGACGGAACAGAAAACGAAAATGTAAATGTACTGGGGTTTATCAGTGCGATAAAAAACCTAAAAATACATACACTGCCAAAAATAGGTGATACTATTATTACCAAAGCCAATCTGGTTTCAAAATTTGCAGGCGACGATTATACGCTATGTACCATGAGCTGCGAAAGTCTGCTTGCTGACAAAATACTTTTGGAATGCGAAATTAATCTGTTTATTCAAAAAACAATTTCGGTTCCGGAATAGTTACAATCGAAAAGAAAAAGGCCATGGAAAAAGAAAATGTACCACAAGACAAAGGCAATCTCACCAAAAACAATCTGAAAGAACTGCTTTATGCCACCGATGAAAATGGCGACTATACCACAACCCTAAGTACCGGTTGGGAGCCTAAAACCATCGCGTTATCCAATTCGATCGATGAAATAAACGAACGAATTGCCGAAGCAAAACTACAGGTAGAAACTGGAGAAGTAAGTCCGATTTGTTATTATATGGAACTCAACAAAATGGATCTTACTATTTTATCCAGTTATGTTGGAATGTGGAAATGGCGCGTAAAAAGACATTTTAAACCAGCCGTTTTTGCCAAATTAAACAACTCTGTTTTACAGAAATATGCCGATGCTTTTGAAATTTCAATCGCTGAATTAAAAAATATTAAAACCGCGTAATGCAAACTAATTTTACACATCATCAATCTGCTCATTGCGAAAATGGAGTAGCTTCGAATTTGTTAAAAAACAACGGACTGAACATCAGCGAACCGATGGTTTTTGGTATCGGTTCCGGACTTTTCTTCGTATACCTGCCGTTTATAAAAGTAAATCATGCTCCTGCAATTAGTTACAGAACTTTGCCTGGACAGATCTTTAACAAACTGGCGAGCCGTTTGAACTTAAAAATAAAAAGACAAAAATTTTCTTCAACAACAAATGCCAACAAGGCTTTGGACGAAAATTTAAAAAACAATATCCCAACCGGATTACAAGTTGGTGTGTATCATTTGAGTTATTTTCCTGATGAATACCGCTTTCATTTTAACGCACACAATTTAGTCGTTTACGGGAAAACCGAAACCGATTATCTTGTGAGCGATCCTGTTATGGAAACGGTTACGACCCTGACACATGACGAACTGGACAAGGTGCGTTTTGCCAAAGGAGCTTTTGCTCCAAGAGGCCAAATGTACTATCCGATTCAAATTCCGAAGGATGTTGATTTGAAAAGTGCCATTATCAAAGGAATCAAAAATACCTGCCGCGATATGTTGGCACCCATGCCTATTATTGGGGTACGCGGAATTAAATTTGTTTCGAAACAAATTAGAAAATGGCCCGTAAAACACGGTACTAAAAAAGCCAATCACTATTTGGCACAAATGGTGCGCATGCAGGAAGAAATTGGTACAGGTGGCGGAGGTTTCCGATTCATCTATGCCGCATTTTTACAGGAAGCTTCGGTTATCTTAAACAATGAAGAATTAAAAGTCCTTTCTAAAGAAATGACCCAGATTGGAGATTCATGGAGAGACTTTGCGGTTGAAGCTTCCCGAATTTACAAAAACAGAAGTGCCAAAGAAGATGCCTACAATACGATTGCCAACGAACTTTTGGACATTGCCAATCGCGAGGAAATCTTTTTCAAAAAACTAAAAAAAGCGATCAGCTAAGAATATTTTGCAATCCATTATAAAAATAGAATCCCTTTCGAAAAAGTACAAAAATGCAGATCTGTATTCTTTGAACGATGTTTCGCTGGAGATCAGTGAAGGTCAGATTTTTGGGTTATTAGGTCCGAATGGTGCCGGAAAAACCACTTTAATCTCTATGCTTTGCGGACTGATAAAACCAACCTCAGGGCATTTCACGATCGATAAGCTGAATTATACCCATCATTCTTCCAAAATCAAAAAAATCATTGGCGTTGTTCCGCAGGAATATGCTTTGTACCCTACCCTAACAGCCCGGGAGAATTTACATTATTTTGGGAGTATGTACGGCTTAAAAGACAATTACCTGAAAGACAAAGTCGTTGAAACTTTAGATCTTTTGGGATTATTAAAATTTGCCGACAAACGTATCGAAACTTTTTCAGGCGGTATGAAACGCAGAGTCAATTTGATTGCGGGAATTTTACACAATCCCAAAGTTTTGTTTTTAGACGAACCAACCGTTGGTGTTGATGTACAGTCTAAAAATGCCATTATTGACTATCTGAAACTCTTAAATCAAAACGGAACAACCATTATTTATACCTCTCATCATTTGGCAGAAGCGGAAGATTTCTGTACCAACATTGCCATTTTAGACCGTGGCAAAATATACGCTCAGGGTACGCCTTCAAGTTTAATTGCTTCTACTGAAGAAGCCCGAAATCTTGAGGAAGTTTTTATTTCATTAACCGGTAAAGACTTTAGAGATGGTATATAAAATTTGGATGTCAGTCGTAAAAGAATTCCTCCTGCTCAAAAGAGATTTAGGCGGATTAATCATTTTATTTATCATGCCTTTAGTTTTGGTTATTACCGTAACCTTAATTCAGGACAGCACTTTTAAAACCGTAAGCGATACCAAAATTCAGATTTTACTGGTGGATAACGACAAAGGTGCTGTGTCTAAAACCGTTTTTGATAATCTGGAGAAAAGTCAACTTTTTAGTGTTGTCACACAAATCGACCACAAACCTATTACCGAAGAAACAGCTAAAGAAGCGGTTTACAAAGGTAAATTTCAACTGGCCATTGTAATTCCGGAAAAATTAAGTGTGGATCTGCAAACCAAAATTGATCAGAATGTCGAAAACATTGTGAGCAAAATGGGCCTAACAGAAACGGATACTACAGTGCAAACCGAAAAACCTAAGGTCATTAAAGAAAAAGAAGTCAAATTGTATTTTGATCCGGCAGTTCAAATGAGCTTCAAAAATGCCGTGATGAGCTCGATCGATAAGATGATTTCTCAAATCGAGACAAAATCCATTTATACGACTTTCCAGAATCAACTGGGAGAAGGAAATGCCGAATTTGAGCAAAAGAGCTTTATCACGTTCAAAGAAATCATTCCAAAAATAAACAACAAAGAAGTACGTCCCAATTCTGTACAGCACAACGTTCCGGCCTGGACACTTTTTGCCATATTTTTTATTGTGATACCATTGTCCATCAATATCGTAAAAGAAAAATCTCAGGGAACATTTGTTCGATTACTCACCAATCCGGTTTCTAACCTCGTCGTTATTATTGGTAAAACCATTACCTATTCAGCCATTTGTATGATTCAGTTTTACATGATGGTGGCCGTGGCAATCTTTTTATTTCCACATATTGGTTTGCCTCCTTTAAATGTCGAAGGGCATTTGTTCTTAATGAGTGTGGTCGCTTTATTTTCAGGTTTTGCAGCCATTGGTTTTGGAATTCTGCTGGGAACAATCGCAAGCACACAAGAACAATCGGCTCCATTTGGTGCGACAAGCGTTATTATTCTGGCAGCCATTGGCGGAATCTGGGTTCCCGTTTTTGCAATGCCAAACATCATGCAGATCATTGCCAAATCATCTCCTATGAATTGGGGATTAGAAGCGTTCTATGATGTTTTATTGCGCAACGTTTCTTTCCTTGAAATCATCCCAAAAATAAGTTTGTTATTTTTGTTCTTCATTATCACAACATCCATTGCCTTATTTTATGACAAAAAGAAAAGAACAGTTTAACGAAGCAACCGAACTAACCGTTTCGCATGAAATCAGAATTCGTTTTAACGAAACGGATCCGCTTGGAATTGTGTGGCACGGGAATTACATCACCTATTTTGAAGATGGTCGTGAAGCGTTTGGCCGTGAACACGGACTTACCTATTTGGATATTGCCAAAACAGGTTACACCACCCCGATCGTAAAATCAAAATGCGAACACAAATTGTCTTTGCGTTATGGCGATGTGGTAACGATAGAAACAACCGTAATTGATACACCTGCCGCCAAAATGATCTACCGTTTTAGAATACTGGATGATAAAGGCGAAGTGGCCTGCACCGGAGAAACCGTTCAGGTATTTTTAGATCAGGAAGGAAATCTAATGCTGACCAATCCTCCTTTTTATGAAGAATGGAAAAAGAAAGTTGGGTTGTTGAAGTAGCCACGAATTGCACGAATTGACACAAATAAAAAAAATACGCCGGAATAAAATCATAAAATGTTAAAAGAAATATACATTACACAAACCAACTGCATCACCCCACTAGGTTTTGATGTCAAATCAAACGTTGAAGCAATTCTTCGCGGTGATTCGGGCATTCAGCTAAATAATGACATTTCTTTGATGCCGGTTCCATTTTATGGTTCGGTAATTCATGATGAAAAAATAAACACTGCCTTTGCAAAAATCAGTAGGGAAACAAAATACTCCCGTCTGGAGAAAATGATGATTCTGGCTTTAAAGCCGATTATCAAAAATGCAGCGGTTCCATTAGATTCCAAAACGGCTTTTATACTTTCGACCACAAAAGGAAATGTAACGGCTTTAAAAGACAATTCGGAAGAAAATTTTGCTAACGCACATTTAGATGTTCTGGCAAAAAATGTTGCTGCTTTTTTCGGATTTCAAACACAACCCATTGTCGTTTCGAATGCTTGTGTTTCAGGAATTTTAGCAATTTCTATTGCCAAAAGAATGATCCAGTCAGGTCTCTATGACCATGTTTTTGTCGTGGCCGGCGACGAAGTTTCAGAATTTGTTTTGTCCGGTTTTAATGCTTTTCAGGCCATGAGCGATTTACCGTGTAAACCGTATTCTAAAAACAGAACCGGTGTAAGTTTGGGCGAAGCAACAGCTGCGGTTCTGGTTTCGGCAGAAGCTACAAATGCTAAAATAAAAGTTATTGGAGACAGTTCGATAAACGATGCTAATCATATTTCGGGTCCATCGAGAACAGGCGAAGGTTTGTTCAGAAGTATCCAAAATGCTTTGAAAGAAGCTCAAATTGAGCCCCATAAAATCGATTATATTTCAGCACACGGAACTGCAACTCCGTTTAATGACGAAATGGAGGCCATTGCCCTAAACCGTTTAGGGCTGCAAAATGTCCCGGTCAATAGTCTGAAAGGATTTTACGGTCATACTTTAGGCGCTTCCGGATTATTAGAAACCGTAATCGCTATTGAATCCGTAAATCAAAATATGCTTTTTGAATCGAAAGGTTTTGATGAAATTGGGGTTAGCGAAGTGATCAATGTTATTGAGAAAAACGAAGAGGCAACTATTGATTTTTTCCTGAAAACAGCTTCCGGATTTGGAGGTTGCAATACGGCAGTTGTTTTTGAAAAAATAAAATGAGACGTTTAAAGAACTTAAATAGGAGAAAAAGTATTGAGCAAAATAAGCTAGTTTATTCTGAAAGTTGACTTGACAAATTTGATACAATAATTCTTTATTTATTTTTTAGTTGGGGGTTTCTAATGCCTTTCTTGGTTTATTTTAATCCTCATAGGGATTATTCAAAAACTGGAATTGAATTTTATCTGCTTTTTATTTTTAGTTTATTTTGCGCATTTACAATTTATCGGAAAGCGACTGAAAAACAGCTAACTAAAATTATCAGCAAATACAATGCGGAAGAAAACAAATTGCTTATTAATCAGTATTGCGAAAAAAAAGGTTTTGAAAAACATAGAAATTCCGGAAATATAATAATTTATAATAATCTTAATCCCCTGGCTATTAATTCGATGTTTCAAACAAGTAGAATATTTATTTTAGACAAAAATGACATCTATTTGACAATGATTAAAGAAAATCAAAAATTGAACATTCCTATTCTTTTTTCACAAATAAGTTTAAAGAGGGATATTAAGAATCTGTGTCAGCAATAAAACAATGAATCCAAATAAAACTCACATACAATCCTATTGCACCATTGAAAACAACGAAATTGTTTTGAACGGAACTTCTGTTTTCAAAACGGAACCGACCAATTTTGCTGATTTCTCCAAACAGGCCTATCGCAATTTTGACATGCAATACCCGAAGTTTTTCAAAATGGATGCTTTGAGCAAACTGGCTTTTTTAGGAGCTGAACTTCTTTTGAGTCCGATAACTTCAATAGAACAAGAAAACAATATTGCCTTGGTTCTGGCCAATAAATCATCAAGTTTAGATACCGATGTTAAGTATCAGGAATCTATTTCCGACAAAGAAAACTACTTTCCTAGCCCGGCGGTTTTTGTCTATACACTGCCAAATATTTGTCTGGGTGAAATAAGTATTCGCCATCAGCTGAAAAGTGAAAATTCTTTCTTTATATTTGATGCCTTTAACACTGAATTTATGTCCAATTATTCTACTATTCTTCTGAATACAAATAAAGCAGATACGGTTCTTTGTGGCTGGGTAGAGTTTTTCAACGACGATTACAAAGCTTTTCTTTGCACCATCAGCAAAGAAGAAAGCACAAAATATAACAACGAAAATATCAATACATTATATAATAAATAATCATGGAAGCATTAAAAGAAGAATTAAAAAACAAAATCATTACTACTTTAAACCTTGAAGATATCGCGATCGAAGATATTGCAGATAACGACCCTTTGTTTGGAGATGGTTTAGGTTTAGACTCCATTGATGCGCTTGAATTGATCGTGATTTTAGATAAGGATTACGGAATTAAACTGGTTGATCCAAAAGAAGGGAAAACCATCTTTCAATCCATCGAAACTATGGCTGCGTACATTAGCGCTAACAGAACGAAATAGACTGCTTAAACTTGCTTAGATTTTTAGACTAGTTAATAGAATTATCTAAAATCTCAAAATCTAAGCAAGTCTGATGTCTAAGAAGTCTAATATCCAATAATCTAAGCAAGTCTAAAAATGAAAGGTGTTGCAATAACCGGAATGGGAATTATCTCCTCGATTGGAAATTCAGTCGAAGAAAACTACATTTCGTTAATCGAAAATAAAGTTGCGGTAACGCGTATCGAAAACATTGAAACGGTTCACGCTGATATCATTAAAGTAGGGGAAATTAAAAAAACCAATGACGAATTGGTCAAAGAATTAGAACTTACTCCTGATAATAACTTTTCGAGAACGGCCATGATTGGCACTTTCGCCGCAAAACAGGCCGTTAAAAATGCCGGAATTACTTCTATAAATGAATTCCGAACCGGACTTATTTCCGCAACAAGCGTGGGCGGAATGGATATGACTGAAAAGCACTATTACGATTATTTCAAACATCCGGAACTGGTAAAATACATTACTTGTCACGATGGTGGTGATGTAGCCGAAAAAATTGCAGAAGAGTTAGGTTTAAAAGGAATTGTTACCACAATAAGTACCGCCTGCTCATCGGCAGCAAACGCAATTATGTTGGGTGCAAGACTGATAAAATCCGGGAAACTGGATCGCGTAATTGTTGGCGGAACCGATGGTTTGGCAAAATTCACGATCAACGGATTCAAAACCCTCATGATTTTATCTGACGATTACAACAAACCTTTTGACAACAACCGCAAGGGACTAAATCTGGGTGAAGCAGCTGCTTTCCTGGTTTTAGAATCTGATGAAGTTGTAAAAAAGCAAAACAAAAAAGTACTGGCTCGTGTTTCAGGTTATGGTAATGCCAATGACGCTTTCCATCAAACAGCTTCTTCAGAAAATGGTGATGGTGCTTACCTGGCCATGAAAAAAGCCTTTGATATTTCGGGTTTAAAACCTGGTGACATTGACTATATCAACGTTCACGGAACAGCAACTCCTAACAATGACCTGTCTGAAGGAAGAGCACTACTTCGAATTTACGGAGACGAAAAAGTACCCGATTTTAGTTCGACAAAACCTTTTACGGGACATACTTTGGCCGCCGCGGCAGCCATTGAAGCCGTTTATAGCGTTTTGGCCATTCAGCATAGTGTAGTTTATCCAAACCTGAATTTCGAAACACCAATGGAAGAGTTTGATTTAAAACCGCAAACTTCTTTAAAAAATAAAAATATCGAACATGTTTTGTCTAACTCTTTCGGGTTTGGAGGTAACTGTTCGACTCTTATATTTTCAAAATGCAATTAAAAAAAACATATATAAATGGAATAGGTTGTATTTCGACTCAAAAAACATTTGATACTGTTTTTTTAGAAGAAGCCCTTCACAATCACAACCAAAACGTCCTTGAAATTGTTCCGCCGGTTTACAAAGATTATATTTCTCCCGCAGCCATCAGAAGAATGGCAAAAGGAGTCAAAAACGGAATTGTGGCTTCGGCAATTGCCATGAAAGATGCACAAATTGAGAATGTGGATGCCATTATTACCGGAACAGGATTAGGATGTATCGAAGACTCCGAAAAATTCCTGAAAAATATCCTTGATAATAAAGAGGAATTCTTAACCCCGACATCCTTTATTCAATCGACTCATAATACGGTTGGTGCTCAAATTGCCCTGTTGCAAAAATGCAACGGTTACAATTTTACCTATGTAAACGGAGCTGTTTCTTTTGAATCGGCACTTTTAGATGCTAAAATGCAAATTGAGGAAGAAGAAGCACAATCTGTTCTCGTGGGTGGAGTTGATGAAAATGGCGATTATACTACTGCTCTTTTTAAATTGTCAGGACGTATCAAACAAGACAACCAGCAACCTTACCACCTTTTAGATTCTACTACAAGCGGTGCCGTTTATGGAGAAGGTGCCAGCTTTTTCGTTTTAGAGAATGAGCGAAAAGAGACTACCTATGCAGAAGTACTCGACATCGCAATCATAAACACCCTGGACGACAACGAAATTGAAGCTGAAATTATCTCCTTTTTGAAATCCAATCAATTAGACGTTTCGGATATTGATGCTCTGATTTTAGGATTTGACGGCAATGTAGATTTTGAAAGTTATTATAAAAATTTAACTGAAAAGGCCTTCGCCCAAACCCCTCAATTGTATTACAAACATTTGAGTGGTGAGTACGATACCGCATCGGCTTTTGCTTTATGGATGGCGTCTAAAATTTTAAAAACACAGGAAATCCCTGAAATCATAAAAGCGAATTCGGTTGAAAAACCGGCTTACCAAACCATTTTATTGTACAATCAGCTCAACGGAAAAAATCATAGTTTTACGTTACTTTCAAGATGATAACGCATAAAAACATTTCGTTATTCTTTCTCTTTTTATTGCTGCTATTGCTTCTTTTAAAGCTGTATATCGCAATTAACTGGGTATGGTTTATCGCAATTGTTTTAATTTGGTTAGGCATAAACGCGGTAGGCTCTTCTATAATTTCTTCTAATTATCATGTAAAAGCATACTGCAATAATCCGTTGGAAACCGAAAAAAAGATTGCCCTTACGTTTGATGACGGACCAGGCGTTTTTACTTTAGAAGTTTTGGAATTATTGAAAAAATACAAGGTAAAAGCGACCTTCTTTTGCATTGGAAAAAACATTGAAAAACATCCTGAGATTGTAAAACAAATTATTGAAGAAGGGCATTTGGTTGGCAATCATTCGTACAGTCATTCTAATTTTTTTGATTTTTATACTGCCAAAACAATAAGAGAAGAAATCAAAAAAACAGACACCCTTCTGGAAAAATACACCTCCAAAAAAATAAACTTCTTTCGTCCGCCTTATGGAGTTACAACGCCTTCGATCAGAAGGGCTTTAAAGACCACCGGTCATAAAGTGATAGGATGGAATATCCGATCGCTGGATGGCGGAACCAAAAATCAGAATTTAATTTTCAACCGAATTATAAAACGTATTTCTCCGGGTGGAATTGTACTTTTACACGACACCGGATCACACTCTGTTTTGGTATTGGAACAGTTTTTGCAATTTTTGGAGCAAAACAATTACAAGGTGATTTCGACCGAAGAACTTTTGAATCTTAAAGCTTATGAAAACTGAACGCAGATGAAGCAGATTCGCTTACGCGAAGACGCGGATAAAAAACGGATTTTAATACTTTAGTCTGTGAAAATCCTTTAATCTGCGGCAAAATAATAAAGCGCAATTCGTAATAAATATGAAAACTAAAATAGCACTACTACTCCTATTGATTTCAGGCAACTTGTTTGCTCAGGAACAGAAAATGTCTGATGCAGAAATTACTGCTTTCAAACAGGATGTAAATGTAGTTTCAAAAAAAATAAAAACCCTGAGTACTGATTTTGTTCAGTACAAACATCTTGACTTTTTATCAAAAGACATTGAAACTTCGGGAAAGATGATTTTTAAAGAGCCTTCATTGCTGCAATGGCAATACAAAAAACCATATAATTACAGTATTGTTTTTAAGAATGGGAAAATCCTCATTAACGACGAAGGCAAAAAAAGTGCCGTTGATATTGGCAACAGCAAGATCTTCGGAAGAATCAATAAATTAATTGTTGGAAGTGTAAGCGGCAATATGTTTGACGATAAGGAATTTACGATTTCTTACTTCAAATCAAAGGGACAAAATATTGCTAAATTTGTTCCGAAAGATGCCACCTTAAAAAAATACATCAAACAAATTGAACTGACTTTCGACAAAGAAGAAGCAACTGTAGTTCAGGTTAAACTATTAGAATCCTCTGAAGATTATACCCGAATTGTACTTAAAAATAAAGTGATCAATGCAAAAATCGACGATTCCGTTTTTAATAATTAATTGCTTTCTGGCGATTGTTTTGGTTTCTTGTAGCGCAGTCACAAAAAACTATACCCCTAAAAAACTAGACCGAACGTCTTACCAGGTTCCTTATTTCGCCGATTCAAAAACCGATTATGTATATAAAACCAACATTACGGTTTACGGTCATGAAATGTCGGGAATCTTCATCGCCAAAAAGATCAATGACACCACACATCGTATTGTTTTTACTACCGAATTTGGCAACAAATTACTAGACTTTGAGATTTCTGAAACGGACTTTAAAGTCAATTCGATTGTATCTGAATTAGACCGAAAAATCCTGATTCATACGCTAAAAGAAGATTTCCGTTTGTTACTAAAAAAAGATTATCTGATTCAGCAACAGTTTGAAAACGAATCTGCTGACATTTATAAATCTCCGGATGGAAAACGTGACAACTATCTTTTTATCTCCAAAAAAGACCACAAATTAGAAAAGGTCGTTCAGTCTTCTAAAACAAAAGAAAAATTTACACTGACATTTAGTTCAGAAAACGATATTTTTGCCGAGAAGATTTTGATTAATCATCAAAATATTAAGTTGAAAATTGAATTAAATTACTTTAAATCAGAATAAAAATTTAAACTAAACCTAAACTTAAATCAAAACCAAAATGAGAAAAATAACCGTAATTGCCTTCGTTTTATTTGTTGGAATTATAACGTCAAATGCCCAGGTAAAGGTTAGTCCGGGATTTCGCGGAGGTTTAAATGTATCGGATTTAAGTAATATGCCGGAAAATAGCAGTTCAAAATCTGATTTTTATCTTGGTGCATTAATGGCTATAAAATTCAATAAATATTTTACGCTGCAACCGGAGTTGAATTATTCGAGACAGGGTGCTGATATTCGTCTGTCTTATTTAGATTTTGACAACAATACTTCTCGTCGCAGAAGTCAGAAAGCCGAAATAAATTATCTGACACTTGGAGCAGTGGCTAAATTTAATTTTAAAGGAAAAGGTTTCCACGTATTAGCTGGTCCATCTATAGATTTTAAAACCAATGATAATTTTGACAAATTTGGCGAGAACCCTGTTGATGTTGATTTTGCTATTGTTGGCGGAGTTGGATATACCCTTCCAAACGGATTAACTTTTGAAGCCCGCTTAAAACAAGGATTAGTTGATATTTATGGATATGACAGATATGATTATGACAATGAAAACAGACGCTATTATGATGACATTACTTTAAATCAGGTTTTCCAAATAGGTATTAGTTACACTTTCAAAGTAAAATAAATTAAATCATGAACAAAAGAAATTTAGTAATTATCGTATTGGCCTTGTTTGCCCTAACAAGTGTACAGGCACAAGTAACATTCAAACCGGGTTTAAGAGCCGGAGCTTCTTTTTCTACATTCTCCAATACACGTTCAGACTATAGAACTGATTTTTATATAGGAGGTTTTGGTGAAATCAAATTAACTAAAATTTACACGTTACAGCCGGAAATCACTTATAGCCAGCAAGGAGCGAGTAATGTTAAAACTTATATCAGTTATAATAATGGCAATGATGTTGTTCAAACTAAAACTTTAGAAATCGACTATCTTTCTATTGCTATGGTTAATAAGTTTACTTTAAAAAATGGCTTTCAGTTTCAGGTTGGTCCAACTTTAGACTTTAGATTACAGGACAATTTACTTTATGAAAAATCAGATATTGACCTGGCGTTTATAATGGGTATTGGTTATAGATTGCCTTCCGGATTAACTTTTGAAGCTCGTTTCAAAAAAGGAGTTGTGGATGTTCTGGATAGTGATTATTACGGCAGCAATGGTAACAATAATGATTACTGGTTTAGAGATTATAATACAAATGTTAGTTTTCAATTAGGTGTTTCTTATCCTTTTGGCAAATAAAAAAATATGGTTTTAAAAGATTTTTACACAGTTCTTTCCGAAGAAAAAACAGGAGATTCTAAATATACAATTGCGATTTTGGTCAATGAAAAACATGACGTTTTCAAAGGTCATTTTCCGGGGAATCCAATTATGCCGGGAGTTTGTATGATCCAGATTATTAAAGAACTTACGGAATCAATTACCAAAAGTACTTTGATGATCCAGACGCTTTCAAATGTAAAATTTATGGCATTAATCAATCCCGAAATAAATCCTGAATTGCGTTTAGAACTGGATATCGTTACAACAGAAGAAGATTTGGTTAAGGTGAAAAACACCACTTATTTTAACGACACCGTTGCCCTGAAACTGAGCAATGTGTACAAAAAGATATAACTATGAAACTATTACTGTCTTTACTTTTATGGATTAATTTTGCAGGTACTCCGGATTTGGCCAGCGTTAGAAAAATGTACTCTGACGTCACAAAATCAGAATCGAATGCTAAAGAATTTTCACAAAAACTTGCCGCTGTTTCTAACAACGATGATACCATTTTGGTGGCCTACAAAGCGGCCTCTATTTTATTGGATTCAAAATATGAAGATCGGTTAAAAAATAAAATGGCCCGTTTTAAAGAAGGTGCCAAATTATTGGAAGCCACTATAAAAAACGATCCGAATAATATTGAAATGCGAATGATTCGGCTAAGCATTCAGGAGAACGTTCCCGGAATTACCGGTTATAAAAAAAATATTAAAGAAGACAAAAAATACCTCACGGACCACTACGCTGAGCAAAATGCTACTTTAAAAGAATACCTAAAAGACTTTATTTTACAATCAAAGAGTTTCTCCGAAAAAGAGAGACAATTTGTAAAGTAAACTAAGGAAAAAAATCCCCATGAAACCTACTTTACCACAGCAGGAATTGTTAAGTTCGACTCACTTTTGTGTTATTGTTCCAACGTACAATAATCATAAAACGCTGAGAAGAGTGCTGGATTCTGTTTTAGATTTCACTTCAAATATCATTATTGTTAATGATGGTTCGACCGATGAAACTTCTGAAATCCTGAAACACTATTCGCAATACACTCAAATTCATCATCCTGAAAATCTGGGAAAAGGAAGAGCTTTAAGAAATGGTTTCCGAAAAGCAATCGAGTTGAATTTTGAGTATGCCATTACCATTGATTCAGACGGACAGCATTTTGCTTCAGATATTCCGAATTTTATTGCTGCGATTCAAAACGAACCCAATTCGTTATTGATTGGAAGCCGCAATATGACACAGGAAAATGTGCCTAAGAAAAGTAGTTTTGGAAATAAATTTTCTAATTTCTGGTTTAAATTTGAAACCGGAATTCAACTTGACGATACTCAATCTGGTTACAGACTCTACCCTTTGCGACTCATTCCGAAACGCTTTTATACCAATAAATTTGAGTTTGAAATTGAAGTAATCGTTCGCTCTGCCTGGAAAGGTATTGTCGTTAAAAACATTCCGATTCAAATTTTATACGATCCCGCTGAACGTGTTTCACACTTTCGTCCCTTTAAAGACTTTACGCGAATCAGTATCTTAAATACCGTTTTGGTTCTTAATGCCTTGCTGTATATTAAACCGAGAGATTTTTTTAGAAGAGCAAAAAAAAAAGGTTTTAAACGATTCTTCCTTGAAGATATTTTAGAGAGCAGCGATTCTAATTTTAAGAAATCGGCGGCAATTGCTTTGGGCATTTTTATCGGAATTTCTCCTTTTTGGGGATTTCAAACCGTATTGCTTTTAACTTTTGCTACCTTACTTAAGCTCAATAAAGTGATTGCTTATCTGGCTTCCAATGTGAGTTTTCCGCCGTTCATCCCTTTTGTTATTTACGGTTCCTTAAAAATGGGAAGTTATTTTGTTTCGAATGATGTTGCACTAACTTTAGATGGCTCGCTTACACTCGATGATATTCAAAAAAATGCTACACAATATATCGTGGGAAGTCTTATTTTAGCATCCGTTTTAGCGCTCTCAACAGGTTTAATCAGTTATTTGCTTTTAACCGCTTTTAGTTCTAAAAATAAAACAAAGATTATATAAGTTTGGCCACGCATTAAAAAAATTATTTTTTGCTAATTCGTGAAATTCGTGGCGAAAAAACTATAGCCCAAAAACAATATTAAATACTTATGCATCACTATTTCTACGCCATTCATTTGTTTGTAAACCGACGAAAAACGTTATCGGTTGCTTTGGCTGTTTTGATGCTCTTTGCTTTTGGATTTTTTGCCTCACAAATTAAATTTGAAGAGGACATCACCAAACTGATTCCAACCAACGATAAAGCAGATGCTACAGCAAAAGTGCTAAAGCAGCTTAATTTTGCCGATAAAATTACCGTTATTTTCAAACTCGATAAAAACGGAACCGAAGAAGATTTAAAGGAAATGGCAACTGCCTTTTCAGACAGTGTTGCCCAATCCTGCAAACCCTATGTAACCGGAATTCAAGGAAAACTTGATGAAGAAAACATTCAGGAAACCATCGATTTTGTCTACAACAATCTGCCTCTTTTTCTGGAAAATAAAGATTACAAAGCTCTGCAAAGTAAACTTCAGAAAGACAGTATTGCAGCGACAGTTCAGGGCAATTATAAGTCCATTATCTCTCCGTCCGGATTTATCACAAAAGATTTTATTCTACAGGATCCGTTGGGAATTTCATTTATCGCTTTAAAAAAATTACAACAATTAAATATTGGCGACGATTTTACCCTTGACAATGGTTTTGTCATGACCAAAGACAAAAAGAAACTCCTTCTTTTTATCACCTCCAATCTTCCTTCGAGTGAAACCGAACAGAATACCATTTTTGCCGAAAAACTAAAATCCATTCAGGACCAGCTAAATCAGAAATTCAAAACCAAAACTTCGATCAGTTATTTTGGCTCGGCACTCATTGCCGTGGCAAATGCCAATCAAATCAAAAGTGATATCATTCTGACCACTTCGATTGCCATGTTTACGCTGATGTTGATTTTGATTTTATTCTATCGAAAAGTACTTATCCCTTTAATTATTTTTCTTCCCACCCTTTTTGGAGCCTTGTTTGCCGTAGCCTTTTTGTATTTTGTGAAAGAGCATATTTCGGCCATTTCACTCGGAATTGGATCTATTTTATTGGGAATTACCATTGATTATTCGATTCATATCCTTACCCATTACAAACATAACAGCGATGTAAAAACACTGTACAAAGACATTACCATGCCGGTAATTATGAGCAGTTCAACCACGGCCGTTGCTTTTTTATGTTTGCTTTTTGTCAAATCCGATGCCTTAAATGATTTGGGAATTTTTGCTGCGGTTATTGTAATGGCTTCCGCATTTTTCTCTCTTTTAATCGTTCCGCATCTCTACAAACCAAAAGAAAACAATGCAGAACACAAGAAAAATGTGATCGATAAACTCGCTCATTTTTCCTTTCACAACAACAAATTCCTAATCGGTTTTTGCATTTTAATCATTATTGTTTGTTGTTTTACGTATAAAAATGTGGGATTCAATAACGATTTGTCGCAATTGAATTTTATTCCGAAGGAAATAAAAGCCGCTGAAAAAGAGCTGGAAGAAAGCACAAATCTTACCTCAAAAACCATTTATGTGGCCTCCTACGGAAATAGTATGGAAGAGGTTTTACAAAATAACTCTGCCCTGTTTACCGATCTGTCAAAAGAAAAACAAAACGGCAAAATATTAAATTTTAGTTCTGTTGGAGGCATCATGCTTTCCCAACAGGAACAACAGCAAAAAATCGATCAGTGGAATTCGTTTTGGGACGCCAACAAAAAACAGCTTTTACAAACCGGACTAATTGCCGAAGGTTTAAAACTTGGCTTTAAACCCACCACCTATACTGCCTTTTTTGATCATTTAAACTTTGACTTCAAACCCATTTCGGCACAGGAATACCTGAAAATACAGCCTTTACAACTAAAAGAATTTGTAACCGAAAAAGACGGTTTCTTCACGATTTCTACTCTGGTAAAAGTAAGTCCGGAGCAAAGAGATGCTTTTGTAAAATTGGCCACCGCTAAAAAAAATCTGATTGCGATTGATCGTCAGCAAATGAACGAAACGTTTTTCAGTACTTTAAAAACCGATTTTAATTCGCTGGTCAATTATTCGTTTGTAGCTGTAATTCTGATTCTGTTTTTCTTTTTCCGAAGACTCGAATTGGTCATTGTAAGCTGTATTCCGATTGCTTTAACCGGAATTGTTACAGCCGGAATTATGGGCATTTTTGGCATTCAGATGAACATCTTCAGCATGATCGTTTGTACCCTTATTTTTGGTCACGGTGTCGATTTCAGTATTTTTATGACCAGTGCCCTTCAAAAAGAATATACAACGGGGAAAAATGAAATTGCCATTTACCGAACTTCTATTATTCTTGCAGTCATCACCACTATTTTAGGAATCGGTGCCATGATTTTTGCACAGCATCCTGCCCTGAGATCGATCTCGTCTGTGTCTTTAATCGGGGTTTTTGCAGCACTTATTATTACGTTTATTTTCTACCCGATTCTTTTTAAACTATTCATTTCAAACCGTTCCAAAAAAGGGAATCCTCCATTTGTACTGCGCACTTTTATTCACGGTGTAATTTCCTTTTTCTACTACGGTCTGGGCGGAATTGTGATGTCACTTTTTTGCATCACCATCATGCCGATTCTTCCGATAAAGGAGAAAACAAAAATGAAAGCCTTCCGTTACGTGATCTCAAAATTCATGAAATCGGTATTGTATTCCAATCCGTTTCTTCGTAAAAAGGTCATTAATAAATTTGGTGAAACCTTTGAAAAACCGGCCATTATTATTGCCAACCATTCTTCTTTTATTGATATTCTGGCCATGGGAATGCTTAGTCCAAAAATTATCTTTTTGGTAAGCGACTGGGTGTACAATTCTCCTATTTTTGGCGGTACCGTTCGAAAAGCAGGTTTCTATCCGGTTTCGGAAGGGATCGAAGGCGGAGTGGAACATTTGCGTCAAAAAGTAAACGAAGGTTATTCGCTCATGATCTTTCCTGAAGGAACACGTTCTGAAAGCAATCTGGTCAAGCGTTTTCACAAAGGTGCATTTTATCTGGCAGAAGAATTTAATCTGGATATTATTCCTGTGGTCATTCACGGCGCTTCAGAAGCCATTCCAAAAGGTGATTTTGTCATCCATAACAGCCAGCTTACGGTTTCAATTTTAGAAAGAATTGCTCCTGATGATCTTTCTTTTGGAAAAAATTATGCCGAGAGAACCAAACAAATGAGTGCTTTTTTTAAAGAAGAGTACCGCAAAATTCGTCAGCAGTTAGAAGGTCCTGACTATTTCAAAAAAATGCTTCTGCACAGTTACGATTACAAGGAAATTGAAATTATCAACAGTGTCAAAAACGATTTAAAAAACAATCTGGAAACCTATTACCGTTTAAACAAACAGTTTTCGGCGAATGCCAAAATATTACATTTATCGAATGATTACGGGCAATTGGATGTGTTGCTAAGCTTGCAGGAACCCCAGCGAAAAATAACTTCCTTTAACGAGGATGAAGAAAAACGGGCGGTTTCAAAAACCAACTATTTTTTAAAGAAAAGAAAAATAATTTATCCGGATCAATTAGAAGCTGTACTTGAAAATCAATACGATGTTCTTTTGATTTCTGACGAAAGTTATAACGAGGATCCTGAAAAAATCATTTCAAAATTTTCTACCATAATTTTAATATATTGCCAACATTATAAAACAAAATTAATGACCTCCGGCTTTGAAATTCTCTCAGAAGAAAAAGGCATTACGATAGTAAAGAAAAAATTAGCATGAAAGAGCATTACGATGTTGTAATTGTTGGCAGCGGACTTGGCGGATTGGTCTCTTCGATTATTCTCGCCAAAGAAGGTTATAGCGTTTGTGTACTCGAAAAAAACAATCAGTATGGTGGAAATCTCCAGACTTTTGTGCGCGATAAAACCATTTTTGATACCGGAATTCACTATATCGGAGGCCTAGCAGAAGGACAAAATCTCTACAAATATTTTAAGTATTTGGGGATTATGGATCATCTAAATCTTAAAAAATTAGACGATAACGGTTTTGATATCATCTCTTTTGAAGACGATCCAAATGAATATCCTCATGCACAGGGTTACGCCAATTTTACGGCTCAACTCATACAATTTTTCCCCGATGAAAAAGCCAATATCGAGGAATACTGCAAAAGAATAAAAGCAATTTGCGAATCTTTTCCGCTCTACAATTTAGAATGGGAAGGGAAATACGACAATGAAATTTTAGGTTTAAACGCCAAGCAAACGATTGAAGAATGCACCCAAAATGAAAAGCTAAAAGCGGTTCTGGCCGGTTCTAACTTTTTGTATGCCGGAATTGCCGATAAATCACCGTTTTATGTTCATGCGCTTTCTGTAAACTCCTACATACAAAGTTCGTGGCGGTGCATTAATGGTGGAAGTCAGATAACAAAACAACTTTTAAAGCAGCTCAAAAAATACGGTGGCGAATTTTACAAATACAAAGAAGTGACCCGTTTTAATGTCGAAGACAAAAAAGTAACTTCGGTAGACATGAAAGACGGAACCCGTGTTTCCGCTTCTTATTTTATTTCCAACATTGAACCCAAAACGACCTTGAAAATGACTGGTGAAGAACACTTCCGAAAATCATTCTACAGTCGGGTTCAAAGTCTTGAAGGTGTTATTTCGGCTTTTAGTCTGTATCTCGTTTTTAAACCGGAAACTTTCAAATACATCAATCACAACCACTATCATTTTAAGAAAAGCAGTGAAGTCTGGAGCTCTCATGATTATGATGATGATTCCTGGCCAAAAGCTTTTATGGCTTCTATGAATGCCTCAAAAAAGCAGGAAGAATGGGCCGAAGGGATGACTTTTATTACCTATATGAAATACGATGATGTACTTCCGTGGAGCGATACTTTTAATACTACCGTTGAAGAAAATGACCGCGGAGAAAGTTATGAAGAATTTAAATCCAGGAAGGCAGCGAGATTTTTAGAAGAAATCGAACTGAAATTTCCGGGTATCAAAAACTGTATTCAATCGGTTCATACCTCGACACCGCTCTCCTATCGGGATTATATTGGAGGTGACAGCGGTAATATGTATGGATATGTTAAAGATTCCAGTAATCCGATGAAAACGCTAATTCCGTCAAAAACCAAACTGAATAATTTATATCTTACAGGCCAAAGTATTAACATGCACGGTGTTTTGGGAGTCACCATTGGCGCTGTGGTAACCTGCTCTGAAATTGTTGGAAAAGAGTATTTAGTAACCAAAATCAATCAGGCCTCTGAATAAAAAGCTATGAAAAACCGAATTATACTCTTTTTCATTATCGGTTTTTTAATGATGTTAGCATCTTGCGGAACATCAAAATCTATGCGTCACCAGCCTGATCTAACCCAATATAACGCAACAAAACCTACCGTAATCAAAATAGCTGACAGTGTTTTTGTTTCCGGAAAAAATTCACTTTTAAAAAACAAGCAGGGCCTCTGGGAATTGTATGCCGAAGGTGATCCTCTGGAAATAGGGCTCAATACCGGTGCTTTGTCAGATTCTCTTTTAAAAAAGCAGGAGCATATTTTCTTCTCTAAAATACAGGATATTGTTCCTTCAAAATTTCAGCAAAAACTTCTTCGTCATTTCCTCAAATGGTACAATCGGAAACTCTATTCAAATGTTCCCAACGAATATCAAACCGAGATTTTTGGCGTTTCACAATATACCTCACGTGATTTTGATAATATAGCGCCGCAGTACCAACGCAGTTTATACCTGCATGCCGCACACGATATTGGTCATGCACTGCAGGATCTGGCTTTGGTCGGCTGTTCCTCTTTTGCTGCCTGGGGAGAGAAATCGGAAGACGGGAATTTAATTCTCGGACGTAACTTTGATTTTTATGTGAATGATGCTTTCGCAGAAAACAAAATCGTAGCGTTTATCCATCCAAAAGAAGGCCACAAATTTATGATGATTACCTGGCCCGGAATGATTGGTGCTGTTTCCGGAATGAATGTAAAGGGACTAACTGTTACCATTAATGCCGGAAAATCTAAAATCCCACTGATTGCCAAAACACCCATTTCGATTCTTACCCGCGAAATATTACAGCATGCTCAAAACATCAGCGAAGCCATTGCCATTGCCCAAAAAAGAGCTGTTTTTGTATCAGAATCCATAATGGTAGGAAGTGCCGAGGACAACAAAGCGGTTCTAATTGAAGTCACACCTAAAAGAATGGATGTTTACGATGTTCCAAACAGCGATCAATTGTTGTGTTCCAATCATTTTCAGGGAGAGGAATTAAAAAACGACAAACGCAATCAATCCCAAATTGCTAACAGTCATTCCGAATATCGTCTCGAGAAAATGAAGGAACTTTTTTCTGAAAATCCGAAAATCAATCCCAAAATTGCATCCGATATACTGCGCAATAAAGAGGGTTTGAACAACATTAGTCTGGGGTACGGAAATGAAAAAGCATTGAACCAGTTGATGGCCCATCACGGTGTTATCTTCAAACCTGCAACAAAACAGGTTTGGGTATCGGCAAATCCGTATCAATTGGGCGAATTTGTCTGCTATAATCTGGACACTGTTTTTAAAGAGCGAAAAACAGATTCAATTGTTTCGTTTCAGCAAGTAAATTTAGACATTCCGAAAGATCCTTTTTTAGAAACTGTTTCTTATAAAAATTACCGGAAATTTAGAACCGAAGATCACAAGATCGATTTGTATCTGAAAAACAAAGAAACCATAAGTCCTGAGTTTATTCATAATTACCAATCACTAAACCCTGATTATTGGGTTGTGTATTACAAAGCAGGGTTGTACTTTTATCAAAAAAAACAGTACCAGCTTTCCCTGTCTAATTTTGAAAAAGCTTTAACAAAAGAGGTCACCACTGTTCCTGACAAAACAGTCCTTGAAAAATATTTAAAAAAAATCAAAAGAAAATTACAATGATTCCATTAATAGAAAAAAATTCTTTAGAAGAAATTAAACTTTTTCAAGAGCAGAAATTAGCGGAACTCTTACACTATATCGGTCAAAATTCTCCTTTTTACAAACGTCTTTTTGCCGGACAAAACATTGATCTTTCGAAGATTAAAACACTTGAAGACTTACAGCATTTGCCCGTAACGACAAAAGAAGATTTACAAGAATATAACGATGATTTTTTGTGTGTACCGCAGCATCAAATTATTGATTATGCCTCTACTTCCGGAACTTTAGGCGATCCTGTTACTTTTGGTTTAACCGATTCTGATCTGGACCGTCTGGCTTATAACGAAGCCATTTCGTTTGCCTGTGCCGGAATTGCTGAAGGCGATGTAGTACAGCTTATGACTACCATTGACCGAAAATTTATGGCTGGTCTGGCTTATTTTCTCGGATTGCGAAAATTAAAAGTGGGTGTCATTCGGGTAGGTGCCGGAATTCCGGAACTGCAATGGGATTCTATTTTAAAATACAAACCATCTTACCTCATTACCGTTCCTTCTTTTTTACTAAAGTTGATCGAATATGCCGAAGCACACGGAATTGACTATAACAACTCCAGCATAAAAGGAGCAATTTGTATTGGGGAATCTTTGCGAAATCAGGATTTTTCCATGAATACTTTGTCTAATAAAATCACTGAAAAGTGGAACATTAAGTTGTTTTCGACTTATGCTTCCACCGAAATGAGTACTGCTTTTACCGAATGTGAACACGGCGTTGGTGGTCATCACCATCCCGAACTGATCATTGTTGAAGTTTTAGATGAAAATAACATTCCCGTAAAAGAAGGCGAAATTGGCGAATTGACTTTTACCACTTTAGGTATTGAAGCCATGCCTTTACTGCGTTTCAAAACCGGAGATATTGTACAACTACACAACGGCCCTTGTGCCTGCGGAAGAAATACTTTGCGTGTTGGTCCTGTTGTTGGCCGTAAAAAACAAATGATCAAATACAAAGGCACAACACTTTATCCGCCAGCGATGAATGATGTTTTGAGTGGTTTTGATAATATCGAAAATCATATTATCGAGATCTCTACCAACGATTTGGGAACCGATGAAATCCTAATAAAAATAGCCGTAAAAAATCAAAGCCCTGAATTTTTACAGGAAATCAAAGACCATTTCAGAGCCAAATTAAGAGTAACGCCAAAAATTGAATTCGCCGCAAAAGAAGCTTTGAATCCTTTGGTTTTTAATCCGATGAGCCGAAAACCTATTCGTTTTTTTGATTACCGTTGAGAAGGCTCAAAGGGACAAAGGTTCAAAGGGACAAAGGTTATCAAAAAACCTAAAAAAAACCTTTGAACCTTTGCCACTCTGAACCTTTGAACCTCAATTTGGTACAAATTGAACTAAATGTTGTAATTTTGCAAAAAATATTGAAGATGGTCAAGATTGGCAACATAGAATTACCCGAATTTCCTTTATTACTCGCACCGATGGAAGATGTGAGCGATCCGCCGTTTCGCAGATTGTGCAAAACGCATGGCGCTGACTTAATGTATTCTGAATTTATTTCGTCGGAAGGATTGATTCGTGATGCTATCAAAAGTCGAATGAAGCTGGATATTTTTGATTACGAACGTCCGGTTGGAATTCAGATTTTTGGAGGAGATGAGGAGGCAATGGCACTTTCATCTAAAATTGTTTCTACCGTTAAACCAGATTTGGTTGATATTAACTTTGGATGTCCGGTAAAAAAAGTAGTTTGTAAAGGTGCCGGAGCCGGAGTTTTGAAAGATGTAGATTTGATGGTACGTTTAACAAAAGCGGTTATCAGAAGTACTGATTTACCTGTTACGGTAAAAACACGTTTGGGCTGGGATGAAAGCTCCATCAACATTGATGAAGTTGCCGAAAGACTTCAGGATATTGGTGTTCAGGCTTTAACAATTCACGCCAGAACCCGTGCACAAATGTACAAAGGCCACGCCGATTGGTCGCACATTGCACGTGTAAAAAACAACCCGAGAATCACCATGCCTATTTTTGGAAATGGCGATATCGACAGTCCGGAAAAAGCCTTAAAATATAAAAATGAATACGGTATCGACGGAATCATGATTGGTCGTGCCGCGATTGGTTATCCGTGGATTTTTAACGAAATAAAGCATTATTTTAATACCGGTGAGCACTTACCTGCTCCAACCGTTATTGATCGCGTTGAAGCCGCCAGAAACCATTTAATGTGGTCAATGGAATGGAAAGGTGAACGCTTGGGAATTGTAGAAATGCGCCGCCATTACACCAATTATTTCAAAGGAATCCATTCGTTTAAAGAATACAAACAAAAACTGGTTACTACAGATGAACCTGAAAATCTTTTCGCCATTATGAAAGAGATCGAACAGGTTTATGCGGGGTATGAGTTTGTTTAAAAAATAAGAAAGGCCTTCAAAATTGAAGGCCCTTTTTGTATTTAATAAAAGCTGTTTTACTTTACTGCTTCTAATATTTTATCAGCAATTTCGGCTTGTCCTTTTTCGCTGGTAATATAATTTCTGTCATTTATGTTTGACAAATATCCAACTTCCAGAGTCATTGCGGGACAATTTGAATTTTTCAAAATATAAAATGGAGCTTCTTTAACTATTCCTTCTGAAAAGTAATTAGCGACTACTTTTTCAAGTAAAGTTTCCGCATATGCTTTAGATTGATCGTGAAATTTTGCATTTGAAGAAATGTAGGCTTCTATCCCGTTCTTACTAAAATTTGGTGAAGAAGCAAGGTGTAGCGAAATCACTAAACTCGGATTAAGATTATTGATGATTGAAACTCTTTCTTTTAATTCCATTTCATGATCTCCATCACGAAGTAAAACAATCTCCAGGTTCTCATTATTATTCTGAGCTTTAATTTTTCTCGCAATTTTTTCTACGATGCTCTTCTCCTGAACATCATTTAAGGTTGCCCCAAAATCATTTCCTCCATGACCGGCATCAATTACAATAATCTTTTTGTCAAAAGGTTTAAAAGCAAAAATAATCCCTAATCCTAAAATTCCTAAAAAGGTTGAAAACTTAATTTGATTTCTCATCATGTTAGTTATTGGTTAGCGGTATTTTAACGTTTATTTTTAAGAAATATTGTACAACCTAAACCTGAACACGTTTCCATTTTCCTCTTTTATAAAAGAATATTGCGGCAAGCGTTATGGCCGTTTCGGCAACCGGAATGGCTATAAAAACACCTTTTGGTCCCATATTAAAATGTTTGGCTAATGCATAGGCTAACGGAATCTGGAACAACCAAAACCCAAAGAAATTAATTCCTGTTGGTGTCCAGGTATCTCCTGCCCCATTAAAGGTATTGGTCAAAACCATCCCTATTCCGTAGAAGACAAATCCGATACTCATGATTTGCAATGCCTCGACCGCAACGCTTTTAACCAAATCATCATTCGTAAAAAACGAGATAATATACTCTCCAAAACACAGTGTAACGATCATGATGGTTGCCATAAAAATTACGTTGTATTTTGCTGTGGTAAATACTGATTTTTCCGCGCGATCAACTCGTTTGGCTCCCAGATTTTGCCCCACCAAAGTTGCGGCGGCATTACTTAATCCCCAGGCTGGAAGAATAAAGAACATCATTATTCTAAGAGCCGTTTGATAACCTGCCGATCCGTGATCGCCTCCCGTGGTAGCCACCAACTGTGCCAGAAAAATCCAGCTGCAGGAAGCTATAACAAATTGTAATACTCCTGGGGCTGCAATTTTAACTAAGGCTTTTATCTGCGTGAGGTCCGGAATTAAATAAGAAACTTTAATTTTTAAGACTCCATTTCCATAGAACAAATGATAAATCTGGTACAGCACCCCAAGGCTTCTTCCTGTGGTGGTAGCAATCGCGGCACCAATTAAACCAAACGCAGGAATTGTAGCAAAACCATTAATTAGTATCGGACATAAAATAATATTACAAATATTGGCAATCCAAAGACTTTTCATTGCAATGGCCGCATTTCCCGCACCACGGAAAATTCCATTAATCAGGAATAAAAAGGTAATACTTAAACTGGAACCAATCATGATTTGAGTGTATCTAAAGCCATGTTCGGCTGCATCTGCAGATGCTCCCATTAAAAGAAGAATATCTTTTGCATAGATAATTCCAAAAATGCTCAGAAAAATACTCAGCACAAATGCAATAAATAACGCCTGCATACCTGCTTTTGCAGCGGCAACAGGATCTTTTTCCCCAATTCGTCTTGCCACAACAGCCGTTGCTGCCATACTCAATCCGATGTCCAGAGAATATATAATAGTTAGAACCGACTCGGTTAATCCTACGGTTTGAATCGCAAAACTGCTATGCTCCAAATGCCCGACAAAATACAGATCGACCAACGCAAAAACGGATTCCATCATCATTTCCAAAACCATCGGAATGGCTAATAGAATGACTGCTTTTTTAATGTTTCCTGCGGTGTAATCAAAAGATTCGTCTCCTTTGAGTGCTTGTTTTAAAGTAGTGTAAATTTTAGAAAATAAACTTTTCTGTATGGTAGTTTCTGTCATGATATATTAAGATAAATGATAAAATTTGTCCAGATGTAAGAATCTGAACTCAAAAAATAAACGTAAGTATCCTAATTATTCCAAAAATAAAATAGGACTAAGCAGAAACAATCATATGCTGTAGATTTTTAAGACGATAAATATAGGTAATATTTTCCTTGTAGAAATATTAATCTAAAAGCTTTTTACTTACCCGGCTGCTTGCTATTAAAGAAGCAACAAAACCAAGTGATACAATGGTTCCCATAACAATGAGTACATTTTCTAAAGTAAAAACGACCGGGTATGCCAAAGTTGGTGTCAGCATAATCAGGTTGTATTCCTGTTGAAGCAGGACCAAAATAATTCCCAGAACAAGACCAATTAGACCTCCAAAAACACTCAATAACGTTCCCTGAAGCAGGAATATTTTTCGCAAACTGTTGATTTCTGTTCCCAGATTAAAAAGTGTTTTTAAGTTTGCTTTCTTCTCTAAAATCATCATGATTAAAGCTCCGACTAAATTAAAAAGAGCTACAATGATCACCAGTGTAAAGATCAGATAAACCACAATGTTTTCGGTATTGAGCATCTTGTACAAAGACTCGTTCAACTGTGCTCTGCTTTTTATCGTGACTTTATTTTTGAATACTTTTTGGAGCTGCGATCTGATCGCACCTTCATCGGCATTTTCTTTCAGATTGAATTCTATTCCCGAAATCTGATTTGATTTGTACATTAGTAATTCCTGCGCCAGACTCAAATCAGCAAAAACATATTTTGAATCTAAATCCTCACTGATGGAATAAATGGCGACTGGTAAAACGTCTGTTTTATTAAACGCTTCTTCCGGGTTTTCAATAGCTCCTTTTCCGGGTTTAGGCGCAAATATTTGCAACGGGTTTTCGAAATCAAGGATTCCTAACGAAAAATCGCGGGCAATTCCATAACCAATAACCACCTGATACGTATCTGGTTTCAGCCATTCTCCGTTAAAAAGTTTTTTCCTGATATCGTTAACAACCACATAGTTTTTGTCAACACCTTTTAGATACGTTACCAGCTGTTTGTCTTTAAACAAAAACAAAACCCGCTCTTCGATTATCTTGCTGTAAGAAGCAATACCTTCAATGTTTTTAAGCTGAGCTTCCTGATCCGGTGTGATTAAAAATGATTTCCCATAGGTACTGCTCATTTTTAAATCAGGATCTATTTCGTTTGTAAACGAAAGGCTGAAAACTTTTAGTCCGCTAAAAACGGACAAAACCACAAACAAAGCCATTGTTCCAACAATAATTCCCATGCTGGCAATACGATTGATGATATTAATAGCATTGTTTTTACTTCTGCTAAAAATATAACGTTTGGCTATGTAAAGGGGGAAATTCAATTTATGATTTTCTTCTTTTTTCTAAAAGATCACGGTTTTCAATTGGGTTTTCTCTGTTGGATAATGCATTATCAATCTTTTCGATATAATCTAAAGAGTCATCAATAAAAAATACCAGATTCGGTACACGACGCAATTGCAGACGCACACGTTGTGATAAATCATGTTTAATTAAAGTTGTATTTGACTTTATGCCTTCTAAAGTTTCTTTTGCTTTGTCCTGAGGAAAAATGCTTAAATAAACTGTCGCCACAGATAAATCTGAAGTAACACTAACTTTGGATACTGAAATTACTAAATTAGTGATTCCGTTTTTTCGCACTTCACCTTGCAAAATATCAACCAAATCTTTTTGGATGACACCGCCTATTTTTTTCTGTCTGTTTGTTTCCATACTGCAAAAATACTATTTTTAAATTTCAATCGATACAATTTCAAATGAACAATAGGATGATTTTTGTATTCCGGTTCACTTTCTTTCAAAAAAAGCCCTTATTTTAAAGAAAAGTTGGAGGTTTAGGAGGCTGAAAAACCCGTACAAAATTGAACAAGTACCTTTGTTTGAGCTTAGGCTTTTACCCTTCAGGTTCTTAAACTTTTAAAACAAGAAAAAATCCCTTTCACTGAAATGTATTCGTGAAAGGGATTTTTCTTTTAGTTCTGAACCCAATAGTTTTATCTGTTTTGCAGCCATCCTTCCGGATTATTATTGGATGTATTTTGAAGAATTAAGAATTTAATGATTGTTTTTCCGGTGTCACCACTGGTTCTCACTTTTCCAATGCTTTGTTTTACATTTACTTTGTCGCCTTTCTCAACAAAAACCTGACTAAGATTTTGATAAACCGTAAAGTAATCTCCATGCTGAATCATAACAGCTCTGTTTATTGGCGATAAAACAATTACACTCGATACTACTCCTTCAAATACAGCGCGTGCACTGGCTCCTTGTTCGGTAGTAATCTCAACTCCTGAATTGTGTACCGTTAGTGACGGATAAAGCGGATGTGGCTGATCACCATATCCTAGTGAAATAAATCCTTTTTCTACCGGCCAAGGCAATTTCCCTCTGTTTGCTTTAAAATCGGCCGCCAAAATTTTTCCTTCCGGAGTCAATGCAATTTTAGAGGATGAAACCGGAGTTTTAGACGCTGTCGATCCCGGGTTTTCTTTTGCTCTTTCCAGGGCCGCTTTTCTGTTGGCCTCAGCAATTGCCTCACGAATCAAACGATCAATTTGTCTGTCAATTCTTTTGGCTTCCTGTTGTTTACTTCTGGTATCGGCAATAATTTTGTTTTTGTCCTTTTTAATCGAATTAACTAATTTTTGCTGTTCTTTCTTTTCAGTTTCTAAACTTTGTTTTTCTTTTTCATTTTCAGCAATAATCTTCTTCTTTACAATACGCTGACCGTTCAGTCTCGCATTATAGTCTTCCAGCTGTGCCGTTTTGGATTGAATTTCCAATCCCTGGTTTTTTCTGAAATTGGTATATTGTTTTAAATATTGTGCTCTCTTGTAGGCTTGTAAAAAACTCTCTGAAGATAAAATAAACATGGCTCTACTTTGCTCCGAACGACTCTTGTATGATTTAAGTATCATTTTAGAATAGTCCGCTTTTAGTACTTCCAGTTCTTTTTTCAGTTTATTAACCTTAACCTGATTAATATACATATCATTACTCAAAAGTTTTTCCTGCTTTGCCGTAGTATTAATCAGCTTCTCTTTCAGCTTTATTTTATTGGCCTGAATTAAATAAACATTTACTGCCGATTTTTCTTTTTTCTTTACCGACTGCAACATTTTTTCATTGTCTCTAATTTCCTGTTGAATTTGAGCTTTACGCTGTTCCAGTTTTTCTTGTTGCGAATCTTGCGCCCACATAAAAGTAGTGGCACATATAAAAATTAGGCTTAGGAGAAATTTTGGCATGTTTATATTTTCTTTTTGCAAATTTACTTAATTATAACTTTCTTATAACCGCTTGGCACACTGTAAGGGAAAGAAAGTTCTTCGTTAAATGAAATCGTATTGTAATTCAAACTAATATTTGTTTTTCCTTTTGGTTGAATCGCACTGATTTCAACACTTGTTGGAAGTATTCCCTGATTGAAAACTTTACTGTCACCATAAGAAATCTGCAACATTCTGTTTTCTGATGGCTGCGAGATTTCTTCTTTTTGCAACAGGTATTTTTCGGCATCCAGATAGAATGTCTTTTTCAAATTAGAATCTTTTTCATCTTCTAAACGAAAAAGGTTGTCTACGATGGTCTGTGCATATTTCCCTTTTCTCAAATCATCTAAGGCTTCACCAACCAATAAATTCTGAACTTTACTGTAATCCAATTCGGTTCCCAGCCATTTGCTTAAACTTGTAAAATCGCCTTCGTAATAAGTACTGTTTATTTTCTCGTAATAGCTTACTGCTGTTGGGGTAATCAAAGCTTTTGCCATGGTAATCCCCAGAAAACGAACACTTACTAAAATTTGTTTGTCTTTTTCAATTTTAATCTCGGCCGTAACATTTTGACTTTGTTTATCGTCAACATATCGCGCTCCGGCTTTTATGTACAGCGTTGAAAAATCTAACTTATTGTTATAATGATTCTCTACTACTTTTTTTTCTTCTTTTGGAGTAACTTCTTTTACTTCGCTATTATTGTTCTGCACAGCGACTGCCTTTGATTTACAAGAAATCATGAAAACCGACAGTACTGCTATCGCTATATATTTTTTCATCTGCACCTGTTCTTTACTTTTTTTTCTTTAATAATTCATTTGCCTTCAAAAAGTATTCCTCTTTTTTCTTAGCATCTCCCAAACCATTGTAAGCCTCTCCTAACTGAATATTAAAATTTGCTTCGAGTGTTTTGTCCTCTACCACATAATCAAGCCCCATTTCTAAAACGGTTTTTGCATTTTTAAATTGCTTTAACTGATTATTTCCTAAACCGGCATAATAGTAAAATTGCGGCTGACTTGGATAAACCTCAATCATATTCATTGCCCGTTTGGTCATCGGTTCAAACTGTTTGGACTGCGCATATGCTTCAAGTAAAAGCAAATTGGTTTCACGGTCTGTTTCTGAATTGGCTTTTAAATCTTTTACATAATATTTAATCGCATTTTCAAACTGACCTTTGCTGTGATAAAATTTTCCAATTTCTTTCGCCACATCAACATTCGAATCATTATCAAAATAAGAAATCGCTTTCTCTAAATCCGCTGCATACTGTGGGTTCTTGTTCGCATAAATCAAAAACTCATTTAACGTACGGTGTTTTATTTTAGAATCAATTTTTGAACTTGCCAAAATTACATTCATTGCCTTAATTGCTTTATCAGCCTGATTGGCGTCCAGGTACACTTTAAACAAACTTACCTGCGCCCATTCTGAAGTTGAAATTTCCTTAGCCAGTTGTTTCGCAACATTCAGTGCCTTATCTGTTTCTTCTGCTTTTGAATATAAAAAAATCAGATTTACATAATTTGATTCCTCTTTTGGATGCTGTTTGATCTGATTAATTAAGTTATCAATTTCTGCATTTTGGTATTTTCCCTGAGATAAAATCTGCAATTTGTATCGATCGCGATCTTCCGATTTTCCGAACTTATCGTTCATTTCATTGATTGCCACCAATGCTTTATCAAATTGGTTGGTAATCATATACAACGAAATCAGATCGTCTTTATACTCTTCATCAAACGCAATTATTCTCTGAATCGTTTCAATCGCTAAAGGATAATTTTTAGTTTCATAACTTACGTCATAGATTCCCAACCAATACCATTTGTTTTTTGGATCCAGCTGAGTTGCTTTTTCAAATGAATCCTGTGCACTTCGATAATCTTTTAAAGACAGATAGTTTTTCCCGAGTTCAAAGTAAGCTACCGCATCATTAGGTTTTAACTTGATGCATTTCTGCAATGAGGTGATGGCTTTATCATAATTTTCAATTCCTTTTTGTTTTAATGATTCATAAAAAGCATCCTGATACTCATCGGTTGCCATAGCAATATCTTCCGGTTCTGTCTGAGCCATAATCGAAATTGGGTTGCCAAGCAAAACGAAAAATAAAATTGCGATAACTCCTTTTTGTATCATTTTTAAAATTTATTTTTTAAACAAAAACGAATCTATTCCAGCTCCTAATCTATTCTAAAACCGAATAATCACCAATACTTACGCTGGTAAATTTACCATCATAAACAACATGATTACCAATCATTGCATTGTCAAGATGTGCATTTTTTATTTGAGAATAAGTCTGAATCAAACTGTTGCTGATTGAACTGTCTACAACGTGGCAGCCTTTACCAATGGATACATTTGGACCAACTGTTGCATTTTTCAATACTACGTTTTCACCAATGTAACACGGTGGAATGATGGTAGAATTTTCCAGTTTCACATCATAATCTACTAAATGTTCACCGTCATTATGTAAAAATCCTAACATTCTTGAATTGGTTTCAACGGTAACATCTTTATTTCCGCAGTCCATCCATTCATCAACACTACCGGTTTTAAAAACTTTACCGTTAGCCATCATTGCTTTGATTCCGTCGTTGATCTGATATTCTCCACCATTTTGGATGTTGTTATCCAAAACTCCCTGAAGTTCTTTTTTCAAATCACCTACTTCTTTAAAATAATAGATTCCAATAACCGCTAAATCACTAACGAATTCTTTTGGTTTTTCTACTAATTCTATAATTTCATTATTGGCATTTAATTTTACAACACCAAATGCTTCCGGCTGATCTACTTGTTTCACCCAAATAACAGCATCGGCAGAAGGATCTAATTCAAAATCGGCTCTGATTAAAGTATCTGCGTAAGCAATTACTGCCGGACCTGACAATGATTCTTTGGCACACATAATCGCATGACCTGTTCCTAAAGGTAAATCCTGACGGTAGATGGAAGCCTTAGCTCCTAAACTTCCTGCCAGTTCTTCTAAACTTGCTACAAGATCGTCTCCAAAAAAAGCCGGGTCTCCTAAAATAAAAGCAACTTCTTCGATTGGTTCTTTTAAGATTTTAGCAATGTCCTCTACCAATCGATGTACGATCGATTTACCTGCAACAGGAATTAATGGTTTTGGAACGGTTAAAGTATGTGGTCTAAGTCTTGATCCACGACCTGCCATTGGAACGATTATCTTCATTTCTTTTTATTTATTTTAATGGGAAGATTTAAAAAATCCTCTTCGTTTGGTTATTAATTTTAATATTTATGCTGTGATTTAAAACTTTTAATCGCAAGGTACAGAAACTGATTACTGTGACCGCGACTGAAAACTATTTCACTCCTGTACTGCCAAATCCGCCTTCTCCTCTTGAAGTTTCAGAAAGCTCTTCAACTTCAATCCACTCCGCTCTTTCATGCTTTGCAATTATAAGTTGTGCTATTCGTTCTCCATTTTCAATTACAAATTCTTCATTGGATAAATTTACTAAAATTACGCCTATTTCGCCTCTATAATCTGCATCAACGGTTCCCGGAGAGTTTAAAACAGTTACTCCTTTTTTCGCAGCCAATCCGCTTCTTGGTCGCACCTGGGCTTCATAGCCAATAGGCAACTCTATAAAAAGTCCGGTTTTTACAATGGTTCTTTCTAAAGGTTTTAACGTAATAACTTCCGTTAAATTGGCACGTAAATCCATTCCCGCCGAAGCGATCGTTTCGTAGTTGGGTAAAGCGTGCTGTGATTTATTGATAATTTGTATTTTCATTTTTATTATAAAAGATTAAAAAGTGCTGTTACTTTTTATTCATGATTCCTTTGATCGTTTGTTTTTCGTTGTGATACACAAAATAGACAAAGCCTAAAAATAATGGGATTCCAACAAAATAATTTTCTCTAAATCCATAAAAAGAAATAGCCGAAAATACAATTGAAATTCCCAGATAAGCTCCGATTTTGTTCATATCATAAGGTATCGGATAGTATCTGTTTCCTAAAATATAAGAAATCAACATCATACTTCCGTAAGCAGAGATGGTAGCAATTGCTGAACCGTAATAACTGTATTTTGGAATTAAAATATAATTTAAAACCAAAGTTACAATTGCTCCTACGATTGAGATATAAGCCCCTATTTGTGTTTTGTCTGTTAGTTTATACCAAACCGACAGGTTGTTGTAAATTCCCAAAAAGAAATTCGCCAGAATGATTAACGGTACTACTTTCATTGCTTCCCAATAGGATTTATTATCGAGTAATAAATATTTTAAAACATCGGCAAATACAATAACTCCCAATAAAATCAACGAACCCAGAATGACGAAATATTTAGTAATTACGGCATAGGTCTGAGGTGCATTTTCGTTTTTTGCATGACTGAAAAAGAAAGGTTCTATACCTAATCTAAAAGCTGTTGCAAACAAAACCATAAACAATCCAAGTTTGTAACAGGCGGAATAAGCCCCAACCTCTGATTTTGCAAGGTTCTCCGGTAATAGATAACCCAATAAAATTTTATCGAAATGTTCGTTAACCGCAAAAGCAAGCCCTGCAACTAAAATAGGCAATCCGTATTTCATCATTTTTTTCCAAAGTACCGGATCAAATTTTCGTCCAAGGGAAAGGTAATTTGGCGAAAGCACGATAAAAGTGGCTAAACTTGCCATCAGATTTGCAATGAATATATAGGCAATCTGGAAGTTCTCGACATACAAATTATCCCAAACAGAATTCGGGTTTGATGCTGCCAGTTTAGGAAGATACATCAGGAAAAAAATGTTCAGCAATAAGTTGATAATAACATTACCAATTTTAATCGCTGCATAAACCATAGGTCGCTGATTGGCTCTTAATTTAGAGAAAGGAATTAAAACCAAAGCATCTAAAACCAGAATCCACACGGTATAGGTGATGTACTGCACATCCACTTCGGCCAGAGTTGCCAGTGTATTTCTAAAAATTAAGGCGGCAAACAAGAAGATGATGGACGACCAAAATATCGAAATGGTAGACGTTGCTATTACATTTTTCTTATCTTCTTCGGCACTATAAAATCTAAAAAATGCTGTTTCCATTCCATAGGAAAGCACCACATTAAAGAAAACCATCCAAGACAAAACAATGGATACCTCACCGTATTCTGCAGTTGGTAAAATACCAGTATATAATCGCACTAATAGAAAACTTAGCATTCTCGGCAAAACCGTCGCTAGTCCGTAAATAGCAGTTTGTTTGAATAGATTTTTATATAATCCCAAAATATGTCTGTAATAAAATTTATAAAACAAAAATAACCAATTCTTTGGTTTATTATTGATTTTGTAGGTTCAATAAAAAAACTTGCCGGTTATTTTATTGGGTTAATTTTTTTTCGTCCAAAATTTTAACAAAGTGGAAACCTTTTGGTCCATATCCTTGATTGTAATAGAAACGATGTGCAGCAAAATTTCCGGTAAAAGCATCCAAAACGATACTGCTGCAATCTAAATCTAAGGCTTTTTGTTCGATATAATCCGTTAGTAATTTGCCAATACCTTTTGATCTAACCTCAGGATTTACAACAAAATTGTCTATTTCGAGGTATTTACCTGTCCATAGTTTTGTACCCGACCAGCAACCGGTAATTCCCAAACAAACTCCATCTTCAAAAACTCCGATCTGGATGTAGTTATGAGGAACCATGTCTGAAAGATAGGCGGTGTACTTTTCAACGGTAAGCTTTGGATAAAGAAATCGCATGGTTTCAATTTGCCCCAGCATTTCTTCGACTGTAGTGAGTTCTTGTATTTGTAGTTTCATTGTTTAAAAAAAATAGATTTCAAAAATACTCAATTTTTTTCATTGCTCCTCACAAAATTGGGACGCAACTGCACCTGTAAAATGTATAAAAAAGTTTGAAAATTCTATAAATTTTCAAAGCCGCTCCTATCTTAACTTTGTATCAAAGGGAATGAAAAGCTAGAATGCAACCCTTCAAAAAAAGAAAAGCATTAGGACTAATATAGCTAGTTTGTTCCTATAAAAGACAAAGCACAGGGATTGATTCTGCTGAAATGTAACCCTTAAAAAAACAGAGCACCGGGACTAATAAAGCTAGTTTGTTCCCATGAAAGACAAAGCTATAGGTGATTTTATAAAATGGTATTGATTCTCTTTTTTGACTAAATTGAGAATCACCATTTTATAATAACGATGTAAAAAGAACGACCCCCTATATATAAAAAGAGCCGACATTGCTATGTCGGCTCTTTTGCTTTTTCTTATACTGAAATGTTCTTATCCGTTCAAAGCTTCCGCTCCACCAACGATCTCTAAGATTTCGTTTGTAATAGAAGCCTGACGTGCTTTGTTGTAAGTTAATTTCAATTGGTTTCTTAATTCAGTTGCGTTGTCAGTTGCTTTGTGCATTGCTGTCATACGTGCTCCGTGTTCTGAAGCAAATGAATCGCGGATTCCTTTATATAATTGTGTTTTTAATGATTTTGGAATCAAAGTCAACACGATTTCTTCTTTTGAAGGTTCGAAAATATAATCTCCTGTAGAAACTGCTGTATCAGATTTAATTGGCGCTAACGGTAAAAATTGTTCTGTTTGAACGATTTGTGTCGCAGCATTTTTAAACTGATTGTAGATCAATTCGATTCTGTCATATTCTCCAGACAAGAATTTCTCCGTTAAATTATCAGCAATTCCGGCAACATTTTCAAAAGTTAAATGATCAAAAATTGCATTATGATGACCGTGTACCTTATGTGTTTTGCTTAAAACATCATTTCCTTTTTTACCAATAGCAAAAACGTCCACTTGTTTTCCGGCATAAAAATCGGTACGATTCTTAACCTCTTTAATTACGTTAGTATTAAATGCACCACATAAACCTCTGTTTGAAGTTATAGCTACAAGCAATACTTTTTTTACTTCACGTTGTGTAGTGTAATCACCTCCAACTTCACCATCAAGTGTAGCGGAAAGATTTTGCAACAACTCCGTTAATTTCTCGGCATAAGGGCGCATTGCAGTGATTGCATCTTGTGCTTTCTTAAGCTTTGCAGCAGAAACCATTTTCATAGCCGATGTAATTTGCATCGTCGATGAAACGGAAGTAATTCTATTACGGATTTCCTTTAAATTTGCCATCTATTAATTAGAAAATGCGACAATTTGAAAATTAGATAATTAAAAAATGCAGAAACATTCTCTAATTATCTAATTTACTAATTATCTAATTAGTTATATTTTGCTGAAATTTCTTTTGCTGCTTTTTCGATAACATCAGTAATGTTGTCATCTAACTTACCAGCTTTTAACGCGTTAAGCGTATCTTTATGTTTGCTGTTTAAGTAAGCTAAGAAATCAGCTTCAAATTCTTTTACTTTATTTACAGGTACGTTTCTTAATAAGTTTTTAGAACCTGCATAGATAATAGCTACTTGATTTTCAACAGGATAAGGATCATTCAAACCTTGTTTCAAGATTTCAACGTTTCTTCTTCCTTTTTCAATTACGTTTAAAGTAACTGAATCTAAGTCAGAACCAAATTTAGCGAAAGCTTCCAATTCACGGAATTGAGCCTGGTCTAATTTTAAAGTTCCGGAAACTTTTTTCATTGATTTAATCTGAGCATTACCTCCAACACGAGATACAGAGATACCTACGTTGATCGCAGGACGAACTCCAGAGTTGAACAAATCTCCATCAAGGAAAATCTGACCATCTGTAATCGAAATTACGTTTGTTGGGATATATGCAGAAACGTCACCAGCCTGAGTTTCGATAATTGGCAATGCAGTTAATGAACCACCACCTTTTACGATAGACTTGATAGAATCTGGTAAATCGTTCATGTTTTTAGCAATTCCGTCATCAGCAATTACTTTACAAGCACGCTCTAATAAACGAGAGTGTAAGTAGAAAACGTCTCCAGGGTAAGCCTCACGTCCCGGTGGTCTTCTTAATAAAAGAGAAACCTCACGGTAAGCAACAGCTTGTTTAGATAAATCGTCATAAACAATTAAAGCCGGACGACCTGAATCTCTAAAATATTCTCCGATTGCTGCACCTGCGAAAGGAGCATAAACTTGCATTGGAGCTGGATCAGAAGCATTAGCTGCAACAATAACTGTATAAGCCATTGCACCTTTTTCTTCTAACATTTTAGCAATTCCTGCTACAGTTGAAGCTTTTTGCCCAATTGCAACATATATACAGAATACAGGTTTTCCTGCATCGTAAAATTCTTTTTGATTTAAGATTGTATCGATACAAACAGTTGATTTACCTGTTTGACGGTCACCAATTACAAGCTCACGTTGTCCACGACCAACCGGGATCATAGCATCAACTGCTTTTACTCCTGTTTGTAATGGCTCAGTTACCGGCTGACGGAAGATAACACCAGGTGCTTTTCTTTCTAAAGGCATTTCATATAAGTCTCCACCAATTGGTCCTTTTCCATCAATTGGAAAACCAAGAGTGTTTACTACACGTCCTACCATTTGCTCACCTACTTTAAGAGAAGCAATACGTTGCGTTCTTTTTGCTGTTGAACCTTCTTTGATTCCAGTTGATGGTCCTAAAAGTACCACACCAACATTGTCTTCTTCAAGGTTCAATACAATAGCTTCAAGTCCGTTGTCAAATTCAACTAACTCACCATATTGTACATTCGATAGCCCGTAAATACGAGCAATACCGTCTCCAACTTGAAGTACTGTTCCTACTTCCTCTAGCGTAGCACCAGATTCAAAACCTTCTACTTGCTTTCTTAATATTGCTGAAATTTCAGCAGGTTTGATTTCCGCCATCTTAATTTATAATTTAGACACTTTTATGTGTAATAAAACTAATTACTTAACTCTCTTTTTAATACCTGCAATCTGTTTGAAACAGAAGCATTGTATTGTTGATCACCTATTCTTAAAATAAATCCTCCAATGATTGATGGATCTACTGTATTTTCAATTGTTATTTTTTTATCTGATAAAGTAGCAACTTTTGCCAAAACTTTAGCTTCTAAAGCTGCGTCCATTGGAATTGCTGTTGTAACTTTTGCTACTTCAACACCGTTACCTTCGTCAAATATTTTTTTGTATTCTAAAGCAATAGCTTCCAGAATTTCAAATCTTTTGTTTTCAAACAATAAATGAAATAACCCTTTAGTTACACCATTTACATCTGCGAAAACTTCCAGAAGAGCACTTTCTTTAACTTCAACTTTTGTAGTTGGGTTTTGAATAAAGGTACTCAATTCTAAATTACTCTCAATTGCTGTTGCAATTGACTTCATATCGTTATTGACAGCTTCGGCAACACCTTTAGAGTTTGCTAAGTCCAGAATTGCTTTTGCATAACGAATTGCTGCTCTTGTACTTGCCATAATCTTAGTTTAGCTTTACGTCACCTAACATTTTCTCTACTAATTTAGTTTGAGATTCTTTGTTAGATAATTCATCTTTCAATAATTTTTCAGCGATGCTTAATGATAAAGTTGAAACTTGTAATTTCAATTCAGCCATAGCAGCATTCTTTTCACTTTCGATAGCAGCTTTAGCTTGCTCGATCATTTTTTGACCAGCTTCTTGTGCTTCGTTTTTAGAATCAGCAATCATTTTCTCTTTCATTTCACGAGCTTCTTTTAGCATCGCGTCACGCTCTGAACGAGCTTCATTCAAAATTCTTTGATTGTCAGCTTGTAAGTTTTCCATTTCTCTCTTTGCATTTTCTGCAGAAAGTAATGCATTTTTAATACCTTCTTCTCTTGCTGTAATAGATTCCATAATTGGTTTCCAGGCAAACTTTACTAAAAGTAAAATCAAAACCAACAAGATTAGCGCTTGCCAAAAGAATAAACCGAATGAAAAATCGTTAATTAACTTATCCATTTTATAACTATATTAAATATTTAATTTCTTTTTTTAAAAGTAACAACACCTTTAACCAACCGTTAAAGATGTTGTTAGTTCTTTCTTTATTATTTTCCTAAGATTAAAGCAGCAAATGCTAAACCTTCTAATAAAGCCGCGATAATAATCATCGCAGTTTGAATTTTACCAGCAGCTTCTGGCTGACGAGCAATAGCGTCCATAGCAGATCCACCGATTTTACCTAGACCTAAACCAGCACCGATTACTACTAAACCTGCACCTACTAAAGTTGGAATTGTTCCCATAAGTATTTATATATATAAAATTAAACTTCTAAATTAAATAATAACATTGTCTTCGTGACCGTGATCATGATCGTGGTCAGCAACTGCCATACCAATAAACAATGAAGATAACATTGTGAAAATGAACGCCTGCAAAAATGCAACTAAAACTTCGATTACCGAAATAAATAATGTAAGTCCTAAAGAGATTGGTAAATCTGCAGCTAAATTTTTACCTACGAAAATCATAGCGATCAAACTCATAATTACTACGTGACCTGCCGTAATATTTGCATACAAACGAATTAATAATGCGAATGGCTTTGTCAATGTTCCTAAGATTTCAATTGGAGCTAAAATAATTTTCATCGGAACAGGAACTCCTGGCATCCAGAAAATGTGTCCCCAATAATCTTTGTTTGCACTAAACTGAGTAATGATAAAAGTAAACGCAGCTAAACAAACTGTGATTGCAATGTTTCCGGTAACGTTAATTCCAAGTGGAGTCATACCTAATAAGTTTAACAACCACACAAAGAAAAATACAGTTAACAGGTAACCCATAAATTTTCTATATTTTTTCTCTCCAATATTTGGAACTGCGATCTCATCTCTGATGAAAATAATAAGCGGTTCTAATACTCTACCAAATCCAGTTGGGATTGGTCCTTTTTTGTATGATTTTGCTAATCCGGTAAACATTAAAAATAATAGTACCGAAACAAAAAGCATTGACACTACATTTTTAGTAATAGAAAAATCTAATGGCTTTTCGTTTTCCGGATGTCCGTGATGATCTAAATTAATCGTTCCGGCAGCATCTGTTTTGTAAATTTTACCGTGAACCAATTTGTAAAAGTTTCCGTCAACTTCAGCAACAGCTTCACCGTGGTGTAATTTTGAAGAAGAGAAAATTTTCAAACCTCCGTCAAAAAGAATTACTGGTAATGGAAAACCATATTGTTTATTTTCTTTTTCATCTGAAAAGAAAACAAAATCGTGAGAATCTTGTAAGTGATGATCAATAAAAGCGTCCACTTTTGCTTTTGGATCTAGAGCTGCGTGCTCACCTTCCGAAGGTGCGTTGTGTGAAATTACTTTTTCTTCATGAGCGGCCTCAGTATGTACATGCGTTGAGTCATTCTCTGAATTTGCAAAACCCATTACTGGAGAACAAGCTACTAAAGCTGCAAGAATAAATTTGAGCGGTTTGTTTGAAATCACCATATCTGTTAAAAATCTTATTTTTTACGTTTCTAAAATTTGGTGCAAAGGTACATTTTTTATTAATATTCAAAAGGATATGAAAAATTATTTTTGAACGTTGTTTTACAGAATCCCTATTTTAACGCTTTTCATTTAATAATCGGACAGTTAAAAGCGTCTCAAATAACAAAAACAAAATAAATGTTATAAAAAAATTGATTTTTTCAACCATCACCTCACCGCTTTTGTTTTCCAAAATAGGTCTTAAAATTAGATATCCTACTAACATCTGTGTAAAGGTTCCGAACAGGAAAGCCATACCAATAACTTCAAAGTTCTTTTTCTTTACTATTAATAATATAAGGTATAAAAGCGCAGATAGCCCGAAAAAAATCAAATACAAAAATTCTATACGGTAATAAAAATTTTGGGCATTAATGTCTAAAACTAAAAATAATGCTTTGTGCACTACATACGCGGCCAATGCAAAGAAGAATAAATATAAAATGGGTTTGTAGCTTTTTACTAACATTTGAAATAATTTTCTGCAAAGATGCACTATTTATTTAAAGCTGCTAAATAGATCAATTACTTTGTTTTATTGATTTCATTAACCTGGCGAATAACATTATATAGTGCTAATCCAACCCCAATCATTACAAAAATGGTATTGTAAGATAGTTTTTGGCTCGGGTGATTTTCATCCAGCCATGTACCAAAATAGGAAAATAAAAAAATTATAATTCCCATTTGAACGGGAATGTTAATAAGTGGAAGCCACTTGTTCCTTTTGTTTTTGTTCGGTTCCTTTTCCATCTTTTAGGGTTACTTCTTTAGTATGAGTTAACATGGTACAGGTAGCGGTAAAATTCGCGCCAGGTTCTATAGACAGTTTTCCGATGGCAACTTCTCCATGAATCTGTGCCGTTGCTTTTATATTAAGGACTTCTAAAACTTTAATTTTTCCCTGAAATACGCCTTCAATATCGGCATTATTGCAAACAATTTCGCCTTTTACAATACCGGAGGCTCCTATAACCAATTTGCCTTGCGAAGTAAAATTTCCTATCAATTCACCATCTAGTCTAAAATCGTCTTTAGAAACGATATCTCCAACAATAGAGGTTCCTTCAACTATTCGGTTTGTTTTTCCTAAAAGTTCTGTTCCGTTTTTTTTTACTTTGTCAAACATGATTATGGGGTTTTTGGGGCTAAGTAGGTTTCGAGATTTTTTTTAATTTGAACCAATTTGTAATTATCACTCGAGATAATAATTGCCGGATTTGATATTTTATACTTTTTATCATCTCTAAAAACTCCTGAAATATCTTTGGCGTAAGCCTCTGATTTTAAACCATGAATAACCACAAAACTTTCGGTTCTGTTGTATTTATCAAAAGAAGTTGTTAACCTCTCGTAGTTTTCAACTAATAAAAATACTCTAATTGCTTCTTCAATCTTTTTACGGGTTACAGAATCATTATTAGGAATTACATATAAAATTTTCCAGTTTTTACTATCCACCGAAGTAAAATCCATTTTTTCTAAGCCCGGTATTTGCTTTTCTAAGATCTCACGCGCATTTTTACCTTCATCACTGTTCGGATAGTTATCGGCAACGGATTCTAAACCTTTTTTATAAGCTGCCAAACCATTTACTTTACCTAATGTATTGGCTTTTAACAATTCATACTTAGAAACAATTTCATCTCCTGAATATTGATTAATCAGGTTGTCAATATTGTCTAAGACGGTATCAAACTGTTCTTCCTCATACAATTTGTACCATTTTTGGTATTCTTTATCCGGTGAGGCTAAATCTCCTGCATTCGTATTGTTTAAGATTTGTGCGTATCGCGAACTTGGGTAGTTGGTTATGATATCCGATTTTATACTCTCTGCGCGTGCAGGATTGGTAATTTGATATATTTTATACAAATTATACATCGCCGGCAAAACCAGTTTTTCTTCCGGTTTGTTTTTTAGCAATTGTTCGAGTTTATTGCTTGCCAGATCATATTCTTTAAACTTCTCTTTGTAGATTAGTCCCAATTGGTAATACGCAAAATTACGCTCTACACCAATGCTGTCAATTGCAGCCTGTGTTTGAGGAAGTTGTTTTTCGTAAAAATCAGTAGTATACTTTTCAATAATAATGGTATCTTTCAGTTTGTTTGCATCATTATTATTTAAAGTATCATTTAAGGCTGCAGTATTGGCTGATTTCACAGCTGACAGTCTCCAGTTTCCATCTAAGACTCTGTTACCCCATACTTTCTTAAATTGCAATTTTCCGTAAGCAACTGTCGTAGGATTGTAAAAATAAAAAGTACTTGTACTTGCCGTTTCGTTTCCTGATGGCGGATTAAACGCTCCTATTCCCGGATTGGTCCCTCCTACTGCTTGTGGATTTACAGCGGTTGGTCCTCCATCAGCCTTAGTGTTGCGATCAATATTGGCTAATTTTTCCTTTTCTTTTTCTTCTAAGATTCGTTTCGCCTCATCTTTTTCTTTAAGTGCTGCGATATAATCGTTAAAATAACTTTTTCTGTTGGCCGGAGACAAACCATAAACTTTAATGATACTGTCGTTGCGTTTTGCAATCGCTTCGTATTTAATTACGTTGTCCAGATTTTTTCTGTTTTTTTGAATAAAAGCAAATTCTCTGGTTTTAGGATCTAGTTTTACTAATGTACTGTCGTAGTATTTGGCCGCCACCGAATAATTGGTGTTCTTAAAATACATATTCCCAATATTCCTGTAGGTTGAAGCAGTCAAATAAGGGTCTTTTGACTTTCTTCCCAGTGACTTATTATAGAAAAATAAGGCATCCTGCTGCTCGTCATTTTTATCAAAAAAGACTCCCATTTCATAAAATAACACATCTAGATAGGGTCTGTTTTCACGATCTGCCAGTAATTTATTGTACATTTCTATAAACAAATCCTGATCTCCGTTTTTATAATCAAACAACTGAGCCTTTTTTGCATAAGCATGCATCATGTATTTTCGATCGGCTTTTCGATTCATGTCGATCACACCGTCATAATAATAAAAGGCACTGTCTCTTATTCCGGCTTCCTGATACATCTGCCCTAAGATAAAACGATATCGTGCGCGGTCTTCATTTATTTTGGTAAATTTTTCCGCAATTTTAAGTTTGGCAACCGCACTGTCTTTTTCTTCTAAATTTAAATAGGCTTCTGCCAATAAAGCATTTGCATCCGAAAAAGTCTGTTTGTTCAGATCTGTATTTTTTAATAACAGGTTGATGTTTTTTACTACAATAGCATCATTTCCTAAACGCATATTGGTTTTCTCACGCCAGATTTTTGCCGTATAAATATTACTGCTGTTAGGGTATTTGTACAAAATATAGTTGAATGCCTCCAAAGCCGGAATAAACCGTTGATCGTAGTATCTGGCTTTTCCAAGCATCAGATAAGCTTCGTCAATTTGTGAATTTCGCTCTCTTCCTCCAATGTTCATAGAGTGCTTCTGAATGGCTTTTGTTGCCTTGGTCTCGGCTTTTTCAAAATCTGCATTCTTCGCTTTTTCTGCTTCCGAAAAATTCTCATCGATCTGCATTTTTTCGATCGGAAGCATTTTCCAGAAATTATCCTGATTGTTGGCCTGAATAGCCTTTAATCCCTTGTCAAGACCTATTCCGCCATTATACAAAATGTTATACTTTGTACTAAGCGCGTGGGAATTTCTGGCCAAAAAAGTATTTTTCTTGGTAGAACAGGCTATCAAAAAGAATAAAAAAACGACGAAAAAACTATATTTAAGAGTATTCTTTTTCAATAGAAAAGAGTTTATATCAATTAACTTCTAAAAAGGATTTTTAGTATATTGACTTGTAAAAATACGCTTCTTTTTGAAATATAGAAACTTATACAGCAAAAAACGATTCGAGTTCTTGTAAGGTTTCTTCTGAAGTCTGAATATCCTTCACCACTTCACCTTTATTTAGGGCTACAATTCGATCACAAACCTCTACTGTATGCTGCAAATCATGACTGGAAACCAGCACAGTAACATTTGGATTATCGGCCAGGTCTTTAATGATCTTTTTTAATCGGCTCACGGTTGTCGGATCTAAATTTGCAAAAGGCTCATCGAGAATAACAACTTCAGGATTTCCAATAAGTGTTGCAATAATCCCCACTTTCTTCTGGTTTCCCTTAGATAAATCTCTCAGGTATTTTTTGTTGTTCAGGATTTCTCCGTTAAAAAACTCTTCGTGCTCCAACAGCAAAGCATCAATATCCGCTTTATTCTGATGGCGTAAATCTCCAATAAAATAAAAGTATTCTTCCGGAGTCAAATACCCAATCAGGAAGCTTTCATCTAAAAAAGATCCTGTAAAAGATTTCCAGTTTTCGTTTGTATTTACCTGAATATCATTGTTTTTTATATTCCCTGTGGAAGGCTGAATCAGATCTAGTAATAAACTAAAAAAAGTAGTTTTTCCTGCTCCGTTGTTTCCTACTAAGCCAAAGCTCTGTCCTTTTGGAATTTCAAGGTTGTTAATGTTTAAAACCGTTGTTCCGTTATATTTTTTTGAAAGTTGATTTACTTGTATCATTTTTAATAGTTTAATTGTTGATTTGTTTAATCGTTAATTTAATTGATTTTCAATTATATGCGATCAATTCTCTAATTGACACATTTTCAAATTAACGCATTAGTTTTTTTGTTTATAAGCGCTTATAGTACTGTACTTCTCTACTTTATATCTTTTTTCGATTAGGGAAAAAACCTTGTCTTTAAAAACAAAGCCTAAAACTCCGGCACCTGCGACAAGTGCTAATCCGATGGTTTTGTTTCCTAAATAAAGTCCGATTGCATATAGTCCTAAAGGCAATAATATCTTAGGTAACGTTAACAGCATGGCATTAACATTAAATGCTTTTTTATCTCCAAAAGCACCTCCTGCCGAACTTAAATCGATTGGTGTTTTTGTGAAAGCACCACCCAAAAGTACCAGATGTGAATTGACTCCTATGTTATAAACGGCCCCAACAACAACGGTTAAATAAATTTCCCATCCAAAGAACAGGTAGAAAGAAGAAAGTATAGTCGATATAAAAGTAGCAATTACAATCAACCACCATTTTGACGTAATGTATCCGCGATACGGAATGTTTTGGGTCATCATTAGTTGGTAATACGAACTGTCCCAGCTAGGTACAAACTGGCCAAAGACAAACAAAAATCCGCCTGAAACAAATATTCCGGCAAAAATATTCATCACTTCCGGCTGCTGTTTGTTTCCGAAAAAGATTAATCCGTAGAACAAAAAGAAAAAACTCATTAGTATGGTCGTTTTTGATCTTTTATTTCTCTTAATCAATTTGATATCGTTTTTAAGAAACGTTCCTAAAGTTCCAAACTGATTCAGCCAGGAAAGATTCTCCGTTTTAGCGATGTCTTCTTTTTTAGAAAGTCCGGCATCTAAGAACAAATTGTTCTTGAAGTATTTGAATGTGAACAGGTAAAGTCCTACTAAGATTAAGACTGGAATCAAAAACAATCCTTTCATCGCATAAAATCCCTGGAAAAATGGTGTTGTAAAACTGGTAATATCAAAGAGTTTATAATACTGCGCTGTTGCTAAAACAATAATTGCTCCGACAAAAACAACGAACAACTTATCAATATTACTTAAAACAATATTCAAAAAATTGTTGATATAGATTAAGGAGAACGCTGCTAAAAACCAAAAGACAACTCCCAAAGGATCGTAACCTTCCAGAACTAGCACAATTGAAAAAGGAATAAAAAAGAGCGCGTGAACCCAGTTAAAAAAAGACAAAGCTGTTTTGCCCAATGAAAAATGAACGATGGTTGGTTTTTTGAAGGGTAAAATCAACAAAGGTTTGATGTTCAGCACCGGGATTGCCTGCATCAATAAACGAATGACAAGGTCGAAAAGAAAATAATAAATCAAAAATTGATTGACAGTTACTAATGGTTCCAGTTTCATTTTTTTCAGTATATAAAATGCTCCTACTCCTGCTCCAACAAAAAGCAAGGAAAAGTAGACCATTAAAAACCCTATTAAAACTTTCATCACGACACTTGTGCCAAATGATGCAGACCTAACAAAGGCTTTCCATTCCAGATAAATAAACTTTTTAATCATGGTTATTTGTTTTGAATTTCTTAGTATGTGATCAAATGTAAGAAAACGTTACAAAAAAAGTTAAAAATAATAACTTAGTGCCTGTGAATTAACCGTCGTTTGCTACTTTTGCATAAAAAATACAACCATGCCTTCATTCTTAAAACTAATAATTAAAGAGGTAAAGCGCGAAACTGCCGATGCTGTTTCTGTTCTTTTTAATGTTCCCGAAGAACTAAAACCCGACTATAAATTTATAGCGGGACAATACATAAATTTAAAATTAACTCTTGACAATCAAGAGATTCGTCGTGCTTACTCGATTTGCTCTGCACCGGAAAGCGGTGAATTACGCATTGCTGTAAAAGCAGTAAAAAATGGTTTATTTTCTCAGTTTGCCAATACGAGACTTAAGGCAGGAGATGTTCTTGAAGTAGGTCATCCCGAAGGAAAATTTACTTTTGAACCGGATGCTGAAAGACAAAAAAATTATGCAGCTTTTGTAGCAGGAAGCGGGATTACTCCTGTACTTTCTATTATAAAATCGGTTTTAAAAAGTGAGCCAAAAAGTTCATTTGTATTGGTTTACGGAAATAAAACTCCAGACGAAACTATTTTTTATCAGGAATTACACGATTTGCAATTGCAATATGTAGGTCGCTTTTTTGTACATTATGTTTTCAGTCAGGCCAAAGCCGAAAATGCTTTGTTTGGCAGAATCGACAAATCGGCGGTAAATTTTGTTCTGAATAACAAACACAAAGAACTGCAATTTGATAAATTTTTCCTTTGCGGTCCGGAAGAAATGATCGACACGGTTTCGGGAATTCTGAAAGAGAAAAATGTAAAAGAATCAGCTATTAAGTTTGAACTTTTTACTTCTTCTACGCAGGAAAATAAAATAAATACCTCATTAGAAGGACATACTAAAATTACAGTTTTGGTAGATGATGACGAAGTTTCATTCGAAATGTCTCAAAAACAAACGATCCTTGACGCAGCTTTAAAACAAGGAATTGACGCTCCATACTCTTGTCAGGGTGGAATTTGCAGCAGCTGTCTGGCTCGTGTAACTTCAGGAAGTGCTGAAATGACTAAAAACTCTATTTTAACCGATAAGGAAATTGCTTCAGGTTTAATTTTAACCTGCCAGGCGCATCCAACTTCAGAGTCTATTTATGTAGATTATGATGATGTTTAGTCGTTAAAATCTCAAAAAATATTCAAATTCCAAATTCCAAACTTACAATTGGGATTTGGAATTTTTTTTGTTTTATAATTATTAGTAATCTTTGTAAAATTGGAATTTGAGACTTAAAAAATTACGTTATGAAATCGGTACAGGAAATTTTTAAAAATAAAGAATATCTTTTAGAAGAACCTGAGGTTGAGAAACTTGTGGAATATTATGAAGAACTTCAGGATGAACTTGTAGAATTTAAATTTCAGAAAACAAACAACAAAGAACTCGCCATGCTGGATATGCTCAAAGAAGTTATAAAAGGTTGCGATGCTATAGAAAAAGAACAAATGGAACACGAACGGTTTGGTTATGAAGCACCAAATTATCAAGCCACGATTTCGAATCTAAAAAGTTATATTTATGGCAGATGCCGGGATGAGAAGATTTGGCTATAATACCAATTACAATAAAGCCGATTTTTTTCTAAAATATTGCTAAATTTTCATTACATTAGGGGTAAAATTAAAGTAATCGCAATCTCCTATTCTTCCGGAGATTTGTAGAGCTAAATCGAATTTGTCAACACGTTTAAATATTAAATATCATGACAATACATCACATCCTTCGTTTATCATTTATAGCACTTTTTGTAATTACAGCCCTTTTTTGTATCTACTTTATCATTAAAAAACAACAAAATAAAAAAGGCCCTAAATTACTTAGCAAAGAGAAATATAGTGCAACAATGATTGGTAAAATGACCGAAATAACGCCTTCTGATAAGAATACTTTTAATATTTGGCCTTATATAAGCAAATTAAAAGCTGCCAAAATACTATCGAGCAAAGTTAAAGAATCTCAACTGGTGCATAAAATCTACAGAAATTCAACAGAAGATTTTGAGCACATTTTGCTCTCTACAGAAAAAGAAAATCATTTTGTTGTAATTGTTGCCAATAAAAACAAAAAGAAAACCATCGGATATTTTCTCTATGATTTAAATGGATTATATGCTTAACTGAATCTTTTCCACTATATCTTTTGGAGAAATCGACCTCATAGCATCTTCATAACCTTCAACGATTTTGTTTCCATAAACCGATGTGGGCAATTTTGGATATTGATTTCGGTCTGAAGTCAAAGCATTTTCCAGGTTTTGTCCGAATGGTAAAAATCCCGCATATGGATGTGTAGCACCCCAAAGTGTAATGACTTTTACTCCCAGCATTGCAGCGATATGGGCGTTTCCGGAATCCATAGAAAGCATGACGTCCAAATTACTGATAAGTTGTAATTCCTGCTGAAATTTAATTTTTCCAGCCATATTAATTACATTTTCAAATGGTTCTGAAAGGGAATCCAGAATTTCAATTTCTTTCTTTCCTCCTCCAAAAAGTAAAATTTTATACGCTTTGTTTTCAGCCAGTTTAGCAATAACTTCCTGCATCAGATCTTGCGGATAAACTTTAGAATCGTATTGGGCAAAAGGTGCAATCCCAATTAATTTTTGGTTTTGGTTGCCAATGATTTCTACAATATCTGAACTTAATTCTGCCTTTGCGGGATATTCCGGATTGGATAAATCTAAAGGAAAACCAAGTTTTTCAAACACTTTTGAGTGTCTTTCGAACATGGTTGGCAATTGCTTAAAAATTTTATTCTCGGCGCGCGTTAATTCTTTTTTACCATCACGGCCTTTATCAACTGTGGCTCTTTTTTTTCCGCTTAAAGCAAAAAGAAGACTTACAATTTTAGATCTCAGAACGTTATGAAGATCTGCAAAAGCATCAATTTTAAGTTTTTTTACATCGGCGTACAATGTTAAAAGTCCTGCAAATCCTTTGTGGCGTTCTTTTTCATCAAAAGCAAAAAACTCAAGATTTGGGATTCCATCAAAAAATGGTTTAAAAAACGGACGCGATATTACAGTGATTTTAACCGTTGGATACTGTTTTACAAAAGCGCGTAAAACAGGAACCGTCATGGCGACATCTCCCATTGCGGATAGTCTCATGACGGCTACATGCTTTATTCTATTGGACAACTCTGCCAAATTATTTTTTGTTTTGGTATAAAACTGGATTCAATTCATCATCATTGTACATTTTCATTTGTTTGTACACTTTCATGAATTTATCTCCATTTTCGATGTCAGTTAGTAAATCATCAATTGCAGTTGATAAATCACTTCTTTGCTCTAAAAGCACGTTTAATTTCTCCTGACATTTATCTCTATGTTCTTGTGAAGCTTCAGCACGAGTGGCTTCTTCATGCATGTGATAAATTTTTAAAGCTAAAATAGACAATCTATCAAAAGCCCATGCCGGACTTTCAGAATTGATTTTTGCACCATCTTTTACTTTTACATCACTGTATTTTTGCAAAAAGTAGCTGTCAATGTATTCAACCATATCTGTACGCTCCTGGTTTGAAGCATCGATTCTTCTTTTTAACGTCAGCGCCGCTACCGGATCAATTTGCGGATCACGAATAATATCCTCAAAATGCCATTGAACAGTGTCAATCCAGTTTTTTAAATACAATAAATGCTCAAACTTATCCTTTGGGTAAGGATTGTTTATAGGTTGATCAACATTATCAAATTGGTGATAATCTTTGATGCTTTGTTCGAAAACAGAATATGCTAATTTTGAAAACATGTCTTTATTTATTAGAGTCACAAAGATACTTTTTATACTTTTATGGTGTGAAGAAAACGATTAATTTTTCGTTATTGCACTACAATATATCCATAATTCTAAAATTTCATTATGAAAATTCATTATATCTCTAAAAACAACAGTGTATTAAATCATTTTTTAGGTCAAATCAGAAATGTAAATGTTCAAAACGACAGTATGCGTTTTCGAAGAAATATTGAAAGAATTGGCGAAATTATGGCTTATGAACTGAGCAAGGATCTGGCATATAAAAATGTCGAAATTCAAACTCCCCTAGGCATTAAAGAAACAACCGAGATAGAAAGTGATTTGGTTTTATGTTCTATTCTAAGAGCTGGTTTACCGTTGCATAATGGTTTTCTAAATTACTTTGACCATGCCGAAAACAGCTTTGTTTCGGCCTGCAGGTATCATCCAAATAACGATGCCGAATTTGAAATTCGGGTTGAATATCAAGCAGTTTCAAACATAAACAATAAAACGGTTTTACTTCTCGATCCAATGCTGGCAACAGGTCAGTCTATTGTTGCAGTTCACGAAAAACTAATTCAAAACGCAACTCCAAAAGAGATTCATATTGTAGTGGTTATAGCAGCGCCAGAGGGTGTTGCTTTTCTTGAGGAAAATCTTCCTGAAAACTGTCATTTATGGGTAGCTTCTTTAGACGAAAAGCTAAATGAGAAGAACTACATTGTTCCGGGACTTGGTGATGCAGGCGATCTTGCTTACGGAAGTAAATTATAACTGTGAGAAAAATGTAAATAAACTGCACAAAATCAACACGTAAAACACAATTTCATTATTCAGTTTTTGTTGCATATACTCTACATGGCTTGCTGCCATGATCGTCAAAGGAGCAATACTAAAAAAGAGTAAATCGTTGCTTTTATCTGTTGAAAGTATGTATACAAAGGCCGCAATAAAAAAACATGCCACTACTTTTTTGTATGAAGAATGTACTATTTGCGGTCGATTAGACAATGTCATCAGCATCGAAACCACAAAAAATAAAGCTACAGCCACATAAATTGATAGTGCTCCGTTTTCGTAATTGCTCTTGAAATAATCAATGTTAAAATCGATTACAGCGCGTTTCTGAAAAAATTCAGTTATATCAATATGAAAAATTAAAGAGATCAATAAAAAGATAATCGATACCGCCACAAGCGCTATAAATGGTAAAATCCAGTTTCTATAATCTCTCGAAACATGAAAAACTATGGAGATAAAAACTAAAATCAAGAAGAGAATACACCAAAATTGAAATAAAGAGGCTATTAAAATCCAAAATGAAGCATCAAATATTTTTTCTTTTGAAGCTTTCAAAGATTGCAGCGAAATTAATCTTCGAAGTGCCAACAGTACAAAAAAGTTGGCATATATTACATTGGCATTGTTAAATATTGTGGGGAAAAACAACAGAAACAATAAGTAAAAAAGTATCGCGTATCCATTGTCTTTACTGAGCCCGTTCTTTTTTACGATAAAATTAATCAGGAAAAAAGAGGCCAAAATAAAGCACAACAAACTCACTTTTTGGAACGCCAAAAAATAAGAACTCATCCATGATGGTTCCTGAATTTGAAAAAGAAAAAAGAAAACCAGTATCAAAATTACGACCAATGAATAATTTAATGGCGTAGATTTTTTAAAAACACTTGTTATCATAAGGATATTTTATACTTTTGTGATTGTAAATATAATACTTGTTTAAAAAGGAAAACCAACAAGTTGAAAAAAGATTCTAATACTGGAATTCTGATTTCAATGCGTTACACAACAATAAATAACATATAATTTTATAAATTATGACAGCTTTTTTTGAAGGAATACAGTACTTATTCGTTAACATTTTATTCGCACCACTTGATTTTTTACGTCGTTTAGAACTTGTTACCTGGTTTGGTGCTAATACTATTAACTGGATTTTTATGATCATCTGTTCATGCGCAATCGTTTATTGGATCAAACAATTACGCATTTTTGATGACGCCGGAACTGAAAACCAAGATACTACAGCTCACTCTTTTTTAAAGTAAGTCGAAGCCAATATCTTTTCTAAAATACATCTTATCAAAATTTAGTTTATCTATATTTTGGTAAGATTTTTTTATGGCCTGTTGGAAATCGTCTCCATAAGAAGTTACGGTCAATACACGTCCTCCATTACTAACGACAGTCTCGCCTTCTATTTTTGTTCCTGCATGAAAAACAATAGAATCAGTAATGTTTTCTAAACCTGTAATTACTTTTCCTTTTTCAAAATCTTCCGGATATCCGCCAGAAACCACCATAATTGTAGTCGCGCTTCTCGGATCAACCTCTAATTCGAATGAATCTAATTTTTGATTGGCCACTGAAAGGAACAATTCAACTAAATCTGATTGTAATCTTGGTACTACAACTTCAGTCTCAGGATCTCCCATTCTTACATTGTACTCAATAACGATTGGTTCGTTTTTTACATTGATTAAACCAATAAATACAAATCCTTTATATTCAATTCCATCTTTCTGGAAACCTTCAATAGTTGGTTTTACGATACGTGTTTCAATTTTTTCCATCAAAACAGCATCAACATAAGGTACCGGAGAAACAGCTCCCATTCCACCTGTATTTAAACCTGTATCACCTTCACCAATACGTTTGTAATCCTTTGCTGTTGGTAAAATTTTATAGCTTTTCCCGTCAGTCAGAACAAAACAGCTTAATTCTATTCCGTCCAAAAATTCTTCGATTACTACTTTTGAACTTGCTGCTCCAAATTTTTCGTGAACCAACATGTTTCTCAATTCTGTTTTAGCTTCTTCTAAATCCTGAATAATCAAAACTCCTTTTCCTGCTGCCAAACCGTCTGCTTTTAAAACATATGGAGGCTGCAATGTTTCTAAGAAAGCACATCCATTCTCTACTGTTTCGGCAGTAAAACTGTCGTAAGCCGCAGTTGGAATATTATGTTTCATTAAAAACTCTTTGGCAAATTCTTTACTTCCTTCTAATTGAGCTCCCAATTTTGATGGGCCAATAACCGGAATATGTTGTAAACTCTCGTCGTTTTTAAAATAATCGTAAATCCCTTTTACCAAAGGATCTTCTGGTCCTACGACCACCATTTTTACATTTTCCTGAATTACAAATGCTTTGATTGCATCAAAATCTGTTGGAGACATTGCAACGTTTGTAGCAATTGCTGCCGTTCCTGCATTTCCTGGTGCAACAAAAAGTTTTTCGCAAAGTGGACTCTGAGTCATTTTCCAAGCAAAAGCATGCTCTCTTCCGCCGGATCCCAATAGTAAAATTGTCATGGTATAGTTGTATTTAGTTGTGGTGCAAAAATAATTGCTTTTGTACGTAAAAAATAATTAAATCTTAAAAAGTTGTTGATTCTTCTCTGTTAGTAATTCGATAGTATTATTTTTGACGAAAAATAATACCACAAATGATTTCTCTTTTCGATATTTCACTGCAATTAAATGGTTTTCCGATAAAGAAAGCCAAAGCTGAATTGAATGAAATCAAGAATTTATCGGAAACACAATATCTTCGTTTTCTTCAACAGAAAAAAGAAGAAATTGTAGCTTTTCATCTGGAAAACAACTCTTTTTATAAAGAATTGATCGGGGATATAACCGAATTGAAATGGGAAAATTTACCCGTTTTAAACAAACAAAATTTACAGAAACCACTCGAAGAAAGACTATCAAAAGGTTATTCGAGAAAAAACATTTACCTCAACAAAACATCCGGGTCTAGTGGTACTCCCTTTGTTTTTGCCAAAGATAAATACTGCCATGCCCTAACCTGGACCTCTATTTTTATGCGTTTCGGTTGGTACCATATCGACTTTAATCACTCCTATCAGGCTCGTTTTTATGGTATTCCAATGGATTTTATTGGCTATCACAAAGAACGAATTAAGGATTTTTTGACGCATCGTTTCCGGTTTCCGGTTTTTGATTTATCTGATGCTGTTCTTGAAAAGTTTCTACAAAAGTTTAAAACTAAAAAATTCGATTATATCAATGGATATACTAGTTCAATCGTTTTGTTTGCCAAATACTTAGAACAAAAAAATCTTATTTTAAAAGACGTTTGCCCTACTTTAAAAGCCTGTTTTGTCACTTCCGAAATGCTTTTTGAATCGGATAAAAAGCTTTTAGAAAAACAATTCGGAATTCCGATTATCAATGAATACGGTGCTTCAGAATTGGATTTGATTGCTTTTGAAAACCCAAACGGCGATTGGCAAGTAAATGCTGAAACCCTGTTTGTTGAAATTTTAGACGAAAACAATCAGGTTTTGCCTTACGGTAGCGAAGGCCGCATTGTGATTTCCTCTTTATTCAACAAAGCACATCCGTTTATTAGATATGATATTGGTGATATTGGAATTTTAGACGAAAAAAGTACACTACAAAAACCTATTCTAAAAAAACTTACTGGAAGAACCAACGACATTGCGACTCTCCCAAGCGGCAAAAAATCACCTGGTTTGACCTTTTATTATATAACCAAAAGCATTATTGAAGACGACGGAAATGTTAAAGAATTTACCATCAAACAAATGCAATTAGATTCTTTTGAAATTGAGTATGTAAGTGATATTGAATTAAATGCAACTCAAATTCAAAAAATAGAAAAGGCAATTGCTGTGTATTTAGAACCCAATTTGAATTTTAGTTTTACCCGAAAAACCGTCTTAGAAAGAAGCAAAAGCGGAAAGTTAAAACAATTTAAATTTTATCTTTAATATAAATAAAATCCTACATTTGTTTTTCTAATTAAAAACTTATGAAGGATCAATCTTTACTTTCTGAAGAAATTATTTCCAACAAAATATATTATATCCGCAATCAAAAAGTAATGCTGGATCGTGATTTGGCATTACTTTATGGAATTGAAACTAAACGATTAAAAGAACAAGTCAAAAGGAATCGAAACCGTTTTCCTAATGATTTTATGTTTGAACTTACCAAAATAGAATTTGAAAATTGGAGGTCGCAAATTGCGACCTCCAATTCTGAAAAGATGGGTTTACGCTATGCCCCAATGGCATTCACAGAACATGGAATATTAATGCTTTCAAGTATTTTAAATAGCGACAAAGCAATTCAAACCAATATTCAAATCATGCGCATTTTCACCAAAGTGAGACAAATGCTTTTGGATACAACTGAAATAAAAGTTGATATTCTTCAGATTCAAAAAAAGTTAGAGAATCATGACAAGAATATTGAATTGGTTTTTTCTTATTTAGATGAATTAGCGGAGAAAAAAGAAAATGAAAGTGAGAGAGTGAAAATTGGATATAAAAGATAGTTCCTTAATTCTCAAAAATTACACTTAGGTATTGAAGAAAATCTCTCAATCGACCAAGAATTCAATTTAAACTTTACTTTTGCCAAAAGAATGTTTTAAAAAGAATTCAATTAACCTATGAAAATCACCCTAATCGCAGGTGCAAGACCTAATTTTATAAAAATAGCTCCCCTTATTAATGCTATACAAAACAAACAAAATGAAGGTTTTGATGTTTCGTTTCGATTGGTTCATACAGGTCAGCATTACGATAAGAATTTAAGTGATACTTTTTTTGAAGAATTAAATATTCCCAAACCAAATGTAAATCTGGAGGTAAAAAGTGGCTCGCAGGCCGAGCAAACTGCCGCAATTATGATTGCTTTTGAGAAGGAATTACTTCAAAATCCTACCGATTTGGTTTTGGTTGTTGGTGATGTAAATTCGACGATGGCATGTTCAATCGTGGCTAAAAAATGCAATACCAAGGTAGCGCATGTTGAAGCAGGAATCCGTTCCGGAGATTTAACAATGCCCGAAGAAATCAATAGAATGTTGACAGATAGTATTACCGATTACTTTTTTACAACCTCAACTTCAGCCTCAGAAAATTTACTAAAATTAGGCTCCAATCCTGAAAATGTACATTTCGTAGGAAATGTTATGATCGATACTTTATACCAAAACATCAATAGAATTTCTCCTCCTGATTTTTGGGAAGAACATCAGCTTAGCGACAAAAACTATGTTGTCCTGACCTTACACCGCCCCGGAAATGTCGACAAGGTTTCTTCTCTTATTGCTTTGCTTCAGGGAATTGATGATTTGGTAACTAACAAAAAAATACTGTTTCCTATTCATCCAAGAACACAGGCTATTTTGGGAGAAAGTGCAATTTCTTTTAAAAACATCATTTTTGTTGCGCCCCAAGGTTACCTGAATTTTATGTATTTAGTAAAAAACAGTTTTGCAGTTATTACCGATAGCGGTGGTATTTCTGAAGAAACAACTGTAATGGGAATTCCTTGTTTTACGATGCGAAATAACACCGAACGCCCTGAAACCGAAACCATCGGCTCTAACACTATTGTGGGAACGTCCTTAGAAAATTTACAAAATGTCTTTGGTCTGTTCTTGAAAAATGGCCCACGAAAAAGTAGTATTCCGGAGCTTTGGGATGGAAAAGCATCTGAGCGAATTGTTTCAATTTTATTGGATAAAAACTAATGAAGGATATTCTGATTATATCAAACTATTATCCACCTGAAAAAGGTGCTGCCGCCAATAGAATAGAACAACTTGCTTTAAAATTAAATCAAAACGGATATGAAGTTTCGGTAATTTCTCCGCTTCCAAATTATCCGAAAGGTGAATTATTTCCGGAATACAAAGGCCTATTTTCTGTTACTGAGAAGATTCAGAACATTACATTAAAACGTCTTTGGATTTATCCAAGTAACAGCCCGAATATCTTTAAACGAATTGTTTCGACACTTTCCTTTTCAACTGCTTTATTTTTCTATTTGTTATTTGCCAAAACGCCTAAAAAAGTTATTGTACAATCACCTCCTTTGCTGCTCTCTTTTATTTCGGTTTTTGTTCTTTGGCTAAAGCGTAAAACCATAATTTTGAATGTTTCAGATCTTTGGCCTACCGCTGCTATCGAATTACAAGTACTTAAGAAAAATAGTATTTCGCACAAGATTTTGCTTTTTATTGAACGGTTTATTTACCAAAAAGCCACACACATTTTCGGGCAATCTAATGAAATCATTACTCATATTCATTCGATCTTTCCTGAAAAGAAATGTTTTTTGTATCGCAATTATCCGGATCATTTTGTTGAAAATTTCCTGGAGGAAAAAGACAATTCCGGAGACCCCATTAAATTATTCTACGCCGGATTATTGGGGGTTGCACAAGGTCTTTTTGAACTTATTCAGCAAATGAATCTTGAAAACGGCAACATCGAACTTCATATTTTTGGCGACGGGGCTGAGAAAGCTCAGATTGTGAATTACCTTAATGAAAATCCAACTAAAAAAATTGTTTTTCACGGAATGTTAGAACGTAACGTTTTGCATGAAACTTTGAAAAGCTTAGACATTGCCCTTGTTCCGCTTAAAACGAGGATTTACGGCTCTGTTCCTTCAAAAATATTCGAATATAGTGCTTTGGGCTTTCCTGTTTTTTATTTTGGAGGCGGTGAAGGCGAAGATATAGTAACCGAAAATAACCTTGGCTGGGTCGTTCCCGTTGAAAACTTTCAGGATTTAAACACCACTTTGATCGAAATCTCCAGACTTGGTAAAGAAGAAATTCAAAAAATGAAAAAGACTATTTTTTTTCATGCAAAAAATCATTTTAATCTGGATCAGCAAATGAAAAAACTCATCGAAAATAATGCTTTTTAAGCAGCTTCCGAAAAATAGAAACGGGCATTATTTCTGGAATAATGCCCGTTTTCTTTTATTATTATTTGATATAATTCGAAAAATCTTTGTGTTCTTCTTTTGAAAGCTCTTCTTTTGAAAGTGATCTGAAATAATCATAAGTAATCTTCATTCCTTCAGAGCGGCTTACTTTTGCTTCCCAACCCAACAGCTCTTTTGCTTTTGTAGTGTCTGGCTGGCGTTGTAACGGATCATTTATTGGTAATGGATGGTAGACTACCTTTTGATTGGTTCCTGTTAGTTTAATGATCTCTTCTGCGAAATCTTTAATCGTGATTTCATCCGGATTTCCAATATTTACCGGATATACGTAATCCGAATGCAACAGTCTGAAAATACCTTCAACCTGATCATCTACATAACAAAAAGAACGCGTTTGCATACCGTCACCAAAAATCGTTAAATCTTCCCCACGTAATGCCTGTCCGATAAAAGCCGGAATTACACGTCCGTCGTTCAGACGCATTCTTGGGCCATAGGTATTAAAAATACGCACGATTCTCGTTTCTACGCCATGAAACGTATGATAAGCCATTGTGATCGATTCCTGAAAGCGTTTTGCTTCATCATACACCCCGCGTGGTCCAATTGTATTTACGTTTCCGTAGTACTCTTCGGTTTGTGGGTGAATCAGTGGATCTCCATAAACTTCAGATGTAGAAGCAATTAAAATTCTGGCCTTTTTTACACGGGCCAATCCCAATAAATTATGTGTTCCGAGAGATCCTACTTTTAAAGTCTGGATTGGAATTTTTAAATAATCTATAGGGCTTGCCGGCGAAGCAAAGTGTAATATATAATCTAAATCACCCGGAATGTGTACAAACTTGGTAATATCGTGATGGTAAAACTCGAAATGTTCTAACTTGAATAAATGTTCTATGTTTTTAAGATCTCCGGTAATCAAATTATCCATTCCGATAACATAGTATCCTTCTTTGATAAAACGATCACATAAATGCGATCCCAGAAATCCTGCTGCTCCTGTAATAAGTATTCTTTTCATAGTAATTATTTATACATCGCAAATGTAACTGATTTGAAAATTATAGAAACTATTCTATAAAAAAACTGCCTAAAATAATTAGGCAGTTCTATAAAATATCTAAACGGATTGCGTTTTGTATCGTTACTTCTTATTTACTTTTGCTTCAAGCATTTCAATCCTTTTGTTCTGTTCAATAATATAAAGCGTTAATTCTTCTATTTTTTGTAAAAGAGCATTACTCATTTCTCCCACCTGTAATCCTTTTTCCTTTATTTCCTGAGCTGAAGGAACATTTGGCAAGTGATTATTCTCTTTAGTGAATTTCTCTATTTCAGCTAAGGTTGGCATCACATAATCCGATTTTAAATCAGATTTGCCTGTGTAATACTTTTGAAAAACATAATCCGCAGGTATCTGTAAATCTACTCTCACTTCCTCGGCATGAATTTTTCCTTTTACGGTTAGCTTTTCATCCGGATTAATTGAGCCTATACCGACATAGCCATTATTATTACTTATAAACATTCTTACTTTAGCTCCGGAAAAATTATTGTTAGCATGAAGTGGTATCGTACTAAAAGCAAGTCCGAAATTATTCCCATCAGTTCCTGTTGGAGAAAACAAGGTATGAATTGAATTTGAAGTATATGTTTTATCTGGATTTCCCGACCATCTGGAAAACAGGATAGTGGGTTCATTTGCTGCACTACCAGTAGGTATAACACCCAACAATAGTTTCATATTAAGAATATCGTAAATTTCTAATTTACCGCTTGGTGTACTTGTCCCGATACCAACATTACCACCACTTTGGTAAATGTTCTGACAATAGGATACTGTGTTAATGAAAATAGCAATTGCTAAAAGTATTTTTCTCATAATATAAAACTGATGTTATTTTTTCTGTAATTATAAGAAAAATTTTATTAAAAAATAACAATTGTCAAAAAAGTTGCATCAAATTTTTATATGCTTCTATCATAAGTAAATAGCCCTGTCGACAACTCTTATCTATTTTATAAAAACGACCAAAAAAATTTAAAATAACTACAAACACCCAATGTAAAAAATCTTTCCACTAATATTTACTACATTATTCTAACTCTTTTTTATAAATAGATTCAAGATCCTTTATTTTTTGACCAATGTTGTGATGTTTTAAAAATGTGTCTTTTGCATTTCTTGAAAATTCATTATGCAAACTTTCTTCTCTTAACAACTTAATTATTTTTTGGCTAAATTCTTTTGTATCATTATTTTTAATACAAAATCCATTAAAGTCATTCTTTATTAAATCACGATTTCCATCACAATCCGAAACGACATTTGGAATAGATAATGCCAAACTTTCAATAATTGCATAAGGCAGGCCTTCGTACCTCGATGTTGAAACATACAATTTTGATTTACTGGTAATATGTAATACATCTTCTCTTGAAGTCCAATTCAGAATCGTTATTTTATCTTTTAAGTTTAGTTTTAATACCAAATTTTCAACCATTTCCAATTGATCTGCATGATGTCCAACACCAACTAAAACCAAATGTATGTCTTCTGTTTTGTTAACTTCATATAAAACACGTATCAATTCTTCAGTATTTTTTTGATAACATGGTCTTCCTACACTACAGAGGTACTTGTCGGGCCAGGTTTTTGGTATAGAAAGTCTAAAAACTTTATCAATAGGTGTTATAGCATTATTAAAAAGTGCCGTTTTAGATCTAGCATAACCTACCTCTTCAATTGCCCTTTGCAATTCTGATTCTGAAGAAGCCAGCAAAACTGAATTTCCTTTCGAAAGTAATTTTTCAATTAATAGAAAAGCGGTTTTTTTTATTTTTTTGTCTGTGCACAAATAGGAAAAAGCCTGTGGTGTATGGAGAACTTTTATACCAGTTAAAAAACCAATAACCCTTGCAATAACACCACCCTTTGTACTGTGTGAATGTATTAAATCTGGTCGTTCTTTCCGAATAATTTTTAATGCTTTTCTTATCGCTAAAAAATCATTTTTGATCGAAATTTCACGATGAATGGGTACCTTAAATTCTACGATTGATTCAAAATTCTTGTCCTGAAATAAGGCCTGAGTATCAGAATCTCCGTGTATAACAATGCTTTCAAACTCTAATGTATTGATATTTTGAAGTATTTGTCGCAATGAAACATCTACACCTCCAACGGAATGCAAAATATGTGCAATTTTAATCTTACTCATTTATTTTGTTCTTAACATGGGATAAAGTTAAAATAAATATCCCCACAAGGTAACATCCAAATTGTCTGTAAAATATATTCTCAACGCAAAAGAATAATAAAAATGCTGTTACAATAGCCGTTTGAAAAAAATTTTCTCTTACTTCACTAAATAATTTAATAAAAAAAGCAACAAATAGCCCAAATCCTATTAAACCTCCTATTAAATATAAATCAATAAACTGATTGTGGGAGTTGAATTTTTCTGATAGAAAATAGTCTTTTTTAGATACATTTTCAATTGTACTGCTATAACAATCTAAAAAATTATCTGAGATTGTGCCATATCCATCAAATCCAATTAAAGAATTAAAATCACTTTTATGTGTCATTGAAAAAGCACAATTCCAAATTACAATTCTTGGTTCATAATCAGATGCTACTTTTAGTGATTCTTCAAGATTGTTTTTTACAAAAAAACGTTCAGAGATATTTTTATTTGTTACTACAATCAATCCAAAGAAAATGATAAACGAAATAAGAAAAACTACCTTTTTTAACAAGCTAATTTTAGCATAAAAAAATAAATAGATTATTGCCACTAAAAACAATGTTATAATAGAAATTCTTGCCGAAATTAAAATTATAAATAAAAACAGTAGCACTGCGTTAGTTATCCAAAAGTACTTACCTTTTGTTGAAATAAACGCCTTTTCAATAGCTAATAAAAAACCTACTACAGTTATAAAACCTATATAGGGCCGCTCTAGAAGTAATAATTCATTTACTTCTGCTGTATTTGAAAAAGGTAATGTATGGTGTTTCAAAAAAAATAAACTTACTAAAAAGACAGAACAAAAAATTGCACTATTTATCCCCCACAAAATTACTCCCTTCAAAGAATTAAAATCAGTTATTTTTTTCAAGACAACTGTTAACCAAAACAATAAAAAGAAGCCTTTGTAAACTTTAAAATCGTACAATATGGTACCAAAAAAAACCGATTTTACAGTAAGAAACCCCAATAAAACCAATAAAATAGTTCTTGATGAAAAGGTAAAATTTAATCCTAAACCTTTATTCTTTCTGCAATCAATAATTGTCCAAACAGACAAAATTGCCAGGATAATATTAGGTATTGCCTTTGAAAAAAACAATGAAAGCAATAATGCATAAATGAGATATTCAAAGCCTTTTTCTTTAATTAGATCTCTAACTCTCATCTTTTAATTCTTTTTTTAATTGCTAAAATTATAGTATAAGGCATAATTAGTAATATATAATTTCTGACAAGCCCATATATCGGATAAAATCCAATATAAAAATTTTCCTTTATAATTTGTATTCTCGCTTTAACCTGTTGTTTTCTTTTTTGAATTGAAATACCATTTTCATTAATTTCAATTTGAGTTAGATATTGACCAATATTAGCCATTTTAAACTTTTTTGAAATAGCAAAAAAGAACGCATAGTCCTCTGCCGATTTATGTTTTATCGAATAAAAACCTATTGTGTCTATAATTGATGTAGTAAATAATATTGCCGGATGAATCAACATCGAATTAAAATACATCTTATTTTTTATGTCCTTGTCTTCTAATGGTAAATTGATCGCATACAAATAATTATCATTACTATCCACTGCCAATACGTTTGAGCCTACTATTTTTATTTCGGGATTTTGGTCCAAAAATGCAGCCTGAATAGCAAATCTCCTTCCTAAACAAACATCTCCACAATCCAATCTTGCTGTATATTTATACCTCTTTGCAACACTAATTTTAAGACCGTGGTTTAATGCAAACTCAATTCCCTGATTTTGCTCCAGGTATTCAAAATAAAGAGTTCCTTTTGCTTTGAAATTACTTTGAAGTATTACCTCATCAAATTTATTTTTACTTCCGTCATCTACAATAATAATGTCTAATTCTTCATCAGGTTCAATCGAATTCAACGATTTTATTAAACCTTCAGAATTATTATAATATGGAATCAAAAGTACAATCTTATTCATTTTCCGCTAAAATTGATTTTTTCCTCATTCGAATTAAAATTGCCAAACCTAACCAAACACCATACATTCTAAAAGTATCAATTTGAAGCCAATTTATATACAACCCTGAAAGAGAAATAAAAAGAATCATTAAAAGTACCCTTTCTTCTCCTTTGGTGGTTTTCATTAGTAGTCGTATTTCATTAATCGAAAAACAAAGTATCATTAAAAACAATATAATTCCAACTAATCCCGTCTCTGCCAACAAACGGGTATAAATATTATATCCTGGAGGAAATGCCTTTTCTTTTTTATTCTTATAAAATAATTTGAACTCATAATTATTTCGTGTTGCCCATATTGGGTAATGTGTTCTGTTATGATATGTTTGCTGACCAAATCCAACACCTATAATCGGATTTTCTAAAAACACCTGTACAGAAGCATATTGCATTCCGAATCGCGATTGATTGGAAACACTTTTGGTAAGATTCTTTTCAAAATCTAAAGAATCTACTTTTTCGGCAACAGATTTAAGTACTTTTTCTCCGTTTAGAACTAGCAATACACTAAAAATAAGAGAAAATCCAATTATAAAATTTGTGATATATTTCTTAAATCTTTGGTCCTTATATAGAAAAACAGAAAAAATAATCAATTGAATAAAAATCACAACAAGTCCTGTTCGAGATCCCGAAAAATAAGTTAAAACTAAAATCGAAATCGTAGGCAAAAACCTCCATGGACTATTACTGGTAATAATATAACTAAACATCCATCCAGAAATTGTAATAAGATAAATGGCTAAAAATGGCGGCTCATAGGATATTGATGAAATTCTTTCTTGCGGAAAAAGATTGACTTCTAAAAATGGGAAATAATTGAATATCTCCAGAAATTTGTAAAAAAAACGATAGCCGAATGCGGAAATTAAAATTTCGAAAAAACCATATACTGAGGCTACTATCAAAGACCAAAGAAAAATTTTCCTTATTTTAAAGAGAATTTCTTTCATCTCCATTTTTACCAAAACATTTACGTACAATATTAAGAACACCAGACTTGATAATAATAAAGCGAAATATTGTCGTGCAAACCTGTTTATACCTCCTGTTTGTTTAAAGTAATTGGATGAAACAGTATTTATGTTCAATAATGTAGTAATCAAACACCAAATTAGAAAAAAAACTATTAACTGAAAAATAAGGCTTTTATAGGGGATATAAATTTTTCTGGAAAAGGTAACGTCAAAGCATAAAACCAGAAACCCTACTATTAAAAAAAGAGCTCCAGCTTCGCTTTTAAATTCGCCCAACAAAGGAATCCCTTCATAATTATTGAAAGGAAAAAAGAAGAGTCCTAAAAAGAATAATATTGTATATAATTTTCTAAGCAATATTTTTAAGTTTTACTGATTTTAAGGTTATTCATACTTCGAACAACCTCTGAGAGTTTGGGGTGATAAACAAATTTAACTGCCAAAACTAATAAATACAAACCAGCCGCAGATTTGTTTTTTATACTTTTCAAAACTAATGATTCAAACACTCCCTGGTTTTTTAGAATATCCTTAGAATATTTTTTTGAAACATTAATAACTTCCAGATCAAAAGCTATGCTTTTTATTTTTTCAAATTTCTCTTTAAATGAAACGTTTAGAATTGCATACTTAAATATCAAATAAAAAACTTTCTGAACAAATCGAACTGCTTTTAATCTATTAATTTCTTCTTCAGAAAGGCTTAGATTACATCTTTCTTTATAATTTAAATGAAGTTTTTGAAGCGCTATTTCAAAGTAATCAACTTTAAACAAATTCTTAGAAACTCCATTAAAAACTTCTCTATAGAAATAACCTGAATAATCTATAAAAAGAACATTTGAGGCCGCATTAAATGCCAATAAATTAAACAATTGATCTTCCTCATAAATACTTGGAAAAGTAACCTTATGATTTAAAATAAGATCTCTTTTGTACAATTTATTCCAAACTGAAAAAAGATCTTCTCTTTCTAATAGATTTGAAATAATATTTTGCCGAATGTACTCTTGATAATATATTATATCTGTTGGAAATATTTCTTTTTTAAGAACGTATTTTTTATCCCTTCCTAAAAAATAATTAGAAACAACCAAATCTGTGTTCTCTTTACTTACTCTATCGTATAAAGTCTCAAACATTTCATCTGCAACAAAATCATCAGAATCTATAAAACCAATATATTTCCCTTTTGCTTCAAGTATTCCAACATTTCTAGCTATACTTCGCCCGGCATTTTCCTGATTAATAATTCGAATTCTTTTATCAAATACCTGATAGCTTTCAATTATTTCCAGACTCCTATCAAATGAACCGTCGTTTATAAAAATAAATTCACATTCCTGCAATGTCTGGTTTGTCAATGATTTAACGCAATCATGCAAAAAAGATTCTGCATTATAAACCGGAATAATCACGCTAACTTTTATTTGTGTCATATTGATTTACTTTAACATGATTTTATTAATCTCTTTTTTTGCATAAAACCACATACCGAAAACTATAAAAATTTGCGTAATCAACAATGAAATAGCTGTACCTATTTCCTGGTAAAATTGGGTTAAAATAAAATTAATACCCAAGTTTAAAATTGTTGCAAACAATATAACCCGAAAATACAATTTATCTTTTCCTAAGTTTAAAAGAATTTGTTTCCCAAACATAGTATCTAGAAACGATAACAAAGGTATAAGAATTACAATTCTGAATATAAGTACTGCAGGAAACATTTGCCTACCGTAAATAATTTCTATGATTTGTTCTGCAAAACAAAAACATACCATTATAATTACAGAAAATAAGATGGCTCCAACTAGCGTTATTTTCTTTATTTTTTGAATTGTTTTTAACTTATCTGCAATCATTTCCTTTGAGAGATATGGAAAAATTGTGTTTGAAATTGGAGTTTGAAAATTACCTATTGCCCTTGCGAGTTTTTCAGCTGCAGAAAAATACCCTACAGCATGATTTCCCGCCAGAATTCCTAAAATCAAAGTGTTTGTATTTGTAAATAATGAAATTTTAAGTTCCGATAAAAACACATATTTCGATTTTTGAAGTTGTTCTATTATACCGCTTAAAGGCTGTATTTTGAATCTAATGTTAAAATCCTTCCGTATATAAAACAAAGCAAAAATACCTGCAAATATAAACCCTAAGGCGTTAAAAACAGGAACCAGATAAAAATCGGCCTTTTCTCTAACAAAAATAAAAAGAGCCAATGTAAAAATTAATTTGGTAGCCAGATTGAGATAAGTAATGTATTTCATCTTCTGAATTCCCTGAAAATACCAAACTGGGAAAATTGCCTGACCAAAAATGGAACCAAATGAAAATAAATAGATAATCCAATAAGTTCTGAAAATTTTGAATGAAAATACAAATGTCATCATTACAACAAAACTTACAACCACTAAAAATAGTTTTGCTGACATAATTTGGTTAAAAACCAGATTTTGCTTCTCGTAATCATCAGCAACCAATGAAATATCGCGCGTTCCTGTAGCATTAAAACCGTAATCGGTAACGATTTGGAAATAAGTAACGAATGCAAAAGAAAATGATAACAATCCGAAATACTCAACACCTAATACCCTAATTAGATAAGGAAAGGTGATTAAGGGTAAAAGCAAATTTAAACCTTGAAGCAAAGAAAGATACACGAAATTTGAAGCTAAAATTTTGTGCTTTTTATATCGATGGAATATATCAAAAATTAGCTTCAATGTTTAGTCGTATTATTATAAAAAGAAGGCTATACCTGAAAAGGAACAGCCTTAAAAATTAATATTATTAAAAAAAACTACAATTGAGCTCCTCTTACTTTTTCGATTTCAGGATAAATTGCCGGTTTTGTTAAAAAATACGGGTCAAAATTTTCTCCATTTTTGATAAACGTTACTATTCCTGTGGCCTCATCAAATTTTATAAATTCATTTGGTGTAAAATATTTTAAAATATCTCCTTTCAAAATTTTAAACGTTCTTCCCTCAAACCTTAAAGTTATTGCATTAATTGTTATCGGATCTTGATCTTTCTTTGAACTAATATCAAAGCGAATATCATTTGGTAAAACTCCTTCCGGAACACTGAAAGTAAGCGATTGTGGTTCGATATTTCCTTTTACACCATTATAAACCGTATTTTTATCATCAAAATAGGCAATAGAAGGATCCTTGTAAAAGAGAATTAATTCATCATCTTTTTGTATTTGTAAATCAACAATTACATCAAATGTATTGGCTTTAACTTCCTCCACTGGTGCAACTTCTTCTTTATTTTTACATCCTATAAAAAAAGTTAACAAAACTAAATTTATAAAAATTAACTGTTTTTTCATTGTATGTTTTTTAAACAAAAATATAATTTTTTAGTATTTTAACAACAGAATATTCAACTATCACTATTATAAAACTGTTAACTCTTTTTGTTTATTATAAAAAGCCTTGAAAAGATTTAGAAATCCGAATAGCATAACAAATAAAACCGGTATTATAAATTTCAAACTATTTTCGGCGTATTTGACAAATTCCTTATTTAAGATAATACTGCTTTCTTTTATAATTTTATCAAAACCAATCAACTCAATTCTATGAATTGCCTGTTCATTAATTAAATCATTCTTAGTTTTTATAATATCACTTAATTGTGTGTTTTCATTGTAATACAGCATTTTATCATTTTTATGCGCATTGTTTGTCGCACTCGAAAAATTACTTAAAACCCCATCAATCTGTTTAATGATAGAGTCATTTTGCTTCATTTTTAACTGAACATTTTTATATTCTTCTTTCTGAATTTTGGAATAGTAATCCGATGAGTTTAAATAATTTAAAAGTGGCTTAATTAACTTTTCTTCTGATGATTTTCTTTTCGTTACTAATAAAATAGTCTGAAAAGTATAGTTCTTACTCGTCACATTGTCTTCCAGTACTTTTTTGATGTCACCATCTTCGGCCATCAACTTTATTAATTCAAAGTTTTCAGGTCTGTTTTTAATAAAATTATAAACATCTGCAATTGGTTTCGCTTCTATGATTCTTAGATTTCTTGGCTGTTGAATTCCAACGGTTTCTTTCAAAAAAAGCGTATCATGTTCTTTAATTTTTGAATTGATTAAATCAATTTTTGCGTACAAATAATCCGTACTCTGAAAGTTTGGAGCCACAATAATTTCGTGTTCATAGCTTTTTTGAGTACTGTCTAAAAACACTCCCAAACCAAATCCTGTAAAAACTAAAATTAAAACAATGATCCAATTTCGAATAAAAAACTGGATTCCCCTGAAAATAGAAGCATTGATTCCCTGAAAAAAGTTATTGATTTTTTTTGAAATCACAGCTAAATCAATTTCCTGATCGTCATTATTTTGGGGTACTTTTGTACTCATTTATGGAATTATTTTACGTTGAAAATCTGTTCTAAAATTTTAATGGTAATCAAATAAGTTGGCTTTACACCAGTCGTACCTAATCCACCTGAAGCTAATGTACTACCTGTTTCCAATGGATTATCTGATGCATAATAAGCATAACGAACCTTAATGTCATGCGGAACACTTTTTCTGATTTTAGAGGCCGACTGAATCGCTTTCTGATAATAAGAACCTTCCATTTCCAGGCCTATTACACCCCAGGTAGACTCATGGAAAAACTTCAATAAATCTCTGTTTTGCAATGATGTTCCTAAAACTGTAACCATAGCTCCTTCAAAAACAGCAATATCGTTGCCTTCAAACATAGCTCCGGTTAATTCATTTTCAAAGAAATAATTATCAGCCGTTCCTTCGTTTATATGTGCAGTTGGGATCATGATATCTCCTTTTCCACCCTCTAAAATTCCGGCTTTCCCCATAATGGAAACTGATTTTACATTCAGTAAAGTGTCTTTTTTAAACGGTTTCAAAAGCTCGTCGATAGTCTCATATGCCTGCTCACCAAATGCATAATCCATAACAATAATAAGAGGCTTTTCTTCCTCCAGTTTTGCTTTTGGAAAAGCGGTTTTTGCCCAGTCAATTTTTGCAGTATCAAAAATCTGAACATCGATATTCGTTCCGGAACTATCCGGTAGAGAAATCATACCATTTTTTAGTGCCAGTTCTTCTACAACTCCTCTAATTTCTTTTGCCCCTGATTTGCTTAACTCTTCGTAAATATAAAAATCAGACTTGTCCTTGAATTTTGTTTTCAACAAGGGTGTTGCAAAAATTGAATTCATCACACTGTGCATATTTGCACTTATAACGTGAATTGGGCGTTTTAACAGGTTATTTGCCTTAAGGACTTCCTTGATGTTAGTTGCCCAGATTTCACCATGAATATGATGTCCTAAACGTTCTCTTAATACAGGACTAAAAGTAATGGTACGCTTATTATTGTCAATAACTTCTTCAATTGCTAATTTCCCTAACCAGTATATAACATGCAGAAAACGATCCGGGGCATTTTCTGATCCAAAAGCATCATAAATATCCAAAACCTCTTCAAAAGTTCGCGCTAAAATATTAGCAACATGCGAGATTGCTTTTTCTTTTTCGATTTGAGAAAGTTTCTTTGTTTGCAATACAGCCTGTTCTAATTTAAGCCAATCGCGCGAAACCTCTCCTCCATCATCTAATAAAACTCTGTTTTTAATTTTATGTGATTCGATAAAAATAAAAGTCAGGTGTGTCAAAATATCATAAATATCTGAACGCCCACGAGTAATTTCAACGTTCATTTGTTCCTCGTCAATTCGGTAACAGTTTCTCCTTCTTTTTGGAGGAACAATTGGTTGAAAATGTGATTTAGAATATCCTTCGTCTGACGTTAAATTGATAAAACGACATTGTTCAATTCCAATTGGCAAACGTTCTATAACGTACAAAAGTCCATTTAGTTCTACTTTTTCTTCGCCTATATTTCCGTAAATTTCCGGACGTAATGCTAATAATGATTCGCGTAAACTATCCCCGGAAACTCCCATTGGTTTGTAAAAACCACGGTTGAACAAGTGACGCATTGTAATGTACATTTTTTCTATAGCAGCAGACGATTCCTGTGCTCTTGATCTTGATATATGTTTGGTTTCTTTCATGCTTATTTTATTTTAAAATCTTCTTCCTAAGAAGATGTACTTTGTATTCTTCAATCAACGAAAGTAGTAATTTAAACCTATACTTTCATAAAATCTCAGTGTTACTAAACTGTTGTTTCAGTATAATTTTTACTTTAAATTATCCGCAATATCTCTATTATTGGATAATCTTGGAATTTTGTTTTGTCCGCCTAATTTTCCTTGTGACTTCATATATTCCTGAAATCCATTTTTAGACACTTTGGTTACCACCACTTTGCGTAAAACATTTCCGGTAATCAAATCATCATAATAAATGTTTTGCTTTCGCATCGAACTGTCAATTGCTTCTGCAAAAACTTCCATATTTTCTGGCTCGGTTTCAAATTCAATCAGCCATTCGTGATACGGTAACCCGCTTGCCGGATTTATTTGTGGTGCTACTGTAAATTCATTAAGTACAATTTTGGTTCCCTGAGTGGCTTCTTTCATTGCATTCTCCACTTCATTCGCAATCACATGTTCTCCAAATGCAGAAATATAATGTTTGATTCGGCCCGATACTATAACCCGATGCGGAAATAACGATGTAAACTGAACGGTATCACCAATATTATAGCGCCATAGTCCCGCATTTGTCGAAATAATCAAGGCATAATTAACTCCTGTTTCTACTTCTCCGATAGTTAAACTTTTGGGATTCTCTGAAAAGAAGTCGTCGGCCTTAATAAACTCATAGAAAATTCCCGAATTCAACAACAAAAGCATACCTTTTGTTTTTTGGGAATCCTGATAGGCAAAAAACCCTTCAGAGGCAGGAAACAGCTCAATACTGTCTACTTTTTTACCAATCATGTTTTCAAACTTCGCACGATAGGGTTCATAATTTACTCCGCCATAAATAAACAACTGAAAGTTTTGAAACAACTCACTAATTTTTTTACCACCGCTTTTCTCCTGTAAACGTTCGAAATACATTTGAACCCATGACGGAATCCCTGAAATAATGGTCATGTCCTGTTCGATCGTTTCCTCAACAATCGCATCAATTTTGGTTTCCCAGTCTTCAATACAATTGGTTTCCCAGGAGGGCATTCGGTTTTTTTGAAGATATTTTGGCACAAAATGCGCTCCAATTCCTGATAATCGCCCAAATTTGATCCCGTATTTTTCAATTAAAATTGGACTTCCCTGCAGAAAAATCATTTTTCCATCAACAAAATCAGCATTTCCGGTTTCATAAATATAGTGTAGAATTGCATTTCTGGAGGCTTCAATATGATAAGGCATTGACTCTTTGGTAAGCGGAATATATTTTGCTCCTGAAGTTGTACCCGAAGTTTTAGCAAAATAAAGCGGTTTTCCTTTCCAAAGAATATTTTTCTCCCCCATTCGAACCTTATCGATATAAGGTTTTAAATCTTCATAATCACGAATTGGCACACGTTTCCTGAAATCATGAACCGTTTTTATTTTTTCAAAATGGTGATCTTCTCCAAACTGAGTTTCTCTGGCACTATTTATTAAGTTCTTAAATACTGTCTGTTGGGTTTCAACCGGCTTACTGGCCCAAGCCTTTGTTTGATAATATATGGTGCTGGCAAATAATTTTGCCGCTACTGATTTAATAGACATTGTTTGAGATATTAATTCTTATCACTTTTGTTTTTACTTCGGGGTTTTTCACCCGACTCCTTCTCCATCCTGGCCACCTCTTCTCTTAATTTAATCTCTTCTTCTGACGACTTCATATCCACCTCCGAAGGCTCATCCGTTTCGGCTAAAATAGAATCTTTATTGAATTTTGCGTATTCCAGTTCTCCTCTCAAAACCTTCTGAATCCCTTTTATGTAGGCCTCATTTTTCTTTAAAGCAGTTTCCAGAGAATCTGATTTTATAGCCAATTGCGTTGCATTCTTTTTTAGTTCAGAAGAAGAATAGCCCGGAATAAACTCCCGTAAAGGCGTAAAAGCAATGATAAAAGTGGTGATTAAAATTAAAAAGATACCTCCCAAAGTAAACGTCACAAAAACGTTCATTAAATTAAGTTTGAATGAAAAAATTTCTTCAAAAGTATTCTCATTCAAAATCACCAATCGGTTTTTGATGAATAAATTTTTTCTGAAATTGAATTTTTTCGTGGTCATTTATGGTTATTTATACGAGCAAATATAATAATTAATCGTCTTGTTGGTGCGGGACTAAAATGAACGAATACGCTTATTTTATTATTTTATAAAATATTTAACGTTGCCGAAAACAAATATTTTAAGCCAAATACTGTTGTTCTTCGTATATTCTATATACATTTGCGGAAGAATTAGAAAACAATTTGCTTCGGCATTAAATATACAAACCATGGGAAGATTAGGTCTTACAGAAATCCTTGTAATAGTAGGTATCGTGATATTACTTTTTGGAGGTAAAAAAATTCCGGAATTAATGAAAGGTTTAGGAAGTGGAATTAAGGAATTTAAAAACGCTGCTAAAGACGATCAAACCGCACCTCCTGTTAAAAAAGAAGAGGAAGAAAAAAAATAATAACTTGCGAGTTATTAGAAATCCCAAATTACAATTATTAAGATTGTAATTTGGGATTTTTTTATGGCTTATAATACCATCGTCAACTGAATTCTCTTTCTGTCTTCATCAACTTCTGTAACCTTTACATCAACATGCTGGTGTAATTTTACCACCTCGTTTACATCACTTACAAAACCGGCTTTCAATTGAGAAATGTGAACCAATCCACTTTCTTTAATTCCGATATCAACAAAACAGCCAAAATTGGTAATGTTATTCACAATTCCCGGTAAAATCATTCCGGTTTTCAAATCTTTAATTGATTTTACGTTGGCATCAAACTCAAATACCTTAGCCGACTTTCTTGGGTCTAACCCTGGCTTTTCAAGCTCTTTAATGATGTCTTTTAAAGTTAATAACCCTATTTCAGGAGTAATATAATTTTCGGCCTTAATAAGGGCTGTTTTCTCTTTATTAGCGATTAAATCATTCACAGAAAGTTTTAAGTCTTTTGCCATTTTCTCCACAACCGGATAAGCCTCCGGGTGCACAGCCGAATTATCCAGCGGATTTTTAGCATTCGTAATTCTAATAAAAGCAGCGCCCTGCTGATAGGCTTTATCACCTAAACGAGGTACTTTTTTCAGTTGCTTTCTGTCTTCAAAAGGACCATTTTCTGAACGATACTGAACGATATTTTCTGCCAGCTTCTCTCCTATTCCACTCACGTAACTCAATAAATGTTTACTCGCGGTATTGATATTAATTCCAACCGAGTTCACGCAACGAATTACCGTATTATCTAATTCTTCTTTTAATTTCGTCTGATCCACATCATGTTGGTACTGCCCAACTCCGATTGCTTTTGGATCAATTTTTACCAATTCGGCCAAAGGATCTGAAAGTCGTCTTCCAATAGAAACCGATCCACGAACCGTAACATCATAGTTTGGAAATTCTTCTCTCGCAATTTTTGATGCCGAATATACCGAAGCCCCGGCCTCAGAAACAATAAAAACCTGCAGCGGTTTGTCGAACGCGATTTTTTTGATAAAAAATTCCGTTTCGCGTGAAGCGGTTCCGTTTCCAATAGAAATAGCATCAATTTGATACGCATTTACCATAGAACGGATTTTTTTGATCGCCATGGTTTCCTCATTTTGAGGTGCATGCGGATAAATCGTTTCATTGTATAACAAATCTCCTTTTTCATCCAGACAAACCACTTTACAGCCACTTCTAAATCCGGGATCTATAGCCAAAATACGTTTTTCACCCAAAGGCGGCGCTAATAACAGCTGCCCTAAATTGTTTGCAAAAACCTGGATTGAATTGGCATCTGCTTTGGCTTTGGCTTCCTGCAGCGTTTCATTTCCAATAGCAGGATTTAGCAATCGTTTGTAACTGTCTTCAATCGCTAACTGCAAATGTGCGGTTGTACTATTTTGTTTTTTAATGATGATCTCGTCAATAATATCATAAGCTTCATCCAAATCAACATCAACTTTCATTTTTACAAAACCTTCGTTTTCAGCACGAAGCATGGCCAATAAACGATGCGAAGGCGCTTTTGTCAATGGTTCTTCCCAATCAAAATACTGGCTGAACTTTTGAGCTCCTTCTTCTTCACTTTTCTTTTTTACAACTTTTGTTCCTATTACTGCTTTGCGCTGATACAATCTTCGCAACTGTTTACGAACATAAATATTTTCATTAATCCATTCGGCAATAATATCACGTGCGCCCTGCATTGCGGCTTCTTCATTAATCACATTTTCGTTCAGGTATTGTGTCGAAATAAAATCAACATCAACATCATTCTCCGACATGATGATTTTTGCCAATGGTTCTAAACCAAATTCACGGGCAACATCTGCTTTTGTTTTTTTCTTCTTTTTAAAAGGCAGATAAAAATCTTCAATTTCCTGCAAGTCAAAACTTTGTTCAATTTTTTGTTTCAATTCAGGCGTAAGTGATTTTTGTTCTTCGATCGATTTTAAAACCGCTTCTTTGCGTTTTACGATCGTTTCATACTCCTTTTGAAGTTTTGCAATTTGCTCGATTTGAACTTCATCAAGATTTCCGGTTGTATCCTTTCGGTAACGTGAAATGAACGGAATCGTACAATCTTCTTCTAATAATTTTACCGTGTTTTGAATGTTAATTGCCGCTGTTGTTACAGTCTTTGCAATAAATTGAATATTAGTCATACTTTATAATGAAATAATTTCTGGATTAGAAAATGAGATAACCTGTCTTTCAAAATCAACAACAGATTAAGCAATCACCCGGCTAAAATAATATCTTTGTTTTTAATTTTTAGCCAATGGAAGTTTTATTAACGTATTTTTTAGTTGTAAATATCACTGTTTTTATTCTCGCAGGATATGATAAATATCAAGCCCGAAAAAACAAACAAAGAATCCCCGAAAACACCTTGTTTTTTCTGGAAGCTATTGGTGGAACTGCCGGATTATTGTTAGCAATGTTATCCTTTAGACATAAAACGAGTAAATCTTCTTTTATTATAAAATTCTCGTTTATTTTTTTGATTCAGATTGTCTTGATTTATCTAAAATTTAAAGGCTAACATTTAAACATTTGTATTGTTAATAACTACACAAAAACCTTTTTACCAATCACTTAAATCCTTTATTTAAACAACCAAGCCGGATGAATTTTTAAAATCCGCCCGGCTTGTTTATTGATATTTGGTGCGAAGCACCGGATTTTTTTTGAGTTTTATTGACAAGCAATTTTATTTACTCTGTTTTGATGTCTTCCACCTTCAAATTCCGTTGTTAAAAAGGTTTCAACAATTTCAACAGCTTGTGGAATAGACGTAAAACGCGCCGGAATACTCACAATATTGGCATCATTGTGTAAACGTGTCAAATATGCAATTTCTTTAGTCCAGCATAACCCAGCTCTTACTTTAGGGTGTTTGTTCGCAGTCATCGCAATTCCGTTTCCGCTGCCGCAAATTACAATTCCAAAATCAGCTTTACCTTCAGAGACATCATTTGCAACCGGGTGACCAAAATCCGGATAATCTACAGAATCTTCAGAGTCTGTACCATAATTAGTTACTTCATATCCTTTTGCCTGAAGCATCTTAACAATTGCTTTTTTATACTCTGGCCCTGCGTGGTCATTTCCTATCGAAATTTTCATTGTAATTACTATTAAGTTGTGTTCTGCAAATTTACTTAAAGAATTTCTTAGCTGTATACTATTTAGAAAAAAGTTAGCCACGAATTTCACTAATTAGCACTTATTATTGTTCTTTGTAACCATCAAAACTATTTATAAAGCTTTAAATTCAATTGGAGCAAATTCGTGAAATTAGCAGCAAAAAAAGAGTAGAATACAACAACCTTACTATCAAAACTTTAACACTTATTAACATTATTAACAAGGCTGTAAGTAACTCATAATCAATAAATAATAATCAGTTATTTTGTTAAAATTTTATAATGTTAATAGCAAAAGCTAATTCGTTGATATTCAATTAACTTTAAGTTAACATTATTTGTTAATAAGTTGAGATAGAAAATTAGAAGTTTTTTTTGGTTGTGTCGAAAAAAAACCTAATCCAAAACCGGAATGAAATAACCTAATAAAGTTTGAGGAATTTTTGGAAAAGTTATCAATATCAAAAATGCCATTTTCAACAAAAACCAACAAGTGAACTTATCTACAAAATCAATTCATTTATAGTTGTCAACCGTTGTTAATTAAAATACAAAAACTCTTATAAATTAGACTTTTAACTAAATATAAGTATGTTGATAACTCTAAATAACTAAGAGAAACTTCATTTCAATGCTTTTAAAAATAAATTTATAGCACATATTAACAAGCTATAATAACAAACAAAAATTAATTTAATTTAAATTTTTCTTTTTGTTGTATTTAATATATGTTGACAACTTTGAAAAGATTAAAAAGAAAAATATTTTTTGAAATTGAAAAAATAGAAGGATTCAAACAATTTTAAGTGGGTTATTAAGATTGTCCAGAATTTGCTGAACTTCTTCAAAATCGTTTGGATGAACTTTGAGTTTGATTCCACCGAGAGCGGAAGTGTACATGGGAACGACAGAAAGGGTCATTTCGTTTTCAAAAAAATAAGGAATCTCTTCTTGTTCTAATAAGTGTTTCAGAACAACTGTTTCGTGCAGGTAATTGAATACTGCAATGGTTTTAAAGCTTTCCATATTGGGTCTTTTTGTAAAGATACGAAAGTTATATTTTTAATAATTTATTTGTTAAAATCTATAATCTGATATCTTATTTGTAATTTTAACTTTTTAAGAAAAGATATATGAGTAAGAAAATTAGAAAGCCGATAAAAAAGGAGAAAGATTTCTCGAGTAAAATAGTAAAGATTTTATCGCAAAGCCCAAATAAAGCATTCAACTACAAACAAATAGCAGCAAAGTTAGAACTTGATGATACCAAAAGCAGAAATGAGATTATAAAAGATTTAAAGATTCTTGCTGCTTCAAAAAAGATTATAGAATCAGAACCGGGTAAATATTTAGTAAAAGCCGAAAGTCAGGATTACTACGAAGGAACAATTGATATGACCAGCAGAAAAACGGCATATTTTATTTGTGAGGAGTTTGCCGAAGATGTTTTTATCCCAACCAATAATTTGAACAGGGCCTTAGACAAAGACAAGGTAAAAGTTTATGTGTACAACCGAAGAAAGGGTAAAAGACCTGAAGGTGAAGTAATTAGTGTTGTAGAAAGAAATAAAACAGAGTTTGTTGGAGTAATAGATATTCAGGCCAATTTTGCTTTTGTATCTACCGCAAACCCTAAGATGTATACGGATATTTTTATTCCGAAAGATAAAATAGGAGAGGCTGAAAATGGTGATGTTGTTTTGGTTACCATTGAAGACTGGCCTAAGAGAGCTGATAGTCCGTTTGGATCTGTAATCAGAGTTTTAGGAAAACCGGGAGAACACAATACCGAGATTCATGCTATTTTGGCTGAATACGGTTTACCGGCAGATTTTCCGGTAGAAGTAGAGGTGTATGCACAAAAAATAGATACTTCGATTCAGGAAGCCGAGATTGCAAAACGTCGTGATATGCGTGATACACTTACGTTTACGATAGATCCAAAAGATGCTAAAGATTTTGATGATGCATTGTCTTTTAAAAAATTAGAGAATGGAAATTATGAAATAGGTATTCATATTGCCGATGTTTCGTATTATCTGGAAGAAGGAACAATCTTAGATGATGAGGCCTACCAACGTGCAACTTCGGTTTATTTAGTGGACAGAGTAGTACCAATGCTTCCGGAAGTTTTATCTAATTTTGCTTGTTCGTTGCGTCCGAATGAAGAGAAATATACTTTCTCAGCCATTTTTGAAGTTTCACCAACTGCACAAGTTATCAACCAATGGTTTGGAAGAACAGTAATTTATTCCGATCAGCGATTTGCATACGAAGAAGCGCAATATATCATTGAAACAAAAGACAATACAATTCCTGTTGATGTTTCAATTACCGGAGAATCTTATGTGGTTTCAGATGAAATTACAGAAGCTACTTTAAAATTAGATGAATTAGCTAAGATTTTAAGAAAGAAAAGAATGGCCAATGGCGCTATTTCTTTTGATAAAGTAGAAGTAAAATTTAACCTGGATGCCGAAGGAGAACCGGAAGGAGTATACTTCAAAATTTCAAAAGATGCCAATCATTTAATTGAAGAATTCATGCTTTTAGCCAACAGAAAAGTGGCGGAGTACATTGGTAAACAAAAGAAAACATTTGTTTACAGGATTCACGATGAACCTAATGAGGACAAATTAATTGCGATGCAAACTGTAATTGCTAAATTTGGATATAAAATAGATTTTAGAAACAAAGGCGATATTTCGAAATCATTGAATGCTTTGATGGAAGAAGTAAATGGTAAAAAAGAGCAGAATTTAATTGATACTCTTGCTATTAGAAGTATGAGTAAAGCCAAGTATTCGACAGAAAACATTGGTCATTATGGTTTAGCTTTTGATTATTACAGCCATTTTACATCACCAATTCGTCGTTATCCGGATGTTATGGTACATCGTTTATTGCAGTATTATTTAGACAATGGAGCTTCTGTAGACGAAGAAGCTTACGAAACAAAATGTTTACATTGTTCGAATATGGAAAGTTTAGCGACTAATGCTGAACGTGACAGTATCAAATACATGCAGGTAAAATACATGCAGGATCACCAGGACGAAGAGTTCCTTGGAGTTATTTCGGGTGTTACGGAATGGGGAATTTATGTTGAAATTGTTTCCAACAAATGCGAAGGAATGGTAAGAATCAGAGAGATAAAAGATGATTACTATACTTTTGATGAAAAACAATATGCCTTGGTTGGAGCCACTTCAAATAGCATTTTACAATTGGGTGATGAAATTTACGTAAAAGTTAAAAATGCTGATTTAGTTAAAAAACAATTGGATTTTCATTTTTTAAGAAGAGCATAATAGAAGTTTAATTAAAAAAATAAAAGTATGAAAAAGTTAATAATTGGAGCTGCAATTTTATTTGTTCAGATGTCTTTTGGTCAGGTTACCAAAGAATTAGGTGATTTTGATTCCGTTAAAGTATTCGATAAGTTAAGTGTAAAATTGGTTCAGTCTTCAGAGAACAAGATTGTGATTAAAGGAGCAAGAGAATCAGAAGTTGAAGTTGTTAACAAAAAAGGTTTATTAAAACTAAGAATGCCTTTTCCTAAGCTATTATCAGGAAATGATTTGGATATTACCGTATATTACAAACGTTTAGAGCTTATAGATGTTAATGAAGGAGCTAATGTAACCAGCAAAGATGCTATAAAAGCGACAGTATTTAAAGTAAGTGCACAAGAAGGCGGAACTATTACTGCTGAATTGAATGTTGATAAACTAAATGTAAGTTCAGTTTCCGGTGGTTCTATCACTTTAACTGGTAAGGCAGATAATCAGGATGCAAGTCTAGGAGCTGGTGGTTATTTGCTGGCAAGTAAATTAAAGACCTCACAAACGAAAGTAAGCGTTTCTGCGGGAGGAAAAGCAGATGTAAATGCTTCAACCCTTGTTGATGCAAAAGTGAGCGCAGGAGGCTCTATTTACATTTATGGAAAACCGAAACAAATTAATCAAAAAACGGTTTTTGGAGGTAAAATCGAAGAAGTAAAATAAGAAATTGTATTTGAATGATAAATGATATTTTGGCTGGACTGCCATGGGGACTTTTTTTAAGTTTTATGGTAGGTCCGGTATTTTTTATACTATTGGAAACCAGTATTACAAAAGGATTCAGAGCTGCAATAGTTTTTGATCTTGGTGTCGTATTAGGTGATATTTTCTTTATTGCAATTGCCTATTTAGGAAGTTACAGACTGATTCAGAGTTTAAAAGATAAACCTGCCCTTTTTATTTTTGGTGGAATTATTATGCTCGCTTATGGTATAATTTCTTTCGTTAGACTAAGGAAAGAAGAAAAGATTAACGACGAGGAAATTGATCGCGATATTATTAAAAGAAACTATGGAAGTTTATTTGTAAAAGGCTTTTTACTCAACATTATTAACATTGGGGTACTTGGTTTCTGGTTAGCGGTTATTATTTCGGTTGGTCCAAAATTAGAAATGCAGAATTCGAGAATGTTTACCTTTTTTACTTCGGTGATCATTACGTATTTATTGGTAGACTGTCTTAAGATATTATTAGCCAAACAATTAAAATCAAAAATGACACCTACTAACATCCTCAAAATAAAGAAAGGAATTAGTATTGTTTTAATGGTTTTTGGAGTAGCTTTAATGATCCAGGGATGGTTTCCGAAAGAAAAAGAAATGGTTAAAAACGCTTTCGAGAAGATTGAAAAGTAGTTGTTAATAACTCTAAAATATACTATAAAGCCTCTGAATTTCAGAGGCTTTTTTTATATATTAAACCCGACAGGTTTTTAAAACCTGTCGGGTTTGCTAATTGTTAACAACGTTATTTTGCGCAAAGTTTGTCATTTCGACCGAAGGGAGAAATCACATTAGAGACTCCGCAAACTTTGTAGACAATCTTTGTCGATTAACTAGTGTGATTTCTCGTTCCTCGAAATGACAAGATTGTGTATAATTTAATGCATAAAAAAACCTCTAAATTTCTTTAGAGGTTTTTGAGGCATCGTCCGGATTCGAACCGGAGTAGGAGCTTTTGCAGAGCCCAGCCTAGCCGCTCGGCCACGACGCCATTACTTGAACGGATGGCAAAAGTAACTAAAATCTTTAAAATTCAAAAGTTTCAAAGTAACTATTTTAAAAAATTAGTTCTTTTTAAGAAAAAATTATTTTCTGATTTCCGTCATTTTTATAGTAACTGTTTCAACATCACCACCAATAGGAGGATTTATTTTAGAAACCCAAACGGTCGTTTTTTCTATCATTTCTATCTCCGAAAGTACACGAATATTGATTCTTTTGGCAACATGCTCTAATAAATGAGATCGAATTGCCATTTCTTCGGTTACAATTTTGTTCAAATGTACATAATCAACAGTGTCTAATAAATGATCTGTTTCTGCTGATTTTTGTAAATTGGTTTTAATTTTTAGATCGACAGTGTAATCAGATCCAATTTTTCCTTCTTCAATCAAACATCCATGGTATGAAAAAGTACGAATGTTTTTTAATTTTATAACTCCCATTTTTAACTTTAGTTTCAGGTTTTATGTTCCAAGTTGCACGTTTACTGATAAGTTTCTAAAGAAAACTGTAAACTGTAAACCGAAAACTGTAAACTTTTTTATCTTTGCTAAAATTACTATAAAATAATGGCATCAGAAGAGAAATCACTCAATTTTATTGAACAAATCATAGAAGAAGATTTAAAATCAGGTCTTTCTAAAACTAAACTTCATTTTCGTTTTCCACCAGAACCAAACGGTTATTTGCACATTGGACATGCAAGTTCTATTGCATTAAATTTTGGTTTGGGAATTGATTATCAGTCACCTGTAAATTTACGTTTTGACGATACAAATCCGGAGAAAGAAGAGCAGGAGTTTGTTGATGCTATTAAAAAAGATGTGGAGTGGTTAGGATATACCTGGTCAGAAGAACGTTATGCTTCAGATTATTTTCAGCAACTATACGATTGGGCCGTTTTATTGATTAAAAAAGATAAAGCCTATGTAGACAGCCAGTCTTCAGAAGATATGGCCATTCAAAAAGGAACTCCATCCACTACAGGAACGGATAGTCCTTACAGAAACCGTTCGGTTGAAGAGAACCTGGATTTGTTTGAAAGAATGAAAAACGGTGAATTTGAGGCTGGTACACACATACTTCGTGCTAAAATTGACATGAAATCGACCAATATGCTTATGCGTGATCCTATCATGTACAGAATTTTACACAAACATCATCATAGAACAGGTGATGGTTGGAAAATTTATCCAATGTACGATTGGGCTCACGGACAAAGTGATTATTTAGAAGGCATTTCACACTCATTTTGTACACTTGAATTCTTGCCACATCGTGATTTATACGACTGGTTTTTAGATCAGATTTTAGAAAAAAATAAACTACGTCCGAAGCAGAGAGAATTTGCAAGACGTAATCTATCACATACGGTTGTAAGTAAAAGAAAATTACAGCAACTGGTTAAGGAAAAGCATGTTAACGGTTGGGATGATCCGAGAATGTCAACTATTTCGGGATTAAGAAGACGTGGTTATACAGCTGCTTCATTGCGTAATTTTGCTAATACAATTGGTATTGCAAAACGTGATAACCTGATTAGTGTATCTGTTTTAGAGTTCTGTATTCGTGAAGATTTAAATAAGATTGCACCTCGTGTTATGGCGGTTTTAGATCCTGTAAAATTGGTAATTACAAACTACCCTGAAGGAAAAGAGGAGTGGTTAGAAGCCGAGAACAATCAGGAAGATGAGAATGCCGGTTTCAGAAAAGTACCTTTTTCAAGAGAATTATATATCGAAAGAGAAGACTTTTTAGAAGAAGCTCCAGCTAAATTTTTCCGTCTGACTTTAGGTAAAGAAGTACGTCTTAAAAATGCTTATATCATTAAAGGAGAAAGTGTTATAAAAGATGCTGATGGAAATATTATTGAAATTCATGTAACTTATGATACCGATTCTTTAAGCGGAAGCGGTACCGAAGCAAGTCAGCGAAAAGTATCAGGAACCTTACATTGGGTTTCTATTCAGCATGCTATTGAAGCTGAAGTTCGCATGTACGATCGTTTGTTTACAGACGAAGCTCCGGACAGTTATAAAGAGAAAAATTTCTTAGATTTTGTCAATCCAAATTCATTAGAAACTATCACAGGATTTGTTGAACCAAGCCTGGCAACAGCTCAAAATGAAGATAAATTTCAGTTTCAACGCTTGGGTTATTTTACTGTTGATAAAGATTCAACTCCTTCAAAACTAGTGTTTAACAAAACAGTTGGACTAAAAGATGCCTGGGAAGAAAAGGGTAAAAAAGAAGAAAACAGTATCAATAATTCTTTGAAAGATATTAATAAATATTTTAAAGTTGAGACAAAAGCTGAGCGTATTGCGATTGAAAGTGCAATAGGGGAGAGCATCAAAAATGTTTCTAGTTTTTCTTTATTGCAAAATTCTTTAAAGAAGAATATCAACAATAATAAGGGTTCACTGTTGTTTGCTCAGTTTATTTTGAAATATTCAAGTCTGAAATCTGTTGATTTTGAAGAAGAGGATATTAAAAAATTATACACCATGTCACTTCGTAGCGAATCTACTTATGTGAGATCTAAAGCACTTTTAAATTTAAGAGATTTAGAAAATGACAGTTTGAGAAATCAGTTTGAGGAAGATATTTTAAAATTACATTCAAATCCGCCGAAAAATGCTTCGGAGAGAGAAATTGAAATTCTTACCGAGATGATTAAAAAATAATATAATTACAATCTATTGAAAGCGCTTTTTACAAGCGCTTTTTTTATTATTTAGATTTTCTATTGATATTGAAAAAAGTATAATTTTTAGAGATTAAAAACGACCTTCATAAATTAGATTTAAGCTAAAAATTTAATTCTTCCTACTCATTAATCATCTTTTGAAAAACAGTTAAAAATCGAGCTTTATTTTAATTTTGACCTTTTTTTTGGTTTGATTTTACTCTTATCGATAACAGATTGTTTGTAAAACTAAGAATTCGATCAGTTTTGTAAAATTGGAGCCAAAATTTGAATTCAATTTGAGATTTTCAGTGAAAAGGAATAGGGGGAAATTTATTATTAGTTTTAGTTATTGTTATTTTTAAAACTAAGTATTTTATTTATTATTTATATAATCTATTGTTTTTTGAAAAATAATAGATGTTTTATTTAAAAAACGACCTTCATAAATTAGATTTAAGCTAAAAATTTAATTCTCCCGACTCATTAATCATCTTTTGAAAAATAGTTAAAAATGAGGCTTTATTTTAACTTTGGTCTTTATTCTAGCGTAGTTTTGACCTTATTAACAACAGTTTGTTTATAAAATTGGGAGATACATCCGTTTTGTATATTCAGACCAAAATTTTGATTCAATTGTAGATTTTTTCGAGACATGAACCTATAAATTTAAGAATCAATTTTAGTTATTAAAATTGTATTTTTTGATTATATAACTTATTATTTGTAAAAACTATTATATTTTAAATATATATAGATTGTTTATATTTAAAACAGCTTTCATAATTTAGTTCTAAGACGTTTTTTTATTTCTTCCATCTCCTAACTCATTTATTGAATAATCGTTGATTTTGGGTCTTTATTTTAATTTTTGACCTTATTTTTCTCAGTTTAACGGGTTATTAACACGCAATTGTTTATAAAGTTCGTATTTTTATGCAAATGTCAAATAGAAGAAGTTTTTTCGATAATTTGAAATCATAGTTGGGAATCGAAATTGAGTTGGGCTAAAGTTTAAAAATGACTCATTTTTTATTTTAGTTTTAATTCTAAACACGAATTCGTATCAGTTATTTTATATTCAAATTTTTATTGTGACTTGATTTTGATAATACATCAGTGTATCAGTATTTTTTCAAAGTGATTTCATAATGGTAAATAACATAGAATTATTTTTACTGATAGTTTCAAATTTTGATCTTTATTTTTTGACTGCAAAAATTTAAGAATTTAAAGTTTATCTACTTATGAAAAATATCATTATTACACTATCGTTTTTATTTGCAAATATTGCAATAGGGCAGACCCATCAAATTACAAAACACAATGGTGAACAACTGGATGTTAATTTTATCAAACAGGAAAATGATTTAATTTATTATGCATTCAACGGAAGTTCGGAAGAACATGAAATTAGCAAGTATGCTGTTTCACAGTTAACCAACAAACAAACAAAAGAATCAAAAAAAGTATCTGATAAAGTGGTAGTAGATTCTAAATCAGATTACAAATTGGTTACCGTTTTACCTCAGGAAAAAACAGTTGGTTTGAAACAGGTAGCTAATTTCACGGGTGTCTCAACAAAGACAAAAGGAGAATCGCCAATCGCTAATAAAAATCAAACTGCAATGAGAGTAAAATCAAAGCTAGCTTCAAGTGGATATCCGTTTGTCAGCATTGTTGAAAAAGCAGATGGAAAGTATGAAGCTGTAGCTTATGTGTATTAAATTTAGTGTTAACTTTTATTAAATAACCTCAAGTCAGTATTTTATAAATTAAAAAAAGAGTACCTTTATTAATCATTTAAACGAAATATTATGTCAAAGAACTTAAATACTGTAGCAGCAATTTTAGGTGCTGCGGCCGCTGGTGCAGCGATTGGAATTTTATTTGCTCCCGACAAAGGATCTAAAACCCGTGCTAAACTTAAAGAAGGTTTAGATGATGCAGCGCATAATTTGAAAGATTCACTTTCAGCAAGTTCTGAGGTATTGCGTGACAAATTTTCACATGCGAAAGAAAATTTAGATGGAACCTATGGTGAATTGCTTTCAAATATGAGTTATAAAACAGAAGAAGTAATTAGTTTTTTAGAAGCTAAACTGGCTGATTTAAAAGCACACAACGCTAAACTTCAGAAATAATAATCCAGGAAGCACAAAGCTTAGTATGATTTTATTGATTGTTTTGGTTATTTTATTCTTTAGAATAATCAAATTGCAATTTTTAAATCATGAGTTTTGTGCTTCTTTTTTTAATTAAAATTACAATTATGGCTTTTGAAGAATTAAAAGAAAATACTGAAAACATTCAGGATCAGGCTAAAATTTATCTCGATAGTCATTTGGCCTACTATAAACTTTGGGGTTTTAAGGTTGCAATGAAGTCGACCACCTTAATTTTTAAATTTACTTTGATCTTACTATGTGTTGGAATGGTATTACTTTTTGGATCTGTTGCGGCAGCTTTCGCTTTTAGTAATCTGTTCGGAAGTTATGCTTTGGGATTTCTAACGGTAGGAGGGTTGTATCTTGTGGCTACGATATTGCTTTTCTTTGTAAAAGATAAGTTTGTAGAAGGACCAATTTTGGAGAAATTTTCAGAAATATTTTTTAATGATTAATTATGGAGACAAAAAAATACTCATCATATGCGGAAATCGAAAGAGATTTAGAAATTCTGAAACTGGAGAAAGAGATCAATTATCAAAAAATGGTATTGAGTTTTCAAAAAACGAAAGAGTCTATAACACCGCAAAGTATAGTGAACGGAGTTTTTTCTTCTTATAAAGAATACTTTTTCAGTTCCTATCCACAAATTTTACAATCAATTTTACCCTATATTATCAATTGGTTTATAAAGAAAAAAAGAGGCAAATAAGCCTCTTTTTTAATATAGTATAATTTAGTTATTTTACTTCCGGTTGAATATCATCTTCGTAACCAGATTGTTGTGGTTCGATCGGTTTTGGTTTTACAATTTTCTTATTGTTTTTCTTCATCATTTCACCAACCTGATTAGATGCCGTGAAAGAAGCAACCATATTGTTCAGCATATCACTTCCGGCCTGTGGAGAGTTTGGTAACAGGATTAAGTTGGAGTTGGCATCGGCACCAATCGCTTGTAGTGTATCATAATGCTGTGTAACCACAATTAGGGCAGAGGCTTCCTGAGAATTAATTCCAACATTGTTCAAAACTTCAACACTTTCTACAAGACCTCTGGCAATTTCACGACGCTGATCTGCAATACCCTGACCTTGTAAACGTTTACTTTCGGCTTCGGCTTTTGCTTTAGCAACAATTCTGATTCTGGAACTTTCTGCTTCAAACTCGGCAGCAGTTTTTTCTCTGTCAGCTGCATTAATTCTGTTCATTGCATTTTTTACTTGAATGTCTGGGTCAATATCAGTAACCAACGTATTGATAATGTCATAACCATAAGTAGTCATTGCTTCATTTAATTCTCTTTTTACCGCAATGGCAATATCATCTTTTCTTTCAAAAACATCATCCAGTTTTAACTTAGGAACTTCGGCACGAACGACATCAAATACATAAGCAGTAATCTGATCGTGTGGATATTCCAGTTTATAAAAAGCATCATATACTTTTTCTTGGATAACTTTAAACTGAACCGAAACTTTCATTTTGATAAAAACATTGTCTTTCGTTTTGGTTTCGATGATAACATCCAACTGTTGAATTTTTAGATTTACACGTCCCGCCAAGCGATCAACCAACGGAATTTTTAATTGCAAACCTGAATTTCTGACACTCAAAAATTTACCGAATCTTTCTATAATAACCGAAGATTGTTGTTTGACAGTAAAAAAAGAGGACATCAGTATAAAGAATGCCAGGACTAAAATGATAATAAATGCTGTGTTCATGGTGATATTGATTTAGTTTTTGATGCTGTAAATTACGAATATTCTTCCAATTTAAATTTTTAAAACATTAAAAAAACGCTAAGTACATTTGTTTTATGTTACTTAGCGTTTTTGTATTTAATTAGAATTCTGTTTATAAAGCTGTAATTGTATTTTGAATTCTCGAAATCGTTTCTTCTTTTCCAATGATCTCAACAATATCAAATAGGTGAGGGCCTTTCAAAGCACCAACCAAACTCAAACGGAAAGGCTGCATTACTTTACCCATTCCAATTTCATTTTTAGTTAACCAATCTTTTACGATAGTTTCAATATTGGCAGAAGTAAAATCTTCTATATTTTCAAGAACCGAAATTAATTCCTGCATCAAAGCTGGTGTTTCTTCTTTCCAGTTTTTACTTGCTTTTTCATCATAAGATGTTGGTGCCTGGAAAAAGAAATCAGTTAAATCCCAAAATTCTGATACGAAGTGTGCACGTTCTTTTATAGAAGAAACAATTCTTGTCAGATCAAATTTAGAAACATCAATACCTTTTTCAGTTAGAATAGGAGAGAAGTCTTTCGCTAAATCATCATCATTTTGTTTGATAAGATACTGATGATTGAACCATTTGTTTTTCTCAGGATCAAATTTTGCTCCTGATTTATGAACTCTGTTTAAGTCAAAAGCTTCAACCAATTCTTCTAGTGAAAATAATTCTTTGTCAGTTCCGTCATTCCAGCCTAACAAGGCAAGGAAGTTTACAACTGCTTCCGGGAAAAATCCTTTTTCTCTGTAACCGGAAGAAATGCCTTCTTCTGTTTTCCATTCTAACGGGAATACAGGAAATCCTAATTTATCACCATCTCTTTTTGATAATTTACCGTTTCCAACTGGTTTTAAAATCAAAGGTAAATGTGCAAATTCAGGTGCATCCCAACCAAAAGCTCTGTACAATAAAACGTGAAGGGGCATCGATGGCAACCATTCCTCACCACGAATTACGTGTGAAGTTTCCATCAAATGATCATCAACAATATTGGCTAAATGGTAAGTAGGCATACCATCACTTTTAAACAATACTTTGTCATCCAATAAACTGGTTTCAAATTTTACATCACCACGGATAATATCTTTCAAATGTAAAGTTTCATCAACCGGAGTTTTAAAACGAATTACATAATGTTCTCCATTAGCGATTCTTTGAGCAACTTCTTCAGCAGAAATGACCAATGAAGTATCTAGTTTTTCACGAATAGTATGATTGTAAATAAATGTTTTTCCTTCAGCTTCTTGTTCTTTTCTCAAAGCATCAAGAGCTTCCGGAGTATCAAATGCGTAATATGCCCATCCAGAATTGATCAGTTGATTGGCATAAGTTTGGTACAATTCCTTACGATCACTTTGTCTGTACGGACCAAATTTTTCGTTTTTCCCTACAGTTTCTTCAGGAGCAATTCCTAACCATTCCAGTGCTTCCATAATATAAGCTTCTGCACCGGGAACAAAACGGGTTTGATCAGTATCTTCAATTCTTAAATAAAAAACACCATTATTTTTTTTTGCAAATAAATAATTGAATAGGGCAGTACGCACTCCGCCAATATGTAGTGGTCCTGTTGGACTTGGTGCAAAACGCACACGAACTTGCTTTGACATTTGTTTAAATTTTGATGCAAAGATACGACTCTAATTAGATAATTAGAAAATGACTTTAATTGTGATAATGACTTATTTGTAATACAATTGACTAATTATCGAATTGATCATTATATCATTAAAATTAGTACTTTTATAGGTTATAAATAAAACAGATTCACATTGAAAACAACATCTGCTATATACCAAAAGCTAGAAGCATTTATAAAAAAATATTATACAAACGAATTGATAAAAGGAGGACTTCTTTTTATTGGTTTCGGATTGTTGTATTTTCTTTTTACACTTTTCATCGAGTATTTCCTATGGTTAAAACCATTTGGAAGAACGGTATTGTTTTGGTTATTTATAGGAGTGGAGGTTTTTCTTTTGTTTCGGTTTATTTTATTCCCGGTTTTTAAGTTGTTCAAACTTCAAAAAGGAATAGATTACAATCAGGCTTCGGCTATTATTGGAAATCATTTTACAGAAGTAAGTGATAAACTAACTAATTTTTTGCAGTTGTCAGCCTCCGAAAGTTCGGCTGAAAGTTCAGAATTAATGTTGGCTTCTATAGAGCAAAAAGCCAATTCTTTACAGCCAATTCCTTTTGGGAATGCCATCAATTTTACAACCAATAAAAAGTATTTACCATTGGCAATCGTTCCGGTTTTGCTTTTTGTGGTGTTTTATATTTCTGGGAACAGCAGTGTTATTTCGCAAAGTTTAAATAGAGTAGTACACTTTAATGCTACCTTTTTGCCACCGGCACCTTTTAAGTTTGTGGTTCTGAATCAGAATTTGCAAACTGAACAGAACAAAGATTTCGTTATCAAAATGGAATCTGTTGGAAAGGTAGTTCCGGAGAATGTGATGATTCATATTGGTAATGAAAGTTATTTTATGGAATCATCTCAACCAGGAAAGTTCGAATTCAAAATTGAAAAACCAGTAGAAAATGTTTCCTTTTCTTTTGAAGGAAATTCAGTTTCATCAGAGGAGTATGAGTTAAAAGTTATAACAGTACCGTCAACTGCTAACTTCGAAATGGTTCTTAATTTCCCATCTTATTTAAAAAGGAAATCAGAAACTATTCAAGGAACGGGTAATGCAATTTTACCTGAAGGAACTTTAGTGACCTGGAAAATGAAAACACAATCCACTCAGGAGATTGTTTGGAAGGACGAAAACTCAGTTTTTAAGTTTAATAAGGCAGATAACGAGTTTAAATTGGCTAAAAACATCAGTCAAAATACAGAATATCAAATTCTTACCTCAAATAATAAGGTCAAAAACTACGAAAAATTAGATTATCAGCTATCAGTTATCAAAGATCAGCACCCAACAATCAATGTTGCACCTGCTCCGGATAGTTTAAAGTTAGATAAAAACTATGTTTTAGGAAGGTTAGGAGATGATTACGGATTGTCTAAATTACAGGTTGTTTATTACGAACGAAACAAACCAAACACTGCCAAGCGTGGAACAATACCAGTGAAGTCTGGAGTATTTGATCAGTTTGTTTTTAATTTTCCAAGCAATCTGGCAGTGCAGGAAGGAGTAGCTTACGAATACTATTTTGAAGTTTTTGATAATGATGTGCCTCATGGATTCAAGAGTACAAAGTCTTCTGTGTTCTCAGATCGTGTTTCAACTACGGATGAAATTCATGATTTGGAATTGCAACAACAGAATGCAAACATTAATAGTTTAGAGAAGTCTTTAAAAAATCAAACCAAGCAGTTTTCTGAAATGGATAAAATTCAGAAAGCAGGAAAAGAAAAAGATAATTTAGAGTTTAAAGATCAGCAAAAAGTAAATGATTTTATCAAACGTCAGAAGCAACAAGACGAATTGATGAAGCAGTTTACAGAAAAAATGAATAAGAATTTAGAGAAATTTCAATCGGATAAAAAAGACAAAACAGCTGAAGATTTACAAAAGAGACTCGATAATGCAGAGAAGGATTTGGAAAAGAATCAGAAGTTAATGGATGAATTGAAGAATCTAAATGATAAGTTGAATAGTGAAGATTTGTTTGATAAAATGGAAAAATTCAAACAGATCAGTAAGAACCAATCTCGTAATTTGGAGCAATTGGTAGAATTAACCAAACGCTTTTATGTGTCTAAAAAAGCAGAACAGGTTGCTGAAAAATTGAACAAACTTGCAGACAAACAAGAGCAACTTTCAAATAAAGACAAAGAGAATACACAGGATAAGCAGGAAGATATCAATAAAGATTTTGATAAAATTCAGGAAGATTTAAAGGATCTGAAAGAAGAAAATAAAACATTAAAAGCTCCATTAGATATTCCATCTGACGCTTCGAAAGAAAAAGATGTGAAGAATGATTTGCAAAAAGCTTCTGAGGAGTTGGGTAAAAAGAATTCATCTTCGGCCAAACCAAAACAGAAGAGTGCTGCTAAGAAAATGAAAAGCATGGCTGAACAAATGGATGCCGGTATGGAGGGTGGAGAACAGGAGCAAATGGAAGAGGATGTTGCCATGTTACGTCAGATTCTGGATAACCTTTTAGCGTATTCTTTATCTCAGGAAGATGTGATGAAACAGTTTAGAACGATGAAATTGGGATCTTCTGCTTATACCAAGAACATTAAAGTACAGCAAAATTTGAAACAGCAGTTCCGTTATGTCGATGATAGTTTGTTTGCTTTGTCACTTCGTAACCCAAAAGTGGCAGAAGATGTAACCAAGGAAATAGGTAATGTACAGTACAATATTGATAAAGCGATCGAAAGTTTAAGCGATGTTCAGGTTCCGAAAGGAGTATCCCATCAGCAGTATGCCGTTTCTTCTGCTAATAAGTTAGCCGATTTTTTAAGTGATTTATTAAACAACATGCAGATGTCTATGTCAAAACCGGGATCGGGAAAACCAAAACCAGGTGACGGACAAGGAATGCAATTACCGGATATTATTCAAAAGCAAAAAGGTTTGGGTGATAAGATGAAAGCGGGTATGCAGTCTGGTAATAAACCGGGAGAGAAACCTGGTGATAAACCGGGAGAAGGAAAAAGTGGTGATGGAAAAGAAGGGCAGGGTAAAGACGGTCAGAGTAAAAATGGAAGTGGTAAAAGCGGTCAGGGAAATAAGAGCGGTGGAAAAGGAAATGAAAATAAAGAGGGTGATGATGGAGAGGGAGATGCCGAAGCGATCATGGAAATTTATAAAGAGCAAGTAAAGTTGCGTGAAGCTTTGCAAAAAGAACTAGCAAAAAAAGGATTAGATTCTCAAGGGAAGTCGGTAATAGATCAAATGAAAGCTTCTGAAAAGCAACTTTTGAATAAAGGTTTTAAGAATGAGAACTTGCAACGTATTCTTAATATCCAGCAAGAATTGCTAAAATTGAACAATGCAGTTCAGCAGCAGGGGCAAGACACGAAGCGTCAATCTGAAACTAATAAAGCTGAATTTTCTAATAGAGCAAATGCATTACCGAGCTCATTATTGGAATATTTAAACAGTGTAGAGATATTAAACAGACAATCACTACCTTTGCGCTCGAATTTTAATCAAAAGGTTCAAGAATATTTTAATACAAAATGATCAATTTTAATTACGAAACCGAATTTACTTTAGACAACGAACAAGCCTTTTCTGATTGGTTAAGTGCAGTAATCGTTTCTGAAAATAAGAACGAAGGAGAGATAAATTATATTTTTTGTGACGATGAATATCTTCATAAGATAAATGTAGAATATCTGGATCACGACACACTAACAGATATAATCAGTTTTGATTACACTGTTGGAAACGAACTTAACGGAGATATATTCGTTTCTGTTGAAAGAGTGGAGGACAACGCTAAAGATTTTAATGTATCTTTTGAAGAAGAATTAAAGCGAGTTTTAGCTCACGGTATATTACATTATTGTGGTTACAAAGACAAGAGTGATGCAGAAGCCGAGTTAATGCGTTCTAAAGAAGATGAAAAAATGGCGATGTTTCACGTGGAACAGTAGCTTAAATTCTTTTTATTGAATTTGTTTTTATGTGTTCCACGTGAAACAAAGCAAAAAGAAAGAAAGAATAATTAAAAGTGTTTCACGTGGAACACATGAAAGATTAAGTAGGTTTTGGTGTTTCGGATAGTGAATAAATGTTTCACGTGGAACAGAAAGAATGCTGATCTTGGAAAGTTTTTAATTGTTTCACGTGAAACAATGGACTTAGATAGTGTGAGGTTTTGTAGAAGTAAAGCGTTAAGGAGTGAGTGGTTTTTTTTAGTTTGTGACTGGAAACCTGAAACCTGAAACCTGAAACTTGAAACTTGAAGCTTGAAATAAAACAGAAGTTCCACGTGGAACAAAAGAATGTAAAAATTAATTCTGAGGACCGCCTTAAACGGTTTCCAGAGAATAGTAAAAAGAAATGTTTTTAGAAGAATACGATGTTATTGTAGTCGGTGCTGGTCATGCAGGTTCTGAGGCCGCGGCAGCGGCAGCAAATTTGGGATCCAAAACTTTATTGGTGACCATGAGTTTGCAGAACATTGCACAGATGTCTTGTAATCCGGCTATGGGTGGAATTGCAAAAGGACAGATTGTGCGTGAAATTGATGCGTTGGGCGGATACTCAGGAATTGTTTCTGACCGAACTGCAATTCAGTTTAAGATGTTGAATAAATCGAAGGGACCAGCAATGTGGTCTCCGAGAGTTCAGAGTGATCGAATGCGTTTTGCTGAGGAATGGAGAATGATGTTGGAGGGAACTCCAAATTTGGATTTCTACCAGGAGATGGTCAAAGGTTTGATTATTGAGAATGGAAAGATAAAAGGAATCAAAACTTCGTTGGGAGTTGAGATCCGATCTAAATCGGTTGTGTTGACAAACGGAACTTTTTTAAACGGTTTGATTCATATTGGAGAAAAACAGTTTGGTGGAGGTAGAGCTGGTGAAAGTGCTGCAACAGGAATTACTGAAGATTTAGTTCAGGCAGGATTTGAAGCAGGAAGAATGAAAACAGGAACGCCACCACGAGTTGATGGACGTTCGTTGGATTATTCGAAAATGAACGAAGAAAAAGGAGATGCAAAGCCGGATAAGTTTTCTTATTCTGATTTGACAACTCCGTTAACGCATCAGCGCTCTTGTTACATGACGTACACGTCATTGGATGTTCATGATATTTTGAGAGAAGGTTTTGATCGTTCGCCAATGTTTAACGGAAGGATCAAAAGTCTTGGCCCAAGATATTGCCCTTCGATAGAAGATAAAATTAATCGTTTTGCAGATAAGGAACGTCACCAATTATTTGTGGAGCCGGAAGGGTGGAATACCTGCGAAGTTTATGTAAATGGATTTTCGACTTCACTTCCGGAGGATATTCAATTTAAAGCATTGCGTTCTGTAGCTGGTTTTGAAAATGTGAAATTCTTCCGTCCGGGTTATGCAATCGAATATGATTATTTCCCGCCAACGCAATTGAAACATACTTTGGAAACAAAGTTGGTTGAAGGTTTATATTTTGCCGGACAAATTAACGGAACAACAGGATATGAAGAAGCGGCTTCTCAAGGTTTGATGGCTGGAATAAATGCGCATTTGAAAGTACATGAAAAAGCGCCGTTGATTTTGAAACGTGATGAAGCTTATATTGGAGTTTTGATTGACGACTTGATTACGAAAGGAACGGAAGAACCTTATCGTATGTTTACATCAAGAGCAGAGTACAGAACTTTGTTGCGTCAGGATAATGCCGATTTTAGATTAACACCAATGTCACACGAAATTGGTCTTGCTTCTGAAAAGCGTTTGCGCCGAATGGAAAAGAAATTAAGTGAGTCTGAAAAGATGGTTGCTTTTTTTAGAGAGACAAGTGTTTCGGTTGCCGAAACAAATCCGATTTTGGAAGCTAAGGAAACAGCTCCGATTACACAGGGAGATAAAATGTTTAAAGTTTTCTCTCGTCCGCAAATTGACTTGGAGGATATGCTTAAGTTTGAAAAAGTGAAAGCCTATATTGAAGAGAATGATTTGGATCAGGAAATTTTAGAGCAGGCCGAAATACAGGTTAAATATTCCGGGTATATAGAAAAGGAAAGAAATAATGCGGATAAGCTTACTCGCTTGGAAGAAGTGAAAATTCCGGAAAATTTCGATTATGATAAAATAAAGTCAATGTCAATTGAAGCGAAGCAGAAGTTGAGCAAGATTCGTCCTGTAACAATTTCTCAGGCTTCAAGAATAAGCGGAGTTTCTCCTAGCGATATTTCGGTTTTGTTGATTTACATGGGAAGATAAAAATTTAGAGACGCACAGCTAGTGCGTCTTTATTTGTTTCAGGTTTTCTTTGTTTGAAGTTTCAAGTTTTCTTTGTTTCAGGTTTGAAGTTTGACATTTTTCGATAGCAGAAAAGAGTGGTAGAAGATCTAAGAAAGGAAAATATAAAAATAAAAGAAATTTGTTCCACGTGAAACTACTTTGCGAAAGCCTGATGTTATTGAAGAAAGTAAAAAAAACAATTCTAAAAAATCTAGTGGGATGCATGGATAGGCATTTCAAAGTAATAAATTAAAACTTGTTGCATTAACGGCTGTTGTGTAATAAAAAAATATGTTGCCAAATTCTATTAAAAACCTATAATTAAAAATGAACGTTTTAAACAAAAAACATTTTCTTACTGTAAAAGACCATTCTGTATCTAAAGAAATTTTCGAGTTGTATCATGACGAAACTTTAGACATGTTGATTACTTCTCCACAACCCGATTTAGAAAATCTTGGAAAATATTACGAAAGCGAAGATTATATTTCTCATACCGACAATAAAAGATCTTTGTTTGAAAAAGCATATCATTTTGTAAAAAATATAGCTTTAAAAAATAAGCTGAATTTAATTAATGCGGAGCAATCTCAAAAAGGAAGAATTTTGGATATTGGTGCCGGAACCGGAGATTTTTTATTAACGGCAAAAAATGACGGTTGGGAAACTGTTGGAGTGGAACCAAGCGAGAGAGCAAAAAATATTGCGATCGAAAAAGGAATTTCTTTTGTAAATGGAATTGATGCTCTTGAAAATAATTCTTTTGATGTAATTACCATGTGGCACGTTTTAGAACACGTTCCAAATTTAGAATTGCAAATCCAGGAATTAAAACGTTTGTTGAAACCAACTGGAACTTTAATTGTTGCGGTTCCAAATTTCAAATCGTATGATGCAAAATATTACAACGAATTTTGGGCAGCGTATGATGTGCCAATTCACTTCTGGCATTTCTCTAAAAAAGCGATTCAGTCTCTTTTTGAAAAAGTAGATATGAAATTGCAAAAAGTACTTCCGATGAAATTTGATTCTTTTTATGTGAGTTTGTTATCCGAAAAATACAAAACCGGAAAAATGAATTACATCAATGCGTTTTTAGTCGGATTAAGATCAAATTTAAAAGCGGGCAGTACAAAAGAGTATTCATCGCACATTTATGTCTTAAAAAACAGCTAAAACGTAAAATAAGCGTGTTTAAGGTGTTTTTTAAGGTAAATGGAGGGTTTGTGTCGTCTTTTTTTAGAAAACGTCTTAAATAAAAGCTATGAAAGTCACTTTTGATAGTGATATTTTATGGTAGAATCTTGCTCCATAAATAAAAACAATGTCATAAAATTGGGCACTTTTTTCGAAATTTTTCGATTTCAAATTCAAAATTTGGAGGTTTAGAAAAAGTGAATTTTTTTTCTCTTTAAATTTTTTTTAAAGCTGCAAAAATTGAAAAAATAATTTTGGTGGCTTTATTGTTTTATGATTTGCAATCTAATTTGCTGCGGTAGGAGGAAAAGCCTATTTATTGCAGATTTATGCCCTAAAATCAACCTAAAACTTAAAATAAGCACGTTTAAGATGTTTTTTAGTGAAAGCCTAGTATTTGTGTCGTCTTTTTTAAGAAAACGCCTTAGGTAAAAGCTATGAAAGCCGCTTTCAATAGTGATATTTTATAGTAAAAATTCACTCTATAAATAAAAGCAATATCATAAAATTATAGCATTTTTTAAACTTTATGTTGATGCTATTTATTTTTTTATATTTTTGTCTCCAATACATTAAAAAAATAGAAATTCAAAAAATGAAAAAAGCATTAGTAATTATCGCACTTTCAATTTTCGCCGTTTCGTGTAGCAAAACTGCAGAAGTTAAGGAAGTAAAAACAGCTTACGTAGATACTTCAGTTTTAATGAAAGAATACACTGAAGCAAAAGACCTTGAGGCAAAATACAAAGCTCAGGCAGAAGAAAAAGGAAGACAACTACAAGCTGAGATTACACGTTTTAAACAAGACGCTGCTAATTTTCAAAGTCAGGCACAGGCAAACGGTCAGGCCTGGGCACAACAAAGAGGTGCTGAGTTACAAAAAAGAGAACAACAATTGGGTTATGCTCAACAAGCTTTGTCTCAACAATTGCAACAGGAAAGTGGTGTTGAAATGGATTCTCTAGTTAGTGGAGTTAAAAAATTCATCAAAGATTACGGTAAGAAAAACGGTTATTCTTATATTTATGGTACTGGGGATGCTGCCTCAATTTTATACGCTGAAGAGAAATATGACATCACAAAAGATGTTGTTAAAGCTTTGAATGATAAGTATAAAGCGGCTCCAAAAACAGAAGAAAAACCAGCTGCGAAGGAAGAAGCGAAAAAATAATTCCAAACCAACGAATTAAATTTAAAAACCTAAATCTGTCAAGATTTAGGTTTTTTCTTTTATAAAAATGCGATACTTTTAGTCTTCAATTTACGCCTAATGCAAAACGTTACAGAAGCAGCTGCTTACACCTTACAATTCATCAATCAAACGCAAAAATCTATTTTCCTGACCGGTAAAGCGGGGACCGGGAAAACGACACTTTTGCGCGAAATTATTGCAACCACTCATAAAAGCACTGTAGTTGTGGCTCCCACGGGTATCGCGGCTCTGAATGCAGGTGGTGTTACCATTCATTCCATGTTTCAGCTGCCTTTTTCGGCCTTTATTCCTTCCTATGAAGAAGCTTCTCAGTTTACTGAAACGGTAAAATTTGAGAACAAGGAAACGCTTCGCAGACATTTCAAAATGAACAATGTAAAGCGTAATGTGATTCGAAATATGGAACTGCTAATTATCGATGAAGTCAGTATGTTACGTGCTGATTTGTTGGATGCTATTGATTTTATGATGCAAACGGTACGTAAAAACAACCGCCCTTTTGGAGGTGTTCAGGTACTTTTTATTGGCGATTTGCTGCAGCTTCCACCGGTGATTCGTGATGAAGAATGGCGAACTTTACGGAATTACTACAAAGGAAAATTCTTTTTCCATTCTCATGTAATTCAGCAATATCCGCCGTTGTATATCGAATTATCAAAGATTTACAGACAAAGTGATGATACTTTTATTTCGGTTCTGAATAATTTACGCAACAACCAGATTAGTCCACAGGACATTCAGGTTTTAAACCAGTATGTTCAGCCTGATTTTGATCTAAAAAACAATCCGGGTTATATCACGCTTACTACACATAATGCAAAGGCAGATTCTATTAATGATCAGGCCATTGGAGATTTGGCGGGTAACGAGTTCTCCTACCAGCCTTTTGTTGTTGGAGATTTTCCTGAAAAAATATTCCCGATAGAAGAAAACTTAAAGCTTAAAATTGGTGCGCAGGTCATGTTTGTTAAAAATGATTTGTCTTTTGAAAAGCGCTATTTTAATGGAAAAATGGGAGTGATTAAAGCACTTTCACCTGAAGAAATTTTTGTGCATTTTTCGGAGGAGGATAAAACAATTGAAGTAGAGAAGTACGAATGGAAAAATATCCGCTACAAAGTAAACGAACTGACTAAGGAAGTTGAAGAAGAAGTTTTGGGAACTTTTGCTCACTATCCAATCAAACTGGCCTGGGCCATTACGGTGCATAAAAGTCAGGGCTTAACTTTTGAGAAAGCTGCGCTTGATGTATCGCAGGTTTTTCTACCTGGGCAGGCCTATGTTGCTTTATCGCGTTTAACGTCCTTAAACGGGCTTATTTTGCTTTCTCCGATACAGATGAACGGTATTTCTAACGATCAGGATGTAATGGATTATGCGTTGAACAAAGCAAGTGAAGAGGTTTTGAAAAATTCATTGCATTTTGAAACCAAGAATTTTATTCATAACTATTTGATTAACAGTTTTAACTGGAGCGATCTGGCTCAGGAATGGCGCAATCATCGATTTAGTTACAATGAAAATGCTGCAGGATCAGAAAAATCCAAGCATTCGGTTTGGGCGCACAAACGTTTAGAAACTATTGATGGGCTGACAGATCCGGCGCAAAAATTTGTGCATCAGCTCAATAAAATTTTCAATAGAGAAACGGTTGATTTGATTTTTGTTCAGGAGCGGGTAGAGGCAGCTTATGCGTACTTTTTTAAACCGATGGATAAGTTGGTAACGGATCTTTTGCAGAAAATGGCCGAAATTCAAAAATTCAAAAAAGTAAAAGAATTTTATGAAGAGCTGTCTTTTTTGGATGATTTGCAAACAAAAGCGGTTTTGCGCTTAATGAAGGCCAAATTGCTAATAGAAATTGTGGTGGCAGGTGAAACCATCTGTAAAGAAAAATTGTCGTCTACAGCGATTAAAAACTACAAATTAGACAAGATTGATAAGATACGGGAGGAGTTTAATATGGCGAACACCGATATTTTTAAAGCAGATCAGCCTGTGGTGCGCTATACACCAAGAAAGCTGGATAAAAGTGAGCCAAAGACTGCCAAAAAAACAACGGTTGAAGAAACGCATGATTTATGGCTGGAGAAAAATTCAATACAGGATATTGCAAGAATCCGCAAGTTAACTGTTCAAACTGTTGAAATGCATTTGGTTAAGTTGATTCAGGCGAAGAAAGTAGAGATTTCAGATGTTTTGCCGTACGATAAAATTTTAGCACTAAGAGAGGCTTTTGAATTTTATCAGGAGGAATCTTTGAGTCCGCTGAAAGAAAAACATGGCGATGAATTTACCTGGGATGAGTTGAAGATGTTTAAAGCAAGTATTAACTGATTTGTGCTGACGTGATGTGAGTTGTGAGGATTGTTTGTAAAAAACATTATGTAAAATAGAGATTATATCGAGATGTAATACAACACAATAGAATAATAATGTTCCACGTTAAACAAGGAGAGAGAAGAAGATAATTGAACTTAGGCGGTTCAGATTGAAAGCTTTCACAGCAATTTTTAATTAAGTACTTTTATAGTTGTTTGTAAAAATCAGATTATTAACCGATTAAAAGTTTTTTAAGATGAGAAGCAGCAGTTTATTTTTAACAGTATTGTTTTTTTGCGGCAGTTGTATGGTTGCCCAGGATTCTAAAAGCGACTATCAGAAACTTGTTAAAAAGTTCATTGAAAATATAAAAAACGACAACAAAGAAGCCCTTGGCGATTGGGTCGTTTATCCGCTAAAACGGGAATATCCTATCAGTGATATCAATGACAAAGCCGATTTTGTGAAGCGTTACGGAGAAGTATTTGACACCGCTTTAAAAAATGAAATCGTGAAATCGGATGCTGTAAAAAGCTGGTCTGATATGGGTTTGAGGGGATTAATGTTTAATCAGGGTAAAATTTGGCTCGATACTGAAGGGAGACTGATTGCAGTAAATTATCAATCGAAATTTGAGTTGGATCTGAAGAAATCTCTAATCGCAGCACAAAAGAAAAATCTGGATCCGAGTATTGCTTTTTTTCAAACACCAATTTGTATTCTGGAAACGTCTAAATTCAAAATTAGAATTGATCATTTAGGAAATAACAATTATCGATATGCATCGTGGTCTGTTGAAAAGAAAATGACTGAGAAGCCTGATTTAGTGATTAATGGTGGTGTTTTAGTGGTAGAAGGTATTGGTGGAAATCACCAGTATGAGTTTAGGAAAGACGGTAATGTTTATGAGTGTGCGATTATCGTTTTGGGAGAAAAAAATTCGCCTCCGGCGAGACTGAGGGTTTATCAGGGTAAAAAAGTAATTCTTTCACAGGATGCAAAAATAATAGCGAAGTAAAAAAAAAGCCTATTCAACTGAGTAGGCTTTTTTTTAGTTTTATAGCGGTTGTACGAGAATCCAGGCATCCGGATTTTCTCCTTTTTGTATTTCTTTTTGTGCTTTTTCAGCTTCAGCCATAGTAGCATAACTACCATATAAAACAGGGAATAAACCGTGTTTGTTTTCGCCTAACATTCGGGCTTCGTAACCGTCTTTAATTAATTGGTTATAAGCTTTTCTTGCATTTTTTTCACTTCTGTAGGCACCGGCCATGATATGATAGGGCATTACTTTTTCGGCAGCCGTTTCTACTTTTGCAGAATCTACAGAAAGTGTCACAGCAGGTAGTGGGTTTTGAATAAAGAAAGTTGCTTCCTGTATTTTGTTTTCCACTTTTTTCTGAACAGCGCTTTCCACTACTAGTGTTTTAGCAGCGATTTGATTTTGGTATAGTGGATATCCGATACTACCAGTAATTCCAAGACCTAATACGAGTATTGCAGCATATTTTAAGAATGGATTAGCGGTTCTTCCTTCTTCATTTTCGTATAAAGAGATAGTTTCTCTTTCTGAAATTTCTTCAATTTTGCGCTCGAAATTTTCTTTTTTCACTAGTGGAGAAACAAATGGACTTAGTCCGAAAGAGCTCGTTAGGAAATTGGTCTGATCATTTGGTGTGAATACCATTTTTTGATCAGCATTTAAACGAATTTCGCCTATGTTTTTAAGTGTTACAACACCATTTTCTTCCAAAGTTTTTTTCCAGCTGACTACTTCAAAAGCAATTGCGCTTACGGCAAAACCATAAGAAGTTTTTTCAGCTTGTGCGATATGATTGGCCAACAATCCGTCATTGTTTTTTAAATGACTGTTGAAAGAGATCATTTTTGTCGGCGGAAAGAATGAATTTGTGCTTTCATTCAGCTGCGCGGATTGAATTTCTGTTAAAAATGCTCCAAACCCTGGAACCGTTACACACTGATAACGATACAGTAACTGTGCTATGTAATTTTCGATTTTCATAGTAACAAAGTTATGCAACGAATATAGTTATCAAAATTTTATTCACAATTTTTATTAACAATTCAGTTAATTTTGTAGATAATTGTTTTTCAGAGGTTTATTTAAGTTTAGTATATTTTTAATGTGATGTAAAATTGCTGTAAATTTATTTTTTAAGTTGTTTTTAAAAGATATTATGTTCAAAGATAAGGGATTGATCCAACAATAAATACCCATTTGTAGGTATTAATTTTCTTTCATATATTCATAGATTTGATTATTATTAACTTAAAAACTAAAATTATGGAAAGTATGAAACATTATGATTTAAAAGGTGCTTATTTAGAGAGTAAAAAAGCAGTTATAGGAGTATTGTTACCAGAGCCCGCGCGAAATAACAAATATGGCATATACGATATTTATAATATTTCTGATCAAGAGGGAAATAAAATTGTAGTTCATTTTAAAGATTTCATTGGTAGTCCTTTAGAAGGGGTAAATAATTTTGAGTCATTTGTTATTGATTTAAGTGACCCAAAATTTCGCTCAATTGATTTTACTAAGTGTATATATGTTGCTTTTCATCATGAAAACGATATACTTAAAAATACGCCTGAGAAAATATTTGAGGAGGTATATAATCCAATAGTTACACCAGATAAAACAGGTAAAGGAACCATCCGTGATATTGTATAACAAATCTTTACATACCAGATTCCGTTTTTTGCTCACTTTACTTTGTATGGTGAGCATTTGCGTTGGGCAAAATAAAGGTTTAAAATCCATTGCGAATTCGATCGAAAAAGGCCAGTTTAAAGAAGCATTAAAGGGGCTTTCTTTGATGGATACTACTGCTTTTTTACCGGAAGACTTGGGGTATTATTATTTTCTGAAGGCAAAAAGTTATAGTAAAGAAAATAACGATGTAAAAGCAATTGAAAACTATTTAACAGCTAAAAAGCGATATTTAAAAGTCAATTTTTTAGATAAAGCAATGGAAATCAATCTTAACATTGCTACTTTACTGGTTAGTTATAAAGATAATACACAGAAGCACCAATTCTATCTGAAAGAATATATGAATTATGCTATTGCATCAAAGAATGATTCTAAAATTCTTAAGGGTTATGTTCAGATGGCTTCTTTAAAAATAAACAATAAAGAAGCCAGTGAAAGTTTGTATTATTTTAGAAAAGCTATAGTGCTAAACAAAAAAGTGAACGATAAAAAGCTTGAAAGCAAGATATACAATAATCTCGCAGTGCTTTTTAGTGATGTTTTGTACCAACCTGATTCTAGTTTATATTACCTCCGAAAGGATAATTTACTTTTGCATCAGGAGAAAACACCAAATCCGAATTATATCTGTTATAATTTAATGAATCAGGCCTCTAACTATTCACAGCTTCATCAGTACGAAAAAGCGATTGGTTTATTGCATGAAGCGGATAAAATAAAGTTAATCGAGTACAATAAAGTTAACAAGGAAAATATTAATAATTTCCTTTATTTAAATTACAAAGATGCTAAAAATCTGGATAAGGCATTGTATCACTTAGAAATTTCAAATAAATACCATGATTCTTTAAATACAGAACAGCAAAATATTGCCATTAATAATTTTGATACTAAATATAAAACCAAGGAAAAAGAACTTGAAAATCTTGAATTAAAAACAAACATTAAAAAGAACAGGGTTATTTTATATTTGATGATAAGTGTTTTAATTATTGTTTTGATAATTGGTGTTTTAGGATATAAGAATATTGTGAAAAAGAAAAAAATTGCGGAACAGGAAAAGCTTATAGAGATACAAAAAACGGAAAAAATACTCAAAGACCAGGAACTTAACGGTATCGATTTAATGCTTGAGAGTCAGGAAAAGGAACGTCAGAATATTGCAAACGAACTGCATGATAATTTGGGCAGTATGCTGGCTACATTAAAATTAAATTTCCAGAATCTAAAGCGTCAGAATGAAGTTGTAAACCAGCAGGAAAATAAGCTTTATGATAAAACCGACGCACTGTTAGAAGAAGCTTATCAGAAGGTTCGAAATATCGCACATCTTAAAAATTTGGGCGTTGTTGGTAGTGAAGGTTTGTTGGTTGCGGTGAAGAAAATGGCGGAAAAGATGAGTGTTTTAGAACATTTAACCATAAATGTTATTCCGTTTGAACTTACAGAGAGATTAGAAAATACCATAGAAGTTGCTTTATTCCGAATGATTCAGGAATTGTGCACAAACATTATAAAGCATTCAGAAGCAACCGAAGTAAATATCTATTTAACTCAGGGAACACCAACCGAAATTAATATTATTATCGAAGATAACGGCAAAGGGTTTAACCCCAAAACTATTGTTAGCAAATCCGGTATTGGACTTAAAAATATGGAGAAAAAAGTAGAACAGATGGGCGGAACATTTAGCATAGATTCAATTCTGACTAAAGGAACCACCATCATTATAGACTTGCCCTTATGATAACGATCATTATTTCCGAAGACCATCAGTCGCTTATAGACGGCATTAGACTTTCTTTAGAATTTGAAGATGATATTGCCGTGATTGGTGAGGCTAACGATGGGGAGGAGCTCATACAAATGGTTCGTAAAAAGAGACCACAGATTGTTATTACAGATATCCGAATGCCAAAATGCGATGGAATTTGTGCCACTAAAATTATTAAGAAGGAATTTCCGGAAATTAAGGTCATCGCTTTTAGCATGTTTGATCAGCATGAGGCTATTCAACAAATGAAAGAAGCCGGAGCTTCAGGATATATTATGAAAAATTCTCCACTTAAGAAATTAATTGAAGCGATTAGAGCCGTTATTAGCAACGAAACTTTTTTTGACGACTCTATTGTTGTGAAAGATGAATTAACCAAAGAAAACATCCTTTTAAGTACTAGAGAAAAAGAAATTCTTAGGCTTATCGGTGAAGGAAAAACATCTAACGAAATTGCTGACGTACTTTTTATAAGTAAAAGCACTGTAGATACCCACCGCAAAAACATCCTCAAAAAGATGAACCTTTATGGCAAAACCGACCTGATACGTTTTGCAGTAGAACGAAAGTATGATTTTTAAGACTTCTTTTCTAATGACTTAAGCGATTGTAAATTAGTCCGAAATAGTTTTTTACCCAAAAATCCCCATTTGTAGGGATTTTTTTGTGCGCTGTAATTTGGAATTTTGATCTAACAACCAACCAGTTAGCCGAAAATGGAAATTAGAGTAGGCAATTTAAAAAGATAGAAATTATGGGATTAACACAAAGTGACTTAGAAACATTAAGAGCGAATTCTCTAAGCATTGGAAATGCGAGAGATATTGCGCAACAAATTGAATCAGATCCTACTTTTTCGGGAATATTTCCGAATGGTACAACAGGAGATTTTGCAAATCCTGATGAGAGAAAGTTTAAAGATAAATGGTGTGGATGGTGGCCTACTGCAAAAATACTTCTGACAATTGCAAAAACTTTTACAGGAGATAATGCGGATCGAGCAATAGATGCGATTATTAGTTTGGGTGATAGAATTTGTCCGGCAAATAATTGATGGTGTTCAGTAATCTGATAATTAACCTTGTCAGTTCAAAAATCTGGTAAGGTTAATTAAAAAATATAATAGGGAGTAAACCGAAAATCCGGGTTTTAACGCAAAAGAGTAGGTAAACCAAAAATATAGAAATTATGAAAACAAAAAGTACTTATCTAGTTGTATTAATGATCTTTTTTTTAACGATTAAGACAGAATTCTCATTTGGTCAAAGTGTAAGAAACCAAACGGAATCAGAAGTAATTAAACTTAATTTTGAATCTAAATTCAAGGATGTTGAAAAGAAAGACAAAGAATTTAGTGTACAAAACTCTGATGATTTAACGAAAGTAGCTATACAAACGGATTATGTTAGTGAGATTAGTGAAGAAGAAAGAATAGCAATTGCAGAAAGTAGACAAAACGAAATGTTTTTACAAGCAAAAGGTATTGAAGAATTGATACCAGATCTTCAGGACACCTTCAATGTTGTAGTAGACGCTCCAGTAAGTTGTACCGGATCACTTCCTCCTTTTACCGATGTTAGGAGAGGGAAAATTACAAGTGAGATAATTATTGCTAAAGATTATTATTTAGACCCAAGAAATCAAGAAGGTACACTTGAAGAACGCAGGGAAAAAGTAAGAATGGTAATAAAAAAGATTTTTAGTGAATTTGTAGCCCAAAGAACGGCGGAGTATAAATCTGTAAAATGCCATTACAGAGGTATTGACTGGAATAAGGCAGGAGGTTCAAGTTGGAAAACAATTACTTGTCAGCCAGGATTTTATTTTATAGCAGGTTCGCTTGTTAGAACTCAGAATGGGGATTGGAAGAGGGGACCTGAATGGGGTGTAAATTATTCTACTCTTTCATGGAAAACTGGCGGATATCGTAAGAATAAAACTTTTGCAGAGGTTGATGCTGAATATTTTGATATCGATAATAAAGTTTTGGACGAACTCAATTCAGCAAGAAAAATATTGCACGACCTGGGAATACCTACAGAACTCCCTTAGCAGTTAGAGACACGTACAAGTGTACAAGTTTTATTAAATAGTATTGTAAACAAAGTTATTCCAACAGGAATAGCTTTGTTTTTTTTACGTTGTATAAAATCTAAAACCTTATTTTTGAGAGAATTTACTTCTAATTTGTATATTTGACTTTCTCGATTTTATTTTGAGATTTGTTTTTAAAAGATTTTTGTCTCCGCCTTTAAACCTTATTCAATTCATGTCAGATCAAGATTTATTTTATGTATTAGCCCTGTTAAAAGTGGAAGGTGTTGGAGACATAATGGCAAAAAAGCTGCTCAATCATTATGGTAGTGCGGAGGCAGTTTTTAAAAGTAAATCGGGACAAATGGCTGTTATTGATGGTGTTGGTTCTGTTCTTTTGAAAAACTTTAAAGATAAATCTGTTTTTGAAAAGGCCAATTCGGAAATGGAATTCCTGAAATCGAATGAGGTGAAAGTATCTTTTTTTAAGGAGGATAGTTATCCGGAGCGCTTGAAACATTGTATCGATTCTCCTGTTCTGATTTTTTCACGTGGAAACATAAATTTAAAAAACAAAAAAATAATAAGTATAGTGGGAACACGCCAGATTACTTCGTACGGAACGGAGTTTTGCCGAAATTTGGTGGAAGAATTGGCCCCTCTGGATCCGGTAATCGTTAGTGGTTTTGCCTATGGTGTTGATATTGTGGCCCATCAGCGGGCAATGGATTTTAACTTGCAAACTATTGGTGTTCTGGCACATGGATTGAATCAGATTTATCCAAAATCGCACAGAAAGTATAGTGCTCAAATAGAAGAAAATGGTGGTTTTATGACCGAATTCTGGAGTACATCAAATCCCGATAAAGAAAATTTTGTACGCAGAAACCGTATTGTGGCGGGAATGGCTGAAGCTACCATTGTGATCGAATCTGCTGAAAAAGGCGGGTCGCTGATTACGGCAAACCTAGCCAATGATTATAACCGTGATGTTTTTGCGGTTCCCGGACGTGCTACGGATAAATACAGTCAGGGTTGCAATAATTTGATTAAAACGCAACGTGCCAATGTGCTGACAAGTGCCGCCGATTTGATTTATATGCTGAACTGGAATATTGAAACAAAACCCAAACCGGTTCAAAAACAGCTTTTTATAAATTTAGAACCTGAGGAGCAGAAGGTGTATGATTTTCTTCTAAAAAATGGGAGGGAACTGTTGGACAGTATTGCGCTGCAATGTGATTTTCCGATTTATAAAATTTCGGGTCTGTTGTTGAATATGGAGTTGAAAGGCGTGATTAGACCTCTTCCCGGAAAATTGTTTGAGGCAATTTAGTTTAAATTAAAAGCCCGACAGGTTTTAAAAACAGGTCGGGCTCAAAATTTATATTATTGACCAAATCCAAGGACCTGTCTTACTTTTGCCAATACACCATCAGCAATTACGGAAGCTTTTGATGCCCCTTTTTTGAGTAAAGCATCTACTTCTTCAAGGTTGTTCATGTAGTAAGTGTATTTTTCTCTTTCGGTTTTGAATTTTTCTATAATCAGTTCAAACAAAGCTTGTTTGGCATGACCATAACCATAGTTTCCACCTAAATAATTGGCTCTCATTTCGGCGATTTGCGTTTCTGTTGCCAGTAAGGAATAGATCGCAAATGCATTGCAGGTATCCGGGTTTTTAGGCTCTTCGAGTGGTGTACTGTCCGTTTCAATACTCATGACCTGCTTGCGAATTGTTTTATCGTCAAGGAAAATATTGATGAGATTATTGGCTGATTTGCTCATTTTTCCACCATTTGTTCCCGGTATCAATTTGCCGTCTTCCTGAATTTTAGCCTCAGGAATTACAAACGTTTCACCCATTTGATGGTTGAAACGCGAAGCTACATCACGGGTGATTTCTAAATGCTGCAATTGATCTTTTCCTACTGGAACAAATTCAGCATCATACAATAAAATATCGGCAGCCATTAACATCGGATAAGTAAAAAGTCCGGCATTAACGTCGTCTAAACGATCTGCTTTGTCTTTGAACGAATGTGCCAAAGTCAAACGTTGAAATGGAAAAAAGCAACTTAGGTACCAGGTTAATTCTGTAGTTTGAACCACATCAGATTGTCTGTAGAAGGTTACTTTATCAGGATTTAAACCACAGGCAAGCCAAGCCGCTGCAGTGCTGTATGTATTTTCTCTTAGCGTTTTGCCCTCTTTAATTTGTGTAATGGAGTGTAAATCAGCAATAAACAAAAAAGATTCGTTTGCCGGATCATTTGATAATTCGATTGCCGGAATAATTGCTCCCAACAAATTGCCTAAGTGTGGCGTTCCAGTACTCTGAACACCAGTAAGTATTTTTGCCATTCTAGTTTTTTTCTTAATCTTCCAATCGCAAAGATTGCAGGTTTATTTTTTCTAACCGCAAAGTTCGTAAAGTTTTTCGCAAACTCGCTAAAGTTTATCCAACATCTCATTGATTTTAAGTTTTATTTCAGAGAAAAACCTAACATTTTAAAAATCTAATGACCGAAAAATCTAAATTCATTTCGGTTTTCTTACATTTGAAACCATGAAAGGATTAAAAGTTGTTTTTTGGGTTTTATGGCGCGTATGGTTTTACATTTTGATGGCCATTCCGATATTGATTATGTTGCCGTTTTTGCTAATTTCTATTGCATCGGAAAGGGGTTACCCCTATTTCTTTAAAATGGCCCGCATTTGGGCTAAATTTATCCTTTTTGGGATGGGTTTTTATTATAAAGTCGAGCGCGAAGAGAAGCTGGTTAAAAATAAAAGTTATATGATTGTCGCCAATCATACTTCAATGACCGATATTATGCTGATGCTGGCTGTCGTTCGAAATCCGTTTGTTTTTGTTGGGAAAAAAGAACTTTCAAAAATCCCTCTGTTTGGATTTTTCTATAAAAGAACTTGTATTTTGGTGGATCGAAATTCTTCAAAAAGTAAAAATGAAGTTTTCAAAAGGGCACAAAACAGACTTAACCAGGGACTTAGTATTTGTATTTTTCCTGAAGGCGGAGTTCCTGATGACGAATCTATTTTACTCGATGAGTTCAAAGACGGTGCTTTTCGTTTGGCGATAGACCACCAGATTCCGATTGTTCCAATCGTTTTTGCCGATAACAAAGAAAGATTTTCGTATACTTTTTTAAGCGGAAGCCCTGGTAAAATGCGTGTAAAAGTATTGCCCTTTGTGGCTACAAAAGGATTAACATCGGATCATAGAAAAGAACTTCGCGATCAGGTAAGACAGCTGATTTATAAAGGTTTGCTGATGTTTAAAAAGAATGAATTATAAAGATTATAAAGTATTTTAAGGATAAAAACCCGACAGCTTCAGAAGTTGTCGGGTTTTCTTTTGAATTAAAATTTACCCATTTTGTATTCAAAAACGATTATCTATGAATTATTTTCTCTGAAATAAAACGCAATACTTTCTTAAACTTGAGTTTGGTTTTTCTACGGTTTTTGTTGTACAACACTTCTATTCTCTCTTTCATGGTTAAAAATATTTATGGTTGATACTAAAGAGTCTGACGAATACTCCATTGAACGTCATACTAGTATAGAGGGGAAAAAATGAAAAAGGTTGCGTTGGAAGTTGTAAAAATTTAAAAAAAAGAATAAAAACCCGTTAGAACCAAAAAACTAACGGATTTTTATTGAACAAACCAACCAAATTTGTAGAAAAACCTTTGAAGTAATGCCTATGGCTAAGCATTAATCAAATCTATGTCTGTTACTAAGATGGCTTGATTTTAGAAAGGTTGCGTCGGTAAAGGATAATTTTTTAAATAAAAAACCCGTCAGTTTTTTTAAAAACTAACGGGTTGTATATAAAGTATTGATTGTAAGTGCTTTTGTAAAGTTTAAGCGCCTGCTAATTCTTTGATATGTGCTTTAATTTTAAGTTCTAATTCGTCCGCTAATTCCGGATTGTCTTTAATTAGGGCTTTTACGGCATCACGACCCTGTCCTAATTTAGTGTCTCCATAGCTAAACCATGATCCTGCTTTTTTAACAATTTCAAATTCAACCGCCAAATCAAGAATTTCACCAGTTTTCGAAACTCCTTCTCCGTACATGATGTCGAATTCGGCAGTTTTAAAAGGCGGAGCTACTTTGTTTTTTACGATTTTAACTTTGGTTCTGTTTCCGATAACATTCTCACCGTCTTTAATTTGAGAAGAACGACGGATGTCTAAACGTACAGAAGCGTAGAATTTTAATGCGTTACCTCCCGTTGTGGTTTCAGGGTTTCCAAACATAACACCAATTTTTTCTCTCAACTGGTTGATGAAGAAAACAGTACAGTTTGTTTTACTGATGGTACCGGTTAATTTTCTTAACGCCTGTGACATCAATCGTGCGTGAAGACCCATTTTAGAATCTCCCATTTCACCTTCGATTTCACTTTTTGGTGTTAATGCAGCAACCGAGTCAATTACAACAATATCAATTGCTCCTGAGCGAATCAGGTTTTCGGCAATTTCTAAAGCTTGTTCTCCGTTATCCGGTTGTGAAATGATCAGATTTTCGATATCTACGCCTAATTTTTCTGCATAATTTCTATCAAAAGCGTGCTCTGCATCGATAAAAGCAGCTATTCCGCCAGCTTTTTGAGCTTCAGCAATAGCATGTAACGTTAGAGTGGTCTTTCCAGATGATTCCGGACCGTAAATTTCAATTATTCTTCCTCTAGGGTAACCATTTACTCCAAGCGCTAAATCGACACCAAGAGAACCTGAAGAAATCGTTTCAACTTCTACAATGGCTTTATCGCCCATTTTCATTACGGTTCCTTTTCCGTAAGTTTTATCTAGTTTGTCAAGCGTAAGTTGTAGCGCTTTTAATTTGGCATCTTTCTCTGAACTCATCTCTTTTTTTTCTTTTTCTTTCATGTAAATTTTTATAATTCATTCTCAAAAACAAACCAGAAATTAATAACGTACTGATTTAGATTTGTATCAGGCTTGTAATTTTGTAAAAATACTTCTTTTTTTTGAAGTAGCATGATGTCAAATTGTTCCAAATTGTCACAAATTTCACTATAAAAATAAAGCCTTTAGTTCGGTAGCATCAGAAGGTTGCATTTTACCGGCGAGCACTAAACTCAGCTGTTTACGACGCAAAGCAGCATCATAACGCTGTATTTCCAGTTCACTTTCAGGTACAATTGGCGGAACTTCGACCGGTCTTCCGGTATCGTCAACGGCAACAAATGTATAAATGGCTTCATTCGCTTTTGTTCTGCTTCCGGATTCACGATCTTCTACCCAGACATCGATAAAAACTTCCATTGAACTTTTGAAGGATCTTGAAACTTTGGCTTCGACAGTTACAACGCTTCCTAACGAAATCGCTCTGTTGAAAGCAACGTGATTGACAGAGGCTGTCACTACAATTCGACGGGAATGTCTGCGGGCCGCAATACTTGCTGCGCGATCCATTCGGGCTAATAATTCGCCACCAAAAAGGTTGTTTAAAGGATTTGTTTCACTTGGTAAAACTAAATCGGTTAAGATGGTCAGGGACTCTGATGGGTGTTTTGGATTCATTTTTTTTGATAATTTTTTTGCCATAGATTAACAAGATTTCAGAAATTAAAAACAGTTTATAAAATTCTTTAAATCAATGGCTTGCTTTTTTAAAAATTGGGCTGATTAATTCAACCAGTAAACGGCCATTACGGCTGGAATAAAATAAATAACAATGGTTCTTGCACCGTCGTAATCTTTGGCTAATCGTTGACCGAAAAGCATCATTAACAAAGTGATGCATGAGAATATGGCTCCGTAAAAACCAAATTCGCGACCGCTGTTGGTGAGTAATTGTATGGCGCCTACAACGCACAAAACTCCTGAAATTAATTCTAAAATTAAAAGATGGAGCAGGGCGAGTGGTACCTGATTTTTTAGTCTTGTTTTCGCAAAATGGCCTTTAAGCCACTCGACATTGTCTTTCCAGTAAAATATTTTTTCGTATCCTGATTGTAAGAACGTTAAGGCTAAAAATACTAATAGTAAAATGGAGGCAACATTATTCATTTGAAAACTATTTTTTGTGAATTAAACGAGTCAGTTTTATGGATAAATCGGTTAGAATTATTTTTGCATTTCCGTTTCTTTCAATGTGATACATAGCATCTGAAAGTTCTTTGAAAATTTCGTGAATGTTATTTCCGTTGACAAAAGGCGCAAAATTTTCGAGTTTAAATTTGTCCACTTTCGGCTCAATGTAAACAAGAGTAGGAGCCTGATAGTTGAGCAATAGTGCCTGACGAAACATTTCGATACAAAACTGGATGAATTTTTTCTGACTTTCACGTCCAAGGGCTGCAATTTCTTCACTCCAGGTTATTAAATCCTGAATGGCAGCTGCATTTCCTTTTGCTCTAAAGGCCGCACGAACCCAATTGACAAACCATTGTTCGAAAGGATATTCCGAATCGTCTTCTTTTATGAGATGTAAGGCTTTACTGAAATTTCCCTGTGCCTGATGCGCAATTTTAAAGGCTAATTTCTCGTCGATATTTTCTTTGGACATTAAGGCTTCGGCAATTACTTTTTCGGGAAGTCCGTTAAAGTGAATGACCTGACAACGAGAACGTATGGTTTGAATAATATCTTCTTCGTTTTCTGAAATTAGGATGAAAATGGTTTTATCGGAAGGTTCTTCCAATAATTTCAGAAGTTTGTTGGAGGCGGCGATATTCATTTTATCGGCCATCCAGATAATCATAATTTTGTAACCGCCTTCGTATGATTTTAACGAAAGTGATTTTAAAACTTCCTGCGCATCTTCAACACGAATTTCTCCTTGTTTGTTTTGAACCCCCAGCATTTTATACCAGTCAAATAATCCCCCGTAAGGTGTTTCCTGAATAAAAGTGCGCCAGTCCTGAATAAAATCTAAACTTTTGGGTTTTGTTTTTACGTCTTCGGTGGTTACTGTTGGATAAATAAAATGCAGATCGGGATGTGAGATGTTTTGAAATTTCAAATTGCACGAATCATTTCCATTCGAGTTTTCGTCTCCCGTATTGTTGCACAAAATATATTGCGCATAAGCAATTGCCGTTGATAATGTGCCGCTTCCTTCCGGCCCAATGAATAATTGCGCGTGCGGAATTCGTCCGGAAGCTGCACTTTTTATCAAGTGACTTTTGATGTAGTCTTGACCTAAAATTTGAGAAAATTGCATGAAGCAAAGATAGGAGAAAATGATACAGTCAAAAATTTTAGCTCAAAAGTTTATGCATCCAGTTCCATTTCTGTCGTTCGTGAAGATTTTGGCTCGATTTTTTGAGGTTTGTCAACCAACTTTTGTTAATAAACAGGTGAATATGTGGAGATATTAAGACTTTTTTGTTAATAGTTTTTCGCGAGAAACGATTAACGGTAGCTTTTTTTGATTATTAATATGGGTGTAAAATAGGTTTTAATAGCTAATATCCTACCTGTTGCAGTTGAGTCAATTTTAACAAAAACACCGTTAAAACGCACATTTCCTCGACATAACGCTGGTTTTTAAGCTTTTTTTAAGCTTTTTTTTTGAAAAAAGAAATCAATAAAGTTGCAGTTTAAGTTAAATTCTATATTTTTGTTTTCATCAAGAACCAATTATAATAAGAATCTATGAAAGGGAAAATTATTTTATTTAGTGCACTTTTTTTATTGACAACTGGTGCCGTTTCGGCGCAGGCAAAAAATGCTCCGAGAAGTATAATCAGTACAACAGCTCTTATTCGTAAGTACCATGATCAAAAAGAATTGAGTGGTATGCAAAAAGGGGAACTTTTGGAATTATACATTGAGCGTATCAAAGTTTTAGTAAAAACACTTCCTTACATTGCATTGGTTACAAAACCGGGAGTTACGATGGCAGACTTAGGTATTCCAGACGATAACGAACACAAAAAAGTATTAGACAATCAGGCTGTAGGTACAGCTACGTTTCTAGATACAACAGTAGAATTTCAAAGAAAAATGATGCCGTATTCTGATAAAGGAAACTTAATCGCTGCGATTTTATTCTACGAAAGCACATTGAAATCTTTACACGAGTTCAACGAATTGAACGAAATGTAATAAAAATATTTTTTTTTAAAACTTTTTTGAAAGTGTTTACGTAGATGGATTCAATTTATGTCTACATTTAAAAAAAAGAGATAAAAAACAGCTCTCCCGAAAGGTTCTGACGATCATCAGAAATTCGGGATGAGTTTTTTCATTTACGCATACCCAAATTTATTATTAACCCTAATACCCCCTTATCATGAAAAAAATTACTCAAATGATTTGCGTTCTTTTGACAGTTACCAGTATGAGTGCTCAGCAAGAGAAAGGAATTATGGGCTACAACAATTGGTTGAACAACTGGACCGAATTTAAGCCTAACAAAGTAGAGTATGGAGAAGCAAACCAAATTTTAGCAGGAAACATCTCTGTTAATACTAAATTGCTGAAAAGGAATATTTATGTACTGCAAGGCAACGTTTATGTTACTAAAAATGCTGTTTTAACAATTGAACCAGGAACTTTAATTATTGGTGATTTTGAAACAAAAGGAACACTGGTAGTTACCAAAGGTGCTCAGCTTGTTGCCGATGGTTTAGAAACTGACCCAATCGTATTTACTTCAAACCGCAGCCAGAAAAAAGCTGGAGACTGGGGTGGAATTGTAATCCTTGGTGATGCTCCGATTAATAAATTTGGTAATGTTAGTTCTTACAATTTAGATCTTGATCCTACTTTAACAACTTACGGTGGTGATAACGCTGCTTCAAATTCAGGAGTTTTAAGATTTGTGAGAATCGAATTTGCAGGTAAAAAAGTAAAAGGTGTAGATACTTTCAACGGTTTAACTGTTGCTGGTGTTGGATCTAAAACAATACTTGAAAACATTATGGTAAGCTACTCTGGTGGTGACTCATTTGCCTTTTTTGGAGGTGATGTAAACGCTACTAAGTTTGTTTCTTATAAATCAATCAACGACGACTACAAGTTTACACAGGGAGTTCAATGTCGTTTATACAATTCATTAGCCGTTAGATCTTCTTATTTATCAAGTAATAAAGACGGATCTCGTTGTATGGAGGTAAAATCATTCGAAAAGAAAAGTGAAACGGATTTTACTAAAAAACAAACTTTAGTTGTTGCAACTAATATTACAATGCTTAATGACAGTGAAAACATTAAAGCTGATATTCAGTCTGGTTTAGTAAAAGAAGCTGTTTATGTGGCTGAAAATGCTTCTCTTGAAATGAAGCGTAGTGTAATCTCCGGATTTAATCCTGCTGTTTTATTAGACAGTAAAACTGAAATTAATGATGCTAATCTTAAGAAAATCAGATTTGAAGAAATGTACTTTAATCTTTGTAACGGAAACATCTTTACAGAGTACAATTCAAACAATGAGGACTTAGAAAGCTGGTACGGAAATAGCGTATTTTTCAATGTGTATTCTCAAAGTAACAACAGAGAGACTTTCATTGACATCTTCAATGCTAAGAAACCGGATTTCAGATTACAATTAGGAAAAATTACAGCGTCTAGCAGCAACAGATAAAAGAGATTTAGATTTTTATTTCGCGTAAATTTTATTAATAAAGTCCCCAGACACAATTTATGTATTCGTCTTAATACCGGACAAATAAAGATCAAAACATAATGGCTCCATCTAGAAAAAAATATTTTATATATATTATATTTTTAGTGTTCCCTGTTTCCCTAAGCCTATATGCTCAAAATACAATAGAAGTACCTACAATTTCTATTGCAACTGAGAGTAAAATGGCGGGTTGTGAGGACCAAAATATAAAAAATGCTGATCAGGTAAGGATCGGCGTATTAGATAATTCTAATCAGTTATTAGCAGGGCTATCCATCCCCAAGGATAGCCTTTCTATGGCAACTGTTGTGAAAGATCAGAATTCAGAGTGTAACCAAGAAAATCGATTTTTGACTGGTTCTTTTTCAATTCTTGCAAAAGATATTATCGAGAACTATAAGTACGATTTTTCTGAAACATTTATTGATATCCTATTTTTTGAAGACATAGATTTAGCAAGAACACGCACTATATGATTCAAAGAATGCCCCCAAATTTTATCAAAATAGTGTTTTTATTTAGTATTGTCTTTTTTACTAGATTAAATTCATATGCACAAACACCAGTGATAGGACCACAGCAGCTTCCGTTCGAGAAAATCTGCGCTGGTCTTGTTGTCAATGGTGTTGTGTTTAATGAGTATTTTGCAACTTTCAGCTATGTAGATTTTCCGGCTGGAACAACTTTTGCCGTTGAGCTTTCAGATGAAACTGGAAGTTTTACGACTCCAACTGCTACTACAACAATTTCATTTACAGACGATGCTGTATTAAAACAACAAACCATTAAGTTTGCTGTTCCTACGAATCTAAAAGGATCAGATTTGTACAGCCTGCGTATTAAAAGTTTGAATACTACGCCGGTAGTCTATAGTCCGAGGGTAAAGAATGCTATCGGAAATACAACCTTTGCTGTTTATTACAGTACTTATGTGAGTTCGTTTTACATTAATGATAAACAACCAACAGCAATGATTTGTTCAGGAGGGAGTATCTCTCTTTCTGTATATAATCCAACACCTTCAGATCAGGCTTCTTCACCGGCTAATTATCCAAATTTAAAGTACAAATGGTACAAAGACGATGTCGTAATTCCTGGACAAAGTTCTAAAGAATTGGTGGTAAACGCTCCGGGTAAATATTTTGCAGAGATTGATTATGGTTTCTGTTCAGATGCAAACTTTAGTTCAAATCGTGTTACGGTGTCAACTTCTGGTTCAGGAGGGGGATCAGCAACAATTAGTTCGAGTTTAGGAAACCCATTCTGTGAGAGTGGAACAGGGACTGTTTTAACCGCTACATCCGGAAATAGCTATGTATGGAAGAAAGATGGTGCAGTAATTTCGGGTGCAACTACCCGTAGTATTAATGCAAATGTATCAGGAGTTTATACAGTAGATGTTGATTTTGGCGGTTGTAAAGCAACAGGATCAATTGATCTGAAAAATAGTGGTTTTACGGCTAGTATAGACGTTGCAGAAACTACTGCGATAAATGAGGGTGAAACGCTAAATGTTTCTGTTACAACAGATGCTACAAATCCTTCTTTTGTATGGTTACTAAATGGAAACGCAATTAACGGCGCAACATCAAATACTTATGGGGTTACGGTTCCGGGAAATTATACGGTTAAAATTTCTCAGGCTACGGGCTGTATTTCTTCTAAGGAGCTTAACTTTAAAGTGACAGGGCCATCGGCTCCCGCAACAGTGATTCCTAATGTAGTTAGTCTTCAGAATCCTTATTGGAATATTCCTGACGTTTATAAAACAGCCCAAACCAAAATAATAATACTGAGTGCTAACGGCGAAATTATGTTTGATGGTTTAGGCAGTAATTATGATCCGCAAGCCAACTCTTTTATAAAAGATTTTAAAAATGTTAATCCAGTATATTACTATGTCATTCAATCCGACACAGGTGAAAAAAAAGGATCAATAACTGTAATAAGATAATATGAAGAAAATTTTACTATTCATAAGTTTATTTTACGGTTTTTCAAATACACTCTATTCTCAGGCTACTTCTGAGGGTGGAGTTGTTTCGTTTTCGTTACCCATCAGAAATTCTTTAAAGTTCAACAGATACTTAATTAACCCTGCCTTCAGCTTTGTTCGTGAAACAAATGCTTATGCCAGTTTTTATAATAAAAGACAATGGGTGCAGTTTGAAAATGCTCCAAACACTTATTTAGCCAATTATTCCGGTCGTTTTAGAGAGAATGAAGCTTTTGCTTTTGGTCTTTTTCAGCAAAATTATGGTATAATGACTGTCTTTGGAGGAATTGGAAACTTTGCACATAACATTGTTTTAGAGCAGGACAGTAACTTAACCTTTGGTATGAACGTTGGTGTTTACCAAAGCAGTTTAAACACAGGAAAAATCATCTCAGATGATCCGAATATTTTAAATGGTGATTATCCATCTAACACTTTACTGGCGATTAATCCAGGGGTGAATTACGGAACCGCTTTTCTTGATTTTGGAGTATCTGTAAACAATTTGATTCTTTACAATTTTGGATCGGGTATCGTAAAAGAAGATCCGGAAAGAGCGATTGAATTGCATGCAATGTATACCGGTTATATTGACAGTTATGGTTTTTTTGACAGAAGTAAATTTTCAGGAATTTTAAAAACCGAAGTTAAAAAAGACAAAACAGTAATCTCTGGACTTGCTATGATTGCAATTCCAAAAGGAGTTTGGGCACAAGCCGGATACAATACTTTATACGGTATTTCTGCGGGTCTTGGATTTAATATTTCGCCTAGTATTGCATTGGAATACAATTATGAAAAAGGCATGGGGAATTTCACCAATATGGGAGGTTCTCATGAATTTTCGATAGCCTATAAATTTAAAAATAAAAATTATTACTATGGTGATGACGAAGAAGGGGCTTTATTAGAACCTGCAAAATCAAAACCTGTAATGGCTAAACCAACAACTGCTCCGGTAACCAGAGTAGATGGAGCCGCAAAAGCACAATTAGCTGCTGAAGCTAAAGCGAAAGCCGATGCGGAAGCACTAAAAGTGAGACTGGCTGCTGCAGAGAAAGTAAAAGCTGATGCCGAAGCTGCTGCAAAAGCAAGATTGCTGGCAGATACTAAAGCCAAAGCCGATGCAGAAGCATTGAAAATTAAACTAGCTGCCGATGCTAAAGCGAAAGCTGATGCTGCCGCTGCTGCAAAAGCAACTGCTGCTGCAAATAAACCAGCACCACAAAAAACACAAGCACAATTGGCTGCTGATAAAGCCAAAGCCGATGCAGAAGCATTGAGGATTAGATTAGCTGCCGATGCCAAAGCGAAAGCCGATGCTGCCGCCGCTGCAAGAGCAACTGCTGCTGCCAATAGACCGACACCGCAAAAAACACAGGCGCAATTAGCGGCTGATAAGGCCAAAGCCGATGCTGAGGCAATGAAGCTGAAATTAGCTGCCGATGCTAAAGCGAAAGCCGATGCAGAAGCTGCAAAAGCAAAAACAGCTGCTGCCAATAAACCGGCACCACAAAAAACACAAGCAGAATTAGCGGCTGATAAAGTCAAAGCCGATGCCGAAGCTGCTGCGAAAGCTAAATTAGCTGCAGATAAAGTAAAAGCGGATGCTGAAGCTCTAAAAATAAAACTGGCTGCTGATGCCAAAGCGAAAGCTGATGCTGCAGAAGCGAAACGTAAAGCCGATGCCAAAGCGAAAGCTGAAGCTGCAGATTTACAATCGATTTTAGCTGCAGATGCTAAAGCTAAGGCGGATTCAGATGCACTTCAGGCAAGATTGGCTGCTGAAGCCAAAGCTGCCGCTGCTGCTGCTGCCAAAACAAAAGTAAGTATAGACGCTGCTAATAAAGCGAAACTAGCTGCTGATGCCAAAGCGAAAGCTGCTGAAGAAGCTGCTTTAAAAGAGAAACAAGCGGTTGATGCCAAAGCTAAAGCCGATGAAGAAGCGAGACAAGCTAGAATTGCTGCTGATGCCAAAGCGAAAGCCGATGCAGAAGCCTTACAGGCAAAACTAGCTGCCGATGCTAAAGCAAAAGCTGACGCAGAAGCTCTACAAGCAAAACTAGCTGCTGATGCCAAAGCAAAAGCCGATGCAGAAGCCTTACAAGCAAAACTAGCTGCCGATGCCAAAGCAAAAGCCGACGCAGAAGCCTTACAAGCAAAATTAGCTGCCGATGCTAAAGCGAAAGCCGATGCAGAAGCTTTACAAGCAAAACTAGCTGCTGATGCCAAAGCGAAAGCCGATGCAGAAGCCTTACAGGCAAAACTAGCTGCCGATGCTAAGGCAAAAGCCGACGCTCAGGCCCTTCAAGCGAAGTTAGCTGCTGATGCCAAAGCGAAAGCCGATGCAGAAGCTTTACAAGCAAAATTAGCTGCCGATGCTAAGGCAAAAGCCGACGCTCAGGCGCTTCAAGCGAAGTTAGCTGCCGATGCTAAGGCAAAAGCGGATGCAGAAGCCCTTCAGGCGAAGTTAGCTGCTGATGCAAAAGCGAAAGCCGACATGGAAGCTTTACAGGCAAAATTAATTGCTGATGCGAGAGTAAAAGCCGATGCTGAAGCAACAGCTAAAGCCAAAGCCGATGCCGAAGCGAAGCAATTACAGGAAGCTGAGGAGGCACGTTTGGCCAAATTGGCTGCCGATGCCAAAGCGAAAGCTGATGCAGAAGCCTTACAGGCAAAACAAGCTGCTGATGCAAAAGCCAAAGCCGACGCAGAAGCTCTTCAGGCGAAATTAGCTGCTGATGCTAAAGCTAAAGCTGACGCAGAAGCCTTACAGGCAAAACAAGCCGCCGATGCTAAAGCGAAAGCCGATGCAGAAGCTCTTCAGGCGAAATTAGCTGCCGACGCTAAAGCAAAAGCAGATGCTCAGGCCCTTCAGGCAAAATTAGCTGCCGATGCCAAAGCAAAAGCTGATGCAGAAGCTTTACAGGCAAAACAAGCCGCCGATGCTAAAGCAAAAGCCGATGCAGAAGCTTTACAAGCAAAATTAGCTGCCGATGCTAAAGCGAAAGCCGATGCTCATGCCCTTCAGGCAAAACTAGCTGCTGATGCCAAAGCGAAAGCTGATGCAGAAGCTTTACAAGCAAAACTAGCTGCCGATGCTAAGGCAAAAGCGGATATGGAAGCTGCACAAGCGAAGCTACTGGCTGATCAAAAAGCCAAAGCGGATGCGGAAGCGACAGAGAGATTAAAAGCGGAAGAAGAAACAAGACAACTAAGAGCTGCAGAAGAGGCACGAGAAGCAAAATTACTTGCCGATGCCAAAGCGAAAGCCGATGCCGAAGCACTTCAGGCTAAACTTGCTGCAGATGCATTAGCAAAAGCAGCGTCAGCTCCAAAAGATGATACAGCAAAAGCGATCGATAATTTATCTCAGTCTATTGAAAGTGCGAGTAAAATACAAAAGGATTTATTGTCTCAGTTTAACTCAACAGTAGCGAGCAAACAAAGAGACTTAAATGACTTAAGAGAAGAGAATGATTTAAGTGAAAAAGGAATTTATAAAGAACCAAAACCATTCAAAAGTGTAGCGGCTGAAAACAGCCAGTTAGAAGCTTTAAAATCTCAACTTGCTGAAGTGAATAAAGCACAGAAAGATGAAATCGAGAAGTTGACTAATTTATACAATGATAGGCTTAAAAAAGTTCCGAACAAAAATGATGCTTTGAACAAAGCTTATCTTGAAAAGATAAATGAGTTAAAAGCAGCGCAATTAAAAATGGAACAGGATAGTGCTACATTACTTTCTAATTTGGAACGTATTAAAGCCGAGACTGAAATCGAGAAAAAACGTAGAATTAAGCGTGCGGCTTATGAGAATGATCAGGGTCGATATGCACAGGATGTTGCCGCTCTTAAACGTATTAAGGAAACAACTAAATTAAGTAGTACACCTTTAACAGCAAGCGATTTTGATTTTGGTGAAGACCAGTCAAACATGCAGATTATCAAAAACATTAAAAATGCTGATGGTGGATATTACATGATTATTGCCGTTCACAACAGTGTCGAAAAGCGTGATCAGTTCCTGGCGAAAGCAGTTGCAGCAGGACGCACAGATGTTAATTTCTTTTACAATGTAACTACTAGTAAGTACTACATCTATTACGAGAAATTTGACGGTTTGTCAGAAGCTACAAAAGCACTGGAAGCAAAAGGATCTAAGCCATACAACGGGAAAATGGCAATTGTGAAAGTGGAGAATTAATATAATTATTGAGAATATAGCCCCGTCCTTCTTGATTTTTTTCAAGAAGGACATCTATAATAAACGTTTCAGAATGCTTTGCTTTATTTTTTAACGCCCCTTAAAAAATAAAAAGAGAAGCAAAAACAAAATGAAGACTATGAAAAAACCTACTAACCTAAGATTGATTTTATTTGCTTTGATTTTCTTTCAAAGCTACTTTGTAATTTCTCAGAATCTTAAGCCATTTACGCCAAGATTTGACAAGAGGCTAAAAGGAGACATGTTGCTTATTGGTAATAATATTCTAAATAGAAATACCAATAACAGAGATCCGGAAGATGCTTATCATAATTCTGGATACAATTCTGATTTCAGTATGGAATATATTGATATCGATAATGATAACACTACTTTCAGTTCGAGTAGTGCAACTTTAACGGTACCAAAGCCGGCTTGTTATAAAATTGTTTATGCAGGTTTGTATTGGGGGGCTATTCTACAGCAAAATGACCGTACAGGCATTGAAAAAGTAAAGCTTAAATTACCAACTGGTGGTTATAATGATATTACAGGTCAAATCGTGTATGATGCTAATGCAGCACCAATTGGTAGTGACAATAATAAGGCATATGCCTGTTATGCAGATATTACTTCTTTAGTTACCGGACAGGCTAATGCTCAAGGTTTGTATACCGTTGCAAATGTTAAGTCTAGTGAAGGTTCTAATGGAGGAACAGGTTTATCAGCAGGTTGGTCTATTTTTATCGTTTATGAAGACCCAACTTTGCCGGCGAAATATATTACGTCATTTGACGGTTTTAGCGGAATTGGAGGGGCAACTACTTTAGATATTCCTGTTTCCGGGTTCAAGACTATTCCTAAAGGTCCGGTTCGTGTAAAATTTGCTTTCGCTGCTTTAGAGGGTGATCAGCCGATTGCAGGGGATTATCTGCAAATTAACGGAATTCCAATTAGTGCTACAAACGCCGCAAATACCTCTATTAGAGCCTCAAATAACTTCTTTAATAGTAGTGTAACATATGTTGATCCGGCTACAGATAAAACAGAGGATTTCCTAAACCGAAATCCTGCCAGTACCAATACGCTCGGGTATGATGCGGGTATTTTGAATATTAATAATCCAGGAACTCTTTTGAAACCCGGTGGTATTATTATTGACAATAATGAGACTTCAGCAAATATTAGGTTAGGAAGTACTCAGGACGTTTATTTTTATTATTTTAATGCATTTGCGGTAGATATTATCGAACCTCATATTGTACTGACGAAAATTGTTAAAAATTCGGCAGGAACGGATATTGGGGGCCAAAATGTAGTATTGGGGCAACAATTAAATTATGAAATTGGTATTAGAAATTCAGGTAATGATGATGCTAAATCTTTAACCATTAGAGATCAGTTGCCAATCAATATTATATTTAATTATCCTGCAGATTTAAACCCGCTGCCAACTGGCGTAACGGTGCAAAGTTATGATCCTGCAACCAGAAGCATTGTTTTTAAAGTAGACGAATCTATTGTTAAAGCCAATACTTTAACAGAGAAAGTGATAAGCTTTAAAGTTAAAGTTGTTCCGGATTGTAATTCATTAAGTGAAGCATGTTCTAATAGTATCGATAACTCAGCATATGCTACTTATAAAGGAACTTTAAATCCGGATTTTCAAATTTCAGATGATCCAAGTGTTAATACAAATACAGGATGTATATTAACTCCAAAAGCGACTAACTTTTTAGTAGGTGTTGACGGTTGTAAATACACAGCAAATGTTACTTTATGTAAAGACACTGTTGATTTAGTTGCTGCAAACGGATATACAAGTTATACCTGGTATAGTGACGAAGCGCGTACAAAACAAATAGGAACAGGACAAACACTTACGGTTAAGGATCCGGGTACTTATTATGTATACAATTTGGCTGCGGCACCTTGTAGATCAATTTATCAGGCTATTACTGTAACCAGATTTGGTGCTACAAATACAAATCCTGTACTACCTTATGCAAAAGCCCCTTATAAAGGAGAGGTTTTAATTTGCCCAAATAACGGAAAAGAATTACCTAATCTTTTCTTATGTGGTGCAAATGATTCCAGACTAATTGAGACTCACATCTCAGATGGTTCTACTCTTGTTTGGGAGAAATTGGATGAAACAAGCTGTACGGCTCCAAGTAGTGCAAATTGTGCTAATGAAGGAACTTCTTGTACTTGGGTACAAGTTGCAACGGGACCAAATTACCTGGCTAAAATTGCCGGGCAATACCGATTAACATTAAATTATGCCGGTGGTTGTTTTAACCGTTTTTACTTTAATGTTTTCACTAATTCATTAAGTCCTACAGAGAAACATACAGATATTATTTGTGGTAAGGCTGGTACCATTACAGTAGGAGGTGTTCCTGCCGGATATGAGTACAGTATTAATGGTACAACTTACCAGGCTAGCAATGTATTTAATGTTACTACTGCAGGTTTCTATACTGTTTATATCAGACTGGCTGGTGTAACAGGAAACACTTGTATTTTTACAGTTCCGAACATCCAAATCAGACAAAGAAACTTTAATGTAGTGCAGGATGTAACACAACCATTGTGTTATGGTGAGAAAGGTAAAATTAGAGTAGCAGTAAATGACGCTAATGCACAATATTATTATAAACTTTATAATAATGGAACTTTATTATCAAGTGTTGGACCCGTACCAGATTCTGAATATACTTTTGATAATTTAAATACAGACCAGAATTATGTTGTAGAGATTACTACAGATGATGGTTGTAAAGATACCAAGTACATCTACGTAGGTAAGGTTTGGAATGAGTATAAAGCGACAGTTGCTTTAGTAGAACCTCTAACGGCATGTAGTGATGGAAAAATTAGAATCACAACAGAAGGAGGTAATTCACCGTATAATTATTTTATAAATAGCGATACTGTTTTCCAAACCAGTAATGAGTTTGTGGTAACAGCACCGGGACTTTATACCATTAAAATTGTAGATAAAAACAACTGTACGATAACAAGAACCATTACCGTTCCTGACAATACAAAACCTGCTTACACTATTGATCATACCAATAGTAATTGTTATGATGCGAGTTCTCAGATAGAAGTAAAACTTACAGCTGGAGCAAACGGGTACACAATGGGGTATAGCATCAATGGTGGTCTTACTTTTCAGTCGAATCCTATTTTTTCTAATTTACAACCGGGAACTTATGATGTAGTTGTAAGATATGGTATAGGAACGCCAATCGTATATTGTACAGATCCTGTACAAAAGATAACGATTACTGGGCCAACTTCTGCTATTTCAGCTTCTGCCGGAGTTGCCGCTTTGGCCGGATGTACATTACCTGACGGTAGTGGTTCAAACCAGGGAGGTAAACTGCGTATCAATAACGTTCAGGGAGGAACACCTGCTTATCAATTTAGTTTTGATGGTGGTGTTACATGGCAGGCATCGAATGAAAAAGACGTTATGCCGGGTAGTTTTATTTTACAGGTTAAAGACGCTTTAGGCTGTATTTTCGAAATTCCTTATCAGGTTACTTTAGATCCTAAACCTGTTGATCCAACGATCACTGTTGCTGATCCTGTTTTTGGATGTAATGGTATGGCATCAACTACGGTTACGGTTACAAATCCGTCAAATAACTATACTTATGAGTATTATATTAACGGAACACCTAACACGCCAATTACAAATAATGTCTTTACAAATGTTCCTTCAGGAACTCACACTATAAAGGTTAAATACAAAGTTACTACGGTACCTACTTACAGTAACTTGTTAAGAGAAGATTTCGGTAGAGGACCGGATACAACTACTCCGGGTATTCACCCTAATTATTGTTGGGAAAAACAAGATGCTGTAGCAGATTGTAACGGTTCAGTTTTACTTAATGATGGAGAGTACGTAGTGACTCAGGCTTTATTACCAAGACATCTTAATGATTTCGGTTGGAATTTGCCTAAAGATAATACAGCGGTTATTAACAATACACCACTAATAAAAGACGGTAGATTTTTAGCCGTTAATGTTGGAGGTGTGGTACCACCAGGAGGTGTTTTATACAAAAAAACGATCAATGATGTTATTCCAAATCAGGACATACAGGTATCGCTATACATGCTTAATTTATTAAGTGCAAGTAACAATAAACCTTCTCCAAGATTAACCATACAACTTCAGAAAAATGGAGTTCCTATACCGGGAGCATCAAAGGATACACAGACTATTCCGAGAGATGAGAAATGGCATAATACAACTGATCTTGGAAGTGGTCAGATATTAACCTTAAATCCTGGAAATAATACTTCTCTGGACTTCGTTATCTTATCCTACAGTCAGGTCATTGATGGTAATGATTTAGCTGTTGATGATATTTGGGTACGTCAGATTCCGGAGGTTTGTGGCGCTGAGAAAGATTTCCCAATTGTTATTGGAACAGATAAAGCTTTTAAAGCTTCTATTGACGGACATAAAGACGTAACCTGTAATGGTGCTAGTAATGGAGAGATCACATTAGCAGCTCAAAACTTTAATACAACTTATGGTTTTGATTACTCTTTAGATAATGGTGCAACCTGGGTAAATTCTAAAACTTCACCGGTTACCGTTAAAAACTTGACGAGTCAAACGTATAATATTTTAATTCGTTACGATGATAAAGCGGCAAGCTGTAGTTTCCCATTCACTCAACCAATTGGTACTCCTGCTGCATTAACAATTACAGCAAGTGTTACAAAAACGGCTACTTGTACAGATGGTGCTACTATTACGGCTGTTGCCGGAGGTGGAACACCAGCATATCAGTATGAATTAAGAGCGGCAAATGGTATTACAGTAATAACTGCATTCCAGAATTCTGGTGTATTTACAAATGTTCCTACCGGTACATATACAGTTGTAACCCGTGATGCATATGCATGTTCTTCAAGCGCATCTGCACAGGTTAATGTTGTTGCACCAACACTGCCAACAGCAACCTTAGCGGCTACTACTGATTATTGTGTTACTGCGACCAAAGGAGCAACTCTTGTTGTTACGGCTACGGGTACAGGAGCGATAACTTATAGTTTAAATGGTGCACCTGGCCAAAGTAGTAATACATTTACAAACGTTGGAGCGGGAACACATACTATTACGGTTACCGATAGTAATAATTGTCCGGTTACCATAAACGGAATTGTAGTTGCTCCGCAATTAAAAGCGGCAGCTTCGATTACAAAAACATTAGATTGTACAACTCCAAATGCAACTATTAAAGTTGATATTACAGATGGAGTTGCAGCATATACTTATAAAGTTAAAAAAGATGCAGGTACTTATGGAGCCAGCGTAAATGTTGCAGGTAATACCTTTAATTACCCAGCAACAACAGCAGGACTTTATACTTTTGAAATTACAGATTCTAAAGGATGTAAAGCTTATATTGATGCTACAATTAGCCCAATTACAAACCCAACAGTTACTGCTAACCCAACACAAATTACTTGTAATGGTCTTACAAATGGTAGTGTACAGTTAGTTGGAGCAGGAGGTTCAGGCGGATATGAATACAACTTTAATAATTTAGGTTGGTCAACAACTTCATTATATTCTAATTTAAGTCCAAATATTAGTTACCCTTATCAGGTAAGAGACAGTAAAGGATGTACGTCTGCTGTTGGAAATATTACACTAACGCAGCCAACTGCTGTGTCTGGAACTATTGGAGCTACTATTATTAAATGTGGTACGCCAAGCACAGTACCGGCGGTAGTTACAGTTACAGGTTCCGGAGGAACAGGTACTTATACTTACAGCTTCAACGGAACTGCAAACTTTACAACAACAAATACGTACTCAACAACAGCTGCCGGAACAGTTACGGCATATGTGAGAGATGCGAATAATTGTCAATTTGGTCCATTATCAATTACAATTGGTGCTTTAGAACCAATTACTGATATCACTATTGTTGATAGTGGATATGATTGTTCAACAGTTCCGGCTGGTGGACGTGTAACTTTGACAGCGGTAAAAACAGGAAGTACAGCTAATATTATCTATCAGATCATTTCTGGTCCGGCTGGCTTTAATCCTGCAACAAATACAACTGGAAACTTTACATCACTGACTCCGGGAGATTATATCTTCCAGGCCACTGATACGAATACCAATTGTTCATTTACAAAAGGACATACGATCAAAGCAACTTCAGACATCATTACCGGTGGATCGATACTTGCAAATATTCAATGTTTTGGTGCTACAGGTACGATTGAATTTACAGTTAATGGTGCTAAGGCAAACGGATATGATTATGTGATTAAAAACGCTGCCAATACAATCATTCAGCAAGCTACTGCTGTAAGTGCGGCTACAACTACTGTTGCAGTTCCTACTGCTCAGCCTGTAGGTGCGTATACCATTACAGCTACAGACAGATTAACAAAATGTCAGTCTTCTTATACCGTAACTTTAACACAGTCAGCGGCAGCTGTTGATGTTACTGCTGTGGCAACTACAGTAAATTGCAACAAATTTACTGCTGAAGTAACAGCAACCGGTACAGGTGGTACACCAAATTATACCTATGCAATAGAAAGACAAGGTGGCCCGGTACCGACTGTTTATGGTTCAAATAATGTTTTAACGGCTAATACCGTTAACGGAACAGTAATAAACTGGATAGTTTATATTAAAGATGCAAATGGTTGTTTGGATAATTTCCCTATAAAAATTGATATTGATGCTAAACCTGTAATTACAGGAGTGGTTGTTGACAATCAATGTCAGACAGGATCAGTTTCAAGTTTTACAATTACAGCTACAGCTACCGGATTGGTACCTTTAACGTATAGTATTGATGGAACTAATTTCCAAACAAGCAATACTTTTACCGTAAGCGCAGGATCTTATACGGTGACGGTAAAAGACAAAAATGGATGTACAACAGCTGCTGCAGTTCCTGTAGTAGTTTATCCTAAAGTTGGTGCCTTAGCAGAGGTTACTAAAGAATTGGATTGTAGTGCAACTCCAAACGCAACAATTAAAGTAGATATTAGCGGAGGAAAAACTCCATATACCTATACTGTAACGAAGGGTACAGGAACTCCTGGCGGAGTTGTGAATGTTACCGGAACATCGTTTACAATAAGTGTTACTCCGGCTAACGCTGATACTTATACATTTGCCATTAAAGATGCAAATGGATGTGATGTTACAACCTTTACTACAGTAGCTCCTATTACTGCTCCTACAGTAACTGCTGTAAAAGTGGATGCTTCATGTAACGGTTCTAATACTGGAACGGTACAATTGACGGGAGCTGGTGGTTCAGGCGGATATACATATAGTGATGATAATGTGACTTATGTTGCAGCTTCATTATTTGAAAATCTGGCTGCGGGTAACTATACATTCTACGTAAAAGACAGTAAAGGATGTATTGGAAATGTTAATGTTGCAATAGGCGAGCCTACAAAATTAACTGCCAGCGCTACTGCTACTAATTTTACTTGTAGTGTTACAAATACGAAACAATCAGCTACTGTTACTATTACAGGAACAAACGGTACAGCTCCTTATACGTATAGTTTTAACGGAAGTGGCTATACTACTACGAATACATTAACAGTAAACGATAACGGAGGAGATCAAATCATTAGCTATTCTGTTAAAGATGCTAAAGGATGTACTACTGCGGTTCAACAAATTACAATTAAAAAATTGGATCCTCCTGTTATTGTTTCAATATCAGGTAGTGCAATTTTATGTTCACCATCTACAAGTACTACAAGTACTGTAACAGTGACTACTACAAATGGAGTAGGAGCTTTAGCTTATGTTATTACAGCACCGGCTTCTGCTACTTCAAATGTAACGGGTGCTACAACTGGAGTATTTACAGGATTAACTGCAGATACCTATACTTTTAAAGTAACAGATGCAAACGGATGTTTTGCTATTCAGTCTTATACTGTACTTCCATTAACTCCAATTGCAGTTGCTGAATCTAAATTAAGCGATGTTTTATGTAAAGGAGGAAATACAGGTTCTGCAAGATTCTCTATTTCAGGATTTAGCGCTACAGGAAATTATGCAGTAGCAGTAACTTCTACTCCTGCGGGATTACCTTATACAACTGTAACAGTTGGAGATGTAATTACCTTAAACGGATTAGTTGCGGGTACTTATAAGCTTGAAGTAACAGATAATACGACAAATTGTAAGGCAGACAAATCAGTAACTATTACTGAGCCATTAAATCCATTAGGTGGAACACTTGCAATTGTAAATGCTAATTGCCATGTTCCAAAAGCAACAGTAACAGTTACTGCTACCGGAGGAACAACAGCATATTCTTATGCATTTGTACAGAACAATGTAACACCTGTATCAACAGATTATAAATCAAGTAATTCAGCAAACCTTGACCCGGCTATTCCGGATTGGGACGTTTGGGTAAAAGATGCAAATGGTTGTGTGATTAAATTAGACGCAGCAATTACTACAGATGCAGTTCCGGATGTTACGGCTTCGGTTACAAACCAATGTACGTCTACAGGAACTTCATTTATTATCAAAGCTGTGGGAACAGGAGGTATTGCTCCTTTAACGTACTCTATTAGCAGTGGTGTTGCACCATCTCCGGCGGATACTTTTACAGTGACGTCACCGGGTACTTATGTGATTACCGTAAAAGATGCTAACAACTGTACAGATACAGTAACAATAACAGTAAACTCTGTTTTAACAGCCAGTGCAGTTTTAGTGAAAGACATTACTTGTGCTGCTCCTGTTAATGCAACAATTACAGTTAATGCTGGCGGAGGTTTAGCGCCTTACACTTATTTAGTTTCTACGGATGGAGTGACTTTTGGAACATCTCCTGATTTGACAGGAAATACATTTACAACAAATACTGCCGGAGATTATTATTTCCAGGTAACAGATGCTAGCGGATGTACAAAAATAACCAACAAAGTTGTAGTAACATCACCACAAACAGTAACAGGAACTGCTGCAAAAGTTGATCCTACCTGTAACGGTTATACAGATGGTTCTGTAACATTGACAGCTACAGCCGGAGTTTCTCCATTTACGTACAGTATTGATGGAGGTACTACTTTTGTAACTACAAAGGTTTTTGGAGGATTAGCTTCAGGAACGTATACTTATGTAGTAAAAGATGCTAAAGGATGTACTTCGGTACCTGCAACAATTACTTTGGTTAATCCAGCTCCAATTGTTGTTAACATCGTACGTAATGCTATTTTATGTAATGCAAATACGCCTGGTAGTTTTGATATTAATGTAACATCAGGAGGAACAGCTCCTTATGTATACAGATTGTACGATAATGCATTTACACAAATCGCAACTTATACGGAAACCTCTACAGTAAATCCAACACCTGTTTATAATTTTGCAGGATTAACTTTTGGAGATTATTACATTACTGTTGTGGATGCAAATGGATGTGAATACAGAAGTGGTAAATTAAGAATTGAAACACCTCCTTATTTAACGATGAGTGCTGTGGCAGATTCAAATAATTGTGCTACAGGTGTAAATGTTACCGTAACTACTTCAGGTGGTACGCCAGATTACAAATACTCTATTTTTGGACAGCCTTTAACAGAGAGCCCTGCACAAACGAGTCCAACTTATACTTTTATAGGTTTAAAACATGGAACTACTTACTTTTTACAAGTAAAAGATTTTAATAATTGTATTTCTATTTTAGAATTTAAAACGCCTAATCCACCATCAGGTATAAAAGTTACAGGAACAACTGTAACAGATGTTACTTGTAATGGAACTTCAACAGGAATATTGACGTTCACTGTACGTGATTTTGATCCATCAATTACTACAGTAAATTATGAAGTATTAAATGCTTTAACTTTATTACCGGTTTCACCAGCAATTGGTGGTCCATTAACTGGTCCGTTAGGAGGTCCTGTTTCTGGTACTATTTCAACATTGAAAGCCGGAAATTATGTTCTGAGAGTTACTGAGGCAGGAGGAACACTTTGTTCTAATACATTTAGTTTTACAGTATCACAACCGGTTCAACCGCTTAAAACAACAATTACAAAAGTTGTAAATGCTACTTGTAATGTTGGTGCACAAGTTACGTTGACTACGACCGGAGGTACAGGACCTTATGAGTACGCAGCCGGAGCTCCTGGATTTACACCAACAACTTTCGGAACTAGTAATGTTTTGGTTTTAGATTATACTACAAGACAAAACTGGGATATTGTTGTAAGAGATGCTAAAGGATGTACAGACAGAGTTAATACAACAATTAGCCTGGATCCTAGTCCGGTTATTGCATTAGCAGTTGTCAATAAATGTGTGGCTGAAGGAGCTTATGTGGTTAGAGTTTCTCTTACTACAGCAGGAATTTCGCCTTATACTATTAGTGTAAACAATGGAGTATATGCAGCTGTTGCGCTTACGACGGCTGTACCATATGACGTAACAGGTCTTAATTCAGGATTAAATACAATTAGTATTAAAGATGCAAACGGATGTATTGATACTAAAACAATTACGATTGATAAACCACTGGGTGTAACACCGGTGATAACAACATTGCCAACTTGTGCAAACAATGACGGAGTTATAACATTAACACCAATTGGTGGTGCAGGGCCGTTTACTTATAGTATTGCGCCTCCTGTTGGAACTGTTGTTGGGAATGTTATTTCAGGAGTTCCTGCCGGAACTTACACTATAACAATTACAGATACAAATACGCTATGTACTGCAACAGCTCCGGTTGAGCTTTCTGCACCAACACCGGTAGATTTTGATGCTGTAGTAACGAATGCTACTTGTAATGGCTCACGTAACGGAACTATTACCGTAAACTTAGCTGCCGGAAGCGATAACCCGGTTTATACTTATTCTATTTTGCCTGTTCCGGTAGGAATGGTACAAACAGATAATGTATTCTCAAATCTTCCTGCGGACACTTATACAATTACAGTGTTTTCAGGCAGAGGATGTTCAGCATCTAAACCATTTACAGTAAGTCAGCCACTTATATTAGCTGCCACTGCAGCTGTTACTGACTATGCTTGTAATGCAAGTAATGTTGCACAGCCAGCTGTTGTAACTGTAAATGTTACAGCAGGTACAGGAACAGCACCTTACAAATACAATTTTGATGGTTCTGCTAACTATTTTGATGCTAATACCCTAACTGTAATAGATAATGGTGCAGTACAAACGATTCACTATTATGTAAAAGATGCTAACGGATGTTTGTTTGATAATACAGTAACAGTTAATCCATACCAAAAAATTACAGACTTAAACTTTGCGGGTGCTGCAATTACTTGTAACGCTCCTGCAACAAGTATTACAGTTACTGTAGCGGGCGGATATGCGATTTCGAAATATGAAATCGTTTCGCCAACTGCAAGTGCAGTAGACAACGGTACTGTAAATGTTTTCAATGGTTTATTACCAGGTACTTATGTTTTCAAAGTAACAGATGCTAATGGATGTTCATTCCAGAAATCATTAACAATAAAACCGGTAACCAATATTACAGTTTCTGGTCAATTAATTAAAGATGTAAGTTGTAACGAAGTAGCAGCAACACCTAATGGTTCTGTTGAGTTTACTGTAGGCAACTTTGCAGCAACTTATACCTATTCTATTAACGGAGTTGCGGTTGCAGGAACACATACGAATCCTAAAGTTACACTTACCAATTTAGCGGTAGGTAACTATAAAATAGATGTTGTTGACGTAGCTACAGGTTGCGTTGCAACAGCAAATGTGGATGTTAACCAACCAGCAACACCATTACTATTAACATTGGTTTCTAATGTTAATGCGAATTGTACTTTTGGTGCAAAAGTGAGCGTTGTAGGTTCAGGAGGAACTCCTGGTTATACTTACGCTTATGCCGAGAGCCCAACAGCACCGGCACTGGCAGCTTACAAAGCTAGTCCAAGTGCAGTTTTAGATCCGTCTAAAGTTTGGATTGCCTATGTAAAAGATGCAAGCGGATGTATTGCTCAGTTACCATTAACTATTGCGACAGACCCTCTTCCAACAATTGACCCAATTACGGGTGTTTGTTACGATGGTTCTCCTGTAAGCGTTACTTTGGTAGGTCATGGAGTTGGTCCATTAACATACAGTATTGGTAATGGATTTAAAACAAGCCCTGACTTTGTGCTTAACGCGCCGGGTACTTATACTTTCTACGTAAGAGATGCTAACAATTGTGACGCAGCTACTCCGTACGTTTACCAATTAGATCAGAAATTATTGTTAGACGCTGTACTTCAGGATTTAACTTGTGCGGCTCCTAATATGGCAACTGTTACATTAACAGCTACTCAGGGATCTACTGTGTATACGAACTATGATGTTTCATTTAATGGAGCCGCGTTTACACCAACGACATCTCCATACACAACTAATATCCCAGGAACTTATACTTTTAGAGTTACAGATAGTAAAAACTGTCAATCAGTTTCAAAACCTGTAGTAGTAAATCCTATCGTAATGCCTACTATTTCGACTACTAAATTTAATGTAAGTTGTAACTTAGGAAACGACGGAAGCATTACAATTACTGCCGGTAGCGGACTTGCTCCTTACGAATATAGTATTGATGGTACTACCTACCAGACGTCTAATATTTTTGGAACATTAACTCAGGGTACTTATACAGTATACGTGAGAGATGCTAAAAAATGTGTGATTAGTGAGGTTGTTACCATTACAGAGCCTGGTATTTTGGCTGCTACTGTTGCGGTTACTCCATTTGGATGTAGTGTAACTAATGCGCCACAGGATGCTGTAGTAACTTTAACGGCTACTAGCGGTACACCAGCATATAAATATAGTTTTGATAATGGAGTTACTTTTGGAGATGCTTCAACATTAAAAGTAAGTTCTATAACGGCACCTAAAACAGTGTTCTACGTTGTAATTGATGCTAACGGATGTAGAGTTTCAGGAAATGCTGTTGTAAATCCTTATACTCCGCCAACTGATATGGATATTACAGCAACACCAATTTATTGTAAAACTGTTGGAGGAGTTTCTACTGCTACCGTAAATACAGTAACAGGTGGTGTAGGTCCATACAAATACGAAATAGTTTCACCGGCGGCGGCTGCTACTAATAATACAACCGGTATTTTCCCTGGATTGTTACCGGATACCTATCAAATTAAAGTTACAGATGCTAATGGTTGTAGTACGACTAAAGCAATCGTGATTAAAGAATCTGATAAGATTAAAGTGACTACTCAGTTGTTAACGGATGTGTTATGTAATGGAGGAAACACGGGTACAGCATCATTTGTTGTAAGCGGTTATATTACTCCTGCTGATTATAGCTATTCATTAGCACCACTTGCTGGTACAGCTACTAAAACCGGAGATGTTATAACTTATACAGGTTTAGCTGCAGGTATTTATACATTGACAGTAGTTGACAATACATCAGGATGTCAGGATCAGGTTGTTAACTTTGAGATTAAGCAGCCATCGGCTTTAGATTTTACATCTACAGCAACAAATACAAATTGTAACGATAAAACGGCTGAAATAACGATTACAGCAACCGGAGGTACTCCTGCTTATCGTTATGCTGTTGTTGTTTCAGGTGCAGCGGCTCCTACGGTTTTTGGAAACAATAATGTTATAACTGTTGATACAAACAACGGTGCAAATAGAAATTGGGATATTTATGTACAAGATCTTAACGGATGTCCATTAATGAAATCTCAAAACATTGTTGAAGATGCATTGCCAACAACGCCATCAGTGGCGCCATACAGCCAATGTCCGGATCCATTAAACGGAACGTATACATTTACAGTTACCGGAGTTACCGGAATAGCACCAATCGAGTATAGTATTGGTACTGGTTTCCAAAGTAGCCCAACATTCACTGTGAATGCTTCAGGTACTTATAATGTAACTGTAAGAGACGGTAACGGTTGTGAAGTAACAACAAACGCATTGATAAACATTGCACCGGCTCTGGTTTTAGATGTTGTAGTAACAACTTTACCAAGCTGTACGACAAACAATGGAGTTATTACAGCGACAGCTAGCGGAGGTGCAACCCCTGCAAACTATAGCTATAGTTTAAATGGTAATTTTGGTCAGACATCAGGAATATTTAATACAAATATTGGTCCTGGAGATCATGAAATTACGGTTACGGATTTGACTACAGGTTGTACCAGAACCGTTAAATTTAAGATCTTGCCTGCTACTCCAATTGCTGGATTTAGCCTGACACATACAGATGTTACTTGTAACACATTTACTAATGGAACGATCACGGCAACTATTGATGAAACAGGTGCTAATGATAACCCAATTTACTATTACAGTATTACGGCCGGACCAGTTCTTAGACCTAATCAAACTTCAAATGTGTTCACAGGATTGCCAAAAGGACAATATACTGTAACGGTTACATCCGGAAGAGGTTGTAAAGATTTAGAAGATGTTGAGATAATTGAACCGGCTCCAATTGTAGTAGCTGACCCTGTATTTACACAGTTTGGTTGTACAACAGGAACAAATACAACTGTTAACGCTACTATTACAGTAAATACTGTAACTGGAGGATCAGGGACGTATGTTCTATATCAATTCCTGAAAAATGGAGTTGAAGTTCAAAATAGTGCTTCAAACATCTATACGATATTTGATGTTACAGGAGGAATTTATACTGTAAATGTTTTCGACAATAAAGGATGTGTTGGATCATCGACATCAGTAATCGATGTTAAACCTTTTATTAAGTTAGACGATATTACGGTAACAGTTAATAAAGATATTACTTGTGTAAATAATCAGGATATTACTGTAACTGTTGCAACAACGGGAGGTACACCGGCACAATTGACATACAACATTGCCGGAATTGGAGGAAGCACTTTTACAGCTAACAACACTACGGGTATCTTTACAGGATTGCCAATCGGTAATTATTTAATTACTGTTGTAAACCCTGCAACAGGATGTAAAATTGAGGAAGCGCATTATGTAGCCAATCCAAATACATTCGAAATAAAAGCGACTCCGGTAGTAGCTGAAATTTGTTTTGGAACTGCTGATGGAAGTGTGAACTTAACTTTTGTTGACAATCAAAAACTTCCAAGCGATGATGCAGGTATATTTGATTACACGATTACAGGTCCGGTAAACATACCGTTGACCCGTTCAGCAAATGCAGGTCCGGTTACAGTAACAGGTCTTCGTGCAGGTCAGTATACAGTAAACGCTACCTTAGTAGGCAGCCCTTATTGTACAGTATCAACTATATTCTCAATAGGACAGCCATCTGCTGCTTTAACAGTGACAACGACTAAATCTGAAATCACTTGTGTGGCGGGTAATAATGATGGAGAAATTTCAGCTACTGCAACTGGCGGTTGGGATACTAACTATCAATATGAATTGGTATTAAACGGAGCAGTTATTGCGCAAAATACAAACGGTAACTTTACCGGATTATCTGCGGGTAACTACACAGTGAATGTTAAAGATGGTAAAGGATGTCCGGCATCAGCAACACAATCATTGAAAAACCCGGATCCAATTGTGGTTACTGCAACAGCAACTGCTTCAGTATTACCATGTTTTGGAGACAGATCAGGAATAATTACAGTAAACCCTCCAACAGGTGGTCAGGGAAGTAACTATATGTACACATTGAACATGTTGTCAGAAAACCCGGTTATTTCATCAGGTCCACAAAGTAACCCTGTGTTCACAGGCTTACCTGCAGGAACTTACAGTATAACAGTTACTGACGGATTTACATGTTCTGCAACATCTGCAAATGTTGTAATTACAGAACCAACAGAAGTAGTTCCAAGTTTAGTGTTAGCAACAACACAAACTTGTAATACACAATCAACACTTACGTTAAGTGCAACAGGAGGTTCAGGACCATATACGTATAGTACCGATCAGACTTTTGCAGCAACAATTGGTTCATTTGCAACTTCTGTTACCTTCGCGGTACCAGTAGGTAAATACCAATACTATGTAAAAGATGCTAAAGGTTGTGTGGCGAAAATTTCTAACGAAGTTAAAATCGATCCATTAGAGCCATTAGTAATTGACTTAGATGTTACCAATGCAGTAGTAAAATGTATGGGAGAAGCTACAGGAGTTATTGTAGCAACTGGAAAAGGTGGTTTAGGAAACTATATCTATACCTTAGAAAATACTGCAGGTGGTGTTGTTAGACCAGCACAGCCTACTGGCAGATTCGAAGATCTTCCAATAGGAACGTATGTTGTAAAAGTAGCTAGTGGTGATTGTCCTGCGACATCAGGTTCTATCGAAATTAAACAACCGACTACAGCTATTCAGGCTACATTTACACCAACCAATGTTTCTTGTTTCGGAGAAAATAATGGTCAGATTGTCGTGGCAGCTAATGGTGGTACAGGAATTATTAAATATGCAATATCACCAGATTTAGATCAGTTTGATGTTAAAAACACTTTTGATAAACTTGCACCAGGTAAATACACGGTTATAGCTCAGGATGAAAACGGTTGTTATGTTATTGACGAGATCGAAATTACACAGCCTAAACCTTTAATCGTAACTGAACTTCCAAACTCTATGATTCCGGAAGTTTGTAAAGGGGATAAAGATGGAGCATTCAGTATCGAAATTAAAGGAGGTACTGCACCATATAGCGTAAGTCTTGACAATAAAAACGGAACGTATACACAAGGTACGGCAACGCAAACTATATTTGATTTTACTAATCTTTCAGGAGGAGTTCATACTGTTTATGTTAAGGATGCTCAGGGATGTGTGAATGAATTTGTAGAAAAGATGCCTTTACCGGTTGTTCTTGATCCAATTGCTGAAACCAATTACGATTGTGTGAACAACAAACAAACGAATATGGTAACCGTAACTGTTGACGCTAGTAATACCGATCTTACACAGATTGATTACTCACTTGACAGTGATGTAGGTCCTTGGCAGGCAGCAAATATCTTTACCAATATTGCTCCTGGAACGCACTACATCGTAGCAAGACACACGAATGGATGTAAAAATCAAACTGCAAGTTTTGAAATCAAAGCTTACGACCAGTTAACGCTTGTAAAAACTGAAGGAAAATCAGAATTGAACATCATCTCGGTAACTGCTGCCGGTGGAGCACCTGCTTACGAGTACAGTTTCAACGGAGAGCCGTTTACTTCTTCTAACAAATATAAAATCTACAAATCAGGAGTTTATATAGTGATAGTAAGAGATAAAAACGGATGTACGGCAACAATACCAGTAGATGCAACTTATGTTGATGTTTGTCTTGACAATTACTTCACTCCAAACGGAGACGGTGTTTATGATACTTGGGGTCCTGGTTGTACAAACATTTACAACAACCTTGAATTCTCAATCTTCGACAGATACGGTCGTGTAATTGCCAAGTACCACTACGGTCAGAAATGGGATGGTAGATACAATGGTGCCGAACTACCTTCAGGAGATTACTGGTATGTTCTTAAATTGAATGACGAGAAAGATGCACGTGAGTTTGTAGGACATTTCACTTTATACAGATAACAAAATAAGAGCCCCTATGATGTTGTCTAAAAAAATTATTACAATGAAAAAGTTTATTTTATCTTTAGTACTCATGGCTGTAACAACAAGTTACAGCCAAGAGTTAAACCTACCAGTTTTCACACAGTATTTAGCAGATAATCCATTTGTTATCTCACCAGCTTTTGCCGGTATTGGAGATAACCTTCGAATTAGAGCCAACGGACTTACACAATGGGTAGGGATAAAAGATGCACCGGACAACCAGTCGCTTTATGCCGATTTTAGAGTCTTGGATCGTTCAGGAGTCGGGATCAATGTGTACAATGATAAAAATGGATATACACGCCAGACGGGAGCCAAAATTTCCTTTGCGCATCACATCATCCTGGATTATTATTCAAAACAATACCTGTCTTTCGGACTTTCGTATAACTTTAATAGCTTCCGTATTGATATTGATGAATTCAATAACACTATCGAACACCCTATTCTGGATCCGGCTGTAACCGACAACCGATATACCGCAAACAGCAACTTTGATGTGAGTGCCCTGTATCGTAACAAAGCATTTTATATCAGTTTTAATGCGAACAACGTACTAAAGAAAAACACCAATAAATACAGAGGAGTTGAACCTTCGCTGCTTTCCAATTATCAGGTCTATTCTGGTTTTATTTTTAAAGACGGAGAAAACAGCCGTATCGAATACGAACCATCAGTTTACTACCAATACTTCGCAAGTGACAATCGTTCTACAACCGATTTTAACTTCAAGTACCGACGTTACAATCGTTACGAAGACTACTATTGGATCGGGGTTTCTTATCGTTTCTTAAACGACCAGTTTCCAAAACCGTTATCCGTTGGACCAATGGTAGGTTTTATGAAATCTAAATTCTACTTTGGATATTCGTATCAGGTAATGTTCAACGATTTGGGGAATTACAACACAGGAACACACTCCATAACAATTGGTTTCGATTTCCTACAATCTATCAGTAACTGTCCTTGTACACAAAGCCCGGTTCACGATTAAAGAAGCATTTTTAGTGTCTTTAAAAGTTAATTTGTTTTTTTTCTTAAATTATATCGTTTTCGCTGTTGCAGCGGGGTTAATTTTACATTTTTCAAATTTGTTGCAACTCTAAAAGTTCTATATTTGTTTTCTATCAGAAAAAATTAAAAAATTATCAAATGAAAACTTTAAACGATTTCGACTTTAAAAATAAAAAAGCAATTATCCGTGTGGACTTTAATGTGCCATTGGATGAAAATTTTAATGTAACCGACGCTACGCGTATCGAAGCCGCAAAACCAACTATTGATGCTATTTTGGCACAAGGCGGAAGCGTAATTTTAATGTCGCATTTAGGCAGACCAAAAGGAGCAGAAGAAAAATATTCGTTAAAGCACATTTTAAAAACAGCTTCTGAAATCTTAGGAGTTCAGGTGAAATTTGCTGAAAATTGTGTTGGAGAAGTAGCGCAGTCAGCTGCGGCTAACTTACAGCCTGGAGAAGTTTTATTATTGGAGAATTTACGTTTTCATGCTGAGGAAGAAGCAGGAGATGTTGCTTTTGCAAAAGAATTGGCTTCATTGGGAGACATCTATGTAAACGATGCTTTTGGTACAGCACACAGAGCACATGCTTCAACAACGATTATTGCACAGTTTTTTCCAACAGAAAAATGTTTTGGAACATTGTTGGCAAAAGAAATAGAAAGTTTAAATAAAGTACTTAAAAATAGTGAAAAACCGGTAACAGCAGTTCTTGGAGGTTCGAAAGTATCTTCAAAAATTACCGTTATCGAAAACATCTTAGACAAAGTAGATCACATGATCATTGGTGGCGGAATGACATTTACATTCGTTAAAGCACTGGGTGGTAAAATTGGAGAATCTATTTGCGAAGATGACAAACAAGAGTTAGCGCTTGAAATTTTGAGACTGGCCAAAGAAAAAGGAGTTCAGGTGCACATCCCGGTTGATGTAATTGCTGCAGACGCTTTCTCTAATACAGCAAACACTCAGATAGTCGATGTAAACGCAATTCCTGATGGATGGCAAGGTCTTGATGCAGGTCCTAAATCTTTAGAAAACTTTAAAAAAGTAATTCTGGAGTCAAAAACAATCTTATGGAATGGTCCGTTAGGAGTTTTTGAAATGGAATCTTTTGCTAAAGGAACGATCGCTTTAGGCGATTATATTGCTGAAGCTACAGAAAACGGAGCTTTCTCATTAGTGGGAGGTGGAGATTCTGTTGCAGCAGTAAAACAGTTCGGATTTGAAGATAAAATGAGTTATGTTTCTACCGGAGGTGGAGCTATGCTTGAAATGTTAGAAGGTAAAATTTTACCTGGAATCGCCGCGATTTTGGACTAAAAAATCACAATTAACATTTTTTTGCATATTTTTCATCCATAAACTGTTTAAGTTTGCAAAACTAAGGTTTCTGTAATGAGTTGAATTATAGAATTTTAAAAAAATGTTATATGATTGTAAAAAAAATAGCAATAATGGTTTCCGCGTTTTTTTCAGTATCCATGTTAGCGCAGGATGTTGCAAAAGTAAATGCTGAAATTAAGCCGGTTGTAAAGATATCGTATTTAGATTCTGTTAAAAATACTTTCAAGAAAAATGAACTGGCAACACGTGTTGACAGTCTTTGGATGAACGAATTAGTAAGTCTGGATATTTACGATGATCTGACAAAAGACATTCAAACCATCAATACAGATGTAACCGTTGATGAGGAACTGCCAACAGATTTGCTAAAACAGCGTCTGCAGGCAATGAATGGAAAATCGCCTTTTACTATTGAATACAATCAGGGATTAGAAAACATCATAAAGTCGTTTCTTAAGAATCGAAAAAAATCGTTCTCAAGATTAATGTCTTTATCGGAATATTACTTTCCAATTTTTGAAGATGCCTTTGCCAAGCAAAACGTACCTTTAGAGATTAAATATTTAGCCGTTGTAGAATCTGCTTTAAACCCTAAAGCAGTTTCTAAAATGGGCGCCACGGGAATCTGGCAGTTCATGTACGGAACCGGTAAACAATACGCTCTTAAAATAGACTCTTATATCGATGAGCGCAGCGACCCACTTAAAGCAACTGCTGCTGCATCAGAATACATGAGCAAAATGTTCAACATTTTTGGTGATTGGGAACTTGTTCTGGCCTCCTACAATTCAGGACCCGGAAATGTGACTAAAGCCATTCGTCGTTCTGGCGGAAAAACAAAATACTGGGACATTCGCAGTCATCTTCCAAAAGAAACTCAGGGGTATGTTCCTGCTTTTTTAGCAACCATGTACCTTTTCGAATACCATAAAGAACACGGAATTAATCCACAAAGAGCCGTAGTTAAAAATTTTGAAACCGATACGGTTCAGATTAAAAACCAGATGTCATTCAAACAAATAGCCGATTTGTTAGACATGCCACAATCTCAGTTACAGCTTTTAAATCCTTCTTATAAATTAAATGTAGTGCCTTATTATCAGGGTGAGCAGCACTTTCTGCGTTTGCCAAAAGATAAAATTGCCACCTTTGTTTCAAACGAAGACAAGATTTATGCCTATGTAGCGTATCAGGCTCAGAATAAAACCATGCCTGTTCAACTGGCAATGAAGACAGCACCAAGAACAAAATACAGTGCAAAAGCAAAAGAAGATTCCTCCAAAGAGATTCAGTTTTACAAAGTCAGGAAAGGGGATAATCTGGGAGCAATTGCCGAAAAGTACAACGTGAGTATTGTCGATCTGAAGAAGTGGAACAATCTGAAATCAAATTCAGTTGCCTTTGGAAGAAACCTGAAAATTAAATCGGAAATAGACGCTTCGGTTAAAAATCCAAAAGAAACTAAAGCAACACTTGCGATCGATAAAAAAACAGAGGAAGCTATTGCGTCTGCTGATGATAAAGATAAAAATAATGCACAGCCACAAGAGTATGTGGTAGCGGCCGGAGACAATTTAGGCAGCATTGCAAAGAAATTCGGTACGACTATTGCGGAGTTAAAAGAACTAAATAGTCTGACTTCAAATAATATTGGTTTAGGAAAAACTTTGGTAGTTTCTAAAGCGGTTCCTGAAATTGTTGATGAGAATGCGGTTACAACTGCTATTGCTTCAAACAATTCAATTGATTCGTTCAAGAAAAAAGCAACAACAAAAGCCCTGGGTGAAGACTATTATGTTAAAAAAGGAGATTCGTTGTATAGTATTTCTAAAAAATATCCGGGAGTAACCATTTCCGATATTAAAAAGTGGAATAACATTAAAGACGGAGACATTAAACCAGGAATGAAGCTTAAAATAAACGGATAATAAAAAATCTTATATAAATTTGGGTTTTATTTCATAACTTAAGAGAATGAATAAAACCCATTTTTTATTGCTGTTACTTCCGTTGCTCTTCATTTCGTGTTTTAAAAATGATAAGCAGGACGAACCTGTATCCGGAAAAACCAATACTATTTCTGTCATCATCGACGATCAGTTATGGTATGGTGAAGTAGGAGACAGCATTAGGAACAAATTTGCTTCACCCGTTTTAGGACTTACACAGGAAGAACCGCTGTTTACTATCAATCAGTATCCGGCCCGTTTACTCGAAGGTTTTGTTACCGATAGCCGAAGCATAATTGTCGTAAAAAAAGCAACTGCTGATAAGTTCGAAGTAACCCACAGCAGATCATTACCCCACAACACTTTTAGAATTTACGGAAAATCAGTTGATGATATTATTTGCAGCATCGAACTCAATTCGGCGCAAATCATCAAAATAATCCGGGACACCGAAATCAAAAAAATCCAGGAAGATAACAGCAAATCCTTGTTGAATCAAGCTGTTATAAAAAACAAATTTCATATCGATCTGCAAATTCCAACCGGATATGAATACATGTTGCACAAAAAGAACTTTATTTGGTTAAAAAAGGACATTATAAGCGGCAACACCAGTTTGTTGATTTATCAGATCCCCATTCACAGTTTTGAAAAAAGCAGCAATGTAATCGACAATATTATTCGGATGCGCGACTCCGTTGGAAGCTACATCAAAGGCAGAGAGCCCAACACACGCATGATTACGGGGGAGGCCTATGCCCCTTATTTTTCGACCATAACATTAGATGGAAAGAAAGCCTTTGAAACCAAAGGAACCTGGGAGCTTAAGAACGATTTTATGGCCGGACCCTTTATCAACTATGCAATTGTAGACGAAATGTATAAAAGGATTTTGGTAATTGAGGGATTTTGTTATTCACCGTCAAATGAAGAACGCGATTTGATGCTGGATCTCGAAGCAATAATAAAATCGGTTAAAATCGATAAACGCTGATCATTTAGGGTTTAAGATTGTAACAAAGGGTTGGCAAGTTAATTTTTCTTAATTTTGTTTGATAACAAACATTAAAACAGATGCTTATGAAAAATTTAATTGTAACATTGTTTATGTTAGTCGTGTGTTTTGCGTCCTGTAAAAAAGAAGAAAAAACACAAGTTGAAACCGGTGGTGTTTCGGATAGTACTAAAACAAAAGAAGCAATAACCGAACAACCGCTTGATTCGGCAGCACAAATGAAAGCCTGGCAGGCTTATGCAACTCCGGGAGCTCCTCATAAATTAATGACTGATGAAGTGGGAACCTGGAACTGCGATATGACTTTCTGGTCAGAACCAAACGGAAAACCTGAAAAAGCCACTTCAACGGCAAACATCAAAATGATTCTTGGCGGACGTTATCAGGAATCCAATTATCAAGGAACCATGATGGGACAGGCTTTTGAAGGCAAAAGTACACTCGCTTACAACAACGCCAGTAAAGAATATACCACAACTTTTATCGATAATATGGGAACCGGAATGCTCGTGGCAACGGGTAAATATGATGAAAGCACCAAAAGCATGGAACTGAAAGGGGATATGGTTAATCCGTTAAATGGAAAAAAAACACCTTATCGCGAAATTTATACCATAGTAGATGCTAAAACGCGCAAAATGGAAATGTTCGATGTAAAAAACGGGGAGGAGTTTAAGAGCATGGAAATCATTATGAAGAAAAAATAAGATAATACTTCCGTACTAAATAGAAATCCCGATTGTAAACAACAGTCGGGATTTCTATTTGATAGTATTTAGTGTAATTTTGCTTTTAACGAAAGTTAGAACCACAAAAACAATAGAACCACAATTATAAATAAAAGACGAATGGAACTAGAATGGAAAATAAAGCCATTTGAGGCATTAAATGTAAACGAGCTATATGATGTGCTCAAATTAAGAAGTGAGATCTTTGTAGTAGAGCAAAACTGTGTTTATTTAGACCTTGACGGTAAAGACAAGAAAGCACTACACCTGATTGGCGAGTACGATGGGAAAACAGTGGCGTATGTACGTTTGTTTGACGCGGGAATCAGTTTTGACAATGCTTCAATCGGGCGTGTGGTGGTAGATGCCAATTACAGAGACCGAAAATGGGGACATGACCTAATGCGTGAAGCAATTGCTGCCATAAAATCGAATTTTGATAAAGAAGCCATAACCATTGGTGCGCAGCTGTATTTAAAAAAATTCTACGAAAGCCACGGATTTGTGCAAACCAGTGAAATGTATCTGGAGGACGATATTGAACACATAGAGATGACTCGCGGTTAATAGCTGCTGGAGGTGCAAAGGTTCAGAGGTTTACTGGGACTAAAAGTGTTTAAATTTTAGTGATCAAAAACTCAACGCGGCGATCGAGATTGTCTCCTTTTCCTAACGGATATTTGTTACCACAACCTTGATAGGTCATTCGGTTTTTGGAGATTTTTTTGGAACTCAGGTAATAGAATACAGTTTTGGCGCGGTTCCAGGAAAGCCTTCTTTCGTTGGTAGCCCTGTCGATTCCGTCACTATAAATGTCGGGGGTGCAGCAAACGTGCCCCCTAATTTCAAATTTTAGACCTTTTTGCTTTTCTAAGATAAGGGCAACTTTGTCTAGTTCCTTTTTAGAATTGGTGGTGAGTTTCGAACTTCCAATATCAAACAGTATATTGTCTAAGAAAACTTTGTCGCCAATTTTTAGCTTGTTCGGGAACGAGTTGTAAATTCCTTTTCCAAAACTGTTTTTCTTAACGGCTATCAAATCGACCCGCCGATTTCTGGAGCGGGTTTCGTGCAGGTTTTCGACGGTGTCGGGCCGTACAACAACACGCCCTTTTCCTTCCAGAATTACAATTTTACCCTGATTGAATCCCGCTTTAATCAACATGTTCTGTATAGTGCTTGCGCGATTGTTAGACAAACGGAAATTGTATTCGTCATTTCCGCGATCATCACAATAGCCATATATTTGTACCGACTCTACTTTAGAGGAGTCGATACTTTTAATAAAACGGTTTACAATTTCGGTTTGTTTTGGAGTAAGATCGAACCTGTCAAATTCGAAATAAATAGTTTCAATGGGTTTTTGCTGTGCCGATAAATTGTAAATAAGAAACAGAAATAGGGCTCTACAAAGCTTCATTATTTTTACATTTTTAAAATCGTTTTGTACTCAGTCTGGTTATTTAATACATTCACTGCTTTTTTAATTTCTGAATTGTTTTTAATGTAATACTGATACAAACCTTCCTGATATTGGTATCTCTTAATCAGTTCTTCCTGTATCAGGTTTCTAATTTCCTTTTGATTTTTATCAAGCAGCGTACTCTCACTTTTCTCCAAAGCAGCAAGTAATTGCTGGTATTCCGGAGCAATAGTTTCGTCTATTTTTTCATTTTTGGCAGCATTCAGCGTGTTTTTCAGCGCCACCTCTGTTTCCGTATCAAAGCTAATTTTGTTGGCTCTTAGGTACTGCTTGAAATTGCTGTAATCGGCATCCGTCAAAACAGGTGTTTTATCGCCTAAGTTTGGATTTTTGTAATAATACGTTGTGGCATAATCAAAGATCCCGTCGTTTTTTAGCAAGGCTGTCGTAATCGGACTCATTTTGGTTTCGTCCAATTCGATATCCGGTAAAACACCACCACCATCATAAACGGTTCTTCCTTTTCGGGTTTTAAAAGCATTGAAGTTTTTAGCATCGGTTTTTTGAGCGACACCATTTTTATCTTTATGCGCATAATCCAAAGCCTGAATACAGCGGCCGGAAGGTGTGTAATAACGTGAGATCGTAACTTTTAATTGAGTCCCGTAAGTCAGATCAACAGAACGCTGTACCAATCCTTTTCCGAAACTGCGGCTTCCCAGAATCACAGCACGGTCTAAATCCTGTAAAGCTCCTGAAACAATTTCTGAGGCTGAGGCGCTTCGTCCGTTTACTAAAATGGCCAAAGGAATCTCAGTATCAATTGGCTCTTTAGTGGTTTTATAGGTGTTGTTGTGTTTTTCGATACGTGATTTTGTTGTCACAATAACTTCATTCTTCGGAACAAATAAATTACAGATATCAATGGCTTCGTTAAGTAAACCACCCGGATTTCCTCTTAAATCAAGTACAATTTGAGTGGCACCGTCTGCTTTAAGTTTTTCCAGGGCATCTTTTACTTCGTTGGAAGCTTTTCGGCTAAAGTGCGCCAGAACAATGTATCCGGTTTTGGTATCAATCTTTCCGTAAAACGGAACCGATTTAATATCTACTTCATCCAGAACCAATTCGGTAGTGAAGGTTTTTCCCTGACGCAGGTATTTAATATTAATTTTAGTGTTTTTAGTTCCTTTCAGCAATTGCGAGGCATCATCCTTAAAATCGGCGATCATAACATCACCAATCTGAATGATTTCGTCTCCGGCTTTCAGTCCGGCTTTGTCGGCAGGATAGTTTTTGTAAGGTTCGCGTACAATTAGACGGTCTTTTTTTCTCGAAATCAAAGCTCCGATTCCGGTATATTCGCCTGTGTTGTTGATTTTGAAATTAACAACATCCTGTTCATTAAAATAAACGGTATAAGGATCCAGACTTCCCAGCATGCTTTTAATGGCCTTGTCCATCAGGTCACCCGGGTTGGTTTCGTCGACATAATTGGTATTTACCGCTTTGAACAAAGTGGTAAAGATTTCGATTTGTTTGGCAATTTCAAAAAAATCGTCTTTGAAACTGGTTCCGACAAATAAAAACCCTGCAGCAACAGCAGGTATGATGAATTTCTTCTTGAAATAAGGATACATGATTATATTTTTTTTCTTTTAAATCTTTTTCTAATAAAGTAGACCAGTACGCAAAATACTATAATAAATGGCCAGACACTAATTATTGAAATTAAAAAATCGGACAGGCTGAAAAAACCAGACTGAATGGCGGCCCATATTTTAGAACCATACGAAATTTTAACGCCTTGTTTTTGAGCAACAGTTTTGTAAAATGAGATCGTTACAGTGCTTTCTGAAACACGGCTTTCGAGATATTTTAACTGACCTTCTTTGGCTTCAATTTCTTCGCGGATAGCCGAAATCTGTTTTTCAATTTCCAGTATTTCACTAATTTTTGTGGCTTTTTGCAAGATCTCTAAGTAGCGGGCTTCAAGTTTGCGTTTTGTATTTAATCGCGAAGTTAAGTCAATGTACTGTTCGGTGACATTTTCTGCAGAGATTTCTTTTTGTTCAAAGTACGAAACCCCCTTTGAAACCGCAGTTATAAAAGAGTCAAAGTTTGCGCTGGGAACTCTAATTGTTAAGGTTCTGTAAATGTTGTCATACTCTTTTCCTTCCGAATCATTCTGAATGCTGGCTTTGTTGGCTGTAATTGCAGTTTGAATTTGTTTGAAAGTATCTTCTAAATCATTGGTTTCAAATCGAAGAGAAGCCTGTTTGATAATTTTTTGTGAAATCTCCGGAGCACCTGCTTCAGCCGGAGCAGCGGGGTCGTATTGTTTTTCTGACGCTGCAGCGGATTCATTTTTTGCAGGAAGCTTGACGGCACTAATCATCATATCGGCAGAAGCCTCCTCATTTTTACCACAACTCGAAAAGCCTAAAAAAAGCAGGAATAAAAAGAAAATATAGCGCATAATATTTCAAATTAAATTTAAAACTACAATTTTTTTATAATTTTTCGTATAATTTGATAAATAAAGTTGCCGTAAAGGAATTACAATTCTGTTTTATTTTCAGAATCAGAGCTTTTGTTTACCTGTTGCAGGAATTTCTCAAACAGCTGAATGGTCTTGGTGTTGATTTCTGCATAAGACAATCGGTCTTTGCTCTGGTAAAAAAACATCAGGGAATAAGGCTCCTGAATGTTATCCAAAAGTAAATGTTTGTTTAAGCGATACGTTTCTCTTAAAACACGCTTGAAGTAATTGCGGTCAACAGCTTTTTTGAAGTATTTCTTAGATACCGAAACCCCCATTTTGATTTTTTCTTCTGAATGCTCTTCCGCCGGACGATAAACCAAACGCAAGGGATATTTCGAAACCGATTTCCCTTCGGAAAACAGTAAACCTATTGTCGTTTTGCTCTTTAAGCGTTCATTTTTAGGGTAAGTGAAGTTCATTTAATTCAGAAAAAATTTGCAAATTTTAGGGCAAAGGTACAATTAAACCAGAAAAACAGTTATTGTTTTCAATTTTTATACCGCTAAAAATTTATTTATTACTTTTGGGCATTAATTTTTCAAGCATGCAGAAGATAATTTCGTATCCCATTTCCGTAATTTATTACTTATGTTTTGGTTTTTGTTTGGCGGTATTTCACCCGATTCAATGGTTTTGCCTGAATGTTTTTGGGTATCAGGCACACAAAAAGAGTGTAGATTATCTGAATTTTTTCCTGTTAAGATGCACAAATCTGGTAGGAACAAGGTATACCGTTAGTGGAGTTGAGGACATACCAAAGGGAGTTCCGATCATTTTTGTTGCGAATCACCAAAGTATGTACGATATCGTGACAATGATTTGGTACTTTAGACGATTTCATTGTAAATTTGTAAGTAAGAAAGAGTTAGGAAGCGGAATCCCGAGTGTGTCTTTTAATTTGCGCCATGGAGGATCTGTCTTAATCGACCGCAAAGACCCTAAACAAGCGATTCCCGTAATCAAAGGCTTGTCTGAATATATCGAAAAGAACACGAGAGCTGCTGTAATTTTTCCTGAAGGAACCAGAAGTAAAACAGGAAAGCCCAAAGAATTTGCACAAAGTGGTTTAAAAATCTTATGTAAATATGCGCCGTCTGCTTATGTAGTGCCGGTAAGTATCAATAATTCCTGGAAAATGGTTCGTTATGGAATGTTTCCGGTTGGATTAGGAAATCATTTAACCTTTACAGCGCATAAAGCAATGGCTGTAAAAGATTATGATTTTGCCAGTTTAATGGCTTTGACAGAAAAAGCAGTGGTAGAAGGAGTAAATGAGTATAAATAGATTTAAGTTTTAGTACCAACCAAAACTTAAATCCCAATCTTAAATAAGTAATGTCTATAAAAAACATTAGATTAGAAGTAATGCAGTTTTTGGAAAAAAACGTGGATAGCTTCGTCGAACAGTATTTAATTCCAGTGGAAAAAATTTGGCAGCCGTCAGACTTTTTGCCTAATTCTGAAGGAGAGAACTTCTTTGAGGAGGTAAAAGAGTTGCGTGAAATTGCTAAAGAATTGCCATATGATTTCTGGGTAACTTTAGTGGGTGATACCATCACTGAAGAAGCTTTGCCAACATACGAATCATGGTTAATGGATGTAGAAGGAGTCAATCAGGTAGAAAACGGTGGAAATGGCTGGTCGAAATGGATCAGACAATGGACCGGAGAAGAAAACCGTCACGGAGACCTTTTAAATAAATATTTGTATTTGTCCGGTCGTGTAAACATGCGTGAAATCGAAATGACCACACAGCATTTAATCAATGACGGTTTTGATATTGGAACCGGATCTGATCCGTACAAAAACTTCGTATACACCAGCTTCCAGGAGCTAGCTACTTATGTTTCACACAACAGAGTGGCACAAATGGCTAAGAAATTTGGTGACAACAAGTTGTCTAAAATGTGTAAAATGATTGCAGGTGACGAAATGCGTCACCACCATGCGTACAGCGAGTTTGTTACCCGTATTTTTGCAGTAGATCCGAGCGAAATGATGTTGGCGTTTCAATACATGATGAAACAAAAAATCGTAATGCCGGCTCATTTCTTAAGAGAATCAGGTCAGAAAATAAGCAGTGCTTTTGAACAGTTCTCTGATTCGGCACAACGTATCGGAGTCTATACAGCAAACGACTACGTAGACATCATGCAAAAATTAATTGACAAATGGGAAATTGATAAAATTTCGAATTTGACAGATGAAGCTGAAAAAGCACGTGATTACTTAATGAAATTACCGGCTCGTATGGCAAGAATCTCTGAAAGATTAGTTATTCCGCAAGAATCACATATCTTTAAATGGGTTGAACCAGCACGATTGTAGCTTTCTGATTTTGAAGTTTAGATTTATGAAACTTTAAGCAGAACATCTAAAAACATATTGTTGATTGTTGAGGTTGCAAAACTTTGACAATCAACATTTTTTATTTAAAGTATAAAACAGCAGTTTAATTTCGTTTTATTGGACTGTCCTTTACCGCAAACTATAAAAATACCATGAAGAATTCTGAACTAATAAACAAAACCATCGCTTTTGTAAAAGAGAAATTAAACGACGCCGAGGGTGGACACGATTGGTTTCATATCGAACGCGTTTATAAAAATGCACTTTTAATTGCAAAAGGATCAGATTGTGATCTTACCGTTGTGCAGTTAGGGGCTTTGCTTCATGATATTGCCGACAGTAAATTTCACAATGGTGATGAGACGATCGGACCCAGAACGGCACGCTTGTTTTTAGAAGGGGAAGAAGTTGCAGAAGATACGATTCAACATGTCGTAAACATCATCGAAAACATCTCGTATAAGGGCGGAAATTTTGAAAAGAAGTTTTCTTCCACAGAATTAGATATCGTTCAGGATGCGGATCGTTTAGATGCAATTGGGGCCATTGGAGTAGCAAGAGCATTTAATTATGGCGGATTTAAGAACAGAACGCTTCATGATCCTGAAATTGCTCCGATAACCAATATGACCAAAGAGGAATACAAAAAGAATAACGCGCCAACGATCAATCATTTTTACGAAAAGCTTTTATTGCTAAAAGATAAAATGAATACCGAAACTGGTAAACAAATCGCGGCAGAAAGACATCGTTTCATGGAAACCTTCCTGGCACAGTTTTATGCAGAATGGGAGGGGGAGAAGTAGTTATTTAGTCTCAGTTTTCAGTCTCAGTCTCAGTCTTCAGTTTTTAATAGAGAAAGGGCTTCGACTTCGCTCAGCCAGACACCCGCAAAATTATAGTGGAATGTCAGGCTGAGTGAAGTCGAAGCCCCCTTTTTTTATTGAGAGAGTTCCGTAGGAACAATTCATAAACAGAAAAATAAACTTAGTATCTCAGCACCTCAGTATCTTAGCACCTTTAAAAAACTACGAACACCCGCAATTCCCGTCACCGCAGTCTTTTTTCTTTTTAGATTTCCAAAAGAACTTTTTGATGAGGTAGCCAACGGCAATGAATAATATGATAAAAGCTATAATTTCCTGTATCATGATCGTTTATTTTAAAAGTTGATAGGCTATTAATGCAACAAAATAGGCAAGACCACTCATCAGGACCAGCTGCATAGCGGGCCATTTCCAGGAATTGGTTTCTTTTTTCGTAATAGCCAGTGTACTGGCACATTGCATCGCAAAAGCATAAAAAAGTAACAATGAGATACCGGAGGCAAAATTAAAGATCTTATGACCCGTTTCCGGATTGATCTCTTCCTGCATTTTACTTCTTATGGTTGATTCGTTATCCGTGTCTCCAACACTATATATGGTGGCTAATGTTCCTACGAAAACTTCACGTGCCGCAAAAGAACTAATTAGTGCAATTCCGATTTTCCAATCGTAACCTAAAGGCGAAATCACAGGTTCTATTGCTCTGCCCATCAAACCGATATAAGAATTCTCCAGTTTTTGAGAAGCAACCTCATTTTCAAATTGAGTTTCGTCTAAAGGAGTAGCTGCAAATTTTTCTTTTACAATAGTCTCGGCCTCATTAAAATCTTTCCCGGGACCATAAGAAGCTAAGAACCACAAAATCACAGATATGGCTAAGATAATTTTCCCGGCACCCACTACGAAAGCTTTTGTTTTTTCGACTACATTAATCGCAACGTTTTTGAATAATGGCAGTTTATAACTTGGCATTTCTACCACGAAATACGTCTTGGCGCTTATTTTTAGAATTTTGTTTAAGATATAAGAAGAAACAATTGCGGTTACAAAACCTAATAAATACAATAGCATTAGCGCTAATCCCTGCATGTTTAGTATACCAAACAAACGTTCATCCGGAATTACCAATGAAATAATAATCGTATAAACAGGTAATCTGGCCGAACAGGTTGTAAACGGAGTCACAAGAATGGTGATCAGTCGTTCTTTCCAGTTTTCAATATTACGGGTGGCCATAATTGCGGGAATAGCACAGGCCGTTCCTGAAATCAAAGGCACAACGCTTTTACCGGACAAACCAAACTTTCGCATGATTTTATCCATCAAAAAGACCACACGGCTCATATAACCGCTTTCCTCTAAAATCGAAATGAATAAAAATAAAAAGGCAATTTGTGGAATAAAAATGATCACACCACCAATTCCCGGTACAATTCCTTGTGAAAGTAAGTCGGTCAGAATTCCGCTTGGCAATTCTGCCGCCACCCAGCTGCTTAAAGAAGCAAAACTACTGTCTATGAAATCCATAGGTATCGTTGACCAGCTAAAAATAGATTGGAAGATCAAAAATAAAATGGCTAAGAAAATCACATAACCCCAAACCTTGTGCGTTAAAATGCGATCCAGTTTTGCCCTAATGTCTTTGGCCATCGTGGCGTCAACTTTTAAACCTTCTTTTAAAACATCGTTTATAAATTGATAACGTTTTATCGTTTCTTTTTGCTGTAAGCGTTTTAATTCGGAATGAGACTTGGTAAAAGTACTTCTGATTTCATTTCGATCCAGGTTCGAAAAATTCACATCCTGCGTGATCACCAGCCAAAGTTTGTACAACAATTGATTTGGGAAAGCATGCTGTAGTTTTTCAAAATACTCCTGGTCAATAACAGAAGCATTCAGGCATGGTTCGTGCGGAATCGTTTTGTATGAAACAATTAGTTCTTTTAACTCTTCGATTCCCAAACCTTTTCGGGAGCTTACTAAAGCAATTTTAGTTTTTAGTTTCTCCTCCAGATAAGGAATATCCAGCGTGATACCTTTACTTTCCATACGGTCTGACATGTTGATGACCAGAATCGTTGGAATTTCAAGATCTTTTATTTGAGTGTAAATCAGTAAATTACGTTTCAGATTTTCGACATCTGTAACCACTACCGCTACATCCGGGTATAATTTGTCGTTTTTGTTCAACAAAAGTTCAATTACCACACTTTCGTCCATCGAACTGGCGTTCAGACTGTACGTTCCCGGAAGATCCAGAATGTTGGCTTTGACATTGTTGGGTAATTTGCAGAACCCGATTTTTTTCTCAACAGTAATTCCGGGATAATTCCCAACCTGTTGATTTAATCCGGTAAGCTGATTGAAAACAGAAGTTTTTCCTGTATTAGGATTCCCGATAAGGGCAACGTTGATATTTTGAACACTCATTACAAATTGTTTTTGATCAGTTCAACTTCAATTTCACGAGCAGTTTCAACGCGAATGGCTACATGCGAGCCATTAATGTCTAAATAAAGGGGATCGCCAAAAGGAGCGATTTGTAACAATTCAACTAAGTTGCCCGGTAAACAACCCATTTCTAGTAGTTTTAAAGGAATAAGATCGATATCAAAATCTTTGATAATGGCTTTCTCGCCTTTTTTCAGAGTGTGGATAGTATTTTGCAAGCTTATTTAGATTGAATTTAGATTGCAAAAATAGGCAATTATTCTTTATTTCAAGGCATTTAACACTTTTGTAAATGCTAAATCTTTCTAAAAATAAGGGATTTTACTCCTGAGAAAGGAAATTGATGTCTTCTAAAAGACGTTTAATTTCTTCTTTATTTGTCCCGTCATAAAAACCGCGAACACGTCTTTTTTGATCCACCAAAACAAAATTTTCGGTATGTACCATATCGTACAGCTGATCGGGACGTCCGAGTTTCACCGCCAGGTATGATTTTCGGGCCATGGTGTAAATTTCTTTTTTATCGCCGGTAACCAGATTCCATTTGCTGTCTACCACACCGTGTTTGATCGCATACGCTTTTAAAACCGGAATACTATCAACCTCAGGAAACACCGTATGAGAAAGCAGCATTACTTTCGGATTGTTTAAAACCGCTTTTTGAACATCAACCAGATTGGTCGTCATCTTTGGGCAAATGGACCCGCAGGTCGTGAAGAAAAAGTCGGCCACATAAATCTTGCCTTCGTAATTCTTCTGAGTAATGGTATCACCGTTTTGATTCACAAATGAAAAATCGGCAATTGTATGGTATTTGCTTTTGTATTGCACCGTACTATCTACTAATTCCGGATTTACATCGGCAGGGTTGTAGATGGGCAGTGTTTTTTGTGGTTTTAAAGCCGAGTAAAATAAAGAGATGGTAACAGCCGAAAATACAATAAGTACAATAAAGAATTTACGGTATTTGTATAAAAAAGATTTCATAAAAACAATTTGGCGCAAAAATACGAAAAGCACTTTTCAAAACCCTAAAGAAGCTTCGTTTTTAACAGCTTATAGGGAGTTAAAAGACTCTGAGTGCAGTTTATGAATTTTTACCGAATAAAGGGAATCGTTATTTTTTAGTTTTCCGAATGGTTTTGTTTACCAAATACAAACCGGTTAAGGTTACAATTGTACCAATGGCGATGGCCTGTGTAAGCGTTTCTCCGAAAATGAAAGACCCTAAAATCATGGCAACAATTGGATTGATGTAGACATAGATACTGCTGATTTCGGTTGGAAGATGCTGTAACGAATAGATAAACGCTATGAAAGTTAAAACAGAACCAATAAGAACCAGATAGACAATAGACCACAAAGAAGGCAAAGGGATTTCGCTTAGCGGAATGTTCATTCCTGCTGCTTCGGTGATTCCGAAAAGAAACACACTCGAAATCAGCATTTGCAATCCCAAACTGAAATAGGGATTAAAACTGGATGCCTGTTTCTTTGTTTCGAGTATACCAAAGGCCCAAGTTATCGTAGAAGCAGTCATCAGGATGATTCCGAATTGAAAATCAGGTCTGAAAAAATCAGAAAGATAATCAACGAAAATAATACAAACCCCACCAAAACTGATCAGAATTCCGATCAAAGCCATTTTTGCAACTTTCTGACCATTAAAAAAATTGATGATAATGATCCATATCGGAAATAAAGCACTGATGATGGCTCCGAGTCCGCTGCTCATGTATTTGACACCCCAGGTGCTCAAGCCATTGCTGCATACAAAATTTAAAAACGCCAAAATGATAATCGTGCGCCATTGTTTGCCTTTTGGCCAGGGTTGTTTTTTAAACAGAAAATAGCCTACATATAAAATTCCGCCCAGTAATTGACGGATGGTGGCCAACTGCAAAGCGGGCATATGTTTTACGCCTTCTTTGGACGCAAGCCAGGTGGTTCCCCAAAAAAAACTTACCCAGCATAAAGCTAAAATCGGTAATCCGATAGCTTCGATTTTTCCTGAAACGGCATTCTGAATTTTTGCTCTCACTTTTATTTCGATTCGTTGTAACAAATATTCGAAAAAGTATTCTAATATAAAGATAAAAACCAGGGATAAATACATGAAAATATTTGATAGTATGCATTAAAATGTTGTGATCCTTGAATTTTTGCGATTTGTTCAAAAATTTTAACATAGCATTCAAAATATTAGAAATACGTTTGTGTAACCACCAAAACTTAAATATAATGAAAAGACAACTTAGCAGACCTTTGTTCTGCGCTTTTCTTACAGCCGTTTCCTTTACAGCTGTAAATGCTCAGAATGCAACTTCAAAAGAGCCGGGTATTAATGTTTCGTACATGAATACCAAAATTAGTCCGAGTCAGGATTTTTTTCAATACGTAAATGGAACATGGCTTAGTAAGACTGAAATTCCAAGTGATCGCACCACCTGGGGAAGTTTTAATGAATTGATCAAGAAGACAGATAAAGACGCGATGTCTATTCTGAAAGAAGCTTCTAAAAATCCAAAGTACAAATCAGATACCGATCAGGGTAAAGCAGTAAACTTGTTTTCAACGATTTTAGATACCGTTGGAAGAAACAAAGCAGGTATAAAACCATTGCAGCCTTACTTAAAAAAGATTGATGCGATCAAAAACATCAATGATCTTCAAAAGTATTTAACTGAAATTGCACAGGAAGGCAATATTGTTTTTTTTGGAACTTATATCGGAGCGGATGAAAAAAACAGCTCTAAAAATTCGGTAACACTTGTTCCAAGCGGTTTAGGATTACCGGATCAGGATTATTACATCTCTGAGGATAAAGATTCAAAAGAAAAACGTGCAAAATACCAGCTGCATTTGGCGAGAATGTTGCAGTTTATTGGCGAATCTCCGGAGAAAGCAAAACAAAGCGCCGCTGCAATTTTAGCCTTAGAAACAGAATTGTCAAGACCAAGATTCAATCGTGTGGAGAGCAGAGACAGCCGTTTGCAGTACAACCCTATGACAGTTGCTGAACTTCAAAAGTTAACTCCAGCTATTAAATGGGAGGCCTATCTTACCAGTATTGGGTTGTCAAAGTTAGACACCATTGTGGTGATGCAACCTAAATACATGAAAGCTTTGCAGACTGTTTTTACTCAAAATAAAGTAGAGCAGTGGAAAGAATATCTGAAATGGGACTTGTTAAACTCCTTTACTTCGCAATTGTCAACCGATATCGAAGCGGCTAATTTTGATTTTTACAGCAAAACTTTAAGAGGAGCTGTGAAACAATTGCCACGTGAAGAAAAAGCGTTGCAGGTCGTAAACTCCAGTATTGGTGAAGCACTTGGTAAATTGTATGTAGAGAAAGTGTTTCCTGCTGAAGCAAAATCAAAAGCAGTTGACATGATTCACAACGTAATTCTGGCGTACCAAAACCGTATCAATAATTTAACCTGGATGTCTGCGGCTACTAAGGTAAAAGCTATTGAAAAGTTAAATAAAATCACGGTAAAAGTGGGTTATCCGGACAAATGGAAAGATTATTCAGCGCTTGAAATTAAAAGTGTTGCCGAGGGAGGAAGTTACATCCAAAACACAATTAATATCTCGAAATGGAATTTCAAAAAAGGAATCGAGAAGTTAAACAAACCGGTTGATAAAACGGAGTGGGGAATGTCGCCACAAACTGTAAATGCTTATTACAACCCATCGTACAACGAAATTGTATTCCCGGCAGCTATTTTGCAGCCTCCATTTTACAACTATCAGGCCGATGAAGCGGTAAATTATGGTGGAATCGGAGCGGTAATTGGTCACGAAATCTCACACGGTTTTGATGATTCGGGAGCACGATACAATGCTGAAGGAAATTTAGTAGACTGGTGGACACCGGAAGATTTAAAACAATTTACAGCTCTTGGAGGAGCTCTTGCTGCACAATACAGCGCTTTAGAGCCTTTACCGGGAATTCATGTTGACGGTAATTTTACTTTGGGAGAAAACATTGGTGACTTAGGAGGTATCAATGCAGCTTATGATGGTTTGCAATTGTACTTGAAAGCACATGGAAATCCGGGTTTAATTGACGGATTTACTCCGGAACAACGTTTCTTTATTTCATGGGCAACCGTTTGGAGAACGAAAAGTAGAGACGAAGCGATCAAAAATCAGGTAAAAACCGATCCGCATTCACCAGGAATGTACAGAGCGGTTGTTCCGGTTCAGAACGTAGATGCTTTTTATGATGCTTTTGGAATCAAAAAAGGAGATAAAATGTATATCGATACAGATAAAAGAGTTAAAATCTGGTAACAGATACTACCCTAAAAACGGCGCTGATTTAGCGCCGTTTTTCATTGCTATCACATCCTTCGTCTACAAGCTGAACCCCTGATTTTATAAGTACTTTTGGACTAAAAAACAGGATATCGCCCGATTGTATTTCAGCAGTCAATTTATGTGATAAATTTAACATGACGTTTGGAATAATTACAATATGTTTGTGTATATACTAAAAACTACAGAGAAAAATGATTAAACAATTACGAAAACCAATGTTTTGTGTTGTTTCTGCAATGGTTACCATTACTGCAGTAAACGCTCAAAGTACAAAACCAAAAGAACCGGGTATCAATCTTTCTAATATGGACACCAAAACAAGTCCAAAACAAGATTTTTTCCGTTATGTAAACGGAACCTGGTTAGATAAAACTGAAATTCCAAGTGATAGAAATTCATGGGGAAGTTTTAATGAACTACGTCAAAAGACAGATAACGATGCACTTGCCATCTTAAAAGAAGCTTCAAAAGATCCTAAGTACAAATCAAATACCGATCAGGGGAAAGCGATTGCTTTGTTTAATACTATTTTAGATACTGTTGGACGCAATAAAAGAGGGGTTACACCACTTCAGCCTACTTTAAAGAAGATCGATGCTATTAAAAATGTAACCGATCTGCAAAATTTCTTTATTGAAATGCAGCCACAGGGTGGTGTTGGTTTCTTTGGTGTTTTTGTGGGCCCGGATGCTAAAAACAGTAATAAAAACACCGTTAACTTAGGCCCTGGAGGTTTAGGACTTTCGGATAAAGATTACTACAATGCCGATGACAAAGATTCAAAAGAAAAACGTGAAAAATATGAAGTACACGTTGCAAGAATGCTACAGTATATTGGTGAATCTCCTGCAAAAGCAAAAGAAAGCGCCAAACAAATTCTGGCTTTAGAAATTGAATTGTCTGCACCAAGATTAGACCGTGTGGAGCGCAGAGACCGTAGAAAACAATACAATCCAACTGCGATTGCCGATTTAAAAAAGAATACACCTTCTATTCAATGGGAGAAATATTTCATCGGAATTGGAATGGCAAAGTTAGATAGCGTAAATGTAGCGCAGCCGCGTTATATGATTGCTTTGGAAAAAACACTTTCTGAAAAGAAAGTAGAAGCCTGGAAAGAATACCTAAAATGGTCGATACTGAACAGAACAGCCTCTACTTTGAGCACAGATATCGAAAATGCTAATTTCGATTTCTACGGAAAAACATTAACAGGAGCTTTAAAACAACGTCCGCGTGAAGAAATGGCCTTACAGGTAATTAACACTGCGACGGGTGAAGCTTTAGGAAAATTGTATGTTGAGAAGTTATTCCCTGCTGAAGCAAAAGACAAAGCAAAGAAAATGATTGCCAACGTAATGCTGGCTTACGAAAACAGAATCAATGCGTTGCCTTGGATGTCACAACAAACAAAAGCAAAAGCAATTGAGAAATTGAAAAAATTGACCATTAAAATCGGATATCCTGATAAATGGAAAGACTATTCTGCTTTAGAACTTAAAAATGTTGGAGAAGGCGGGACTTATTTTGATAATATGAGAAGTATAGCAAAATGGGCTTATGCTGAAAATCTGGCGAAATTAGGAAAACCGGTTGATAAAACAGAGTGGGGAATGTCTCCGCAAACGGTAAATGCCTATTTCAATCCATCTTACAACGAGATTGTTTTCCCGGCAGCGATCCTACAACCACCTTTCTACAATTACCAGGCTGATGAAGCGGTAAATTATGGTGGAATCGGAGCGGTAATCGGACATGAAATCTCTCACGGATTTGATGACTCAGGTGCACGTTACAATGCAGACGGAAACTTGGTAGACTGGTGGACAGCTGATGATTTAAAACAATTTACAGCTCTTGGAGGAGCTCTTGCTGCACAATACAGCGCTTTAGAGCCTCTGCCTGGAATTCACGTAGATGGTAAATTTACTTTAGGTGAAAACATTGGAGATTTAGGTGGAATAAATGCCGCTTATGATGGATTACAATTGTATTTGAAAGCAAATGGAAACCCTGGATTAATTGACGGATTTACACCAGAGCAACGTTTCTTTATTTCCTGGGCTACGGTTTGGAGAACAAAATCAAGAGATGAGGCGATAAAAAGCCAGGTTAAAACAGACCCGCATTCTCCTGGAATGTATAGAGCTGTTGTGCCAATTCAAAATGTTGATGCTTTTTACCAGGCTTTCGATATTAAAAAAGGAGACAAGATGTATATTGATCCGGATAAAAGAGTTAAAATCTGGTAATCATACAACCATAAAAAACGGGCTGTTTCATAAGTGAGACAGCCCGTTTTATTTTTATACCTCATTATTCCTTAGAACCTGCATTAAGTAAGGTTTCCCGACTCCGTGCAATTTATCAATGATCATTTTTACATTTAGAATTGGATTACTATTTTTTACATTCTGATTTAGTTCTTAAGAGTATTTTTTTCGGATTTTAGATAGTTTTTATATGCTTTATTCGCAATAGAGTCTAACTCTTTACTAATATAATAATGTAGACAATTAGACATATAATAGTTGTTTCCTTCTTTACAATTTTCACATAAAATGGGCTTAGGAATATTAGTGCTTAAATTCATACCTAAATGTCTGGTTTTTTCTAAGTCTTGTAAACTTAAACCATCATAAGGATTTAGAGCATCTTTCCTTTCTATCAGTTTGAAAATAGAATCATTCTTGTAACTTTCTTTTAAGCACGAAAAAAATACATTGTCCTTATAAGCATCAATCCAAGGATTATTACTTTCATTATAATCAAATTTTGGAAAAGTATTCTTGCTACAAGAACAGAAGCAAAACAAAATTAGAAGCTTTATCAAATTTTTCATATAATTAATTTAAAATCCATATATCTAATCTATGTATAGGTGCATCATAGAAGTGGCACGCATTTCCACATGTTGCATTATCATTTAATAAATCGGCGTGACCAGTAGCCCATCTAAAATTACTTGAATAAATCGAATAAATCCCTTTTTTGCCATTTAAAAGTGTAGGTAGATTTACGCCATGCACTCCTGCTTGAGATTGCGTATATTGAAAATGATTTTCATTAAATGGAGTTTGAGGTGACGTATTAGATGCAGGATTAGTCCCAAATGTTTGTCGCATCCATAAGTTTATTTGGTAAGCCGCTTTAAAATAATACTTGTTATCAGCACCTCTAAAAGTTTGTCCAGAAATATTTGGAATGGTGACTCCTGAATAATTTAAAGCTTTTGATAGTCTAACTGCACATGTATTTGTTGTTGGCCCTGTATATAGTTTGGTTACATCCCCTCCAATTGAATTGTACATTTTTTCAGGTGTGTCATACAAAGGATCAGAATTTCTTGGGAATGCTGAATTGAATTGTGCCCAAGTAGGTAAATTTTGTTTTGGAAAGTTTAAATTAGGATCGTCCCAATATGCAGCATCGTAATCTCCATCTTGCCCTTCAGAAGTTCCCATAAACCAATTTTTAAATTGAGTTATTGTTACATTAGGATTCTGCATAAGATAATTTATAGCCCAAGTACAAAAACTTTTAGATTCATCAGAGAAGTTATTTGACGTTAAATAGCTACCCAGAGTGTTCATGGTGTCGGGACGATCTCTTAAAAAAATGATTTGATTTTTAGATAGATTTAACTGAGTACCTAAAGTTTTAATCAACGGCATTGTATTTACAGGTACATATCCACTTGGAGGCGTTACTTCAGGACAAGGTCCGGCACTTTTTGAAGTATGAGGATGTGGCGGACGTACATCACCGGCATAATACCAATATTGTCCGTTGCTGCCATAACAGCTCGAATGATCATGGCCAGAACTGCCATTACCACCTCCTTTATAACCACCGCTGCTTGCAGGAGAATTGTAACCAGGAACACTCGTGTTGAATCCTCCTGATGCTGGGGTTCCTCCACCACCGCTTCCACCAACGTTTACGTCTCCTACTCCGGAATTGCTTTGTGGATCTGAGGGAGAAGGAATAAAAATTTTAGGACACGGATCATCTCCGGCTGCAGACTTTGAGGTGAATTTTCCGGTATTGTTATATGCAACCTGGCTTATTTCGGTTGTGCCAACAAAATATTTAAAATCGAAACTGTGCGCTTTAAAATTTTCAAAATCTCCGGGGTTACACGTGTATTTGAAGATGTATTTATTAGTCACTCCTTTTGGCAATACATTTATAACCAGATTGTAATACACATTTTCGGGAGTATCGGGATAAAAGAAGCTAATACTGTAGTTGGTAATGTTTTTATCATCAGTCATACTAACGATATCATACATCATAAATATCGGATCGTTTATACTTTCAACATTACTGAATTTTGAGCTTTTTTTCGCATCATCAGTATTGATATACTCCTGAATGTCAGCCGGAAGTTCGTTGGCATTTAGGAATTTTTTTTCAAAAGGAACTGTGGCCTCTGTTTTTGTTTCCTGATTTTCATTGGAGTCTTTTTCACAGCTTATCACAGCAAAAAAGGCAGCAACCATAATACAGGAAAATACTTTTTTGAAATGGCTTTTCATGATATTGGTCTTTTGGCGGTTAGTAAATTGATGTAAAATTGAAAGTTTATTTTTACATTTAGTGTAAATATATAAAAATAAACCTACAATTTTAAAAAAAAAACCAAATGATTTTGCTTCGCTTCTATTTGGAGATCAAATTTAGAAGCCGCTTTTTTTCTGTGACAACTAAGGGTTAAAGATTTTAGGTTTCAAAACATACCTTAATGTATGAAGTTTAACCATTTTATGTGCTGTAACACAGTAGGAAGGTTTGCAAAAAAAAGGCTGTCCCAAAAGGACAGCCTTTTTGCATTTTATGAAATCGCAATAAATATTTCTACTGCTGCAGCTTCGGGGTTTTGAGCTTTGGCTCCATAAACTTCATAGTCGGCTGTAAAGCTTCTGTTGAGTCCGGAGTTCCAAATTTCCAGCCATTTGTTAAAAACAATTCCATCGTTTAGATTTCCGCTGGCGATGAATTTTTCATACACGGCAGACTCTATTGTTTTTCCTGTCATTCCATCCGGAATCGTATCGAGGTTTTCAACGCGACACCCCAGTATAGTAGTATACGGCCTGGTATGATCTTTTTCGTAGTCTGTATACACACAAAAAATGTCTTCCGAAACCTTATTCGGGATTTTACTCGCAATTCCTTCAGAGATAAATTGGTTCCAAAGTGCCGGAATATCTGTTCCGGATTGACCATTTTCGTTCGTAGTTCTTACCGAAATACCGATTACATTGAATTTCTGTACCATTTTAAATGTTTTTGGTTGAGGTGTAAATGTAAAATGTGGCAGTGACAACAGTATGTCAGCAGTGAACCGGAATTTTACTTTAAATGACTGTAAATATAAGTTTCAATAGCTTTTAATTCCTCATCCGACATGGCCTGAGTTACCGGAAAATTGGTTTTCATAACGGCAAACTGGCTCGGGTCAACAATAGGTTCGGCATTTCCTTTTAAGAAAGTAATAATGTCCCCATTTTTGTCTTTGTAGATTTTGGCTATTTCCTGAATACTAGGACCAATTACTTTTTTGTCCGGTTGATGACAGGAGAAACAATTTCCCTGTCCTTCAAAAATTTGTTTTCCAAACTCTACCGGAGTTTTAGCTTTTGCAGTTTCTCCTTCTGAATAGGCTTCCGTTGTATTTTCAACAGGAGCTTCAACAGTTTCTTTTTTACAGGATGCGAACGCGAGAACGGCTGATAAGAATAGTATTTTTTTCATGTTATTTGTTGAGTAAGATTGCTGCTTCTTTGGCAAAGTAAGTCGAGATAATACTGGCGCCTGCGCGCTTAATGCAATACAGTTGCTCTAACATAATTTTATCGTGATCGAGCCACCCTCTTTCTGCTGCGGCCTTTACCATAGCGTACTCACCAGATACTTGGTAAACCGCAACCGGCACATGAACGGCATTTTTTACTTCACGAACAATGTCCAAATAAGCAATTCCCGGTTTTACCATAACGATGTCAGCACCCTCTTCAACATCTAATAAAGCTTCGCGAATTCCTTCAATTCGGTTGGCATAATCCATCTGGTATGTTTTTTTGTCTTTCGGGATATTTTGAGAATCTACAGGAGCAGAATCTAAAGCATCACGAAACGGGCCGTAAAATGCCGAAGCATATTTGGCACTGTAACTCATGATTCCTACATTGTGATGTCCGTTTTCTTCCAAAGCTTTTCTGATCGATAAAACACGTCCGTCCATCATATCACTTGGCGCAACAAAATCGGCTCCGGCTTCCGCATGGCTTAAACTCATTCGTGTTAAGGCATCAACGGTAGGATCGTTAAGAAGTTGTCCGTTTTCGATAATTCCGTCATGACCATAAATTGAGTAAGGATCAAGCGCGACATCAGGCATTACGATCATTTCGGGAACGGCATCTTTAATGGCACGGATGGTTTGTTGCATCAAACCGTCTTTGTTCCAGGCTTCAACACCTTTGTTATCTTTTAGATGATCACTGATTTTTACATAGATGTTCACCGCTTTGATTCCTAAATCCCAGGCTTCTTTTACTTCTTTGATGGTATTGTCTAAGGAATGACGGTAGATTCCCGGCATTGAAGGAATAGCAACTTTTACATCTTTTCCTTCTGTAACAAACATCGGAAGCATAAAATCCTGTGGACTTAAACTGGTTTCACGAACTAAAGAACGAATGGATTCATTGGTTCTCAAACGGCGGTTTCTTTGTAATGGGAACATAAAAATTTAGATTTTAGATTTTAGATTTTAGATTGCAGCCGATTTCTTCGAAATCTGATGGAGAATCTTAATTTCTAAAGCGTATTGTTTTTATTTTTTTGAAGAATGTGTTACTTTTTAATAAGTGGCACAAAGTTAAAGAAAAAGGAACAGAATAAGGCGTTTAGCGTGCTGTAGAATCCGTTAATATTATCTAAAAATTTGCAGAATCTTGTCGTTTTGTCCTCGTTTCTGAAGTTTAAAAAATATTTGGAAGCTGTGCCTTTAGAATTAACCCGCAGCCTCTGGTTTTTTTGGATATTTACCTATAAATTTGTCTGATGAAGAAATTTCTCGCATTATGCTGTTGCTTGCTGCTGACAAGCTGTTTTGAAATAACAGAAAGAATCAAACACCATGGCGACCAAAGCGGTGAATATACGCTGATGGTTGACTTTTCCAAATCTTGGTTTAAGACAAAATCGGCCATGTGGATGGAAGAGGTGGATGGTGTGAAAATTCCAAACGAACAGGAAATCACCAAAAAGCTGGAAGACTTTAAAACCAAAGCCCTAAAGCTGGAAGGTATTACGAATGTAACGACCAAAACCGATTTTGATCAGTATGTATTTATTATCAAACTCAATTATGCCAATTTAAAGGCGCTCAATGCAGCTGTCAATACCATCAACAACCAAAGCAATCAGATTCATTTTAGCAGCAATGCCAAAAGTTTTGAAAGAATAGCCTCTTATCCCGTTCCCGAAAAAATTGTAAAAGACCCGAAGAAAAAGGAGGATCTGGAAGCGGCGAGTATTATTGCGATTTACACTTTTGATAAAGACATTCAGGCTGTGGCGAATCCGAACAGTAAAATTTCGCAGAACAAAAAGACCGTTTTTCTCAAACAAAGTATGTACAGCGTACTTAAAAAATCGGCATTAATGAACAATACAATCCAATTAACCCCTTGATTTATGAAGCAGTTTTATTTTTTATTTCTATTATTTGCCACGCATTTGACTTTTGGCCAGGTCAATTCAAAACCCTACGATTATTTTGTACAGTTTAACGGAGATCAGCTGTCCAAAAAAGTAAGCATTGATCAGGTATTAAATCATCCGCTGATTCGTAGATACAAAGAAGGCAAAGCCAATCTGGACCTGAGTAAGTATACCGCTCTTTTTAAATTGGATCAGAAAATAACCGTTCACGGAAACTTCACCGATAGTATTCCGTATTATCAGGTGACCATGCCCATTAAAAGCAAAGAAGCGGTGCGACAGTTTTTAATTGAGGAGCATACCAGAAATAAAAACACAGATTCGGTTGAGGTTCCCGCTATTCAGGATTACGGAAAATATGCAGTTTTTACCCCAAAAAATAAAAAGACTTCATTCGTATGGAACGATAATTATTTGGTATTGGTAGAGTTGACTAAAAAGTACAAACCAAAATCATATGACTGGGAAAGCACAGCACAGGATTCTATCGCAATAGACGAACCTTATCAGGAAACTTCAACTGAAACGGTAGAAGAACCTGCGCAATCGGCTGTAGAGGCTGCGGCTAGTGCTGCAAAAGAAACAGAAGAAGCTATGGCGGTGTCTAATGTAGCATATGAAAAAGCGGAGGCCGATTTCAATCTTTTACAAGCCGAGCAACAAAGTCTTTTTATCAAATCATTGTTCGAAAACGGATTCACGGCTCCTGTTTCAGAGAAGGTAAACGTCGCGGCAGATATCTCTTCCTGGCTGAATTACAGCTCAGCGATGACCAGTTTAAATTCGGCGTACAGCGCTTTGTCTAAGTTTACCAGCTATAATAAGTTTTTACCGATGCAAAATAATGCGGCCAATATGGTAAAAGGGATTAATCTGGATTTTTATTTTGACAATGACAATGCCCGCATTGAGGAAGTTGTGGAGTATACAGAAGCAATGGCAGCAATTGCCGGAAAGATGACCGACCGAAAAATCAACAAAAACATTTTCAATTATTTTCCGGATGAAAAGCCATTAGGCTATATGTCTTATCATATCAATACTAAAGCGGCTCTTGAAAACTTTCCAAATTTAATGGCAGATTTATTCCAGAATCAGTACCTGGTAAAGGAAGATTTAACGGTTGTTACGGACTTAATTTCGACTATCGTGGATGAAGAGGCTACTGCAACGCTTTTTGATGGTGATTTAAGCCTGTTTTTATACCATGTAAATGAAGTTGAGGTGACAAAGAAATCGTATGGCTACGACGAAAATTATGAGGAAAAGATAACGGAGGAGAAAGTGAAGAAGAATATTCCGTTATTTTCAATAGTGTTTACATCGACTCATCCAACTTTTGGGGATAAGTTAATTCAGTTGGGGCTTCGTAAAAAGTTTCTGGAGCAGCATGGAGATTTTTATCAAATTCTGGGAACGGAAGAGTATGGTACTGTTTTTATCAAAAAAGACAAAGATGTGGTATTAATCGCCAATACACTGGATTATTTTGATGCCGGAAAAGGACTTTTTGTTAAGGAGGCCAAAAAAGAGTTAAAGAAAAATTACATTTCCGGAAAACTAAATTTCGCCAGAGCATCATTTGCTTATGACAATTCCGGTAAAGCACAGGAAAAAGAATCATCAAAAATGAAGCGTTTAGCAGAGCAGTTTAATGAGGTCACATTTCAGTCTCCTAAAAAATTGATCAATAATAAATTGACATTCGAGCTGAAATTAAACGCATTAAAGTCAGATAAAAATATCATTTTACAAACGCTGGATTTAGCCGACGAATTGAGTAAATAAGCTAAAAGCACTTTTTAAAACCAAAGTTCCCGAAAGATCTTTCGGGGACTTTTTTTATAGTATAATTTGATCAGATCGATGCGGCATAGATGCCTTGAATTGATTTTTCGAGTTTCGAATTAAAATCTTGATCAGACTGACCAAATGTTAATCCTTCCGACAAGGCCCGGGAGAAGCTCGCGATCAATCCGTGATTTTGTGCCAGTTTTTGATTGGCTTCTTCCTGTGCATAACCACCGGACAGCGCCACCACCCGCACAACATGTGGATCGGACATTAATTCTTTGTAAAAATCATTTACGGTTGGAATAGACAGTTTTAGCATCACTTTTACTTCTTTATCCAATGCGTTGAGTTGTCTGATGATTTGTGCTTTAAGAATTTGCTCTGATTTTTCTTTATCAGGACTGTAAATGTCTACTTCGGGTTCAATAATAGGCACGAGTCCTTTTTTAAATATCTGAAGGCCTACTGCAAATTGTTGCTCGACTACTTCGCGAATTCCGTTGGCATTAGCTTCTTTGATCACAGAGCGCATCTTGGTTCCAAAAACATTTCGTTCTACCGCACGTGTTAACAATTCGTCTAAATTAGAAATGGGTTTCATCAGCTGTACTCCGTTGGCAAGATCGGCCAGGCCTTTGTCTACTTTTAAAAAGGGAACGATGTTTTTCTTTTCCCACAAATAATCAGAAGTATAAAGCTCATCGATTTTGCGGTCCATCGTATTTTCAAATAAAATAGCGCCCAGAATATACTCACTGTTAAACGCGGGACTTTTAATAATGCGGGTTCTCATCTCATGCACAAGAGTGTACATTTCTTCCTCAGTCGAGTAACTGTTTTCCCCGACACCATATTGTGCTAAGGCTTTTGGTGTACTTCCGCCACTTTGATCTAAAGCGGCGATAAATCCTTTTCCGGTCTGCATGCGATTCAATTGTGTGGTATTCAAAGCCTCTCTGTTTTCCATAATAATGATTTTAGTATAAATTATTGATGTTGAATCCGTTGGATGCAATTCATTTTAATATACAGTAATATAGATTTGTTTTTTGTTAATGCCGCCCAACGGACAATGTCATAAAGTTAAAGAAAAACAGTTAAACTGATGGCTGATTTTTGAGTAACTATTTTTGATTTCAGAGGTGTAAAACCTGTCAAATTAATGATGGTACGCAACGGCTACTGTTGCCTATTTTGATGTCGTTTTTTTCGCACCATTCGGGAACGTACTAAAGCCCGGTTTTCTGATTGATTTTTTCGTAGATCTCTTTTACTTTCTTTGGAGGATCAAAGCGGTAGCCAAGACTTAGCTTTAAAGTTGAAATGTTATCGTTTAGTAAGGCTTCGGTATTACTGCTCTGAACGAAATTAACTGTGTTTACATTGACAAAACCAAAAAAGCGATCTCTATTATAGGCAAGCTTTAAATTAAAGTCTAATTGGAGCAAAGTAGAAGTTACTTTATCAATATTGTTAATTCCTGCTCCAAGTGCAGCTCCTGCTCCAATTAAAACGTGATCACTTATCACAAGATTGTAAAAGTAGGAGGGCGCTAGCGAAAAAACGTAGATTTCGCCATCTGAAGAGTCTGGGCTATTGTTCAGATTGATATTGGTGTAATAAAATGAAAAGGTCGGAATGAAACTTCCTGAGCTTTTGGTCTGCCATTCGTTTTGGTTGACCAATGTTTTATAGGAGAAATTATCATTAAAAACATAGGATGTTGTTCCTCCAATTTTTGTGGTACGCATACGAGGATATGCGGTCTGAAAGTCTTTGTCACCAATATAAAACCCTCTTTGATTGATAAAGGTGAAGGATTGCATCCACTTTTTTAAGTAAAATCGGGTGTTGAAGCTGAACAATTTAGAGTCTGAATTGTCTTTGTTTACCGTGAAAAATTTCGGTGCAAAGCCAAAACTGATGTCTACAAATTTGTAACTTAAACTCACCCCCAGTTGTTCTCGTCGATTGGGACTTAGTTCAAAAGTTCTTTTCTCTCCCTCAGATTCAGAACCAATCTGAAAATTATTTGAAGTATCTAAATAGTAAAAACCAGCAGTGATTTTATCATCATAAGATTTAAAATAGGGATTACGCAGGGAGTCATTTTGAGCAAAACATCCAAAAAGACTTCCGAAGAACACGATATAAATCAGTTTTAGATTCATTTATTAAATAATGCATTATGTGTCACTCCTCCGGAGTTTAAAAACTAAATCTACAAAAAATATATAAACGCTTTATTTTTTGAGCGAAATTATTTACAATTTAAAAAAAGTTACAGAAAAACTATTGTGCTAAAATCCAATCAACAGGATTTTCTAACACCTGAATCAATTTTTCCTCAACACTTCCTGCTGCGGCATGGTGATCGTAAACCCATTGCACATGTGGGGGCAAACTCATTAAAATACTTTCAATTCTTCCGTTGGTTTTTAAACCGAACAAGGTGCCTTTGTCGTGCACTAAATTGAATTCGACATATCGACCTCGACGAATTTCCTGCCAGTTCCTGTTTTCTGCGGTATAGTCCAGATTTTTTCTTCTTTCTACGATCGGAACATAAGCTTCGAGGAAACTATTACCCACTTCGGTTACAAAATTGTACCAGTCTTCCATAGACATTGTTTCATTTGCTTTGCAATAGTCAAAGAACAAACCACCAATACCACGGGCTTCGTTGCGGTGTGCATTCCAGAAATAAGCATCACATTGTTTTTTATACTTCGGATAAAATTCGGGATTGTGTTTGTCACAGGCTGTTTTGCAGGTTTGATGAAAATGAATAGCATCTTCTTCAAACAAATAGTAAGGCGTTAAATCCTGACCACCACCAAACCACTGCTCGATTACTTTTCCGGTTTCATCGTACATTTCAAAATAACGCCAATTGGCATGAACCGTTGGAGTCATTGGGTTTTTGGGATGAAGGACTAAACTTAATCCACAAGCAAAGAAATCGGCCTCGCCTACCTTAAACATTTTTTGCATGGCTTCCGGTAGTTTTCCGTGAACGGCCGAAATGTTGACACCACCTTTTTCGAAAACGGCACCACTTTCAATAACACGTGTTCTTCCACCACCACCTTCCGGGCGTTTCCAAAGATCTTCACGAAATTTTGCAGTTCCGTCAACAGCTTCTAAACCATTGCAAATCTGATCCTGTAACTTTTGTATGTAAGCGTAAAATTTATCTTTCATGAGTATTGTATTCTGATTTGAGTAATCCAAAGCACACAACATCTTCTAGTGTTCCGTCGCTGTTTTTGAATTCTTCTCTTAATATTCCTTCTTGTTTAAAATGATGTTTTAAAGCAATCTGCTGACTCGCTACGTTGATTTTTGAAGTACAAATAAATACTTTATTCATGTTTAAAGTATTGAAGCAATAAGCTAAGGTTTCAGAAACTACTTTAGATGTAATTCCTTTTCCCTGATAATCTTCATCAACAAAATAGCCCAATTCGCATTTTGAAATCCGATTATCGATGCTTTTTATACACAAATAACCAATTAAAGTATTGGTTTTGTTGTCTCTTGGATAAAAAAAGTATCCTTCTTTATGATTTTCTTTATCCTGATTATAGGCAATAAACTGTTTTGTTTTTTCAAGATCAGTACAGTAGGAAAGGGTAACGGGAAACGTTTTTTGAATGTGGTTTTTATTCTTTTCGATGAGGGTGTAAAATTCCTCAGGAAGAATATCGGCAATCGTATCTATTTTCCAATCTGTAAAAACCATTATGATTTGTTTTTGGCCGAAGCGATTTTAGTATTTATTCCAAAGGAAAAAACCTTGCTTTCTTGCTGGATATACTGATAAATGGCCAGTGCTTTTCCTAAAAAGTCAAATTGTTTTTCTTGCGATAAACCCATCAAAAGATCTGCAAATTGCTCCTGTTGATCCCAGTCTAAATGACAGCGTTGTAACAGGATAATCAAATCTTCTTCAGGAATTTCAATGGTTCTTTCTAAACTTAAGCCAAATCCTTTTAGTTGTTCGTCGATGAGACTTATATCTTCAGCATTCCAAAACTTAGGAACAAAAATTAAGGCACGCAACGTTTTTAGAGTATTTTCTATTCTGATGCTTTCTTCGTCTCTGAGTCCTTTGTTGAGCATGTTTTATTGAGTTTTCGGTCGCAGTATTCAGTCGCAGTCTTCAGTCACAGTTTTCAGTTTGTGGGTAGTTATCTGAAAACTGTGACTGCCAACTGAAAACTAGTTCCCGTATTCTTTAACCGCGTCAATAAACGCTTTAGCGTGATCTACAGGAATATTTGGTAAAATTCCGTGACCTAAATTTACGATATATTTGTCTTTTCCAAATTCGTCGATCATTTCATGAACCATTTTTTTGATGGTTGGAATTGGAGAAAGCAATCTTGAAGGATCAAAATTACCTTGTAAAGTAATGTTTCCACCCGATAAATAACGAGCGTTTCTTGGCGTACAAGTCCAGTCTACACCAAGTGCGGAAGCTTTACTTTTACCCATTTCGCCTAAGGCAAACCAACATCCTTTTCCGAAAACGATAACTGGAGTAACTTCTGCCAAAGCATCTACAATCTGGTTGATGTATTTCCATGAGAATTCCTGATAATCAACCGGAGAAAGCATTCCTCCCCATGAATCAAAGATCTGAACGGCATCAACTCCCGATTTTACTTTTTCTTTTAAGTATAGAATTGTGGTATCTGTAATTTTTTGTAATAAAGTGTGCGCTGCTACCGGATTTGAAAAACAGAATCCTTTTGCAGTATCAAAACTTTTAGAACCTTTTCCTTCAACGGCATAACAGAAAATGGTCCATGGTGAACCGGCGAAACCAATTAGTGGTACTTCGTCGTTCAGCATTTCTTTAGTCAATTTAATAGCATCAAAGACATAACCTAAAGTTTCGTTTACATCCGGAACAATAACCTGATTGACTTGTTCCATTGTACGGATCGGATCAGGAATAATTGGGCCTAAATTATCTTTCAATTCTACGTGAATTCCCATCGCGCGCGGAACAACCAAAATATCAGAGAATAGAATCGCAGCATCCGGAGCAATTCTACGGATGGGCTGAACAGTGATTTCGGCAGCCAGTTCAGGAGTTTCACATCTGGTGAAAAAATCATATTTATCACGTAAAGCTCTAAATTCCGGTAAATATCTTCCGGCTTGACGCATCATCCAAACTGGTGGACGTTGAACAGTTTCTCCTTTTAGTGCTTTTAAAAATAGGTCGTTTTTTAACATAAGGTTTATATTTTAAACCCGACAGGTTTTTAAAACCTGTCGGGTTTGTTTATTGTTGTTATTTATATTCTTGTAAAACATCTTCAAGGACATCTTCAACCGTTGGCTGATCTGCAATTATGATGTTTTTGGTAATTTTATGTAAAGCTTCAGCAGTGGTTTCTCCAATGCAAAAGCAGGTTTCCTTTTTAATAGTATTCTCTTTCAGATAACTTTCAACGCCAGAAGGACTATAGAATAAAATTGCATCAACAGCGGTTTTTATTTTCTGAGGTGTCAATGAAGTATCATAAACCTGAATTTCATTGAATTTTATCTCAGCTTCTTTTAATGCCTTTGGTAAAGTTTCTCTACGCAGGTTTCCACTAAAAAAAGTATAGCTTTCACTGCGATAAATTAAAGTAATGATTTCAGCTAAATCTGCAGCATATCCGGTGTAAGCGACAACATTGAATCCGCTTTCAGACAAAAGGATTTTCGTTTTTAATCCGACACAAAATACATTTTTACTTTTCAGTTCTTCCAATTTTGGATGCGATAGGATACTGTGAACCGCATTCTGACTCGTAAAGATTAAATTATCGTTGAGGTCTTTTATTTCGAAAGGTTTATTCTCTGTTTGAATAAAATCGGCCTCAATAACTTCAAGATTAGCGGTTGTTAACGCTTGCTTTTGTTCAGTTGAGAGCTTTTTTGTAGATAATATTTGAATTGATTTACTCATTACTTCTTCAAAGATTCTTTAATAGCCTGCATCAATTCAGTTCCTCCATTGTTCAGGATTTCCTGAGCAGCAAAGAAACCTAGTTTTTTCCACTCTCCAATTTCAACGGTTTTGTTGATTTCCAGTTTTTGTTTTCCGTCAACCGAAAGTAAAACTCCCTGAAAGTGAAGTGTATCCTCGTCTTCGTTATAACGAACCAAAGCTCCGATTGGTGCTGTACAGCCTCCCTCCAAAGTTCTTAAAAACTGACGTTCAATATAGGTACAAATCTCCGTTTCAATATCGTTTAATTGCGACAAAGCCTCTAAAGCATAATTGTCATTCTCCATCGCCACAACCATCATTGCTCCTTGTGCCGGCGCGGGAATCATCCAGTCTAAATCGATAAAATTTTCTGGTTTTAAGTTGATGCGCTCCAAACCTGCAGCGGCAAAAACAGCACCGTCCCAATTGTTGTCCTGCAGTTTTTGCATACGGGTATTTACATTTCCGCGTAAATCGACAACAGTGTGATTCGGATATTTGTTGAACCATTGTGCCTGACGACGCAGACTTCCGGTTGCAATTGTACTTGGATTAGCAAAATCAGGATTTCCCTTATGAACTAAAATATCAAGAACATTGGCTCTTTCTAAAACTGCCGCCTGAACAATACCTTTTGGTAAAGCAGTCGGTACATCTTTCATCGAATGAACAGCAATATCTATATCGCCATTAATCATGGCAACATCTAAAGTTTTGGTAAATATTCCTGTGATTCCAAGTTCGTAAAGAGGTTTGTCAAGAATAATATCACCTGTAGATTTTACAGCTATAATCTCGGTTTTATACCCAAGATCGTTTAGTTTTTTCTCGACAGTATGTGCCTGCCAAAGTGCTAATTCGCTATCGCGAGTTCCAATTCTGATTGTTTTTTCTGCCATTTTTGTTTTTTAAATCAAACTCAATAGTTAAGATGATTTGATTATTATTTCTTAAACACATAGAGGCATAGATTAAAAAATGTAGAAAGTCATTTCATTTGTTAATAAACCTCATAGCTATGTGAAAAAATCCAGATTTTCTAATCTTGACTTTATGTTCTCGAATCTATAATAACTATGTTTCTATGTGTTTAAGAATTAAGATGCTTTTATTTTGAAGACTTTTTCGATCCATTCGATGCTTTCATCGACCATGGTATCATCGTCTTTTAAGTGATTGGCAAAATGAGTAGTGATTTTCTGAATGATTCGGTTACTGATAATTTCAGCCTGTTCTTCATTGAAATCAGCAATTTTTCTGCTTTGAAAATCTAATTCCGAGTTTTTAATCGCATTTAGTTTCTCTTTTAAAGCATTAATGGTAGGGGCGAATTTGCGGCCTTTTGTCCAGGTAATAAATTCTTCTTTAACTTCTTCAATAATAGCTTCGGCAGCAGGAATATGAAGTTTTCTGTTTTCTAGCGTTTCATCCGTCAATTGCGACAAATAATCCATATGAATCAAAGTCACACCTTCTAATTCCTCCACATTTTCATTAACGTTTTTCGGAATGGATAAATCTAAAATCAATAAAGGTTTTTTAAGATTCAGGATTGCTTTGTCTACTGTTGGATTCTGAGCACCAGTTGCAACAACTACCACATCAGCTTTTTGAAGTTCAAGATGTAATTCGGAATAATCTTTAACAATCAGATTTAGTTTTCCGGCTAGTTTCTCTGCCTTGTCTTTGGTACGATTGATTAAGGTGATGTGCTCATTTTTAGTATGTTTTACTAAATTTTCGCAAGTATTTCGGCCTATTTTTCCCGTTCCGAAAAGCAGAATATTTTTGTTTCCAATATCTTCTACATTTTTAAGAATGTATTGTACCGATGCAAAAGAAACCGAAGTGGCTCCGGAACTGATTTCTGTTTCGTTCTTGATTTTTTTACTTGCCTGAATTACGGCGTTTACCAGTCTTTCCAAGAAAGCATTAGCTAAACCAAATGATTTGGAATGGGTAAAACTGGTTTTGATTTGAGAAATAATCTCAAAGTCACCTAAGATCTGACTGTCTAAGCCAGTTCCTACGCGAAACATATGATTAATTGCTTCCTGATTTTTATAAACGAATCCTACTTTTTGAAAAGCATCAACAGATCCGTTACTATTATCGCAAATTAATTTTATTAATTGAAAAGGATGTTCTGCAAAACCGTAAATCTCGGTTCTGTTGCAGGTCGAAGTGACAATTAAACTTTCTATTCCCTCATTTTTAGCTTGTTCAAGCAAACGTGTTTTAGCAACTGCATCCAAACTAAATTGACCTCTGACCTCAGCATCAGCTTTTTTATAACTCAGACCAACTGAATAAAAATAAAGGTGTTTCGGTACGTTATTGTTTTCCATAAATTCACTTTCATAAAAGTGCAACAAAATTATCATTATAGTGTTTACAAAAGTAACGCTAAAAGTACTTTTTGTATCGCTACATGTTTTTTTGTTTCTAAACAACTGTTTTTATGCAAAAAGAAGTATTTTTGTAGCAAAATCAAGTTGTTAGAATTGTTTTGTTTAGAGTGATTCTAAATAACATTTTCCATTTAGGCTAATTTTTGTTTCAAAAAAATATCGCTATGAGTTCTCAGGAAATTATAAAAATCGAAGATGACTTTACGCTGATCCGTTTTCAAAACGACAGTTCAGAGCTCTTTTTGGGGCAGCATGAAGTAGGTAGTGGTCTGATACAGTTCCATTTCGGAATAAAAGGCAATGCTAAATTTTTATTCAATCAGGGTAGTTATGCTTTAGAATTGAAGGAAGAAAAATCGTTGCTTTTGTACAATCCGCAGAAAGAATTGCCATTGAATTTAGAACTTTCTCCAAATTCGTGGGTGATTTCAGTAATCGTATCGATCAAAAAATTTCACGCGTTGTTTTCTGCCGAAGCAGATTATATTACTTTTTTAAGTCCTGATAATAAGGACAAAAAATATTATAACGAAGGAAATATTAGTCCCTCTATGGCTATTGTACTGAGTCAGCTGTTTCATTACAACCTGCATCCATCTATAAAAAACCTTTATTACAAAGGAAAAGGATATGAATTACTCAGCCTGTATTTTAACCGAACCGAAGATCCAAATGCAGAACAATGTCCGTTTTTGATTGATGAAGATAACGTTTTAAAAATAAGACGAGCCAAAGAAATTATCATTGCAAATATGGCTGAACCTCCGGGTTTACAAGAACTGGCCGATGAAATTGGTTTGAATCTGAAGAAACTAAAAATGGGTTTCAAACAAATCTATGGCGATACGGTTTATGGATTTCTGTTTGATTATAAAATGGATTTCGCCCGAAAACTGCTCGACAGCGGTTCGTATAACGTAAATGAGGTAGGATTAAAAATTGGTTACAGCACAGGGAGTCATTTTATAGCGGCATTCAAGAAAAAATTTGCCACCACTCCCAAAAAATACCTGATGTCGATTAATGCGAATGTATAGGTTTTTTCTGTGAGTTTCACAAAATCAACTCAGATAGAACCTGTCAGATCGGTATAGTACTATTCAATAGATCGATTTTCGATATCTTACAATAAACAAAAAGTAATAATTATCATATTTCTAAAAAGTTGCAAGTCCTACTTTTGACGAAAATTTTAAAAACAAATAAAAAGCTTAAAGCCTAGCGCTTAAAGCCTAAAGCAAAAAACATGAAAGGCGTATTATTAGTAAACTTAGGATCTCCGGAAAGCCCAGAACCAAAAGATGTAAAACCATACTTAGACGAATTTTTAATGGATAAATACGTGATTGATGTTCCGTATTTATTAAGAGCTTTGTTGGTTCGTGGTATTATTTTAAGAAAAAGACCAGAGGAATCAGCACATGCTTATGCGAAAATATGGTGGGATGAGGGTTCTCCTTTGGTTGTACTTTCTGAAAGAATGCAAAAAAAAGTTCAGCCTTTGGTAAATGTACCTGTTGCTTTAGCAATGCGTTACGGAAGCATGACGATCGAAAAAGGACTTCAGGAATTACATGAAAAAGGTGTTACGGAGGTATTGCTTTTCCCTTTATACCCACAATATGCGATGGCTTCGACTTTAACTATTTTAGTAAAGGCAGAAGAAATTCGCAAGAAGAAATTTCCGCAGATGACTTTTACTGATGTTCCTGCGTTTTACAATAAACCGGATTATATCAAGAATCTGGCTGATTCTATTCAGAAACATTTGGTTGGTTTTGATTACGATCATTTATTGTTCTCGTACCACGGAATTCCGGAACGTCATATTCGTAAAACTGATGTGACAAAATCACACTGTAAAATTGACGGATCTTGTTGTAATACACCCTCACCTGCACATGATTTTTGCTACCGTCATCAGTGTTATGAAACAACCAGACAAGTCGTGAAGTTATTAGGGCTTCCTGAAGATAAGTATAGCTTAACTTTTCAGTCACGTTTAGCGGGAGACAAATGGCTGGAGCCTTATACTGATGTTGAAATTGATAAGATGCCAGCAAAAGGAATCAAGAATTTAGCGGTGGTAACACCAGCTTTCGTTTCAGATTGTTTAGAAACTTTAGAGGAAATTGCCATGCGTGCCAAAGAAGATTTTGAAGCAAACGGAGGAGAAGATTTCTTAGCAATTCCGTGTTTGAATGATGATGACGAGTGGTGCCAGACCGTGAGTAACTGGATTAACGATTGGGCTAAATAATATTGGTTTAAGGTTTCAAGTTATAATCAACTTTAGAAGAAACCTTAAACTTGAAACTTGAAACAAATAATAATGGAATATTACAATTACTTAAAATCACTGCATCTTATATTTGTAATCACTTGGTTTGCAGGTTTGTTTTATATAGTGCGTTTGTTTGTATATCAAATTGAAGCCAGCGAAAAACCATCTCCTGAAAAAGAAATTTTGCAGGCACAATACAAAATAATGGCCTATCGTTTGTGGTACATTATTACATGGCCGTCCGCAGTTTTAGCGAGTATTTTTGCTTTTTGGATGCTGTTTTTTACAGATTTAGGAAACGCCTGGCTTAAAATGCCATGGATGCATGTAAAATTGTGTTTTGTTTTTCTGCTGTATCTGTATCATTTGAAATGCCATCAGATTTTTAAACAACTACAGAATGATGAGGTGAAATATTCCAATAACTTCATGCGTTTATGGAATGAAGGCGCTACAATCATACTGTTTGCAGTAGTTTTTTTAGTAGTTTTAAAAAGTGCCATCAACTGGATTTTTGGCGTCATCGGAATCATTTTGTTCTCGGTTTTGATCATGCTGGGATTCCGTTTTTATAAAAGAATTAGAGAGAGAAAATAGTTTTCAGTCGCAGTTTTCAGTTTATGCTGAGACTGAATACTGAGACTGAACACTAAAATATATGTTTAACAACTTCAAAATGTCGATGCTTTCGCTGCGTGTCAGGATTTTCCTTTCGATGATTGTATTGATTGTTGTGGCATCGTTTTTATTGGCTTCTATTTCGATTATTCAGTTTAAAAATGAAGCAAAAGAATACCATCAGGAGCGTCTCGAACGTAAAGAAAATGCAGTAAAAGAACATATTAATTATGTGCTTTCTACCACAACCTATCCTTTAAAAACGGCCAATCTGGATCTGATTTTTAAAGATAAAATACACGAACTGGCTCAGATTCATAAAATCGAAATCAACATTTACAGTCTTGACGGGAAATTACTGAAATCCTCAAAGGAGTCTTTTGCTGTTGATAAAGTAGCGCCACCAATTCCGGAATACATCCTGAAATTAGTGCGGTCTTCGATCGAAAAACGTTTTGTAGACATTAAAACGATTGATGGGGTTAAAAACAGATCTTCTTATAGTTTGATTAAAGACGAAAAGTTCAAGCCACTCGGAATTTTGAATCTCCCATATTTAGAAGACGACGGGTACTACGACAATGAGCTCAATACCTTTTTGATTCGTCTAAGTCAGGTATATTCTTTTATGCTGATTGTCGCTTTTGGACTGGCTTACTTTTTATCCACTTATATCACAAAATCACTTAAAACAATTTCGGATAAACTGGAAGAAACTAATTTAGATCAGAAAAACGAAAAGATTGTTTTAGAAGCGAATAGCAAGGAAGTTAACTTTCTGATCAAGGCTTATAATGGAATGGTCGACAAATTGGAAACCAGTGCCATAAAATTGGCCCAAAGCGAGCGTGAAGAAGCCTGGCGTGAAATGGCAAAACAAGTAGCACACGAAATTAAAAATCCGCTTACGCCGATGCGATTAACGGTGCAGAGTTTTCAACGCAAGTTTGACCCGACCGCGCCGGATGTTAAGCAAAAATTAAACGATTATTCAGAGACCTTAATCCAGCAAATTGACACCATGACAGCTGTGGCTTCTGCATTTTCGAACTTTGCTTCGATGCCGGCACAACAAAACGAAACCTTAAATGTGGTGGAGGTTGTTGAACTTTCGTTAGATATTTTCAATGAAGATTATATTGTTTTTGAAAGCGAGGAGGAAGAAATCATTTCCAAAATGGACCGTACGCAATTGATACGGGTTATCACCAATCTCGTTAAAAATGCCACACAGGCAATTCCGGAGAGTCAGTTTCATAAATCTATTGTAGTAACCGTAAAACGCCGAAACAATAATGTTGAAATTGCGGTAAAAGATAACGGCATCGGAATTCAGAAACAGGATATTAGTAGAATCTTTGAACCAAAGTTTACTACGAAAACGAGCGGGATGGGGCTAGGACTCGGAATTATCAAAAACATTATCGAAAATTACAAAGGAACAATTACCTTTGAATCAACTTACGGAAAAGGAACCACATTCAGGGTTTCTTTACCGATAACAAACTCATAAATTAAGCATCATGAACTACGAAAATCTTTTAATCTCAATTGAAGAAAAAATAGCAACCGTAACCATTAATAGACCTACCAAACTAAATGCATTAAATAAAGCTACGATCAGCGATTTAAGTAAAGCAGTGAAATTGTTAGGTAAAAATGACGATGTTCGTGTTATCATTATCACCGGAAGTGGCGAGAAAGCATTTGTAGCCGGAGCGGATATTTCAGAATTTGCCAATTATAATATTGTTGAAGGAGCACAGCTGGCTGCAGAGGGCCAGGAAACCTTATTTGATCTTATCGAAAATTTAAAGAAACCTGTAATTGCAGCCGTTAATGGTTTTGCTCTTGGTGGCGGATTGGAGCTGGCCATGGCTTGTCATTTTAGAGTAGCTTCAGACAATGCAAAAATGGGATTGCCGGAAGTAACTTTAGGATTGATTCCGGGTTACGGAGGAACACAGCGTTTGCCACAGTTAGTAGGGAAAGGCCGTGCAATGGAAATGATTATGACAGCCGCAATGATTTCTGCAGAAGAGGCTAAGCAGTACGGTTTAGTAAATCACGTAGTACCACAAGCTGAACTTTTAGAATTTACTGGTGGAATCGCTCAGAAAATTATTAAAAATGCACCGTTTGCTATCGCTAAAGCTATAAAATCGATCAATGCGAATTTTGCAGATGGTAAAAATGGTTTTGATACCGAAATAAAATCATTCGGAAAATGTTTCGGAACCCAGGACTTTAAAGAAGGAACAACTGCCTTTTTAGAAAAACGTAAAGCTGAATTTACAGGAAAATAAGTTATTCCACAAAGTTCCACGAAGATAGCACGGAGGTTCACAAAGAAAGGTTATATAAATCTTTGTGCAACTTTGCAATAAAATAATAGACTGAGGTTTTAAGAACTTAGAACCTCAGCATCTCAGAACCTTAGAACCTTAAAAAAATGTACGAACCAATATTTGCCCTTTTTTGTGAACGAGTTAAAGAAAGCATCCAGGCCGGAACTTTCGCAAAATTGACTTTGGCCAAAACAATGGGCGATACCGAGATTAAGAATATTTATTTTCGTTTAGTTTTAAATGAAGACAATACCTTCTCTATTTCATTAACGACTCGTTATAAAACGGAAGAAATTGAAAGCATTCATACGCTGGATGAAGCTTTATTGGTTTTAGGCTCTTATATCAAAAAGCCATTTCTGACCGCACTTTTGTTTACCACAGCCAACGATGTTACTTTCAAAGTAAATAAAAAGAATGCCGGAAGCATCATTGAACAGGAACCTACTTTTAAAAACGCGTCGCCGGCTATGCTGGAGATGATTGAGAAAGGGATTGTTTAAAAAGTAAGTTATGGATGAACTTAGAGGAATATTATGGAGACAATTTGGCGCTGTAATAGACATGCTCGAAAGTTCGATTTTAGTTTGTCCTGAACATTTTTGGGACAAAAAAGATTTTTGGTATTCTGCTTATCACACGATCTTCTGGATGGATTATTATGCATCTGCAGAGCCGGATACATTTTCTCCTCCTAAACCCTTTTCCTTATCAGAATTTGATCTACAAGGAATTTTACCCGAAAGAATCTACCGGAAAGAAGAACTGCTTGACTATTTGGAGTATTCCCGTAAAAAGGTTTTCTATTTAATTAAGGGATTAAACGAAGAGACTTCAAAAGAAAGATTCATTACCTCAAATAAGAACTACAGTCGGATTGAGATGATTTTGTACAACATGAGGCATGTACAGCATCATATTGGCCAGCTAAATTTGCTGCTGAGACAAAATGTTGATGTTGCCGGAAAATGGGTTTCACAAACCGATAAGACATACGGTTGATTCTATCGTTCCTTCGGAACTTTTGCGTTGTCACAATATGTTCCCGTTCCTATGGAACTCTATTGTGTTTTGCATTTTGGGTCACCGGATTAAAATCCGTTGCTATAGTATCTATCGTTCCTCCGGAACTTTCCTGAAGCAATAATTAAAAGAGAGCCATAGGCTCGCCCTTTAATTTTGTAGGGACGGATTTTAATCCGTCCAAAAAATAAATCCCCAGAAGATGGAGAGCCATTGGCTCGGCATGTTTATGGAGATTTTAAAAGTTTTTATGTATTAAGTAACAGCAAGAATCTTTAAAGCAGCTGACGGATTAGCAGCTGTTGATACTATATGTTTCGTTCCTATGGAACTTTACCGTGTTTTGTGTTTTTGGGTCAACGGATTAAAATCCGTTGCTATAGTATCTATCGTTCCTCCGGAACTTTCCTGAAGTAATTATTAAAAGAGAGCCATAGGCTCGCCCTTTTAATTTTGTAGGGACGGATTTTAATCCGTCCAAAAAATAAATCCCCCACAAGATGGAGAGCCATAGGCTCGGCACGTTTATGGAGATCTAAAAAAATCTTTATACATTAAAGAATAAGAAACCTCTAAACTAGCTTTACAAACAAGTTTGAGGCAATTTTATTCGAAATAGACAATTCCTTTCCATCAACCTTAATTTTAACGGATAAATCAAATGATTCTTTTGATAAGAATTCAATTTTCGATCCTAAAGCAATTCCTTGTTTGTCCAGATACTTTAGGAATTCTGAGGAAGTATCTTTTACACCAACGCAAACTCCGGTTTGATGATCCGTTAATTCAGAAAGCAATTGTTTCTCGATTTTAACGATTCGTCCATTAGCATCGGGAATTGGGTCTCCGTGCGGATCTTCGGTAGGATTTCCCAGAAAATCATCCAGACGATTAATCAGCTGCTCCGATTTGATGTGTTCGAGTTGCTCGGCAATATCATGAACTTCATCCCAGGAAAAATTTAGTTTCTCTACTAAAAACACTTCCCACAAGCGGTGTTTTCGAACAATCATTTTGGCGGCTAGTTTCCCGTTTTCGGTCAATGAAACGCCCTGATACTTTTTGTAATTCACTAAATCTTTCTCAGACAACTTTTTAAGCATATCCGTAACTGATGAAGCTTTGGTTTCCATCATTTCGGCAATAGCATTGGTGCTCACTTCAGCATCGTTCGAAGCCGTAAGATGGTATATGGATTTAAGATAGTTTTCTTCTGAAAAAGTCATTTTTTTTTGAGGTTCTAAGGTTCTAAGGTTCTGAGTTGCTAAGTTAAAAGCATCAAAGGGGCAGCCTTAGAAACTTAGCAACTCAGAACCTTAGCGGCTTTATTTAACAATCAACAAAGGTATAGAAATTTTATGTCTCAATTTATCTACGGTTGTGCCAAACAAAATATCTTTTAGGCCGGTGTGGCCGTGGGTTCCCATTACCAGAATGTCGAAGTTGCCAACATTGATGATGTTCGGAATCACACTGTTCGGTTTTCCGAAGCCAAGTTCGGTTTTGATTTTGAAACCTTTTGTGGAAAGCATCTCTTTATACTCCAGTAGTAATTTTTCGTCTATGGTAGTTTCATGATCGTCAACATTACCGCCGTACATCAAAGCTCCAACAGTTTCCACAATGTGAATTAAGGTGTATTGCGCATCGATTCCGCCCAGTTCAAAGGCATTGTTGAGTGCAGCTTCATCGGCCTTAGAAAAATCGACCGTAATGGCTATATTTTTCTTGCCATAACTTTCCTTTGGCGTATAAACTAATTTTAAATGATGTGGGGAATGATTTTCAATGTTTGATTTTATTCGGGTAACAAAAGGTTTGAATACGATATAAAGCAGCAGGGCGAGAAATCCAAAGGCAAGCGGAACAACAGTAAACCAAAGCACCGTTGGATTCTTTGAACTTTCGAGCCATGAAGTGATTTCGTCAAATACCAGTTTAGCATTTAGGGTTACGATAATCGAAGCAATAATCCATGCAGCTACCTGTGTTGTTTTGGAAATATGAAATCCTTTCATTTTGGTTTTATCGCTCACAAAATGAATCAGCGGAATAATCGCAAAACCCAGCTGTAGACTTAAAATAACCTGACTTAAAATCAATAGTTTCCCCGTTACGCTCTCGCCATAAATTAAAATCACTATGACAGCAGGCACGATAGCTATCAATCGTGTTATAATTCTGCGAACCCAAGGCTGGATGCGTAAATTCAGGTAGCCTTCCATTACAATTTGTCCGGCCAGAGTTCCGGTTACGGTAGAGCTTTGCCCGGCAGCAATTAAGGCCACAGCAAATAAAATTGGAGCCCATTTGGTTCCCAATAAAGGTTCCAGAAATTGGTGTGCATCCTGAATTTCGGCTACTTCAAACATTCCGTTTTTGTAAAAGGTCGCCGCTGCCAGAATCAGTATGGCGGCGTTGACAAAAAAGGCAAGGTTTAAGGCGATAGTCGAATCTATAAAGTTGTATTTCAGCGCCTGTTTAATTCCGGCGGGAGTCCTGTCGAATTTTCGGGTTTGTACCAGTGATGAATGAAGGTATAAATTATGAGGCATTACCGTTGCACCAATGATTCCGATAGCGATATACAAAGCAGCAGAACTTGGAATTGAGGGCACTAGGCCATAAATAACCTTATCCAGTTCCGGTTCAGCAAAAATCATTTCGAATATAAACGAAAACCCAATGATCGCTACAAGCACAATAATAAAAGCCTCCATTTTTCGGATTCCTTTGTTGATGAGGAATAACAATAGAAAAGTATCTAATACGGTGATTAAAACGCCTTCAATCAACGGTATGTCAAAAAGAAGATTAATTCCGATCGCCATACCCAGAACTTCGGCAAGATCACAGGCTGCGATGGCAATTTCGGCTAAAAAGTATAAAATGTAATTGATAAATTTAGAATAGGTCTCGCGTGATGCCTGCGCTAAATCGCGCTGTGTCACGATTCCGAGTCTGGCGCTTAAACTCTGAAGGAGTAGTGCCATTAAATTACTCATCAGTAAAACCCAAAGCAAAGAATATCCAAACTGACTACCTCCGGCGATGTCTGTCGCCCAGTTCCCGGGATCCATATACCCTACACTTACGAGGTATGCCGGACCTAAAAACGCTAATATTTTTCTGAAACCTGTTTTTTTATGCTGTGTTGCAACCGATTGATGAACTTCTTCTAAAGATTTGGTCATTGTAAAAATGTTGTTTGAACAAATATAGGGATAAATTATATTCGCACAACAATATTTTTAGACAAGTCTAAAACTTAAATGTTTGAATTCAAACAATTCGGACACAATCCTGACAAGGTGAAGTTTATATCATTTACCTTATAATTGTGCGGAATAATGTAACTCGGTTTTACATTCTCCAGACAGGTTACCTCTAAACATTTTTCACAGCTAAAATGAGCATGATTGTGAATGTGTAATCGTTGCGCATGATGATGGCATTTGGCATACTTTACCGTTCCGTCAAGGTTTACGATTTTATGTACGATATCGTCATTTACTAAGCGGTCTAATATTCTGTAGATGGTCACGCGATCGCATAAATCCTCCGTTAGTTTGTGAATTTCGGTGTGTGACAGGGCTGTCTTCGATTTGTCAAAAATCTCGAGAACGGCTGTCTTTGCTGCTGTATTTCTTGTTGTTTTCATTTTTAGAGCATTAAAAAATATTAACGCAACAATGTTGCATTTAAAATAAAAGTATATATTTGCAACATAATTGCATTAAGCAAATGTACTGAAAATGAAGAAAACAACGACACCTTTTTACGATATATTAGGAATCTCAAGTGCTACCATTTGTCTGGTTCATTGTCTCGTATTTCCGCTTCTTACGATTTTACCTTTGGGTTTAAGTCACAATCCGTTTATCGATTTGATCTTTGCTTCCATAGGTTTGGTTGCAGTTCTCAAAATTATTAAAAAATCAAGTCTTTTAGTCGCGACAGCTTTAATTTTATCGATGTGCCTGATTTGGATCAGCATACTGAGTGAAATTATACTCGACATTCATTTGGATTTGATTTTTATAGGCGGCATCGGAATGATTGTCGGGCATCTTCTGAATTATAGAAACCATAAACACGCTTAACCATGAAAAAATTACCCGTAACCGTATTAAGCGGATTTCTTGGCGCAGGAAAAACGACACTGCTCAATCATATTCTTCACAACAAAGAAGGATTAAAAGTTGCTGTGATTGTTAATGACATGAGTGAAGTTAATATTGATGCGCAACTCGTAAAGAAGGAGCATAGCTTATCGAGAACAGAGGAAAAATTGGTCGAAATGACAAACGGTTGTATTTGCTGTACCCTGCGGGAAGATTTGATGCTTGAAGTCGAAAAACTGGCAAAAGAAAACAGATTTGATTACCTGCTTATTGAAAGTACTGGCATTAGCGAACCCATTCCGGTAGCCCAAACCTTCTCATTTGTGAATGAAGAGGAGAATATTGATTTGTCCAGGTTTAGTTTAATCGATACGATGGTTACTGTTGTGGATAGTTTTAACTTTTTTAAAGATTTTGGTTCCGCTAAAACATTGCAGGAGCAAAACGTATCCAATATTGAAAATGACAATCGAACAATAGTCAATCTTTTGGTAGATCAGGTAGAATTTGCCAATGTTATTATTTTGAACAAAACGGACCTTATTAGTGCTGAATCATTATTGTTTTTAAAAGCTTTTATCCAAAAACTTAATCCGGTGGCGAAAATAATCACTTCGGTTTTAGGAAAAGTAAATCCGAACGAAATTATGAATACAGCACTGTTCAATTATGAAGAGGCCGAAAACTCAGCGGGCTGGATCAGGGAATTGGAAGGAATTCATACGCCGGAAACGGAGGAGTACGGAATTAATTCGTTTGTGTTCAGAGATCCGCGACCTTTTCATCCCAATCGATTATGGAATTTTATTACATCCGATTTTCCTGCCAACATCATTCGCAGTAAAGGACTATTGTGGATGGCCTCCCGACCGGAACAAGCGATAAACTGGAGCCAGTCCGGTGGATCAATGAAAGCCGAAGGAGCTGGAGTTTGGTGGGCAAGTATGCCGCTAAGCGAACGAATGACCTTTAACAATTTTGTTGAATTTCAGGATATTATCGAGGAGCGGTGGACTTCTAATTTTGGTGACAGACTTAATGAACTTGTTTTTATTGGTCAGAAAATAAAGGAAAATGAAATTCTCAGCGAATTGAAAAAGTGCCTTTGTACAGCAGATGAAATTGTAGAGTTTCAGGATGGGTTTTTTCCAAAAAACGATCTTTTTCCAATTCCACGCACTTTTTAAAAATACTAAATCATGATACACAACACGAATTATGAGGTTATAATTATTGGAGGTAGTTATAGCGGGCTTTCGGCAGCAATGAGTTTGGGGCGTTCTTTACGACAGGTTTTGGTGATCGATAGTGGTTTGCCTTGTAACCGACAGACGCCACATTCGCATAATTTTATAACACACGATGGGGAGAAACCCGCAGTTATTTCGGCGAAAGCCAAGGTACAGGTAGACTTTTACGATACCGTTCAGTTTTATAACGGATTGGCAATTAGCGCAATTCAAACGGAAAACGGATTTGAGATCAAAACAGAATCCGGAAAAGTGTTTAGTTCCAAAAAGGTATTATTCGCAACAGGAATAAGAGACCTTCTGCCTAAAATTGATGGTTTTGCCGAGTGTTGGGGAATTTCGATTTTACATTGTCCGTATTGTCATGGCTATGAAGTTAAAAAAGAAAAAACGGCGATCATTGCCAATGGTGATATGGGCTTTGAATATGCGAAACTCATCTCGAACTGGACCACCGATTTAAGAATACTGACGAACGGAAAATCAATCTTTACTTTAGAGCAATCCCGAATTTTACAAGAACATAAAATTCAAATTATAGAAGATGAAATTGTGGCTGTAGAGCAGGAAAATGGATATATTCAGCATATTGGTTTTAAAAATCAATCCAAAATTGAAGTGAAAGCGGTTTACTTTAAGTCGCCTTTCGAACAACATTGTCCGCTACCGGAATCTTTAGGCTGCGAATTGACTGAACAAGGGCTGCTGAAAGTAGATGCACTTCAAAAAACCACAGTTCCGGGAGTTTTTGCCAGTGGCGATTGCCATATTCAGGCAAGATCTGTTGCGATGGCCGTTTCTTCCGGATCTTTCGCCGGGGCATCGATCAATAAAGAACTCATTGACGAATCATTTGTCTGAAATAATTTTCTACTAAACACATAGAGACAGCGTTGGTATAACTTGTCAAAAGGCATTTCATCTTACATGAAGCTATAGAAGCTGTCTCCGTTTGCAAGAACAAAATTTGATTAATCTGCTTTAAAAAGGAAGAGGACTAACTCCGTTTCAATGTCAGTAAAATCCCCGCAAAACATTGAATTGAAGCCTGTTTTAAAGTTTTTGGCTTTAGAAACACTATTTGTCAAATTTAATTTTTAGTTTTGTCTAAATTTAATTTTATAATAATGAAAAAACTATTTTTAATACTGCTTTTGTTTTGTTTACAGTTTTCATTTGCTCAGGAAACTAATTCTGTTTCTGGGGTTATCTCCGCTGACGGCCATCAGGCACAGTTGGCAAATGTGCATTTAGTAGGAACAAAATACAGAACGGTTACGGATAGTTTGGGACATTACAACTTCGAAAAAGTGCCGGTTGGAAATTATACGCTTCAGATTTCGCTGGTAGGCTTTCAGACTTTAAAAAAGAAAATTGACGTTCTGAAGGATGTTGCTCCATCGTATGATTTCGAATTGGACGATACAGACAATCAGTTGAACGAAGTGGTTGTTTCGGGAACCTTAAAAGCGGTAAAACGTCTGGAAAGTGCCGTTCCCGTTGAGGTTTATTCGCCTGTTTTTTTTAAGAAGAATCCAACACCCAGTATTTATGAAGCACTTCAGAATATAAACGGAGTCAGGCCACAGCTGAATTGCGGGGTTTGTAATACCGGTGACATCCATATCAATGGTTTGGAAGGGCCTTATACTTTGGTTTTAATCGACGGGATGCCCATAGTCAGCAGTCTTTCTACAGTTTATGGTTTGTCTGGAATTCCGAATTCTTTGGTAGAAAGAATAGAAATTGTAAAAGGTCCGGCTTCCTCTCTTTACGGAAGTGAGGCCGTTGGAGGGCTAATCAATATTATTACTAAAAACCCAACGAATGCTCCGGTTTTTTCTGCCGATTATTTCACCACTACCTATTTTGAAAACAATCTCGATTTAGGAATGAAGTTTAATGCCGGAAAAAAAGCGACTTCACTTTTAGGGGTTAATTATTTCAACTACGATCAGGTTATCGATAAAGACAAAGATAATTTTACGGATGTGACACTTTCTAAAAGGATTTCGGTATTTAATAAGTGGAGTTTTCATCGCAATAACAATCGTCTTTTTACCATCGCAGCACGTGGTATGTATGAAGATCGCTGGGGTGGCGACGTTCGTTGGGAGAAAAAATACCGTGGAGGTGATGAAATTTACGGTGAAAGTATTTATACCAAAAGAGGAGAATTAATAGGAAGTTATCAATTGCCTTTTGAAGAGAAACTGATGCTTTCGTTCTCCGGAAACGTGCATTATCAGGACAGTCGCTATGGAACGACCTCGTATATAGCGAATCAAAAAATAGGTTTCCTGCAATTAACCTGGGATAAAAAAATAGGAGCAAATGATTTCCTTGCCGGAATTGCCACTCGATATTCGTATTACAACGACAATACACCGGCAACAAAAGAAGCCGAAAGCACCTGGTTGCCGGGAATTTTTGTTCAAGATGAGATCACGTTTTCTCCAAAGAGTCAGGTTTTACTGGGAGCGCGATACGATTACAACTCCATTCACGGTTCTATCTTTACACCCAGATTTGCCTATCGTTTTAAAGCAAATGATAATACCATCTTCCGATTAAATGCCGGCACCGGATTTAGGGTTGTAAATTTGTTTACAGAAGATCATGCTGCCCTGACAGGATCACGCGATGTCGTGCTTCAGAATGATTTAAAACCAGAGAAATCCGTCAACGTAAATTTGAATTATATTCAGAAAATAAACTTTGACAGCGGTGTTTTTATCGGAATTGAAACAACCGCTTTTTATACCCGTTTCAGCAATAAAATCATTTCAGATTATGAAACCGATCCCAATAAAATCATTTACGATAATATTGATGGTTATGCTATCAGTCAGGGAATCAGTACGAATGTCGATGTTAATTTCACCAATAGTTTAAAGTTTATTCTCGGAGCGACTGTTTTAGATAACAAAAACGTTCAGGATGGAATTTCGCAAAGACCTTTTTTAACCGAAAGATTTACCGGAACCTGGAGCGTATCCTATAAAATTGAACCCTGGAATTTACTGTTGGATTATACCGGAAATGTTTACAGCCCGATGAAACTGCCTTTATTGAACGAATACGATCCGAGAAATCCAAACTCACCCTGGTACAGCATTCAAAACATTCAGTTTAGTTATTTAGGCTGGAAGAATTTCGAGCTATACGGAGGAGTAAAAAACCTATTGAATTTTACTCCAAAGCAGAATAATCCGTTTTTGATTTCGAGAACCAATGATCCGTTTGATAAAAATGTGCAGTACGATTCGGCAGGTAAAGTACTGGTTACGCCAGACAATCCGTACGGTTTGACTTTTGATACCACTTATGTTTACGGGCAAAATCAAACGATTCGCGGCTTTTTGGGACTGCGATATACTTTTAGGTAAGTTTATAATCTGTGGCAAAAAAACAAAACAATGAAAAAGCTGTTTTTACTTATTCTCTTCTTCGGAATCACTTCAACAGGATTTTGCCAGCTGAAAGGCAGTACTTTTGAAGAAGTAGATCGTTTGCAGCAAATTCAAAAACGGAAAATCATTGTTTTTATTCATACCGATTGGTGCCAGTATTGCCAAAGAATGAAATCGACAACCTTCAAAAATCAGGAAATCATCGATATGCTCAATTCCGATTTCTATTTCATCGATTTTAATGCCGAAGAAAAACGAGACATTACTTTTAATAATCAGATTTTTAAATACAAACCAACGGGAAATAATGTAGGTGTTCATGAACTGGCTTTACAGCTTGGGACACTAAAGGAACAGATTGTATATCCGGTTTTATGTGTTTTGAATGAGAAGAATGAGATCGTTCTACAATACAGTAATTACCTTAATCCTACCGATTTTAAAGTGATTTTAGAAAAGCTGCAAGAATAAAATTTCTTATTTTTGAAAATGAATTCTTCGCAAATTAAACACTTCGACTACATTTTTACCGGAACAGGTTTAGCGGCTTTGATGACCGTTTACAAAATGACATTGTCGGGGAACTTCTCAGACAAATCAATTTTAGTATTGGATCAGGATGCGAAAAAAACAAATGACCGAACCTGGTGTTTTTGGGCCGATCATAAAACGTTATGGAATCCGATTGTTTCCAAAAAATGGGACTCTGCCTTGTTTGCCGACGGAAATTTTAAACGTGACTTAAATCTGAACCCTTATCAATACAGCCAAATTCGAGGATTAGACTTTTATAATTTTGTTTTTGACGAACTTGCAAAACATCCCAATGTTACTTTTTTAAACGAAAAAGTAACCAATATCAACGAGCTTGAAACTCATGTTTTTATTGGAACGGAAGAAAACAGGTACACCTGCAATCAGCTTTTCAATAGTATTTATACTTCATCATTTGCATTAAGTCAAACAAAGTATCCTGTTTTGCAGCAGCATTTTACAGGCTGGTTTGTGAAATCTGAAAAGGAAGTCTTCCATCCGGAACAAGCTACTTTTATGGATTTCTCGGTTGAACAAAAGCACAACACGCGTTTTATGTATGTTTTGCCGGTTTCAAAAACGGAGGCTTTGGTAGAGTATACGCTGTTTTCGGAACATTTGCTTTCTAAGGAAGAATACGAAAATGAGATTCATATTTACTTGGAGAAGTTAGGGGCTCATTCCTATCAAATTCTGGAAAAAGAGCAGGGGAGTATTCCCATGACTGCTTATCCGTTTTGGAAAAAAAATACCAAACGCGTTTTGAATATTGGAACTGCCGGGGGCTGGACGAAAGCAAGCACGGGGTTTACTTTTAGAAATTCGGATAAAAAATCAGCTGAATTAGTGGCCTTTCTTAGTTCTTCAACGTCGCTCAAAATGAGTGCATTTCATAAAAAAAGCAGATTCTGGTTTTACGATTTATTGCTTTTGGATATTCTTTATCGCCATAATGAATTGGGAAGTCGTATTTTTTCGTCCTTATTTAAAAAAGGAAATCCGTCTTTGATTTTTAAATTCTTAGACGAAGAAACCACCTTGTTTGAGGATGTTAAAGTTATTTTAAAGTGTCCCAAAATGCCGTTTATAAAAGCGTTATTTAGAGTGATTTTTCTTCCAAATAAATTCAACTTAAACCAATAACCTTTGAAAAACATTATTTTAGGATTCAGTTTCTTTTTTTCGATTATCTCTTTCGCGCAAGTATCCACAAACAAAGCACATGATGCGATTGTTGAAGAGTTTTTAACCAATTGTGCCGAAAAGTATAACTATGTTTTTCAAATGGCCGAATGGCAGGATTGCCTTGATAACGGCTTAAAAAAAGACAGTACCGTTGCCTATCTCTGGCAGCAAAAAGCAATGCCTTATTTTAAGTGCAAAAAGTATGAAGTGGGAATGCAGTATTTAGACAAGGCAGTTTTTTATAATAAAGAGCGCTGGTTGCCCTACAGAGCCTTTATCAAATGCATTTTTGCCCATACTTACAAAGAGGCGATCAAAGATTTTGAAGAATGCATCAAACTTTACGGAAACAGTTATGTCATGGATCATACCTATAGTTTTTATATAGGGCTTTGTTATTTGCAATTGAATGAATACGATAAAGCCGAAAAGCTGTTTGACGATTATGTAAATGATATTTATAAAAACAGACAACAATTAGAACATCCTACAGCGTATTTTTATCAGGGAATTGCGCGCTACGAATTGAAAAAATGGGATGAAGCAATTACTATTTTTGATAAAGCGATTAAAATTTATCCTGAATTTTCAGATGCGAAGTATTATAAAGCGATCTGCTGGCTGAAGCAAGGTAAACCCAAAGAAGAAGTTGTGGCTTTGGTGGGGATTGCCAGAGAGGATGCTGCTAAAGGTTTTTCTCTCAATGAAGACAATACGATCTATGAGACTTACCCCTACCAAAAAAAGTTTAGTAAATAACAATTGAACTATAACAAAACTTTATACCTGAATTTAAGTAGTTGCGAGTAAACTTTGTAACTTTGCAGTTCAAAAGTAAAACTTAAAAATAAAAAATATGTATCCAGAAGAAATGGTAAAACCGATGCAAGCTGAATTAACAGCTGCTGGTTTTCAAGATTTACATAGTGCTGACGCTGTAGATAATGCTATCAAAGCTGAAGGTACCACTTTAGTTGTTGTAAACTCTGTTTGCGGTTGCGCTGCAAGAAATGCACGTCCGGGAGCTAAAATGAGTTTAGAAGGAGCTAAAAAACCAGATCACTTAATTACAGTTTTCGCAGGTGTTGACAAAGAAGCGGTAGATGCTGCAAGACAACATATGTTTCCTTTTCCTCCATCATCGCCATCTATGGCTTTGTTCAAAAACGGAGAATTGGTTCACATGTTAGAGCGTCACCACATCGAAGGACGTCCAGCTGAATTGATCGCTGAGAATTTGAAAGATGCTTTTGAGGAGTTTTGTTAATTCTTTAAGGGACTAAGGTTCTGAGCCGCTGAGGTTCTAAGGGTTTTAGGCACAAAGGTTATATAAAAAAGCACTATGAAAATAGTGCTTTTTTGTTTTTATAAAACCTCAGTACCTTTGTGCCAAAAACACAAATACCATTATAAACACAGGGCTTACTCCTCACAAAAAAATGAGATGAAATGTTAATAGCATTTTTAATCTCAAAATAAATGGTACTTTTGCACAAGATTTTAAAAAATCACATATATTCTTAACTTAAAACTGTTTATAGCATGCAACTGTATAACACTTTGAGCGCAGAAGAAAGAGCCATCATGATCGATGATGCCGGTAAACAACGACTAACGTTGTCTTTCTATGCGTATGCCAAAATTGAAGATCCCAAAAAATTTCGCGACGATTTATTTATTGCCTGGAACAAGCTTGATGCTTTAGGCCGAATTTATGTTGCTAACGAAGGTATTAATGCTCAAATGAGTATTCCTGCCGAAAATTTGGAGGCTTTTAGAACAACTCTGGAGGTCTACGATTTTATGAAAGGCATACGATTGAATGAAGCTGTAGAGCATGACGATCATTCCTTTTTAAAACTAACTATTAAAGTTCGTCATAAAATTGTCGCTGATGGTTTGAATGACGAAACTTTTGATGTAACCAATATAGGTGTTCACCTGAAAGCCAAAGAGTTCAACGAGATTTTAGACGACCCGGATACTATTGTGGTCGATTTTAGAAATCACTACGAAAGTGAAGTAGGGCACTTTAAAAATGCTATTACCCCAGATGTTGAGACTTTTAGAGAGAGTTTGCCTATGATCAACGAACAGCTACAAAATCATAAAGAAGATAAAAATCTTGTCATGTATTGTACCGGAGGAATCCGATGCGAGAAAGCAAGTGCTTATTTCAAACACCAGGGTTTCAAAAACGTTTTTCAACTGGAAGGTGGTATCATCAACTACGCCAAACAAATTGAGGCCGAAGGTTTAGAAAGTAAATTCATTGGAAAAAACTTTGTGTTTGATAACCGTCTGGGTGAAAGAATAACAGAAGATATCATTTCACAATGTCACCAATGCGGAAAACCTTGTGACAATCATACCAATTGCGAAAATGATGGCTGTCATTTATTATTTATTCAGTGTGATGAATGTAAAACGGCAATGGAAAACTGCTGTTCGACAGAATGTCTGGAAGTGATTCATATGCCTTTAGTAGATCAGGTTCGTTTAAGAACCGGAAAACAAGTAGGAAACAAGGTTTTCAGAAAAGGAAAATCAGAAAATTTAAAATTCAAGCATTCGGGCGATCTGCCTAATACTGCGTTGGCTTCAGCGGAGAAACCGGCTGATATCCGTCAGAAAGTAAAAGTCAAAAAAGTACTTCTTGGAAAAGCAGAGCATTATTATGTAAAAGCTCAAGTGGGACAATTTACAATTGAAAATCAAGCGTTAAACAGTGGCGACAAAATCTTAATTTCCGGACCAACGACTGGTAATCAGGAATTGGTTTTAGAGAAACTGATTGTAAACGGAGCTGAAACTTCAACAGCTACAATTGGTGATCAGGTTACTTTTGAGGTTCCTTTCAGAATTAGATTGTCAGATAAAATATATAAGATTCTGGATTAAGTTCCGGATTGTTATAAAATAAAAACCTAACAGATTTAAAATGCTGTTAGGTTTTTTTATACCCAAAAAACAACAAACCCGACAGGTTTCAAAAACCTGTCGGGTTTAATTTATAAGACGAGAAAAAGTTTTTGTGTATGCTTATTTGTATGCTGGTAAATGAATATTACTCAATTACAAAACCTGATTCCACCTGGACATATCCCGTTTTTTTATCAGAAACTAAATAGATCACATAATTGTTGAAATATTCTGCAAGTTCATAATCATTTAATTTTTGTGTTTTGTCTTTATTGTAAAATCGGGAGGATTGGACAAAATTTTCAATGGAAAGGATTTTTTCCGGTTTCACATTATTTGATAGCTGAACTTTTCTGAAGAAAAAGGAGCCCGAAGTAGCGATGTTACCACCGTCTGCAAGATAAAAATGATCCGGACTTTGAGGATACGACTTTATATATTTGTTATCCAGTTTAAAAAAGAGCGTGTCTTTTACCTTGTTAACGATAGCGCTTTCTCCTTTTCCTATTGGATAATAAGAATTGTATTCCAGATGTCTTGGCGCGATAAATTCATCACCATGAACAAAATATATTTTGTATTTGTTGGTTAGTGAATCTTTCAGTTTCCATTTGTCTATAATCCTGTTGTATTTTCCGTCCAGATAAAATTTTCGATTCTCGATATAGTCTTTTATAGACAGTACCTTTTTCGGCTTTAAATTCTTTGTCAAATAGCCGTCTCCAACAAAATAGAGGTATCCATTTGTTTGGGTATGTTTCATCTGCTCTTTGAGTGCCTCCTGCGTTTCAGAATAGGCTCTGTTCTCCAAATTTGGAGTAATTGTCGGTGATATGCTGTAATACGGATCAACATTAAAAAATAATGTATCCTTTGCTTTTCCCTGAGCATTTATATTGCCGGCAATACATAGCAATACAAATGCAAATACCATATGTTTTTTCATACTTACCAGTTTTTTATAAGGTTAGTTTGGACAAGGTGCTGGTTTTGTTAAAAGATTGGCTCTTCTGGCCAGATTTTCTATTTCCGCTTTTTTGGCAGGCGAAAGATCGTTCCAGGCTTTCACGTCATTGTCTTTTAAACCTCCCCAGGCCATCGCTTCATAAAAAGCATCGCTAGGCTGTTCGCCATAATAATCCGTGTATTTGTTATAGTCGCTGCCAAGCATGTTTTTATGGAAATCTTTTAACGCATTTTTCATACTTTCAAGATATAGAGCAGCCATTGCACCATGTTGGTTTCCGTAGGCTTCATACGTAGTTTTGAAATTAAGAACTCCGCTGCCTCCATTTACTGAATTAAGTTTCCTGAAGATGTCGGCATGTATGTATTCATGCAAAATAGTTCTGGCCGCATCCAAAGCAGAATGTGCATTGATTCGGGAAGAATTTATTTCTATTTCGATGACATTATTTTTGGGTGGATGAGTCGCTCCATTGACTTCAGTGGTCACCCCGTCTTTTGTAACAAATACGTTGTTTTTTGAACCTATTTTAATATCAAATTCAGATTTTCCTTTGAAATTTTTTAGCAAATCCTGTACAAAGGAATCCCCTTTTTGATCTAATAAATCATTTAAACACTTTTCTTTTCCAGTAAGCTGGTTGTTGATGTTCAAAGGATTGGATGATGAACCACCGCCTCCACTTCCAAAGGAGCCACCGCCGATTGGCAATATTGGTGGATTTACAGGATTGGTGATAGGGTTGGGCCAAGGGCTTCCTCCGGGTCCGGTTACGACTACCTCGTTTAATTTGATAGCACCTTCGTCTCCACTTCCGTGGCAGTTATTACAGATTCCGGCTCCACTACTTTTTGAAAAAAGACTATTACCATTTGCGATGCCTAGTTTGTAGTTATCGTTTCTTGTTTCCATGGTCTTTAAGTTAGTAATTCTTAATTCACCAGTGAAAGATTCGAGTATTTTGTGTGTTGCTATTTTTTGCAGGACCTCTATTTCTTGTGAATCTTTAAAATTAAAGCTCCATAATTTTCCTGTAATATTATAATCATTGATTTCAAGCACAATTTTTTGCAAAAGAAAATGATCGGTAGAGCGTACCGGAATTATAGCAACATAAGAATTTTCGGCACTTTGTTGATACAGGGTTGCGGAATTCCATTTTACATCGGTATCGTTTACGACCTGTTTTTGATGCAACCATTCTTTTGAGCGGGTCAGTACTAGTGATTCTTGTTTTTCAATAGCTGAATATTCGTCATTCTGAGAACAACCGGATAGTAAAATGCCAAAAATGACAATTGCAAAGAGTTTAAAAACGTAATTTTTTATCATATTATTTTTATTAAAACTAAATAAATTTTGCGCAAAAATATTCGGAATATATTTTATAAGAAAAAAAATATAATTTGATAAATAAAAAAGAAAATTGTAAAGGAAAGCCGTACAAAGTAAGTTGCGAATTGAATAATAATTAAAAAATGCTGTCAAAAAATGCGTTTTTAATTAAAAAAGAGACTTTTACGTATTTAACACCCCTTTAGTTTTAATCGTTAAAAAGCAAACTAAAAAAAATACTATCTTTACCGATCAAACGTTTATGAACTTAAGTCGCTTTTTTGCGACACTACATATATAATTATGGCATGTACAAGTTGTTCAACCTCAGATGGTGGTGCACCAAAAGGTTGTAAAAATAATGGGACTTGCGGCACCGATAGCTGCAATAAATTGACGGTTTTTGACTGGCTCGCGAATATGAGTCCGTCTAATGGAGAGGCGATTTTTGATTGTGTTGAGGTTCGTTTTAAAAACGGACGTAAAGAATTCTTTAGAAATTCAGAAAAATTAACGTTAAGTATTGGTGATATTGTAGCAACTGTTGCTTCACCGGGACATGATATTGGAATTGTGACTTTGACAGGCGAATTGGTAAAAATTCAAATGAAGAAAAAAGGCGTAAATCCTGAAAGTAACGAAGTTCCTAAAATTTACAGAAAAGCTTCTCAAAAAGATATTGATATCTGGTCTGTAGCGCGTGACCGCGAAGAACCAATGAAAGTTCGTGCCCGTGAATTGGCGATTCAGCATAAGCTGGAAATGAAAATTTCGGATATTGAATTTCAGGGAGACGGATCAAAAGCTACATTTTACTACACAGCAAATGACAGAGTCGATTTCAGGCTTCTGATTAAAGATTTTGCCAAAGAATTTAGTACCAGAGTAGAGATGAAACAAGTAGGTTTCCGTCAGGAAGCAGCTCGTTTGGGAGGAATTGGTTCTTGCGGACGTGAACTTTGCTGTTCGACCTGGCTGACCGATTTTAGAAGTGTCAACACATCGGCAGCGCGTTACCAGCAGCTTTCGCTGAATCCTCAGAAACTGGCAGGACAATGCGGAAAATTAAAGTGTTGTTTGAACTATGAGTTAGACACTTATATGGATGCGCTGAAAGATTTCCCGGATTATGACACTAAATTAGTGACCGAAAAAGGGGATGCCATTTGTCAGAAACAAGATATTTTTAAAGGATTAATGTGGTTTGCTTACACCAATAATTTTGCCAACTGGCATGTTTTAAAAATCGATCAGGTCAAAGAAATTATTGCCGAAAACAAACAAAAAAACAAAGTGTCTTCATTAGAAGATTTTGCAATTGAAGTGACTTCAGAACCTGAAAAAGACTTTAATAATGCAATGGGGCAGGAAAGTTTAACCCGTTTCGATCAGCCAAAAAGAAAGAAAAAGCCAAGTCGTAAACGCAAACCAAATGCTGAAAATGCAGTTGTGGCCACTCCAAACAAGCCACAACAGGCCAATAACAATACCAATAAACCGGCTGTTGGGAATCAGAATAAATCGAATAAACCCCACAACAAGCAAAATCAATCGAACAAACCCAATAATTCGAATGATAAAAAACCAGCTGAGCCTAAAAAACCATCTGAGCCTAGAAAACCTATAATTATTACTAAAAATGAGAATAAAAAATAGCGGGATTCTTCTTTTGGCAGCAATACTTCTTTTTTCCTGCGATAAAAAAAGAGTATTCGATGAATACAAATCTGTTGGAAGTGCATGGCACAAAGACAGTATTGTAACCTTCGATTTGCCGGTTTTAGATTCTACCAAAAAATACAATTTATTTGTAAATCTGAGAGACAATAACAACTATCCGTTCAATAATTTGTTTCTGATTGTGGCTATCGAAACACCAAGCGGTTTCACCAAAGTAGATACTTTAGAGTACCAAATGGCAAATCCCGACGGTACCTTGTTAGGAAACGGTTTTACTGACATTAAAGAAAGTAAATTGTTTTACAAAGAAGACGTAAAGTTTAAAGGAAAATACAAAGTACATATCAAACAAGCCGTCAGAGAATCAGGCAAAATTCCTGGAGTTCAGGCTTTAGAAGGTATTACAGATGTTGGTTTTAGAATAGAACAAAAAGATTAGAAAAATAGTTATGGCTGCTAAGAAAAACAATCAATCCACTAGCGTTAAAGATATTAATTACTACAAAAAGAAGTTCTGGAGAATTTTTGCCTATAGTTTATTAGGAGTTCTTGCCTTCTTTTTATTTGCCTCATGGGGCTTATTTGGTTCAATGCCTTCTTTTGAGGATCTGGAGAATCCGGATTCCAATTTAGCCACTGAAATCATTTCGTCTGACGGAGTGGTCATTGGTAAATATTTCAAAACCAACAGGTCTCAGTTGAAGTATTCCGATTTGCCAAAAAGTTTGGTAGAAGCTTTGGTGGCCACCGAAGATGCCCGTTTTTATGAGCATTCCGGAATTGACGGACGCGGAACTTTAAGAGCCGTTTTTAGTTTAGGAACCAATGGTGGAGCCAGTACCTTAACACAACAATTAGCCAAGCAATTATTTCACGGAGAAGGATCTAAATTTCTTCCTTTTAGAATTGTACAAAAAATAAAAGAGTGGATTATCGCTATTCGTCTGGAACGACAATATACCAAGAATGAAATTTTGGCCATGTATTGTAATGTGTATGACTTTGGAAACTATTCTGTTGGAGTAAGTTCGGCAGCACAAACCTACTTCTCTAAAGATCCTAAAGATTTAACGATGGACGAATCGGCTATTTTAGTTGGAATGTTCAAAAACTCAGGATTATACAATCCTGTTCGTAATCCGGAAGGGGTAAAAAACCGTCGTAACGTAGTGCTTTCTCAAATGGAAAAAGCAAAAATGATTACTACTGCAGAAAAGTTACGATTACAGGCACTTCCAATTGCTTTAAAATTCAAATTGGAAAGTCACCGTGAAGGAACTGCTACTTATTTCAGAGAGTACCTGCGTGATTACATGAAAAAATGGGTGGCAGAGAATAAAAAACCAGACGGTTCAGATTATGATATCTACAAAGATGGTTTGAAAATTTACACGACCATCGATTCAAGAATGCAGCTACACGCTGAGGAAGCCGTTTCCGAGCACATGAAAAACCTGCAACAGCAATTTTTTATTGAAATGAAAACCAATAAAAATGCGCCGTTTGTAAACATTACACAAGCTGAAACTGACCGTATCATGATGCAGGCGATGAAAAATTCAACACGCTGGGCGCTCATGAAAGAAATGGATAAAAGCGATGAAGATATCATTGCTTCCTTCAAAGTAAAAACAAAAATGCGTGTGTTTACCTGGAAAGGAGAACGCGATACCGTGATGACACCACTTGACTCGATTCGTTATTTCAAACACTTCCTGCAATCTGGTTTAATGGCCATGGAACCTCAAACCGGAAACATTAAAGCATGGGTGGGTGGAATTAATTACAAATATTTCCAGTACGATCACGTTGGACAGGGAGCAAGACAGGTAGGATCTACCTTTAAACCGTTTGTGTATGCAACGGCTATTGAGCAGCTCAACATGTCTCCTTGTGATTCAATCCTTGACGGACCTTTTATGATTCACAAAGGACGTCATAATGTTACTGCCGATTGGGAACCAAGAAACTCTGATAACAGATACCGCGGAATGGTAACCCTGAAACAAGGTCTTGCCAATTCGATCAATACCGTATCGGCTAAATTAATTGACCGAACAGGTCCAGAAGCTGTAGTAGAATTAACCCATAAGTTAGGGGTTAAAACCGAAATCCCAGCTCAGCCGTCTATCGCACTTGGTGCTGTAGACATTACAGTAGAAGATATGGTTGCTGCGTATAGCACATTTGCCAATCAGGGTGTATATGTAAAACCGCAATTTTTAAGCCGTATTGAAAACAAAAGCGGAGAGGTGATCTATGAGCCAATTCCGGAATCACACGACGTTTTAAATAAAGATATCGCTTTTGCAGTAATCAAATTGTTAGAAGGAGTTACCGAAACCGGTTCAGGTGCACGTTTACGTACGCAGGGCGGTGGAAGCGGTGATAACCGTTGGACAGGATATCCGTACATGTTCAAAAACCCAATTGCTGGTAAAACAGGAACAACGCAAAACCAATCAGATGGTTGGTTTATGGGAATGGTACCAAACCTTGTAACCGGAGTTTGGGTAGGTTGTGAAGACCGTTCGGCACGTTTCAAAAGCTTGACTTACGGACAAGGGGCAACAGCAGCATTACCAATCTGGGGGTATTTTATGAAATTATGCTACGCTGATGAAGGACTACAGATTTCAAAATCGGAGTTTGAACGCCCGGCCAATCTCTCTATAAAAGTAGATTGTTATACGCGACCGGCAGTTGTAAAAGATACTACACAAACAGAACAAAATACAGACGAATTCGAATTGTAACTTTAGTTCTTTTTAAAATCATAAATCCTTTTGTACGCTTCTAAATCCGGAAGAATACAAAAGGATTTTTTTTGTTCATAGATTAAAGTTGGTTTCAAAGACAGCTGTTATACCAGAGAGTAACAGTAGAGTGCTAAACTTTTATGCGAAACGACAACTGGTTTTTGGCGGGTAAAATCAATCATTTTATTTTTTACGAAATCGTTATAATTTAATCTAAAAATCTTATTTTTATCAAAAATATACAGTAATAAAGACAGTTTGTTATGATTACAAAAAAAGTAAATAACGTTCAGGACGCTATCAAAGGAATTGAAAGCGGAATGACGATCATGTTTGGCGGTTTCGGTTTATGCGGGATTCCTGAAAATACAATTGCAGCCCTGGTAAATACTTCAATTTCAGATTTAACCTGTATTTCGAATAATGCGGGTGTTGATGATTTTGGTTTGGGATTGCTTTTGCAAAAAAAACAAGTTAAAAAGATGATCTCTTCTTATGTGGGAGAAAACGCTGAATTTGAGCGTCAGATGCTTTCCGGTGAACTGGAAGTTGAATTGACCCCACAAGGAACTTTAGCCGAACGCTGTCGTGCCGCACAGGCCGGAATCCCGGCTTTCTTTACACCGGCAGGTTACGGAACTGAAGTTGCCGAAGGAAAAGAGGTTCGTGAATTCAATGGAAAAATGCACATCATGGAGCAGGCTTTTAAAGCAGAATTTGCCATTGTAAAAGCCTGGAAAGGTGACGAAGCCGGAAATTTGATTTTTAAAGGAACAGCCAGAAATTTCAATGCCTGTATGGCAGGAGCTGGTAAAATAACCATTGCCGAAGTCGAAGAATTAGTTCCGGTTGGAACATTAGATCCAAACCAGATCCACATTCCGGGAATTATGGTACAGCGCATCTTTCAGGGAGAAAAATTTGAGAAGAGAATCGAGCAACGTACTGTTAGAAATAGATAATTAGAAAATGAGGCAATTAGATAATTAATTTGGACTACGCGTAGTTTGACATTATCTAATTTTCACATTGACACATTAAAAAAAATGACCAAAGCTTTTTGTACCCTCCTGTTCTCTTTCTTGTCGTTTCAGGCTTTTGCCCAGACGACAACTGAGCTGCGTGAGAAATTACGCCAGATTGTTGCAGATAAGAATGCCACAGTAGGAATTGCGATCAAAAGCATTGAAGATAAAGACACTTTGAGTATTAATGGAAACCTAAAAGTTCCTATGATGAGTGTGTTTAAATTTCATATTGCTTTGGCTGTTTTAAACAAAGTGGATGAAGGGAAGCTGTCATTAACACAGGAAATTTTCATTAAAAAAGAAGATTTGCACCCGGATACCTGGAGTCCGATGAGGGAAGATTTTCCCGATGGAAACAGGAGTTTGACGCTGGATAAATTGTTGCGCTATACGGTTTCGCATAGTGATAACAATGGTTGTGACATTCTGATTGATGTATTGGGCGGTACAAAGGCAGTACAAAAATTCATAAACAAACAGGGGATTAAGGACTTCGTTATTAAAGTTAACGAGGAACAAATGAAAAGCTGGAAGAATCTTTATGTGAATACCACAACGCCATGGGCGACAACGGTATTGCTTGAAAAATTCTTTAAGGGTGAAGTGCTAAAAGAAGCCACAACAAAGTATTTGTATCAAATCATGGTCGAAACTTCCAGAGGGCTTACCTGGATGAAAGCAGGATTACCTGAAAATACAGAGTTGGCACACAGAACCGGAATGTCGGGAACCAACGAGGCTAATTTACGGGTTGCCATGAACGATGTGGGGATCGTTAAACTCCCAAATGGAAAACATTTTGTTCTTTCCGTTTATTTAACGAACATTACAGAATCTCAGGAAAATACCGAAAAAATTATTGCTGATATTGCAAAAGCAACCTGGGATTATTTTATAAATAAAAAATAGATAATTGAGATAATGAGACAATTAGACAATTAGATAATTGAATAACGATCTAGTAATTATCTCATTATCTAATTGTCTAATTGACTAATTGAGTAATTGACACATTCAAAAATATGTTAACAAAAGAAGATATTGCAAGACGTATTGCAAAAGAAGTAAAAGACCGATATTTTGTGAACCTTGGGATTGGTATTCCAACTCTTGTAGCAAATTATGTCAGAGAGGATATTGCAGTGGAATTTCAAAGTGAAAACGGTGTTCTAGGAATGGGACCTTTCCCTTTTGCCGGAGAGGAAGATGCAGATATCATCAATGCCGGAAAGCAAACCATTACAACACTTCCGGGGGCCAGTTTCTTTGATTCGGCTTTTAGTTTTGGAATGATCCGAAGCCAGAAAGTAGATTTGACTATTTTGGGGGCTATGGAGGTTTCTGAAAATGGAGATATCGCGAATTGGAAAATTCCGGGTAAAATGGTGAAAGGAATGGGTGGTGCAATGGATCTGGTAGCTTCTGCCGAAAACATCATCGTTGCCATGATGCACGTGAACAAAGCAGGGGAATCGAAAATCCTGAAAAAATGTAGTTTACCTTTAACAGGCGTAGGCTGCGTTAAAAAAGTAGTAACCGAGCTTGCTGTTCTGGAAGTAACTAAAAATGGTTTTAAGCTCTTAGAAAGAGCGCCAGGTATTTCTGTCGAACATATCATTGCCTCAACCGAAGCTGATTTGATTATTGAAGGAGAAATTCCGGAGATGGATATAAGATAATTCTGTAATTGTGATAAAATCGCATGAAGGCTAGCTTTTAAAAGGGCTGGCCTTTTTTTGTAGGAAAAAATTAAGAAGGAAGGAGGAGGTTGGTTTTTTACGGAAACCCTTATATTTCCTGACTTTTTGTGTTTAATGCACTAATAATCAATAGAATAATTATTTTTTGGGCCTATTTTTTGTGAAATAATCACAGTTTGTTAAATAAAAGTGAATTTAAGGTAAAAAGTGTTGCATTTTGTCGATTAAAGGCAAATTTCATCGATTATCTAACCTAAATAAAATACTTTTATCTTGTAAATAAAGTATTTACTTACGTTTAGTATTTTATTTGTAATTATTTAACCAAACTAAATACCACATTATTATGAACCAAAAATTACCAGGAATTATGGCAACGGTCGTTGTTATTCTTACATTTTCAGTATCGGGATTTGCCCAAAACACAGACAAACGGGTAAGTCAGAAAAATGTATCTGAAAATGGGCAACCAAGCTTAATCACGTTTAGTGATAAATCGACTTACAGAGGAACAGATTACAATACTGTTTTTAGAGAACAACTAGGGCTAAAAGACAACCAGTCTTTTGCGAAAGTTAGGATAGACTCTGATAAAGAAGGTTTTACACACGAAAAGTTTCAATTGTACGAGCAAGGTGTTAAAGTAGAATTTGCCAACTACACTCTACATTCAAAAGACGGAAAATTAGTTTCGATGAACGGAGAATTTTATGCTCTTGAAAATGTAAAAACAACCCCAAAATTATCCAGTAAAGCTGCTTTTGACAGAGCGGTCGCTTACACAGGAGCAAAACAGTATCTATGGGAAACCCCGGCAGACGCTGCTGCAATGAACTATGAAAAGCCAAAAGGCGAATTGGTTTTATTGCCGGCAATGGAAGACCAGGGCCAAAACCGAAAATCAGATAAAGTGAGATTGGCTTATAAATTTGATATTTATGCCACCAATCCGGTAAGCCGTGGTGATCTTTACATCGATGCCGAAACCGGAAAAGTCTTGTTTTACAATGCTACCATCAAACACCTTGGCGAGTACAGCCATGGGAGTAAAGTAAAAGCGGCTAAAGCAAAAGCAATCAGTCAAAATGATGCTAATGCCAAAAAAGCTTTTGTTGCCGCAAATGCAGCGACACGTTATAGCGGAACGCAGGTGATACAAACCACTTTAAGCGGCGCATCTTATATCCTTGCAGATGCAACAAGAGGTTTAGGAATAAACACCTACAACATGAAAAAAGGAACCAGTTATACCGCTGCTGTAAATTTTACAGATGCCGATAACAACTGGACAGCTGCCGAGTTTAACAATACCAATAAAGACAATGGTGCACTGGATGCACATTGGGGAGCTGAAAAAACATATGACTACTGGTCGACTGTACACGGCAGAAACAGCTATGACAATGCGGGAGCAATCATAAAAAGTTACGTGCATTACAGCAATGCTTACGACAACGCTTACTGGAACGGTAGTGTAATGACTTACGGAGACGGTAGCGGAACTTATTTTGATATCTTAACAGCTATCGATGTTGCGGGACACGAAATCGGACATGCGGTTTGTACGTATACGGCAAACTTGGCTTATCAAAAAGAATCCGGAGCTATGAATGAAGCGTTTTCAGATATTTGGGGGGCTTGTATTGAGAATGCGGCTGCACCAACAAAATCGATCTGGTTAATTGGAGAAGATATCGAAAGAAGATCAGGGCACCTTGCTTTACGTTCAATGAGCGATCCAAACTCTGAAGGTCAGCCGGATACTTATGGCGGAACCTATTGGATCAACCCAAATTGTACACCAACAAGCAGTAATGATTATTGCGGTGTTCACACCAATTCAGGGGTATTAAATCACTGGTTTTACATTTTGTCTGTTGGTAAAACAGGGACAAACGATATCGGAAACGCCTATAACGTAACAGGAATTACAATCGATAAAGCAGCAAAAATTGCATACCGTTTAGAAAGTGTGTATTTGACTGCCAACTCGACTTACGCCAATGCAAGAACTTCAGGAATACAATCGGCTATTGATTTGTATGGTGCTGGTTCGGCTGAAGTTATCGCTACAACCAATGCATTTTATGCAGTAGGTATTGGTGCTGCTTATTCAGGTTCTACAGATACCGTTGCACCAACAGCTCCAACAAGTCTTGCGGCTTCTGGTACTACAGGTACAACAACTAATTTGACATGGACTGCTTCAACAGATAATGTTGCTGTTACAGGATATGATATCTACCAGGGAACAACTCTAAAAGGTTCTTCTACTACAACAAGTTATACTGTAACAGGTTTAGCGCCACTTACAGCTTATAGTTTTAGTGTGAAAGCCAAAGATGCGGCAGGAAATGTTTCGGCGGCAAGTAATGTCGTAAATGTTACCACTACTGCAGCAACGGTATCGTATTGTGCTTCTCAGGGAAGTAGCACTGTAGACGAGAGAATTGGTAAAGTGGTATTCGGGACAATCAATAACACTTCAACCGGAACGGCAGGTTATGAAAACTATACCGCTATTTCTACAAATGCAACAAGAGGAACAGCTTATACGATAACGATCACTCCGGTTTGGACTTCTACTGTTTACAGCGAAGCTTATGCTGTGTTTATTGATTACAATCAGGATGGTGATTTTACAGATGCAGGTGAAACAGCCTGGACCAAAGCAACTTCTACAGCAGCTACAGCTACAGGAACAATTACAATCCCGGCTACGGCAACACTAGGAACCACAAGACTGAGAGTTTCGATGAAATACAACGGTATACCAACTTCTTGTGAGACATTCTCTTATGGGCAGGTAGAAGATTATTCGATTAATATCACTGCTTCCGGAGCTATTGTAAATCAGGAAATTGCTGCCGGATTATTGGAAACTAACGAAACGTCAAGATTCGCATTGTATCCAAACCCGGTTGTTGATGAGTTAAATATTTCATTAACAGACAATACAGGATATACGTTTAGAATTACAAATGCATTGGGTCAGCAAGTTAGCACCGGAGCGCTTTCCGGGAATCCAATTGATGTAAGAGCTTTAAAAACGGGACTTTACATTATCGAATTAAACAATGGAAATAAACGAATTGTTAAGAAATTCGCTAAGAAATAAAAATTGTAATTTTAAGATCAAAAGCCCCGTAATTTGCGGGGCTTTTTTTATGAATGGTCTAAGAACAACTTTCGATGGTTGTGCTTCAACCGGTTTTCGTAAGTTTGTGTATCTAATAATCTTAAAAAGTTAGAGATGAAATTACGGGTAGTACTTCTTTTGTGTGTGATTGCTTTTAAGAGTTTTTCACAGAATAATGTATTGGTTTTTCAATCCGATTTTGGATTGAAGGACGGAGCCGTGTCAGCCATGAAAGGTGTGGCAATGGGAGTTTCGACAGATTTGAAGATATTTGATCTGACTCATGAAATCCCGGCATATAATATTTGGGAGGCTGCTTATCGTCTGTCGCAAACCGCACAATATTATCCGGCAGGAACGGTATTCCTATCCGTTTGCGATCCGGGAGTAGGAACGGCGAGACAATCTGTGGTTTTGTTGACAAAATCCGGACATTACTTTGTGACTCCTGATAACGGAACGCTGACTTTAATTGCGGAACAATTAGGGATTCAAGAAATTCGTGAAATCGATGAAGTCAAAAACCGTCGCCAGAATTCAAATGAATCTTATACGTTTCATGGGCGTGATGTATATGCTTTTACGGGAGCACGCTTGGCTTCGAAAACCATTACATTTGAAGAAGTAGGGCCTAAACTGCCCAATGAGGTTGTCAAAATCGATTACCAGAAACCGGTTTTTGAAAAAGGAGTTATTAAAGGTGGTATTCCTGTTCTGGATGTTCAATATGGAAATGTATGGACGAATATCGACAAAAAAACGGTTTCGAATTTAGATTTGAAAGCGGGAGATCTGGTGAAGGTTCAGGTTTTTAAGGGCACTAAAAAAGTATACGAAGGAAAACTTAAACTAGTAAATACATTTGGGGAAGCAGCAATTGGTACAGAGGTTTGTTATTTTAATAGTCTTTTAAACTTCTCGCTGGCGGTCAATCAGGGGAATTTCTCAGAAAAGCATAAGGTGTATAGCGGAGCCCACTGGAGCATTTTAGTAAGCAAATAGATTCCAAATGAAAAAACCGCCTGATTGGCGGTTTTTAATTTTATAAATCTTGCTTTCTGCAAAATTTGGAATTCGCTAGGTTCGGGGGCTTATTGCAAGTTGAATGAAGCTCCTAAACTAAAAGTTACCTGATTGTTTAAATGATCAAATACGTCATTGTTGTTACCGTATTTTGCAATTGGGAATCCAATTTCTGTGAAAACACCAAATCCATCCGTAAAGAAATAACGACCACCAACATGACCACCAAAGTTATGAAGTCCTAAACTTAAACCCGGGTAAATATCCAATTGGTCAACACCGATCACACTGCTCAAATTAGCATTAATTCTGGCTTTAGCATCAAAACGATCTTTAAACTCCGGTTTTACATCGGTATAGGGAGTTGGATTGTTGTGATAGAAACCAGTAAAGTTGTCTACTCCTAATAAATAATTTGCTACAAAGCCAAAAGAGAAGTTTTCTCCAAGACCAAAATCTACTGAACCCTGAATTCCGGAACCACCATCTTGTAAGTTAGCACCAACATTTACTCTAATATCTCCTTTTCCTTTAAAAGCCTGTTGTGCTTGCGTGAATCCAAATGATACTAAAAACAAAAGTGTAATTACCTTTTTCATAAATATAAATTTTAATTATTTTTTAAAGTGCAAAAATAGCTTTTTAGGGATTAATTCCTACCCTTTTCAGAAGAATACAATTCGTTTAACGGTTCGCTTTGCCAGAACTCTTTGGTATCAACATCCAAAATAGTCAGTGGACCTTTAAAAGCAGCACCGGTATCGACGTTCCAGACATTCGCTTTTTGAATCGGTACGGTCTCTCCAATTCGGGTAACGGGAGTATGCCCGATATAGATTTCCTTATACAACGTAAAACGTTTAGGATAAAGTGCGTGATCACTTTTTAAATTGGGGTCTAAGGACAGCGCCATTTCCCAAAGTGTTCTGTCCCAATAGAATAATTTTGGAAAAAATTCATATTTGACTCCATTCAAATTGGTAAAACCTGCATGAACAAATAATCGGTTTTGATCGTCAAGGTAATAATCTTCCAGCGATTCGAGAAAAGCAATATGAAGCTGTTTCTTTTCCGGGCTCAATTTTTCGTAGGCCAGAACAGTTGCTTCTCCACCGTGTTTGAACCATAAGGTTTCGTCAACATCTTCTGATTTGTTTTTAAACCAGGACAAAAGCAGTTCATCATGATTCCCTCTAATGCAAATACAGTTTTGCTTGCTCTTTAAGTCCATTAAATATTCAATTACCTGAGGAGACTGGCTCCATCCGTCAACATAATCGCCTAAAAAAATAAGAGTATCTTGTGTGGTAACTTTGGCTCTTTTTATCACTTGTTCAAGTGCGAGTAAACCGCCGTGTATGTCGCCTATAACAAATGTTCGCATTTTAATTCTTTAATGTAGAATTACAAAAATAAAGAAAATGATTCGTTTGAGACTATTAACTTGAGAATCTTTATGAATGGCTAAGATTTGAATTGTTAGGTGTAAAATGTGAGATGTAAAATGTGGAATGTAAAATGTGGAATTTGGAATTTGGGATTTGGAATTTAGAATTTGGAATTTAGAATGAATTTTAAGGGATGATAGGAGCGGATATTTTTATGATTATTTCGGTACATTTTGTGTCTTTCCTCTTTAAATTTGTAACATGTCCGAAACCCCAATATATCGAAAAATCATTCATATTGATATGGATGCTTTTTATGCTTCGGTAGAGCAGATGGATAATCCGGCTTTACGCGGGAAACCTGTGGCTGTTGGCGGATCAGAGAATAGGGGTGTCGTTTCGGCGGCAAGTTACGAAGCCAGAAAATTTGGTGTACGAAGTGCGATAAGTGGTGTTTTGGCTAAAAAATATTGTCCGGAAATTATCTTTGTCCGTCCGCGTTTTGATCGCTACAAGGAGATTTCGGGTAAAATTCATAAAATATTTCATGACTACACCGATCTCGTTGAGCCTCTTTCGCTTGACGAAGCTTACCTTGATGTAACGCAAAATAAAAAAGGCAATCCCAGCGCAAGTCTGCTCGCACAGGAAATCAGGCTCCGAATTTTGAATGAGGTTGGACTCACAGCTTCAGCAGGAATTTCGGTGAACAAGTTTGTAGCCAAGATCGCATCAGATGTCAACAAACCAAACGGACAAAAAACAGTCAATCCCGATGAGGTTTTGGCTTTTCTCGAAGAACTGCCTATTCGGAAGTTTTACGGCGTTGGGAAAGTGACAACAGAGAAAATGTACCAACTGGGTATTTTTACAGGAGCAGATCTTAAAAGTAAAGAGCTGGAGTTTCTGGAAAAACATTTTGGGAAATCGGGTGCCTTTTATTACAATGTGGTTCGGGGAGTTCATAACAGTGAGGTTAAAGCGTCTCGTGTCACTAAATCAGTTGCGGCGGAACATACCTTTGATGTTAATTTATCGTCAGAGATTTTTATGTTGGAACAGCTCGAAAAAATTGCGGGATCTCTAGAGAGACGATTAAAGAAGTACAATATATCGGGTAAGACGGTAACGCTCAAAATCAAATACAGCGATTTTACGCAACAAACCCGAAGTAAAACATTGCCTTACTTTATTTCCGATAAAAGTTTGATTCTGGAGACCGTTGAGGAGCTTTTGTATCAGGAACGAATGAAAGATTCGGTTCGGTTATTGGGAATTTCCCTGAACAATTTAAATACCGAAGAAAAGAAGGCCGTAGTGGTCCAACTTAAATTTTCCTTTTAATTGCATTAAAGAATAATTAAATTATGCAATTTGTTCTTTTGTGAGGAATTTTCTCTCTACCTTTGAGAGAAGGAGTATATTAATATTGAATCATTCGCAATGAAAACTAATAAATCAGAAGAAGTTTCTCATCGTAATTCAGTCCCAATTATGGCGTGGGATTTTCATTGTGAACATTTGAAAGAATTGAAAGCTATTCTTACAGATGTAAAGAAAGTGAACAAAATTTCGAGTCAGTTTTCGTGGGATACAAATAAGCTGGAGATCGAAGAGCGAATGAAGAAAGAAGTTGTTGTTGTTACCGATTTAGAGCTAAAGATCATTTTTGCTTCAAACGGAATCAGAAGAATGACAGGTTACAGGGAAGAAGAAGTTTTGGGTAAAACACCCAAGATGTTTCAAGGCCCCGCTACTTCTAAGGCTGTTCTTAAAGAAATTAAAACGGCGATCCAAAAGCAAATTCCTTTTGAAAAAACGTTAGAAAACTATAGAAAAGACGGCCGTACCTATAAGTGTAAAATTAATGCAAGTCCTGTTTTTAATGTAAAGGGCCAATTGTCTCATTTTATCGCTTTTGAAAGTGAGGATTTGGATTAAGGTACTGAGGTGCTGAGGAACAAAGGAGCTAGTACTTAGTAAAAAACAAAAACCGCCCGAAGGCGGTTTTTTTTATTGTTTAAGAAAACTTAGAACCTTAGTGCCTCAGCACCTTAGAACCTCATTTTAAAGATTTTCAAAGAAATCATTCCCTTTATCATCAGTAATAATAAAAGCCGGGAAATCTTTAACGGTGATTTTACGAACTGCTTCCATTCCTAATTCTTCAAAATCTACCACTTCAACTTTTAGAATGTTATCCTGTGCTAAAATAGCGGCAGGACCACCAATAGATCCCAAATAGAATCCACCATATTTTTGACAGGCATCTGTCACTTGTTTGGTACGGTTTCCTTTGGCTAACATAATCATGCTGCCTCCATGTTTTTGAAATTCATCTACATAAACGTCCATACGTCCTGCAGTTGTTGGTCCAAAACTTCCTGAGGCCATTCCTTCCGGAGTTTTTGCAGGTCCGGCGTAATAAACCGGATGATTTTTAAAGTATTCCGGCATTGGTTTACCGGCTTCAAGTAATTCCATGATTTTGGCGTGTGCAATATCACGGGCTACAATTACAGTTCCGTTTAGTTTTAAACGTGTTTTAATTGGATATTGTGTCAACTTGGCCAAAATATCAGCCATTGGCATATTCAGGTCAATTTCAACAGGAGCTTCTAAGTGTGGAGCTGTTTCCGGTAAAAATTGTTTCGGATTTACTTCTAATTGTTCTACGAAAATTCCGTCTTTCGTAATTTTTCCTTTAATATTTCTGTCTGCTGAACAAGAAACTCCCAATCCAACCGGGCAGGAAGCAGCGTGACGCGGCAAACGGATTACACGAACGTCATGTGTGAAATATTTTCCGCCAAACTGAGCACCAATAGCGCTCTCCTGACAGATTTTCTGAACACGTTGTTCCCATTCTAAATCACGGAATGCCTGACCAGCCATATTTCCAGAAGTAGGCAGATGATCGTAATAACCGGCAGATGCTTTTTTAACAGCGCTTAGATTCGCTTCCGCAGAAGTTCCTCCAATTACTAAAGCCAAGTGGTACGGAGGGCAAGCTGATGTTCCTAAATCTTTAATCTTTGTGCGAATGAAAGCATCCATGGATTTATCATTCAGTAAAGATTTTGTTTGTTGGTATAAATAGGTTTTATTAGCTGATCCACCGCCTTTTGCCATAAATAAAAACTCATATGAAGTTCCTTTTTTAGCATAAATGTCAATTTGTGCCGGAAGATTCGAACCTGAATTTTTTTCTTCAAACATCGAAATCGGTACTATTTGAGAATAACGGAGGTTGCGTTTTTGGTAAGTATTGAAAATCCCTCTGCTCAACCATTCAGCATCATCAACACCTGTAAAAATACTTTCTCCTTTTTTAGCCATTACGATAGCCGTTCCGGTATCCTGACAGCTTGGTAACTGACCTTCGGCAGCAACCGATGCATTTTGTAATAAATTGTAAGCTACAAAACGGTCATTGTCTGTGGCTTCCGGGTCATCAAGAATGTTTCTTAGTTTTTGCAAATGTGTAGTTCGCAACATGAATGAAACATCTGTAAGGGCTTCTTCAGCCAATAATTCTAATCCTTTTGGGTCAACGGTTAAAACTTCACGTTGTCCAAATTGCTCTACTTTTACAAAATCAGAGGTGATTTTGCGGTATTGCGTATCATCCTTCAAAATAGGATAAGGGTCCTGGTATATAAAATCAATCATTGCTTTGTTTTTTACAAAGTTAGAAATTATTTACCTAAGAAAGAATTTGAATAAGCCTTGTTTTTACTCCTTTACTTTTGATTGTGGAAATCATCAAAACTCATTTTTTTCTCAAAATAATTCTTGTCTTTTACCGAAAGTAACTGCTTCTTCCAATGATTTCCGCTTAAGCGAAAAACAGTTGAGTCAGAATAGGTAACTGTTCCCATATTCTCATCATTATCATCCGGTTCAAAAGCAACAGTTTTGCAATAGAATGATTCGGGATTGCTTTTTGCACCAGTATTTCCGAATTCAACCCAGCTGCCCCATCCACTGTCAGACATGCTGTACCATTCATGAACCAATTGCAGACTGCTGTTTTTTAAGTAATACAAATAGTTGTTTTGCGTATAACCACAAGCTGGATATCCAAAATGAATTTGTATAAAAGGAGAATTTTGGATGCTTTCCTGACCCAGTCCGTAAATAACACTCCATTCGGATCCTTCATCAATTCCTTTAATACTAAGTTTTGTATCGGCAGTTTTGGTTTTATTAAAATAAAAATCAAGTTGGTATTTCCCCGTTACAAGACTGTCCTTATCCATTTTTCGATCTAACAAATGCGCCAGTATATAATGATCTTTTGACATTTCACCATCGGTATAAACCAAAAGGGTATCCGTTTTTAAGAAGTTTTCTTTAGAAACATGGGATTCAGATTTTTTTTCTGAATTCGTTTTGTCCGTTTGAATCTGAGAAACTGGTTTTGGTTTTTGACAGGCGATTAAAAGCGATAAAAGAAAAAGGTATTGTGGCTTCATGGTTAAGAAACTTTGAAAAATTATGGATTAATTAATAGCATTGTGAGACCATAAATTGAGCCTATAAAAGAAAGCCATTTGAACAAAAATAACACCCATTTTCTCGTGTTATCGATATCCATTTTAGATTTTTTATAGTTGTAATCCCATTCAGGATTTTTTTTTACGAATTATGCAATTGTGGTCATATTAAAAAAACCAGCTGGCTACAAAAATGGCAGCAATCACACAAATAAAATCAACCAATAACATGGTGGTAAGCGCGTATCGGGTGTTTTTAATGTTTACCGATCCAAAGTAAACCGCAATTACATAAAAAGTAGTTTCGGCACTACATTGGAAAATACTGCTTAAACGGCCTGTAAGTGAATCTGCTCCGAAGGTACTCATCGAATCCAGTAAAAAACCTCTGGAACCTCCTGAACTGAAAGGTCTAAGTAATGCAACCGGTAAAGCGTTTATGATTTCAGAACTTACGCCAATACTGCTAAAGATAAAACCGATTCCGTTACTGATAATTTCAAACAGTCCGCTATTTCTAAAAAGAGAGATGGCGACCAGCATTCCAAGAACATAAGGGAAAATTTTAACTCCGGTTTTCAGACCATTGTTTGCGCCAACAACGAAAGTATCAAACATTGTAGTGTCTTGTGCTGTGAATTTTTTCTCATGAATGAAGGAGAAAATCAGTGTAATACCAATGATTCCAACTAACATCAATCCTGAAAGATTAGAAGTGAAATAGTTTTTTCCGATTAAATCTAAATGATTTACATAGAACAACAGTCCAATGATGGCCGCAATAATGGCCATTAAGGCGAGTACTAATGAAGCGCTTTTGAAGTTTATTTTTTGTCTGATTCCAACAATTAGGAATGCTGCGATGGTTCCGATTAACGAAGTGATGATACAAGGAAGCATCACATCGGCCGGATTCGCTGCATTGGCTGCGGCACGGTATCCTATAATTGAAGTCGGAATTAGGGTTAAACCCGAGGCGTGCAGACACATAAACATAATTTGTGCATCACTTGCTTTGTCTTTTTCGACATTCAGTTCTTGTAAACTCTCCATTGCTTTCAGTCCAAATGGAGTGGCGGCCGAATCTAAACCAAGAAAGTTAGCGGCAAAGTTTAAGGTCATATACGATATCGAAGGGTGATTTTTGGGAACGGTAGGAAATACTTTGGTAAACATCGGGCTCAGGAATCTCGCTAGTTTTTCGGAAGCCCCTGAGATAATTAAAAGCTCCATTAACCCACAGAAAAAGGCTAAGTAGGCAATTAATGGAATGATGATGTCGATCAGAGTACTTTTGCAGGTTGGCAATAAACCGTCTGACTTTTGTACGCCGCTGTAAATTTTTACGGTTTTGTTTTTGTAAACATAAGTGGTATCAGGGTTGGTTAAGTCCCTGTTTACAATCATGGTTTTATCTTCTTTTAAGTCGATGCTGTCTCTTACAAAAGCAGGAATTTGTTCCAGATATTTTTCAGATACCAGAATTGGATCGTCTTTTTGTCCGTTCAAAATAAAATCGAGAGTGTAACTGTTTCCAGTAAATAAGCTCACTACCACAAATAAAATTGAAGACACAAAGATCGCTAACCAAAATCTGCTCAATACCATAATTAAATTTTTTTGTAAATGTAATTATTTAACCCTAAAACGAGCAAGGATTTTAAAGCCGAAACGAGAAGTATTTGATGGAAAGTACCATCGTTTTGTGAAATTTGGAATTATTCAATTAGAATTTTGGTTCCTAAATACGTTTCAAAAGATTTAATGCCTTCAAACAACACTGCCTTTTTATGGTTTTCAGTTTCATTAAAAAACTGCGTTTCTATTTTGGTGTGCTCTTTTTTGATGGTGCGTTTCCAGATCCCGATAACTTTGCTGTTCTCCATAATTATGGGTTTGAAAATACCATTGTTCGTAAAAGCTTTCGACTGATGTTCGGGTAGAATGGAAGCTTCACGAGTTTTATACGAAATTAAAATCTCATCAAAAGCCGGCAGAAAATGAACGCTTTCGCGGAAGTTATCCTCGGGAGGCAGCTCCTTTTTAAACCAATAGATCTGATTGTCAACGGTAATAGAGTTTAATTGCAATTCAATTGCATTAATGATATTTTTGCAGCTGGTAGGAGAAAAACCCGACCACCAGGAAAAATCAAGAAGCGTAGCAGGACCGTGACTTTCAAAGTAGTTTAGCGCTAGTTTCGCCAGGCCTTCTTCTTCTGTTAGTTTGGTCTGCGGTTTGGGAACTCTTTCTTCCAGTAAGGCATAGGTTTGTTGCTTTCCTTTCATTTTTCCGTTACAGACTAAACCATCCAGTTCAGCATACATCATTATGGGACCGGATAAATGATCATGGCCGGAGGTCTTAGTGATATCAAGTTCCTGCATGATTTCTTCACGTGTCAAATGATTGTTCCCGACCAGTATTTTTTCGATAGAAGCATTCATCTGATCTAATTTCCGGACATCGTAACCAAATTTTTTAACATAGGAAGTTACAATGCGTTTCACTTGTGGTCCGGAAATGTCCAACATCCAGTAAATATCATCGGCAGCGACAAAATGCCAGGTTGGTCTTAAGATATGGGTTCGGATGATTTGTGCTGAATTAATAGCTTCTTCGATCTCTTTTTCCGAAGCATTGCAACGGGAGCCAATGGCCCATTTTGCCATCGCATAGTCCTGAGCCTGCATCGCGCCTAAGTGCTTTACAATTTCTTTTGGTGAGCTTTCAGTCGTTTTATGAAGTTTTTGAGAAATAAGTCGGAGTTGAGCTATTTTTGAATACGTCATTTAAAGCAGAATTAGACATGAATAATTTCATCATCAATTAATAAATCTTCCCGGCGCAAACGCAGAAAAATTTGAGCTACAGCAATTGTGTCTTTTTCACAATAGGTTACAATACGGTCGATATCTTTCTCGACATAAAAAACATGTGCGACCTGACTGCCGTCGATATCGCCTTTTGGAGAAGGAACTCCCAGAATTTTGGTCAGTAGTTTTAAGGAAGTAAAGTGTTTGTAATCGCCAAACTTCCACAATTCTAAAGTATCTAAATGCGCTACTTCCCAGGGCTTTTTTCCAAACAAATTAAGTTTGTCCGGAATGGCAATCTGGTTGATAATCATACGTCGTGCAATAAACGGAATGTCAAACTCTTTGGCATTGTGTCCGCACAACAAATGTTGCGGTTTATCGAAATGATTGTTGATCAGATTATTGAAATCGCGCAGGATCTTCTTTTCGTCTCCAAAAAAAGAGGTCACTCTAAAATTTCTAATATCGCCTTTGATGGTAAAATAACCAACCGAAATACAGACAATTTTACCAAATTCAGCCCAGATTCCGGCACGTTCATAAAACTCTTCGGGAGTAAAATCGTCTTTGCGCTGGTATTGTGTCTTGTGATCCCAAAGTGATTGCATTTCTGCGTCAAGCGAATTGAAATTCTCCTCTTCGGGTACCGTTTCTATATCAAGGAAAAGGATATTGTTAAGATTTATTTTTTCAATCATTATTGAGACGTCTTAGAATTTTAGACATTTAGATTTATAAAAGTACACAAATGATTTCAAAAATAAGAAATAGCTTATGTTTTTAAAGCTGTGGTGCTGTTTTTTTGTGATTCATTTTCGTTAAAGTAGGGTCAAAATAAAGCGACAATCATTTAAGTTTATCGAAAAAGAACTAAAACAAACTTTGCTGTGTACTGGGATTTTCATGTTCGAGCAGCCATTTCTTGCGGGACAAACCACCGGCATAACCTGTTAAAGAACCATTGGTGCCAATAACACGATGGCAGGGAACCACAATCCACAACGGATTTTTACCATTTGCCGAGGCAACAGCCCGAATCGCCTTTACATCACCCAGTTTCTTGGTTTGATCCATATAGCTCACGGTCTTTCCGAATGGAATTTCTAATAATGATTTCCATACTTTTTGTTGGAAGTCGGTTCCTTTAGGATTTAGTTTTAAATCGAAATCGGTTCTTTTACCCTCAAAATACTCCTGAAGCTGCGAAACAGCAGCTTGTAAAACCTCGGGAATAGTTGGAGAAACCTCAGTTGTTCCGACATCTGAAACAGAGATTACAGCAATACCCTCCTCATCTCCAACAATTTTGGTGATTCCTAATGGTGAATGGATATAAGCTGTTTCCATAGTTTTTAATCGAAATAGGGTAAAGGTTTACACAAAGTTCGTAAAGTTTTTTTAATAATGTAAGTTATGCAGGTAATTTTAGTTTTGGTAAACGATTGTCACCCGAGCGGAGTTGAAGGCTTGTGAAAAGGTTTCGACTTTGCTCAGCCGGATAGGAGTTTTTTTAGTAATTGTCTAATCTAAATTGATAGTTTAAAACAGCTTCAATTTTCTCACTTGAAATAATCTTCTGAATATTGGATTGTTGTGTACTGAATTGTGGCGCAACAAGATTTAGACTTTTCGCTTTTTGACTGTAATATTCTTCTCTTGTGGGGTGAAAAGGGGCGACCGCATTAAAAACGGCATTCCATTTCGACTGCTTTATGATTTCTTCGATGATGCTGATACAGTCGTTTTGATGTATGAGGTTCACGGGAGCATCTGGGTTTTCGAGGTTCTCTTTTCCGGCCAGAAATTTTACCGGATGACGATCTTCTCCAATCAAGCCGCCAAAACGCAGTATAGTGGTGGTAAAGTTTTGGTTTTTTTGGAGTAAAGCTTCCGCTAAAAGCAATTGTTTGCCGCTTTCGGTTTCCGGATTCGGGAGAGTTTCTTCGGTGATCGTTCCATTGTCATTTCCGTAAACTGCGGTCGAACTTACAAAGAGCACTTTTTTTACAGCTGATTTTTCTAAAAACGGGATCAGGTTTTCAATTTTTCGAACAAAAACCTTCTCGGACGGAGTCGGAAGATTGGGGCTTTTTTCTCTTAATTTGGGCGGAATATCAATAATCAGAATCTCGCTTTCCGCCAGGAAATTAGTGATGCTGTCTGAAACACTTTCGCTTTCAAGCGTAACCAGGAAAGCCTTTATTCCCGATGCTTCTAAAATCGGAAGTTTGTTTTCGGAAGTCGTTGATCCGCTTACCGAATTTTCTTTATCCATTAGCTTTTTCGCCAGAGGCCATCCCAGCCAGCCACATCCTAAAATACTGATTTGTGTCATTTTTCGTTTAAAGTCGCAAAGGTACAGTCTTTCATCGCTACAAAGAATTAAAACCAGAACTTACTGGAATTTTTTCTTTACCTCTTTGCGGATTAGAATATTAGAGATCCAAAGTAAATCGCACCTTGTCTTTCCCTTTTGCGCCCATTCTGTGATAGAATTTGATGGCTCTTTCGTTAAACTGAGGGGTTTGCCATTGCATATTGACGCAATTGTTTTCTTTTCCAATTTGTTTTAGTTTCTCAATTAGAATTTCGCCAATACCAAAACTTCTGGCTTCTTCTTCCAGAAACAAACAGTCCATATAAAGAAAAGTTGCGGCATTCCAGGTGGAGAAGTCAAACGTAAAGGAAGCATAACCTACAATCGTATCTTTTGTTGCAACGACCAGACAATGCAATTTTGGCCGATCGCCAAACAAAACTTCTTTTAACTTATTTTCTTTTCCTTCCGGAGAAAACACAGCTTTTTCATATTCTGCATGTTTTTGGCATAAAACCACCAGTTTTGGTAAGTCAGCTGGTTCACAGTTTCTTATTGAATATTCCATTGAAGATTGATTTCGTTTTGTAAAAAAGTGATGAAGCGATGAAAGTAATCCGGATATTCCTGATTTTCCCGAATCGCTATAAAGTGTTTTCTTTTTAAACCGTTTTTTCCAATTTTTACAGCTTTTATTGGATTGTTTTTTAAATGGGGTAACAAAGCCCATTTTGCCATTGACATTACGCCCATATCGGCTTTGACCATTTCGAGCGATGCTTCTGTAAGCGGCAGGGCAGTTATTTTTCGGGGAGTTATCCTGGCGGGAGCCAGTACAAACTGATGTATCGTAACCGTTTCCATCGGAAAGGAGTGAATGAGTAAATGTTCGTCGATAAAATCTTCGGCTACCACATATTTTTTGGTTGCCCAGGCATGGTTTTCAGAAACTGCCATGACCATTTCATCCTGAAAAAGCTCAATATATCGAATGTTGTTGTCTTTGATCTGATCGCTGATTACGGCAATATCGATGGTGTTTTCCAGTAATTTTTGTATCGGAATATGGGTTGCTTCGGTTACAATTTTAAGTTCGACGTTTGGATATAAAAGATGGAATTGTTTTAAAACCGACGGCAGCCAGTGGTAACTCGAAAAACATTCGGTGCTAATTCTGATTTCACCGTATTCTCCATAAACCATTTGTTTGATTTGCAATTCGGTTTGTGAGAGTTTGTCCAGAATTTCATTGGCAAGTTCGTAGATCTTTTCTCCCGCTTTGGTCAGCACCAGTTTTTTATTGGTGCGCAGAAAAATGGCGGTTCCCAATTGGTATTCGGCTTCTTTAAGCTGATGACTCAAAGCCGATTGTGTCAAATGCAACTTGTCAATTGCTTTAGTGATGCTTCCTTCTTCAACAATTGCTTTTATTAATCGTAAATGACGTATTTCCATTTTTTTAGGGAATTAGAAGTACAAAGAAACAAAATTTCAGGATCGCTTTTCTATGAAAAAAAGTAATCAAGTGAATGAATTCTTTTCGTTTTTATGGAAAGAGCGGTTGCGCTATATTTGAAAAACTAAAACATTAAAACTGTAAAAATGGAAGCACAGATTCAACACTATGAGAATAAGCTGACCTTCGAAATGGATCCGTCTGATTTGTTTGATGCCTTGAATAATGGAGAGAAAGTAATCGCAATTGACGCCCGTAAAGCTTTTGGGTTTGAAGCAGAACACATTCCGACAGCGATCAATATTCCGCATCGTGAAATGACGACTGAAAGCACCCAACATCTGGACAAGGAGGTTTTATATGTGACTTATTGTGATGGAATTGGCTGTAATGCTTCGACAAAAGGAGCCTTGAACATGGCAAAACTTGGTTTTAAAGTAAAAGAACTAATTGGAGGAATCGAGTGGTGGAAGTTTGACGGTTATGCCACTGAGGGGACAAACGGTATACAAACAGGTTTGAAAATGGAATGTGCCTGCTAAAAGAAAAAGGCAAACCTTATGTAAAGTTTGCCTTTATTATTTTAAAACTCATTTTTAGGATTCGATTAAAGCTTTTAATGCTTGTAAAATGGGGTTTTCTTCGCCTTGAGGTTTTTCCTGAACCGCTCCGGGACGATGGTCTTCCTGAACAATTTCGAGTTTTGTTTTCTGATTTTCCTCCGTTAGAATATAACTCATGATGAAGTAATTCTCGGGCTTGTCTTCTAATTCCGGTCTTGGAAAAAATAAAGAATATTTGATTTTCTGATTCGGAATAACTTCCAGAACCGTTCCCCATTGCTCAAAAACCTGGCCCTCCCATTCATTTCTAAATCTGATTTCGTTACCAATTTTCCAATCCGTAATTAAATCGCTGCCATATTGCCATTGTTTGACCAGTTCTGGCTGAGTCAGGGTGTTCCAGACTTTCTCTAACGGAGCATTTAACAGAATTGTAGAAATGTTTGTTGCCATAATAAGTGGTTTTATTGCGGTTTAACAATTGGTTTTGCAAGAGGTTTTAAGCTGTCTTTTTTTACGACAGTGCTGTCTTTTGCTATTGTTGCAGGTACAGGAGCAGTTACCGCTGCCGTGTATCGTTTTATTTTCTGCTGAATCAATACAGCATCATTTAAAACAAATGGCGTTGGCATCATCCAGTCGCTTCTCGGTTTTACTTTAAGCAACGGATTTGTCATTAAATCAAACGAACTTTCTATCAGGTCCATGTCAAGAACAGATGATTTGTTAATGTAGAATTCCATCACCAGAGGTTCGTTGCCTACCACATAGTAGGATAATATTTTCATACCATTACGCTCCAGACGGTTTCCTTTTTGCCCTAAAGTTGTAACTCCATTGGCTTTAAAATTGAAAAAGGTCATTTTTGGATTGGCATAAATATCGTAACGATTTACCTTTCTGTTTGGGGTGATTTTTATTTTTAAATAGCGGTTATTGCCCACCACACTATCTTTTAAGAAGGCAATTGTTGGTTTTGCAAGAGGTATAACAGGCGCAATTGCGCTATAAGTAAAACCTGAACTGTATTTACTGGCTATTGGTAATGTATTTAATCCAACCGCTTTCTGATTTGTTTGTCCTAAATATGTTTTGGTCCAATCGTCTAAATTGACATCGTAGGTTGCCCATGTAGCAGAATTAGTATTGGCATTATAAACGTATAACAAACTGTTTGATTTTGCTTTTCGGTGTTCGTAGTCGGAATGATATCCTGCATAAACAAAAAAGCCAATGGAAACCGCAAAGAAAAAGATCGTCCAGATCCCTTTTTTAGCAAACGGGCCAAAGATGGGCAATACCAATCCGAAAAGCAGTACAGTAAGTATAGCACTCACAAAAAGGATTTTTAATCCAAGACCAACCGGAAACATTACGATAAAAGGCGCTATGATAACGAATGCCGGAATACTAAACAGCAGGTTAAGTCCCAAACTGTAATGCTGGGTAAGAACAAAAATTGCGAACAGAAGGATACCAAAATATACCGGTATAATCAGAAAACCTGCACCCGTTAAGCTGTTCGCGGCAAATGCATTAATAATGATCCAGAGTAGCAGCGGTGCTACAAAATGGTTCATGGTAATTTTAGCTTCTGAAAAATGGTGGTAGAAGGCAAACGAAATGGCAATACTAAGCGTTACAAAAGCACCAATATAGGCGTGGCCATTGTAAGTAAAGCCATTTAGCAGATCAGAATATTGCGGATAGATTTGCAAAATAATTTTCCATCCCAAAAAGGTTACCAGACCCGCTATCACGATCGATCCCAATAACGGAACAAATCCTTTGAATATTTCTCTGAAAGTGATGACACGTTTGGCTTTTCCAATAAAAATGAAGAGAACCAATAATCCCAAAGCAATAATGGTCATCGGTAATACCCATGAAAAAGGATAACTGATGAAGGAGAACGGAGCGCTGAAGTAAACATAATCTTCAGTTGATGTTGTCGCATTTAGATCGGTATTGGAAAAGTATTTTAACAAAGGCATCAGGTAAGTTCCCTGGTGTGCCAGTGTGGTTTTGCTTAGGTGCTGTACATCATCCTGCTGGGTGTGGTAGTTGTAATGACCGTCGATAAAAGCAAAGTTGAATCCCTGAATGTTTCCTTGTTCTCTGAAAACCGTCAAGTCGGTATCGTTTGGGAGCATTTTGTAGATGCTGTACATTAACGAATTGGAGACAGGGTAAGTCGTTTTTGCATTTGAAAATTCTTCAACCAATGCCTTGTTTCCTTTGTTGGTTTCCATTAACATATAACTTGGTCCTGAAGAGCCTCTGGCTTCAAAATTAAGCACCAAACCTACGTCTTTTGCCCATGGATGGTTGTTTACAAAAAGTGCCGCGCCATTTAAACCCAATTCTTCAGCATCTGAAAAAAGAATGATGATGTCATTTTTATGAGGTTGTTTGGCATACAAGAAAGCGCGGATTCCCTCTAGTATAGTTGCAACACCCGAAGCGTCGTCACCTGCACCTTTTGAGAAAGAATGTGGCGCACTGTCATAATGAGAGAGCAGCAAAAGTGCTTTGGTATTGTTGGTTCCTTTGATGCGGGCAAGTATATTTTTTGATTTTACCAATATTCCCCAATCATTTAACGTAAAACCTTCCTGAACACTGGTTTCGAGTCCAATTCGGTTGAGTTCCAGTTTAAGATAATTGGCCACCAGTTCGTGATTAAGTGAACCTACATAGTGCGGTTTTTGAGCAATAATTTTGACTTGACTTAAAGCCCGGTCCGTTGAAAATTCAGCAAGGGCTTCATCTCCCTTGGAAATTAACTGCGGCATCATTGTGGCGTATATAATACTAAGAATGGCAAGAATGCAAATTACGGCTAGAATTGAGGTCTGGTTTTTTTTCATGGTAAATACGTACTATATTTCTTTCTTAACAAGCATAAAATAATCATTGTCCAAAGGGCGATATCCCTGGTCGTACAGAAAATAGTAGGTATTTCCTGTTTTGGTCTGCAAGATATTGGTAAAGAAATCGAAATCAAAACCTTTATTTATCATTTTATCTCTCGTTGCTTTAGATTTACCTTCAGAGTTTAGTTCGCTCAAAATTCGGTAATTTTTCCGTAATTTATTGTTCACATTACGCATGAAATTTGTGCTGTCTTTGTTTATTTTATTGTTGTAGGCATTTCTACAGCTGTCTGAGCAGAATTTTTTGTCTTCCCTGCCTACAATTTTCTCAGAGCATTCAAGGCATGTTTTCATGAATCTATTTTTTTAACTTCATACAAATCCGTTCTTCGGTCTTTCAACGTACGTACACTTCCGTGTTCGTGAAGTTGTTTTAGGAGGTTCAAATCGACATCAACAATAAGCGTCATTTCTGTATTTGGTGTTGCTTCCGCTTTAATTCCGTTGCTCGGAAAAGCAAAATCAGAAGGTGTAAAAACAGAGGCCTGGGCATATTGAATGTCCATATTGTTTACTTTTGGCAGGTTGCCCACACAGCCGGCAATAGCTACATAACATTCGTTTTCGATGGCACGCGCCTGCGAACAGTGTTTTACTCTGGTGTATGCATTTTGAGTATCGGTTAAAAACGGAACAAATAAAATATTCATTCCTTCGTTGGCCATTATTCTCGAAAGTTCCGGAAACTCAACATCGTAGCAAATCAGAATGCCAATTTTCCCGCAATCGGTGTCAAAGGTTTTAAATTGCGAACCGCCTTTCATTCCCCAATGCTGTACTTCATTTGGCGTTACGTGGATTTTAGTATAGATTTCCGAAGTACCATCTCTCTTACACAGAAAACCAACATTGTACAGGTTGCCATTGTCTAAATAAGGCATACTTCCGGTAATGATATTGATGTTGTACGAGATGGCAAATTCTTGAAAACGCTTTCTGATGGGATCAGAATAGCGGGCCAGCTCGCGAATGGCTTCAGCTTCAGACAAATGGTTGTAGTCGGCCATCAGAGGCGCAATAAAAAGTTCGGGAAACAGTGCAAAATCACTTCCGTAACCGGAAACCACGTCAATAAAAAACTCCGCCTGCTCAAAAAACTCTTCGATATTGTTAAGCGGACGCATTTGCCACTGAATCAGCCCCAGACGAATAACACTTTTTTCGAGGTTAATTAATTTTGGACTTTCATCATAATACACATTGTTCCATTCTAAAAGCACCGCAAATTCTTTTGATTCTTCGTCGCCTTCGAGGTAGTTTTTCATAATTCGAAGTACGTGAAAATCATTGCTTAACTGAAAAGAGAGTACAGGGTCGTGTAGTTCTTTGTGTTTTACTTTGTCGATATAGTTTTTGGGAGTGAGTTTTTTAGAATGCTGAGCATAGTTTGGAATCCTGCCGGCAAAAACAATTGCTTTTAGATTTAACTGTTCGCAAAGTTCTTTTCGGGCGTCGTATAAACGTCGGCCTAAACGTAAACCTCTATAGTTGGGGTGAATAAATACATCAATTCCATACAGAATCTCGGCATTTTTATTATGGGTTGAAAAAGTATGGTTTCCTGTTGCTTGTTTGTAGTTGTGTCTTTTGTCGATTAGCTTTTCGTCTACAATTAACGATAAAGCAGATCCTACGACTTTTCCATCCGCCAGTATAACGAGCTGCCCTTCGGGGAAAATAGAAAGTAATCTTTTAATATCATCTTCTTTCCAGTAAGAATCGGCCATTTCGGGATACGATTCTACCATAGAATCTTTTAGCTGCTTATAGTCATCGAATTCCAAATTTCGCAATTCGACTTTATTGATTTTTGTCTGCATATCGTAAGGTTTCTCTCAAATATACAAAATAATTTCCATTTACAAACGCTTACAAATAGTTACAACCGAAAGTAAATAGTTGTTAACCGGATAATTGCAGAGGTGTGTCGCATCTTTGCCTTGTTGAATTTGATTAACGAATTCATTATACTAACATTTAAATATTATACGCCATGAATGCAATGAAAAACAGAGTACAGTTAATTGGGAACGTAGGAAACGATCCGGAAATTAAAACATTAGAAAGCGGAAAAAAATTAGCGCATTTGAATATCGCTACCAGCGAAAAGTATACCAATGACAAAGGACAGAAGGTCGAACAAACCGAATGGCATCGTGTTACGGCCTGGGGGAAAACAGCTGAAATTATCGAAAAGTTTGTAGTGAAAGGAAAAGAGGTTGCCGTTGAAGGCAAACTGATTCACAGAAGTTACGACGATAAAAACGGAGAGAAAAAGTTTATTACCGAAGTGGTTGTCAGCGAAATTTTACTGTTGAAATAACTAACACCACGATTTAATAATCAAACCCGACAGGTTTCAAAAACCTGTCGGGTTTATATTTTATTTATAGTACAGAAGCACCATTAATATCCGTTGTTAAGATTTCGCTCATGTAATCAAAAAAAGGTCTCATGTTTTTGAAAGTATCCAGGGCCTGTTCCAGAAAATCAGGACTTAGTACCTCTTCATCAGTAAAACGTTTGATAACGAGGAATTGTTTGTAGCGAAGTAAGTCAATAGCTTCATGGTTTATATCATAACCTTTAGGGGCTGTTTTGAGCTGTTCTCCCTGTAAGGTGCCAAAATTGTTCACGAAAGATTCTGACTGCAGTATCTTTTGCATGGGTTGAGGGTCGTGACCAAATTCGGCTCTGATGCGTTTTAGATCGGCAGCGTTGGGTCCCCAGAAACCACCGGCAAGAAAACTGTTTCCTTTTTCGAGATGATAGTAATAACCACCACGTCTTTCTTTTGTGGCTCTGGTATAGCTGCCTCCCCAGAAGGTTTTAAAAGGAGTTTTGTCTTTGGAGAAACGAATGTCGCGGTAAATTCGATAGACACTTTTTTTACCTGAGGCTGTTTCCAGAACATCTGTTTTAGAAAGCTCCTGAAGCAAAGCTCCTGCAAAGGTTTCAATATGATTTAATTCGATTAAGTATTTTGGTTTGTGCAGATCAAACCAGGGTTTGTTATTGTTTTTTTTAACCTGAGTCAGAAAATCAAGACTGGATTTGGGTATCGTAATTTGGTTTTCCATAAGTAATGCTGCGTCTTTTTGAGGATCTATATTAAAAATAGGGAAATTCGTTTTTAACCGTAGTAATAAAAACGGATAACAACAAAGTTACACAAAGATTTAAGGATTGTGTGAGTCAATTGCAAAAGTTAAGAGCTTCTTCTATATTGTCACGCAGATGATGCGGATTCGTTTCACGAAAACGCTGATAAAAACGGATTTTCAAAAGGGGTAAAGTAGAGTATTATCAGATTATGTATTTCATATAATACAAAAAACCCGTTTTTCATCTGTGTTTTCGCATAGCGAATCAGTTTAATCCGCGTTCTATTAAACTTTTGTTTGGAAAGAGCCTATTGTTTTAAACTAAAAAACCCACCAGATGGTGGGTTTGTATATAATTGTTAAGCCGTTTTTTTGAATAAATCAAACATAGGACAACGTGAACAACGTTTCTTTTCACTTTTTTTGTATTTCTCACAACAAGAAGATTTACAGTTTTCCAACTTCTTAATATTCTCAAGGATAGCAGCTTTATTCTTCTTTTTCTTCTTATCCTTTTTTTTGTCCTTGTCTTTTTCTTTCTTGCTCAATTTTCCTCTGTATTATAAAAACAGAGGCAAATATAACAGAAAAATGTTATTTTTATATATTCTAAATAAACTTTAACTTTTTTTATTTTGGGTTGATAGCGATCGAGCTGGTAACCGTTAACTGTTGAATATCACGGTCGAACAAGTATAGTCCGCCTTTGTCGTCTCCAATTAAGTTAATTTTATCCAAGATCGATTTAGCTGTAGCTTCCTCTTCAATTTGTTCCGATACGTACCATTGTAAGAAATTATGGGTAGCATAATCTTTTTCTAAGAAAGTAATGTGTACCAATTCGTTAATAGATTCTGAAACAAAAATCTCATGGTTGTAAAGCGTTTCAAACATCTCCTTAAAAGTAGAGTAAGAAGTTTTAGGCGCTTTTAGGTCGGTAATCTGAGCGTGACCTCCGCGTTCGTTTACATACTTTACTAATTTTAGCATGTGTGCGCGCTCTTCGTCTGACTGTGTGTACATAAATTGAGCAATTCCTTCAAGTCCGTGTACTTCAGCCCAACAAGCCATAGAAAGGTAGGTTTGCGAAGATTCTGCCTCTATGCGAATTTGCTTGTTTAAAGCTGTTTCAATATTTTTTGATAACATAATATGTGTCTTTTTTGTAAAGTTAGAAAAAATAATCCATTCCCTTTTTTTCAAATCCGAAAACATCAGACATTTGGATTAATTCTCAATAAATTTAAGGTTTTTCAAAAGAAAAAGGTTTCGAAAAAGTAGCCTTGTCGATGATTGGATTTTGCATTTGATCGTCCGGAAATCCATCGGTGAATTTACGCATCGTGTATTGTTTGGAGCCGGTATCGTAATAGCCTAAAATGTAATAATCGTTAAATTTCAAAACATTTTCCAAGATCACTTTTTTATTGGTGTTGAGGTAATAATACAGATTATCAAGTGCCATTGGCGCCGGATCTTTGTCAATAAATTCGGATTTTTGGTTTAAAGCAGTTTCAAAAAATACAGTTTCGTCGTTTACAACCGGCAGATAGTCCCAGGTAAAAGTATCATTCATAACCGTGTAATAAGCGCCGCCAACACGAGGTGTTCCTCCCAGCGTCATAGAGGTGTTTGTTCCGTTTTCATAAACGGATAAACCTATTTCTAAAGACGACAAATGCTGCAGAAATCTCTTGGTGTTTTTTAATGTCCTTGGTTGGCGTTCGCCGCCTTGTTGAACAAACAAAGGAGAAGTTTTAAAACGAATCGTATCTTCTTTTGCAATTCGGATGCTTTTTATAAGCTCGTCTGAATCGTAATTTCTAATGTCGAGCAAGAGTTCATCTTCGTTGGCATTGATCTGATAAAGTTTCTTTTCATAATAAAAAGAGTTGCTTATTTTTCGAGCTGTTTTAGTCTCAGACTGCTTAATTTTCTTTTCAATAACATCCTGATTTTCCAAATTCAGATCAAAAAGCTGTGTTTCTTTTGGATTATGGTCCAGTGTTAGGATAAAATGATTGTTCTCGATATAAATTTTACTTTTTTTAGAGGCTTTGTCTAAAGGAGTATAGTCGTCCGGATCGATTTTTATAATTGGATTTTCCCGAATGATTTGGCTAAAAGACAAAGGCTGGGTTTTTTTATTCTGAAAAGTAAAACCAGAGAAATCAAATATGCGTTCTTCTACGATTCCGTTTTTAAAAACATAAGCCGTCAAAGTATGACGCGAAACGTCTTTGGAAAGCAGATAGAATAAGTTATTGCTTTGGAATTTAGCAACGATATATTCAGTAGAAGAGGGATATTGAAATTTTAAAATCTTATAGGTTTTGGTTTCTAGATAATATTTGATGACCCAAATGTCCGAAGAATCCTCGGAAGCCCAATAAAGAGTTGGATTCCCGTCTGGGCTGAAACTATAGCCAATAATGGATCTCTTTTCGAGATTGGTACGCGATAATGTGAATTCATCTTTTAAAAACAAGGCACTGTTGTATTTCAAAATGGTGAGATTTTGAGTGTTTGTAGCAAAAACAAATACATCATTTGTTGCCTTATCTTCGACATTTAAGATGTAATTGTTCTGATCGTACCTTTTTAAATCTAGCGGATAGGAAGCCAAAATGGTTTGACTCAACAGTGTTGACTGATAGGCTAGTAACAAGAAAAGAAGTAGTTTTTTCATGTGCTTTTATCGACAAATATCATTCCAAATTTAGACCTTTATTTTGGAGTTATTGATTCATTAATTCCTGAAAATAATCAACAAACTGTCCCATGTGCAATCCGTCCATTAAGGCGTGATGTACATGAACAGACATGGCGATGGTTCTTTTTCCGGTTGGCGAGGTCATCATTTTTCCGAAAGAAACCTTTGGGCAGCTGTCCGGAAAGGTAAAACTGCGGGCATGCGAAAGCGAAGTAAAATTCAACCACGGAATGGCTGAGAAATGAATTAAATTATCATTCTCAAAAGATCTTGTAAAAAGACCTGTGGTGTTTTGAATGCGTTCGATTTCTTCTAAAGCTGTTTTTTGGAAGATTTTAAAGTCGGGATTGTATTCCATAAAGGAGAATCCAAAAGTGCCGTCTGGACGTCCGATAGTAGCCGAGGCATCGATGCGATCGTTAACGTAGATCTGATCTCCGGAAATACGGTATTTAAAATTCTCAATGGCGTTTACAGCAACGAGTGTCTTGTGCAAATAATAAATGAAAAAGGAAGACTGAAGACTTTTTGCTGTTTCATAAGCCTGGGTGCAGTCAATTTCGACGGTGGCGCCAAAAAAGGGTTCTTCCATTTGAATGAAATGTGCAAAATGTTCTTTTCTATTCCAGTTTTCTAAGTCTAAAAGTGTTTTCATTACAATAAGTTCTGAAGGATTTCAGTAATTTTTTCGAAAGAACTGAAATGCGCATGTTCTATTTTGTGATTGATTTTTTCGTGTTCCCAGGTGGTGTGAAACGGAATGTGTACCGCATAACCTCCAATTCCTAAAACGGGTAAAACATCCGATTTTAGCGAGTTTCCAATCATCAGAAATTCATCTGCCTGAATGTCTAAACGCCCTAGTAATTTGGTGTAATCAATTTCCTGTTTGTCCGACATTACTTCGATATGGTGAAAATAATGCCCCAGTCCCGAACGGTGCAACTTGCTGTGCTGGTCTTTCAGGTCGCCTTTTGTGGCCACAACCAGTTTGTATTTTCCGTGCAGCGTTTTTAAGGTTTCTTCGACTCCGTCGAGCAGTTCGATTGGTTTTTCGAGTAATTCTTTTCCGTATTGGATGATTTTTTCGATAACCTCAATCGGAATGGTTTTGTCAGAAATGTTTATGGCCGCTTCAATCATCGATAAAATATAACCTTTGATTCCGTAACCGTACAAAGATAAATTCTCGATTTCGATTTTGAATAATTCCTGCGAAATCCCCTGATGAGAAAGGTAATCTTCCATCAAAGCGCAGAATTTATGTTCCGTTTCCTGAAAGTAAGGCTCGTTTACAAATAGAGTGTCATCAGCATCAAATGCGATTACTTTTAAGTTGGGTATTTTGTTTTTATGTAACATAGGTAAGGATGTTTTTTTTGTTTCAGGTTTCAGGTTTTCTTTGTTTCAGGTTTTCTTTGTTTCAGGTTTTTTGCCACGAATTGCACGAATTTTTATTGCCACAGATTAAAATGATTTCAATGATTCTGGAATAATCTGCCAGATCTGCTAAATCTGCGGGAGAATTTTTCGTCACGAATTCACGAATTTTGGCACAATCAATCTGCGTAAATCAGTATAACCTGTTTTATCCGCGGGCAAACGGCCCTCGATCTAATTCTTAGAAAAAAGCTTCTTTAAAGAAATCGTTTTATCATAGAACGTAATTCTGATTCCGAAGAGCAAAATGATTCCGCCGAAAACCATTTGTAAAGTTATTTGTTCTTCCAAAAACAACCAAGCTAAAATGGATGTAATTACAGCCTGACTTAATAAACTTAGTGAAACCCTTGTGGCACGCATGTGCTGGGTGGCGTAACTGATAGAAAGCCATGCACACAATTGGCAAATTACCGCCTGAAGTGCCAGCACAAACCAACCCGTATCAGAGAAACCGGTGAAAGGCTGATTCAAACCATAACAAAGTACGGCCAAGTAAACGCTTGAAGCCAATAAACTAATGGTCATAAAGGACAAAACATCAACATCAGACAGTACTTTTTTGCTCACCAAAAGATAAATTGAATAGAGAATACCCGATAAAACAGCAAACAAGAAGGCCTGATCAAAATTTAAATCCATAAAAAAGCTAAAGCCTACCAAAGTGACCATTCCGAACAACGAAACCACGGTTCCGATCCAGAAATTGATGGCTGGTCGTATTTTAAGAAAGAAAAAAGACCCAATTCCAACCCAAAGCGGCGATAAATTGGTAAGTAAAGAAGCCTGCGTAGCACTAGAATCCTGAATAGCAATATTCCAAACGGCAACATCTGAAGAGAATAAAATACCGCAAAGTACCGCCAGAAGAAAAGGCTTCGTTTTTGGAAGTTTAAAACTTTTGGTGATGACTACATAGGGCAAAAGCAATATCACAGCAAAAAACATTCTGTAAAAAGCCGAAATCAATCCGGGCGCCAGTTTCAGTTTAACCAATATTGGAAAAATCGAAATACAAAGTATTCCGCAAATTAAGGCTAATCTTGGTTTGGTGATTTTCATATTATTTTAGTTTGCTATTCAAATTGTTGATTTGAAAGCTTATGTTTTTTCTAAGGAAGTTTAAAATTTATAACAGTTATTCAGTAAAGCTGAAAATTTGGTACTTTTTATTGTTCTTATTATAACTTCCTAGATATAAACTATTTTTGAACTTAAAAAGTATTAAATCTTTGTATAGAGTTTTAGAAAATATTGATACTGTTTTTTTAATTTCTTCGTTCTCTTCTAAGAAAATTCTAGCTTTGTCAAAAGCGGAGATTTTCATCTCACGATCAAGATGATTAAAAGTAGAATCAAATATACAATTCGTATAAACTACGGCTTTGTTTTTATAGGAAATTAAATTCGTTACGGTATAATTTCTTCCTGAATTAAAAGGTATCATTGTAGTTCCATTCATTCCCATTCCGCCCGTACTCATTAAATTTTGATTCATTGATATTCCAACGGAACTTTGAGTTATATCTTCTGAACTTCCAATAGCGGTATAATAAATTCCATTCAAATTATAGCACGAAATACTAGGCGCGTCTTTAATTCTTCTAAGAAATTGTTCTGAATTTTTAATAGGTTTTGTGCTGGAAAAAATATCGTTCTTTCGCCAAAAAAAGCTGTTCTTTTGCTGGAGGAAATCAGAATTTTTAAAATCAATTTCCTGATCATGCAAAACTTTATATTCTTTAAGAATGTTACCATTTAAATCACTAATTGTAAAAAACAAAACAAAAGCATTGGTTTTTATTTGAAGAATTTTGTTGTCAATCAAAAAAGAATTTGATCTAAATGTTATTGCACCATATTCGCCTTTAGTTGTTTTTTGTTGCTTAATAGATATAAGATTTGGTGTAAAATCCTGAAGATTAATTCTTAAAACTTGTGTAGCATGTGTAGTATTATCAATAGTGAAGATAATCTCCTCAGGATTATAGGTGTAAATTTTGTATCTTTTAGAGCTTAATGCTAATGACGGAGGACTGTCATTGGCTATAGTTTGAAAGCAAGGTTCTGAAGATTCATCTGTTAGAACAGTATATAAGTTTTCGGGATGATCAAATATGTTCTTAAATTCTAAATGCGACAAGTCAACTATTTTTTCGTTTAGATTTCCATTATCGTCAGATATATAAAACTTTAAAGTACTTGTATTTTTTATTATTGTAATAAGGTAAAACTTGTTGTTGATGGTAAGTTCTTGAACTATTTTTTCCTTTTTTAGTTCTAAAGAAATTGGCCTATTTTCAGTTTTTCCAGTTGTAAAATTGATATATTGTGAACTAATTTCTTTTCTGTCTTTCGATGCCCAAAAAACGAAACAATTATTATCCTTTTGACTATAACCAATAATGCTCTCGTATTTTTTTTCTGGTCTTACAATAGTTAAAGAATCTATAATATTGAATTTTTCATCAAATCTTATAGCGTTGGCTTTTTCCTTATCATTTAAAAACAGAATTACTTCTTTTTTATCTTCATTGACTACCTGAAAAAAATCTCTTTTTTCTTCTAATTTTAAATCAAATTCTTTTGCAATATCTTGAGAAAAAGAAGGCAAACTATTTAAAAGCAGGAATGTCAAAAGTATTTTTTTTAGCATGATCAAGAAGTTATTTTTTGCTAAGATCTTACTTTTTTCTCAAATAAAACACCAAAAAAGAAACGCGTGAATCGATTACCAATTTCACGCGTTTAAGAGAGTGTTAAGCAAACCCGACAGGTTTTAAAAACCTGTCGGGTTTATAAATTTAGAAAATTATCGCATTATCAAATTGCCATATTTTCTAATTAAATCAATTAGTTTACCGTTTCACCATTTGGAGCATCGGCATCCGGATTGATGAAAACCAGTTTTCCTTCGGCATTTGTAGTCATCAGGATCATTCCCTGACTTTCTACACCGCGTAATGCTCTTGGCGCTAAGTTGGCTAAAACTGAAACGCGTTTTCCGATGATTTCTTCCGGAGAAAAACTCTCTGCAATTCCTGAAACGATTGTACGAACATCAATTCCGGTATCTACTTTCAGTACCAGAAGTTTGTTGGCTTTTGGCATTTTTTCTGCCTCCAAAATAGTTCCAACACGGATATCCATTTTAGCGAAATCTTCAAATTGAATGAGTTCTTTTTGTGGTTCCGGTTGCTTGCTTTCGGCAAGGTTAGCGGTTTTTGTAGCTTCCAATTTGTCTATTTGTTTTTGAATTTCTTCGTCTTCTATTTTTGCAAAAAGTAATTCGGCTTCCCCTATTTGGTGGCCTTCCGGAATCAATTCTGAATTTTCAGCAACATCATTCCATTTCAGTTTGCCTTCATTTTTTAGGATTTTAGATAATTTAGCCGCAGTAAAAGGCAAAAATGGTTCAGCCAAAATGCTCAGTGCAGCAGCGATTTGTAAGGCTACATACATTTGAGTTTTTACACGCTCCGGATTGTCTTTCATTACTTTCCAAGGCTCTTCGTCGGCTAAATATTTATTTCCTAAACGAGCTACATTCATCAATTCACCTAAAGCTTCACGGAATCTGTAACGCTCTACCGAACTTGAAATAACAGCCGGGTAAGCTTTCAATTCTGCTAAAGCAGCTTCGTCAACTTCGTTGAAATCATTTGGTTTTGGAATAAATCCGTCGTAGTATTTATTGGTTAAAACGACTACACGATTGATGAAATTTCCGAAAATAGCTACCAGTTCGTTGTTATTTCTCGCCTGAAAATCTTTCCAGGTAAAATCGTTGTCTTTAGTTTCCGGTGCGTTTGATGTTAAGGCATAACGCAAGACGTCTTGTTTCTCCGGAAATTCTTCTAAATATTCGTGCAGCCAAACCGCCCAGTTTTTAGAAGTCGAAAGTTTATTTCCTTCCAAATTCAAAAACTCATTTGCAGGTACGTTGTCTGGCAAAATATAACTTCCTTCGGCTTTTAACATCGCCGGGAAAATAATACAGTGAAAAACAATATTGTCTTTTCCTATAAAGTGAACCAGTTTGGTGTCTTCGTCTTTCCAGTACGGTTCCCAGTCTTTTCCTTCACGGGCAGCCCATTCTTTAGTAGAAGAGATGTATCCGATAGGGGCATCAAACCAAACATATAATTTTTTTCCTTCGGCACCTTCAACCGGAACATCAATTCCCCAGTCAAGGTCACGCGTTACCGCACGAGGCTCAAGTCCACCGTCAACCCATGATTTTACTTGTCCGTAAACATTCGGTTTCCAGTCGTTTTTATGTCCAACCAAAATCCATTCTGTTAAGAATTCGGTATATCTGTCCAAAGGTAAAAACCAGTGTTTCGTTGATTTTAAGATTGGAGTTTCCCCGGTAATTGTCGATTTTGGGTTAATCAGGTCGGTTGCATTTAAAGTCGATCCGCATTTTTCACACTGATCCCCGTATGCTTCTTCATTACCACATTTCGGGCAGGTTCCAACTACAAAACGATCTGCCAAAAACTGATTGGCTTTGGCATCGTACAATTGTTCGGTTATTTCTTCAATAAAATCGCCTTTATCATACAGGGTTCTAAAGAATTCCGAAGCCGTATCATGGTGAATTTTAGCCGAAGTTCTGGAATAATTGTCAAACGAAATTCCGAAATCAGCAAACGATTTACGGATCACGCCGTCGTATTTATCAATAACTTGTTGTGGCGTAACTCCTTCTTTTTTGGCTTTCATCGAAATTGCAACACCATGTTCATCGCTTCCGCAAATAAACGCAACATCTTTTCCTTGTAAACGTAAATATCTCGAATATATATCTGCAGGCACGTAAACCCCCGCCAAATGGCCAATATGGATAGGTCCGTTGGTGTATGGTAAGGCTGCCGTAATAGTATATCTCTTTGGATTCTGTATCATAACTCAATTTTATTGAGTGCAAAAATAAGCAATAGAATTGAGATTTTGTTATTGCGCGGAGTTTCACAGAGAAAAAGCACAGAGATTCGTGAAGAATTTTGTTTTTTGGATGTCGTGAAGAGGTGAAGGCGCAAAGAAATTTATCCCATTGTTATGTCATTTCGACCGAAGGGAGAAATCCTCACATGGTGAGCGCGCACTGTTGCGGAGCTTCTTGCGAGGATTTCTCCCTTCGGTCGAAATGACAACAGTGTGTTTGATCGTCCGGCTGAGCGAAGTCGAAGCCATGCAAAGTGACTCTTAACAGGAGGCTTCGACTTCGCTCAGCCGGACAATACGATTAATCTTTGCGAATCTCTGCGCAATAACACATAAAATAGAACCAGTTTAAACTAGCATCCCTGTTAAAATCTTCAGGATTTATTTCGCAACCTTTGTGTTCAAAAAAACAAGAAAAAGGCAATTAATATGAGCAAGACAAAACTGATCATCAATAAAAACGGATCAATAAAAATAGAAGGCGATTTCGAAATCATGGATTCTGAAGGAGCTGTTTACGGACTACAAGGAAGATCTGCATTGGGTCTTTGCCGTTGCGGATTATCGGCAAACAAGCCTTTTTGCGATGGCGGACACCGTAATAATTTCGAACACGAATCAAAAGCATTTGATTTACCACCAATGAAAACGAACTAAGAACATCGTTTTTGGTTATTCTGATAAAGAAGCTGCATCTAAACTGATGTGGCTTTTTTTTGTTTTCATTTTTGCCTAATTTCTCAATTATGATAAGTTATTTCCTTAAAAAAGTGTGTTATATTTACCTAAATTTTTAAAAATATAAAGAATGAAAAAATTGGTAACCCCATTGTTGCTTTTATGTTTTGTTTTGGCTCATGCCCAAACACAAAAGACGGTTTCGAGTGATTGGACATCTTTCAATCAGACGATAGAAATTCAATCTCCTGTAAAGAAAAAGTTCAGAGTAATTGCATCGGTAAAAGTGGAGGCTACCGAACCTAAGTCCTGGGCAGGAGTTTGGGCCAGAGTAGATACCAAGAACGACGAGGACGGTTTTTTTGATAATATGAGTGACAGACCCATTAAATCAAACGAATGGAAATCGTATACTGTGGAAGGGACCATCGATAATAATAGTAAATCATTGAGTTTTGGAGGTCTTTGTTTGAATAACGGAAAGTTTTATTTTGATAAATTCGAATTGCTGATCGAGAATGACAAAGGTGTTTTTGAACCTTTGGCGGTTTTAAATTCAAGTTTTGAAGCACCTTTAAAAAATGGTGAGATTTCGAAGTGGGGGCTGGGCATTTCAAAGGATGCTTATGTAAAAGTGAAAGAGTATAAAATTACACTTGACAAATCCAGTACGGACGGAAAAAACAGTTTGCTGCTGGAAGGAAGTGGTATTAAACCAAGACCACAAGCAAAAATTGGGAATGTGGAAGGAGCATCTCCAAAAATTGGAGACATGATATCGATGCTTGAAGACCTTAAGGGGCGTGTAGAAAGAGCGGTGAAGAATATGAGTCAATATGAAATTGATTATTTGCATGACGAAGAAGCTAACCGAATCGGAGCATTGGTCATGCACCTTGCGGCAGCCGAAAAATACTATCAGGTTTTTACCTTCGAAAACAGAGGATTTAACGAAGAAGAGAAGAAAAAATGGAGTATTGCTTTAAACTTAGATCAGGGTGGACGTGATGAATTTAAAGGGCATGATGTACAATATTATTTGGATATTTATAATGAAGTAAGAGCTAAAACTATTGAGGAATTAAAGAAAAGAGACGATGCCTGGTTTGCCGAAGTTCAGCAAAGATACGACTGGACAAACCAATATTGCTGGTTTCATGTTATGGAGCATCAATCCAGTCATTTAGGACAGATTTTGTTTTTAAAGAAACGAATTCCGCCTCAGCAGAAACCAACATTACCAAAGGAAATTAAAAAGTAAAAGTTCCTGTTTTTCATAAAAAAAAGCTGCATCATGTGCAGCTTTTTTAATTTATATCTAAGAAGTCATCGTACTGGCTGTAATGATTGAGACAGTTAACGATTTGAGAAATACTAACTTTTGGGTTTTGTTTTGTGGCCAAATCAATAACATCCTGAAAATTGTCGCAGGAATATCCAAACCAAAAATTCATTTCACGAACCTTCGGAGGGTAAATTTCGTTATCATCGTCGTCAATTTCAGAGGTGTCTCCAATGTACACGGTCATTTCAGCTGAAAGAGAATCGATATGATCCGGCACATAAACACTGTAATAATAGTTGCTGTCGTAGGTAAGAGCGCGATCTTTTTTGGCCTGCACGAATCGTATAAAATCGCTGAGTATCCATGTTTTATTTTTAAAATCAGGCATTATGATCTAAAGGTTTAATTTTAAAAAACGGATGTATTATAAGTATAGTTCTCCGCGCATCGTTATAACAGACGAACCTCCAACCAAAATATCATTGGCTCTGTTCATGACTTCAATCATCGACGCTTGTTTTAACTTAACACCTTGCAGAATTTTATATTCGTGGTCGGATTTCGTAAATTTCTTCTGAGTCAAAAAGCCAATCAGTGGTCCGGCGGCGGTTCCAGTGGCAGGGTCTTCGTTTATTCCGATGATCGGATTAAAGAATCGTGTTTCGACAATATGGTCTTCATTTGAACTAATGGTAAAACAATAAAAACCTTCGGATTGGTATTCTTTCGAAATCTCGATCAGTAATTTATTATCGGGAACACATTCGTTCAGCAATTGACTGTTTTTGATTGGAACCATAGTGTGGGCAACTTCGGTTTTTACAATGGTAGGCACAAAGTCATTACTGTCTAAATCTTCAATCTTTAAACCCAGTGCTACCGCTATTTTATAAGTTGGAATTTCTCGTTTAATCTCAGCCGATTTTTGGTGCATTTGCACGATAGGATCAAGCGTGTTAGGGTCAAAGCTTACGGTGATCGGTATTGGAGAATTCTTCATGATTACAAAACGATTGTGCTCGTCCTGTTCCTCAAAAATGGGCATTTCTTTTAGCAATGCTCCGCAAACGGCACCCAATAAATTATGTCCTGCGCCATCAATCTCAAAACCGATGGGTGTAAACGAACGTACATTTAGCGCTTTTTGATCTTTGGAGTAATAAACAAATGAAGTTTCAGAATAGCCAAATTCTTTTGCAATATCTTTATAAGTTTCGATGTCTAGATTGCCATCCGTAAAAACGACCGACAACGGGTTGCCTTTGTAGCTTTTATTTGAGAATACATCTAAAACGTAATATTCTAATGCTGTTCTTCCTTTCATCGCTTTTTCTTTTTTTAACGGAATAAAGTTACAGCTTATACCATTTCAAAACAACAGCGTTTATAACATTCGTTTTTGTTCTCCACTTATTTGTATGGCTTTCTCTAATCTCGAAAGTCTGGTTTTTTCCTGCTTGGCAGTCATAATCCAGTGAATCATTACTTTTTTGTATGAGGGCGCCTGGTTATCAAAGTATTCCCAGGCAGTTGGGTGTGCTTTAAACTGTTTTTCAAATTCCGGACTAAGGACTGAAGGGGCAGTTTCGTGCGAATAAATTTTGGATCTTTCTTCAGATCTAAATTCAAATGCTTTTTGACCTTCGGGCATCATGAGTCCGGCTTTGGTGAGGTCTTCGATTTTTTTGATGTTGATGGCACTCCAGATACTGGATTTTTTTCGGGGCGTAAACCGTATGGTATAACTTTCATGGTCGATCGATTTTCGAATGCCGTCGATCCAGCCAAAACATAGCGCCTGATCTACCGATTCTGACCATGACATACTTGACTTTTTACTGCTCACTTTATAAAAACCTACTAAAAGTTCGGTTTCTTTTTGATGATGTTTTTCTAACCATGTTCTGAATTTTTCCTGGGTATCAAAGAAGGTTGGTGTCATTGTTTTTGAAATGAAAAATCAATTATAAATTCACAATCGTTCTAATAATCCATAAAAGTATAATAAATTAAGAAGAAAAGAGAATTGAATCTCGTTTGACTATTTGATTCTTAAATTTTCAAATTAGAATGGATTTCCAAGACAAAAAACAAGGTCATTTTTTGGGTTATTCATTTAGTTGATTATTGAACTGTTTTAAAGTTTTTTTAATTATCAACAATGATATTGGAAAAACAATGATGTTGGCATAAAATAACATTTCAAAAAATGCTTGTGAATGAATTATTTCTAATGCTATTGTAGTCAGAAGAAGAGTAGAAAAGAAGAAATTGATCCAGAAAATTAATGTGAGTGAAAAGATTTTAAATTTAAATTTCAATCTTTTTATAAGTGAAAGTAATATGATCACTAGGCCTAAGCCTGCAGAACCCCAACAGGAGTATATGAAAAATTGAAGTGTTTTAAAGCCACTAAACAATCCGGGACCTTCAAAAAAATAAATGAAAAATGTAGTAACAGCCCAAATATTAGTTAGAAGTAATGCCAGGACTAAGCTCTTGTAGATTGTTTCTTTCATGGTTTTGATAGTTTTATAGGTTTTAAGAATTTACAAAGCATTTTTGAGCCTTTGTTTTTTATCTATAGACTATCAATCATTATTCCATGTTTTTAATAGAGTATATTTTAATTCTTCAATACAATCACTTTCTTATCTTTGCAAGAGCAATTAAAAAGACTAGAAACCATGGCAAAAGGACCTGAAAAAAACGGCAAAAACAAGGCTTTGCATACCAAATTGCTAAAACGAAAAAAGGCTAAGCTTCAGGAAGAAAAGAAAGCGCAGGCTTTGCGTTTGAAAGCTTTAGTGGCAAAAATGAATGAAAAGAAGAATAGTGATGAATCGGATGCGGTTTAAATTGGAACATACTTTTTATTCCTCCAGTTCTTTCCAAAAGCTGTCTATCTCTCTTTGAATCTCTGTTTCTAATTTTTGAAGTTCATTTATAACCCAAAATGGACTTTCTCACACTATTGGATAAATATTAATTTTTAAGAATCTCTTCTTTTTTTAACTTTGAAATCTCCATAACATGTTCAGATAGTTGTATGAAGCGATCTAATCCTCTTTCTTTTGTTTGAGAAGTGGGAGACCAAAAACGATAACTTTCGTTTTTCCCTTTAGAGCCAAATTCTATTTTCCAGGTACTTCCGTCAAATCCACTTCTTTGCGCTTTGTCCATATCTATTTTATCCAGAGAAGCAGTTGCATTAACGAGCTTTTCAAAAGCTTTGTGGTCTATTTTAAAAAAGGTGTCAATTTTACTATAAGCCCATTTTGGGGTGTCAAATAATGGTTTGCTTTGGATAAGCACAATTGCACTGTCATTACTAGGTGTTTTAGAAATGTTTATGTTTACTTTATTGTAAGGGATTCTAAGTTCACTGCTGTATGAAAATTCAATTTCATCTATTTTGGATTCCTGTACCTGGCAACTTAAAAATACGACTGTTATTAAATAAAATATAATACGTTTTGTGATCATAGTTACCTCTTATTTCAAGCTAAAATAATCTTTTTTACTTCAAAACAATCTCGTAAAACAAAATCTTATTATAAACACGAATGTGCGTTAGGGATAGTAGCGAAAAGCCCACAGCCTGACAAAGGAAGTGCGAGGACTTGCAGCGGATAGCCCGGCCCGGAGGGAAACGCCAAAAAAAATATTCTCATTCCTATTATTATTTCTCCGAAATTTGCAAATCAATCTCAAAACAAAATCAAAATGGAGGAATTTGGTAGAATAATAGTTTCTGAAACGGCAATGAACAGTGAAAATCTTCAGGATGTGATTCACTCAAACATTTCGGTAATCAATTTAATGCGTGAAGAAGGGGTTGATGACGAGTTTATTCACGAAGATGCCCTGATGAGTTATTATCTGGATTATTACTATTCGCAATATGCTGAAGGGAATTTTGCTCAGTTTGTTTATAAATCGGGTTGGAATAAAGAGTTAAACGAACTTATCGAAGAAGGCCTTGCTTTGATTGGTGCCGAAAAACACCTGGAGTTGTTCCAGCAGCAAAGCAAAAAAGTCAAATTGATGAGCAGCGTAAAGCTTAATAAATTTGTAAGCGGAAAACTGGAAGGCGTTAATCCAACACGTGATTTGCTGAACAACGATACGTTTTATGAATTAGAGGAAAATCTGGTTACCTTAAATGCTAATTTCTTAAAAAATCATCCCGATTTTGAAGTCCTTTCTGTAGACGATATGTTTGCGACTTTGGAGGAATTTGTGGGACATGAGATTAAAAGGGCTTAGTTTTTAGTCTTGCAAAGCCGCGAAGCCGTAAAGTTTTTTCGAAGAAAGAGAAGTTTTGTTGTTATCAGGCAGGTTTGCGGCTTGTTTAAAAACCGATGAATTGAAAGCGTTATTGATAGAAAACAAATAATTTTACCCAAAATGCATTTTCTGCATAACCCATAAAATTTTGAGAGCACAAAATTTCAGCTGTATAAAAAGAACCGTTGCCTTGTTGTTTTTGCCTGTCGCCTTATCAGGTCAGGTGAAAAATACGAATGTCGTTGATAATGTTACTCGTTATTATTATGACGATCATGTCGTTTCGGTACAAATTTGGTACGGACCAGATAACAATCCGGACAGTACCAAAACCTATTATCCGAATGGAAAACTGAATGAGGTTTTTTATTATGATGAAAAAGGTCTAAAAGATTCCGATTGTTTTCAGTACAACCAACAAGGAGAGAAATTAGTCACCTGGAATTTTTCGCATGGAAAACAAATAAGCAGAACCGATCATAAATTGCCGTTTACTAAAGAGAGGGAAGAAACGGTAAAAAAGGCTCTTAAACTGCTTACCGAAATCAATGTCAAAACCAATTACAATCCCACAAAAGTTAATGATTTGTACAATCGCGGCGTGTTAAGCGTGAGTCTTGGTAATATCACTTTGGCTCTTGAAGATTTGAAAAAGGTAGAATATGCGGTTGATAAGGACCCAAAAAATAAAAGTATCGCTCTGGCAGATTCTTTAGAACAAAAAAAGGATCTGTTTAGAAGCAAACTGTATGACCGCTTAGCATTTGTTTATGCTTCGCGCGAAATGGATAATTTTGCGATTCAGTATTACCATAAAGCAATAAAGAGTGCCCCTGACGATTTGCGTATTCTGTACAACTTTGCGTCATTGCTGCAACGCAGAAAGATAGACGATCCGGCACGTTTTTATTTGGAGAAAATCGTAGCGGTAAAACCGGATCATCCGTACGCAAGATGGGGACTTGCACGATTGTACAGCGATAGTGGAGAATATGAGAAAGCAATGGAAAATATTGCCTTAGCTTTTGTGTCTGAAAAAGTAATTGCCGAACAAACTTCGGCTTACGGAGGCAGAGATTTAAGAACTGTCCGCGGTTTACTTTATCATAAATTAGGAGAATCAGATAAAGGAATTGCCGATTTGAAATTGGTATTAGAAAGAGATAAAAACAATTCGTATGCCATGAAAAATCTTGGCATCATTTATCTCGATCAGCATAAGTACAAAAAGGCCTGCGAATGGTTTCAGAAAGCAAAAGAACTCAATTATAGTTTAGTGTATGACGAAACAGATTTGCCCTCTTTATTAGAAAACGCCTGTCAGAATACCCAGTCGGAAATTGCAATTACCAAAAAGCCTTTTGTTTTTCCGAATCCTGCAAAAACGGTGATTTCAATACAAGATTTTGATGCCGAAAGTTTCGATTATGAGTTTTTTAATTTTGAATCCGCTACCGTTTTAAAAGGCAAAAGTGTCGACGGAAAAATAGATATTTCGACTTTGTCTTCCGGATTTTATGTGCTGAAAGTGACTACAACAGATGCAACAGCAAGTTTTAGGGTGATTAAAGAATAACCCGTTGAGTGCATTTAAATGAAGTGAAATACCTTTTTTAGGAATAGAGAACCTTTGTCGTTATGTATTAAAATGAATTGAAAATCATTGCTGTGGTTTAATGTTGTTGTGAAATGTATCGTTCCTCTGGAACTTAATTTTGAAGACGCTTTATTTTCAACGGATTAAAATCCGTTGCTACAAAATTTGTTGTTCCTTCGGAACTCAATTATGCGGCTGTTTTTGTTGTTAATGAATAACAATTGATGTTCAAATAGGTTTTGATAAGATAAAAATTAAATGTTGTGAAAGAGCCATCGACTCGAGAATGTGGTTATTTTTGTTGGTAATGGATAACAATCCAGGTTCAAATAGTTTTCATAAGATTAAAGATTAAGGTCATGAAAGAGCCATCGGCTCGACCAATATTGTAGCGACGGATTTTAATCTGTCGTATAAAATAAGCATAACGACAAAAGAGCCATCGGCTCGAGTAATATTGTAGCGACGAATTTTAATCCGTCGTAGAAAATAACCATAACGATAAAAGAGCCGTCGGCTCGACCAATATTGTAGCGATGGATTTTAATCCGTCATAAAAAATAGGCATAACCACAAAAGAGCCATAGGCTCGACACATATTATTTTTGAGAAGAATTTGCCCCTTTGGCCATAATTAACAAAAAATGATTCAACATATCGAATCCTAGATTTTAGGTGTAAAAAAGAGAACAAAAAAGAAATATATTTCTTTCACATAAGAGACTATGCGCATTTAAATGAAGTGAAATCCCTTTGTTTATAGATACAGAACCTATGTTGCTATGTGTTAAATAACGGATTTATATAAAATTCTTTGCGCAGTTCTGCGAATATTTCGTGTATCTCTGTGTAATAACTCTCGAAATAACTTTAGAATCAACTTTGTCGTGATCTTAGGAAACATTTCCTTAAATTTGCTTCCATTATAAAAAAATACAATAGTTATAAAAAACAAGCTATGTTACAAATCGCATTTATTAGAGAGAATCAGGAGAAAGTAATCAAGGCTTTAGCAAAACGTAATATCGATGCTAAAAGCGTTGTGGAAGAAGTGGTGCAATTAGACGAAAACCGTCGCGCAACACAAGTAGAATTAGACAACACTTTATCTGAATCTAATAAATTATCCAAAGATATAGGGGAATTGATGAAAGCAGGAGAGAAATCAAAAGCGGCAATCTTAAAAGAAAAAACAGTTTCCTTAAAAGAAAAAAGCAAAGAATTGGGCGAAAAAGCAGAAGCTTTAGCTGCCGAATTAACCAATAAATTATACACTTTACCAAATTTACCGGCTGATATTGTTCCGGAAGGAAAAACACCAGATGACAATTTAAATGTTTTTCAGGAAGGGGATATTCCGGTTTTGCATGAAGGTGCACAGCCACACTGGGAATTGGTAAAAAAATACGATATCATCGATTTTGAACTGGGTGTAAAAATCACAGGAGCAGGATTTCCGGTTTACAAAGGTAAAGGAGCTCGTTTGCAACGTGCTTTGATCAATTACTTTTTAGATAAAAATACTGCTGCCGGATACAATGAAGTTCAGGTACCGCATTTGGTAAATGAAGCTTCAGGATATGGAACAGGACAGTTACCGGACAAAGAAGGACAAATGTATCATTCAACAATTGATGATTTGTATTTGATTCCAACAGCTGAGGTTCCGGTTACTAATTTGTTCCGTGATGTAATTTTAAACGAAAGTGAATTGCCGGTTTTATATACCGCCTATACGCCATGTTTCCGTCGTGAAGCTGGTTCATATGGAGCTCACGTACGTGGATTAAATCGTTTACACCAATTTGATAAAGTAGAAATTGTACGTGTTGAACACCCTGAGAAGTCTTATGAAGCATTAGACGGAATGGTAGAGCATGTAAAAGACATCTTAAAAGAATTAAAATTACCGTACCGCGTTTTACGTTTGTGCGGTGGTGATATGGGTTTCACATCGGCTTTGACTTATGATTTCGAAGTGTTTTCTACAGCACAGGACCGCTGGTTAGAAATCAGTTCAGTTTCTAACTTTGAAACTTTCCAGGCCAATCGTCTGAAATTGCGTTTCAAAGACAAAGACGGGAAAAACCAACTGGCACATACCTTAAACGGAAGTTCATTGGCATTGCCAAGAGTTTTGGCCGGAATCATAGAAAATTACCAAACCCCGGAAGGAATTGTAATCCCGGAAGTATTACGACCTTACTGTGGATTTGATATTATAAACTAAATTTTACAGTACTTAGAATTAAACCTAACAGGTTCCAAAATCTGTTAGGTTTCTTAATTTAGACTAAGAACTACAACTAAAAAAAAGAGGAAGATGAAAGGGATTTTAAATTGGGACGCAGATCCCGTTATTTTTTGGATAACAGATAGTTTTCCGTTAAAATATTATGGTGCTTTCTTTGCCTGTGGATTATTACTGGGCTATGCTATTGTGCGAAACATTTACAAAAAAGAAAATCTTTCGCTGGACAATCTCGATAGCTTACTGGTTTATGTAATCGTTGGGACAATTTTGGGAGCACGATTGGGGCATTGTTTTTTTTATGAGCCGTCCTATTTTTTACAACATCCGATAGAAATTTTGCTGCCCATTCAGAAAGTGGCAGGAGTTTATAAATTTGTTGGATATCAGGGACTGGCGAGTCATGGAGGGTCAATTGGAGTTTTAATTGCGATGGTTTTGTATTGTCGAAAATATAAAGTTAAGTTCTTATGGCTTTTAGATAAAATGGCAATTGGAGTTCCGGTTACAGGAGCTTTTATCCGATTTGGGAATTTTATGAATTCTGAAATTTACGGAAAACCTACCAATGGAGACTGGGGTGTTGTTTTTCAAAGAGACGACATGATTCCAAGACATCCCACCCAGCTTTATGAAGCATTTGCTTATCTGTTGATTTTCGTAATTTTGTATGCAATGTACAAGTCAGAGAAAATTCGAAAAGCCGACGGGTTAATCTTCGGGTATTTCCTGATGTTATTGTTTCTCGCGAGATTTATAATTGAGTTTTTCAAGGAAAATCAGGAAGCTTTCGAAAACAGTATGCCAATTAATATGGGACAAATATTGAGTATTCCTTTTATTTTGATTGGTTTGGGATTGATTGTCTGGAAATCAAAAGCTACTGTTTACAGTCACGACGTTCAGTAAGCAGTACATGTTTACAGGTACGGTTGAGGTTTTTAGTAGCTGTTGAAAATTAGATCATTACCGAATATATAAAAGACTAAAATATGAAAAACTGCATCATCTATATCGTTTTGTTCTGGTCTACTTTTGCATTTTCACAGAATGAACAGCTTGCACAGTATTATTACGATAAAGGTGATTTTGAAAAAGCCAAAATCAGTTACGAAGAGCTTTTAAATAGTGCACCGTCCAATACCCAATACTTTTTAAGAACGATCGATTGTTATCAGCAGTTACAGCAATTTGAGAAAGCACAAAAAGTAATTCAGGATCGCTACAACAAATACAAGCAGGGCGTTTTTTTGGTAGAGTTGGGATATAATTTTCAACTGCAAAAAAACGATGCCAAAGCCAAAAGCTACTACGAACAGGCGATCGAAAAAATCAAAACCAATCCGAATGATGTTTACGGAGTGGGCAATTCTTTCGAGAAAAAGGTATTGCTCGAATATGCCTTAAGCGCTTATCAGACGGCAATGCTGGTGCAGCCCAATTACAATTTCAATTTTCAAATCGGAATGTTGTACGGACAATTGGGAAAAACCGATCAGATGATTGATCTTTTGCTGACGGAATCGTATAAGAATCCACAGAATGCCAATTTAATTCAGACACAGCTATCGCGTTTCATGAATGGTGAAACCGATAATACGGCTTTTAAAGATGCGATGCGTAAAGCTTTGATTTTGAAAACACAAAAAGATCAGGATGTGTTTTGGAATCATTACCTGAGTTGGTTTTATGTACAGCAGAAAGAATTCGGAAAAGCTTTCATTCAGGAAAAAGCAATCTACAAACGGGAACCCGAATCACTTTCGAGCATTGTTAATTTAGGACAGTTTGCATTGAATGAGGACGACACCGAGACAGCCGAAGAAATCCTGAATTTTATCCTTCTGAACACCAAAGATCTTGATTTACTCATTCAGACAAATTCGTCTCTGATGCAGATTAAAATCGATAAAGCACAGGAAAAAGACTATGCAATTATTAGTACCGAGTTACAACAATTGCTTACAACCTATGAAATAACTCCTTTTACCTTATCTTTGCAAATAATTCAGGCGCATTTCCTGGCCTTTAATCTTAAAAAGACCGAAGAAGCCAAGGAAATTGTCAAGAAAGCGTTGGAGTTAAATTTGAATGCTTATCAGCAGGCAGATGCAAAGATGGAGTTGGCTGACATCCTGCTTTTGGAAGAGAAATTCAATCAGGCGCTGATTTATTATTCGCAAATTCAATTGGATTTAAAGAATGATGTCATGGCGCACGAAGCGAGTTTAAAAGCAGCCAAAACGAGTTATTACAAAGGCGATTTTGAATGGGCTTTGAAACAGTTTAAAGAATTGAAAGCTGCCAATACGCAATTAATTGCCAATGATGCGCTCGAGTATTTTTTACTGATCAACGATAATACGGTTGCCGATTCAACACAAACCGCGTTAAAGCAGTTTGCCAAAGGCGATTTTTTAATGTATCAGAATAAAAAGCAGGAAGCAATTGCTCAGTTTCAGGGGATATTGAAAAGCTTTAAAGGACAGGAAATAGAAGCTGTTACAATGTTGCGTTTAGGTAAAATTTACGAAAGTCTGAAGGATTATACCTCGGCTTTAGGGCAGTATCAGCAGATTATTGAGCATCATGGTGATGGAATTTATGTGGATGAAGCCTTGTTTTTCTCAGCAGAAATTTACGATGATGAACTGCATGATGCAGAAAAGGCGAAGCCATTATATGAGAAGGTAATTTTTAACCATCAGGACAGTATCTATTTTGTGGATGCGAGGAAAAAATACCGACAGTTAAGAGGAGACAAGAATTTGTAAATGCCAAAAAGCAAATTCCAAATTCCAAAAAAAGAGAATTAGCAATACGATGATTTGTTTTTAAGGATGTAGTAGATAAAAAAACTCAGAACCTTAGAACCTTAGAATCTCAGAACCTTTAAAAAGAAATGATAATTTACAACGTTACCACCAATATACACGAGAGTGTTCACGACCAATGGCTGAAGTGGATGCAGGAAAAACACATACCTGAAATTTTAGCCACAAAGAAGTTTTCTTCGGCGAGAATTGTCAGAGTAATGATAGAGGAAGAAATGGGCGGAATTACATATTCTGTTCAGTATGTTACAGACAGTAAGGAGACTTTGGATCGCTATTATATCGAAGACGAACCTCAGTTTCATAAAGAAGCACTAGGATTGTTTGCCGATAAAATGCTTTCTTTCAGAACAGAGTTAGAAGTGATTTCAGAACATTAAAAATCGATTTTTAGATCATTAGACTTCTTAGATTTTTCGAGAAATTTAATAGTCTAACAATCTAAGAATCCAGAAAAGAGAATGGAAAAAGTAAAAGCCAAAAAACATTTAGGACAACACTTCCTGAAGGATGAAAGTATCGCCAAAGCGATTGCAGATACCTTAAGCCTTAACGGATATGATGAGGTTTTAGAAATAGGACCGGGGATGGGTGTGTTGACTAAGTATTTGCTTGACAAACCAATTAATACACATGTGATCGAGATCGATACCGAATCAGTGGCGTATTTAGGTGAAAATTATCCAAAACTAAAAGATAAAATTATCTCTCAGGATTTCCTGAAATACAATATTAACGAGGTTTACGAGAACAAGCAATTTGCTATTATCGGAAACTTCCCTTATAATATTTCGACGCAGATTGTTTTTAGAACTTTAGAATTCAAACATCAGATTCCGGAATTTTCGGGGATGTTTCAAAAAGAAGTTGCAGAACGCATCTGCGAGAAAAAAGGCTCAAAGGCATACGGAATCTTATCCGTATTGGCCCAGGCTTTCTATACTACAGAGTATCTGTTTACGGTAGATGAAAACGTTTTTATTCCTCCGCCCAAGGTCAAGTCGGGTGTGATGAAAATGACCCGAAAGGAAGACTATAGCCTTCCATGCGGAGAAAAGTTGTTTTTTACAGTAGTGAAAACGGCTTTTCAGCAAAGACGAAAAACATTACGTAACAGTTTGAAAACATTAAATTTAACCGATAAGTTGCGAGAAGACACTATCTTTGATAAACGTCCGGAACAACTTAGTGTAGAAGAATTTATTGCTTTGACTCAAAAAATAGAAGCCGATGGAGTTTAAAATAAGTAAAGAGCTAATTAAAAAAATTGCTCAACTCATCCAAGCTAAAGACAATAAGGAGCTTGAATTTTTATTAAATGACATGCACCATGCGGATTTCGCTGAAATCCTTGATGAAATTGACATTGATGAAGCCACTTATATTTTTAAGGTTTTAGATAGCGAAAAAACAGCCGAAATTCTTCTGGAATTAGAGGATGATTTGCGTGAACAAATCTTAAACAGACTTTCGCCAAAAGAAATCGCTGAAGAGCTGGATGAACTTGAAACCAATGATGCGGCAGATATTATTGGTGAACTTTCAAAAGACAGAAAAGCAGAGGTAATCTCGGAGCTTCAGGACGTAGAACACGCAAAAGGAATCGTTGATTTATTGCGTTACGACGAAGATACTGCCGGAGGTATCATGCACAAAGAGTTGGTGAAAGTCAACGAAAACTGGAACGTGCTGACTTGCGTGAAAGAAATGCGTATTCAGGCAGAAAATGTTTCCAGAGTACATTCGATTTATGTTGTTGATGATGAAAACAGACTTAAGGGCAGATTGTCGCTTAAAGACCTGTTGACAACATCGACCAAAACGCAAATCTCCGATATCTATATCCGAAAACTGTATTCGGTAAACGTAGAAACACCCGATGTTGAAGTCGCCAGAATGATGGATAAATACGACCTGGAGGCAATTCCGGTGGTAGATGAACTGGGACGTTTAGTGGGCCGAATTACGATTGATGATATTATTGACGTCATAAAAGACGAAATCGAGAAAAGAGATACCGAAGACATTCAGAAATTCGGGGGATTGGAAGCTCTTGAATTGCCATACGTTCAGACACGTTTGGGTGAAATGGTCAAAAAAAGAGCCACCTGGTTAGTGGTTTTATTTATTGGTGAAATGTTTACAGCTTCGGCAATGGGTTTCTTTGAAGGCGAAATTGAGAAAGCAGTAGTTTTAGCCTTATTTGTTCCGCTTATTATTTCGAGTGGAGGAAATTCGGGATCACAGGCAGCGACACTTATCATTCGTGCTATGGCATTGAAAGAACTTACCTTAAAAGACTGGTGGTATGTAATGAAGAAAGAGATTGCATCAGGTTTTTTACTGGGTGCTATTCTGGGTATTGTTGGTTTTATCAGGATTCTGGTTTGGCAGCAAACTGGTCTTTATGAATATGGAGAACATTGGTTAACAATTGGTTTGACCGTTTCTCTTTCCTTAGTTTTTATTGTTTTATGGGGAACGCTTTCGGGATCTATGATACCCTTTTTGTTAAAAAGACTCAAACTGGACCCCGCAACTTCATCAGCACCGTTTGTGGCTACTTTAGTCGATGTTACGGGATTAGTTATCTATTTTACTATCGCTTCCTTACTATTAAAAGGGAAGTTATTATAAAAACCAAATACAGCCTATTGATGGTGTAATTCATAAAAACTTTATTGAAGTAAAAATGAATTACACTCAATTGCTGCTGTATTGAAATGATTTAAAGCTATTAATCAACCAACAATAATTCAAAAAACAACCAGTATGAAAATACACATTATAGGAGGAGGAAACCTTGGGGTTTCTATTGCCTTGGGAATTGCCAAATTCTCTAAACACAACCAGGTTACCGTCACAAGAAGAAACACGGCCAGTATTCAGTATTTAACAGAGTATGGAATTACGGTTTCTTCAGACAATAAACATACAATTCAGGAAGCCGATGTGGTTATTTTAACCATAAAACCGTATCAGGTAGATGTAGTTTTGGCGGAGATTTTACCCGTAATAAAAGGAAAAACAATTGCTTCGGCTGTAAGCGGATTGTCTTTGGACATGCTTCAGTCGAAAACCAATAATGAATTTGCGGTAGTGCGAATTATGCCCAATATAGCAGCGCAGTTTGGTGAATCGGCGACCTGTATCTCTTTTCCTGAAAAAGACAGGGAAAAAGCATTGCCAATTGTTGAGTTATTTCAGGATCTTGGAACTGCTCCGGTTATCGATGAAAAATTAATGGATGCTGCAACAGTACTTGGTGCCTGCGGAACAGCATACGCCTTGAGATATATTCGTGCTTCTATGCAGGCAGGTATTGAAATTGGATTTGATTCTAATACCGCGTTGGCAATTGCGGCTCAAACGGTCAAAGGAGCAGCGAAAATGTTGCTGGAGGAGAAAGTACATCCGGAACAATTAATCGATCGTGTTACGACGCCTCAGGGCTGTACAATTGTAGGTTTGAACGAAATGGAACACAATGGTTTCAGTTCGTCTTTGATAAAAGGAATTAAAACCTCTTTGAAACAGATTAAAGGATAGGTATTAAATCTCAATATTAAAAATCCCAAATTCCAAGTTTTAGTAAATTGGAATTTGGGATTTTTTATTTTTATTTTTTTTCAAATTTTTGACAATTGATTCTCCTTTGAAAAACTATGCGATTTTTTTCTTTGATAAAGTGTATTTCAGATAAAACAAGCCAAAAAGCCCCGAAAGCACAGAGGCAATTAGAATCGCTATTTTAGAGAAAATAATAGTTTCAGGATCGGTAAAGGCCAGGATGGTTATGAAAATGGACATCGTAAAACCAATTCCGCCCAGCATTCCGGCACCTAGTATATGCGCCCATTTTAAGGCTTTAGGGAAACTGCATAATCCAAGACTTACACCAATAGACGAGAAAAGTAAAATACCTAAAGGTTTACCAACCACTAAGCCCAGAATAATTCCATACGTATTAGGGTGATTCAAACCTTCGTGCCAGTCTGACTGAATAGCGATGCAAGTATTGGCTATAGCAAACAATGGTAAAATAATAAAGGCAACGGGTTTGTGCAAAAAGTGCTGTAGTCTATAGGAACTTGAGTTTTCATCGCCATTTCCAAACGGAATTACAAACGCCAGAATAACACCCGTAATGGTAGCATGAACACCTGAGTTTAGCATGAAATACCACATTATGACACCTCCAATTAAATACGGAATGAGGTTTTGAACTTTCATGCGGTTCAGCACAAATAAAAATATCCAGATTCCTAAAGCAATTGCAAGATTTACAAAGGCTATTGAGCTGGTGTAAAAGATCGCGATAACAATTATAGCGCCCAGATCATCAATAACGGCTAAGGCTGTTAAAAAAACTTTTAGCGATGAGGGAACTTTTTTTCCTAAAAGAGATAAAATTCCAATTGCAAAAGCAATATCGGTTGCCATCGGAATTCCTGCTCCATTTTGAGTTGCCGTTCCAAAATTTAAAACCAGGAAAATAGCGGCAGGAACCAGCATCCCGCCCAAAGCAGCCATGATGGGTAAAGAGGCGTTTTTAATATTAGACAATTCACCGTGGTAAATCTCTCTTTCTAGTTCTAGCCCAATTAATAAAAAGAAAATAGTCATCAAGCCATCATTAATCCAGTGCGTGATGGAATGCCCGTTCAGGTCTTTTTCCCAGAAAGCAATATATTCGGTTTGAAAAGAGGAATTGGCGAGGTAAAGCGATATAATGGTAACAAAAAGCAAGAGTAGTCCTCCTGATTTTTCGTTGTTAAAGAAGGCTTTAAAAGTTTTTGTTAATTTCATTTTTATTGAAGTTCAGAGGATTTTGAAGCGATTTTTTTAAGGCTTATATTTCCAAAGTTAAAAAAAAACTAACGAATAAAAAATTAAGAGGCTTGGCGTTGGTGTTTAGGATTGCCTTATAAACAAAAAAACCGCCAATCAGATTAGCGGTTTGGAGTGTTTTTTAGAGGGTTGCAGCTGCTTCTAAAATTAAGGCTGTCACTTCTTTAGGATGTGATGCCAACGAAGCATGTCCTGCATCTAAGCGAATGATTTTTTTAGGTTGGATTCGCTCTGCCATTTCTTTTTCTGTTTCTGGCGGAATCATATTGTCGAAGTTGGAAATTTGATACCAGCTTGGTTTTGTTTTCCATGCCGGTTCACCTGCGATATCTCCAAAGCACTGACCGTGGATAGGTTTTTGAGCCAATGATAAAATCAGAGCCTCTTCTTTATCTAAATCCTGAGCAAATGCTTCGTGAAACTCATCGTACTTGATCCATAAAAAACCTTTTGGGTCGGGATAGATACTGGCTCCGCCTGATCCGGGTCTTCGTCCTAAAAGAGCTCCAAGACTATCTCCTGCATCAGGAGCAAATGCGGCAATGTACACTAAACCTACAACCTTATCATGATGTCCTGCACCTGAGATTACTGCTCCTCCGTAAGAATGGCCCACCAGAAGTACTTTCCCTTCCTGTGCATCAATCAAATCCTGAGTTTTATTAATATCATCTTGTAAAGAAGTCAATGGGTTTTGAACGCTTCGTACTTTATATCCCTCTTTTACTAATCCGGGAATTACATGTTGCCAATGTGAACCATCTCCCCAAGCGCCGTGGACTAAAATAATAGTTAAATCTTTTGTTGCCATAATTACTGAAGTTTAATTGATTAAAATATAATTACTTATTTAAAACTCAATGTGATGAAGCAAAATGGGGCCTATTATTTTCTGAAATTTAATTTCACCCATAAAAGTATGAAATTAAATAGTTTGATCATGTTAAGTTTATGAGAACTTTAGCGTGTAAGAGGCTTAATTCCAGTGGTTAATGACTCTGCTATGAAACTTAGAATAGAGAAATTGATGATTTTTTTTAAACATCTTTAGGAGTAGTCGCTTTGATTTTTGGAGATTAATAGTAAAAACGGCAAACTTAAAGAACGGCTTAAATAAAGAATAAGCTGTATTTTTGTTTGATAAAAATAGAATACCATGAGCATAAAAATTCTTCATATTGATAGCAATCATCCAATTTTATGGCAACAACTGGAAGATGCCGGTTTTGAAAACCACGCTGATTTTAAATCTTCTAAAGAAGAAATTGAAGCAAAAATTCAGGACTATAACGGAATTGTCATTCGAAGCCGCTTTAAAATTGACAAGAACTTTTTGGATCATGCGGTCAACTTAAAGTTTATTGCCAGAGTAGGAGCAGGTTTAGAAAGTATCGATTGCGAGTATGCCGAAACAAAAGGAATTCATTTAATTGCTGCCCCGGAAGGAAATCGCAATGCAGTTGCAGAACATTCTTTGGGAGTGATTTTGTCTTTGTTTAACAATCTCAATCAGGCCGATGCTGAAGTAAAAGCAGGACACTGGAACCGTGAGAGCAATAGGGGACACGAACTTGATGGCAAAACCGTGGGAATCATTGGTTACGGAAACATGGGGAAAGCATTTGCTAAAAAACTTCGCGGCTTTGAGACCGAAGTATTGTGTTATGATATTCTCGACCATGTAGGAGATGAAAATGCAAAACAGGTTTCACTGGAAGAGCTTCAGCAAAAAAGTGATGTGTTAAGCCTGCACCTTCCGTGGACTCCTGAAACCGATAAAATGGTGAATGGAAATTTTATAAATGCTTTCGCAAAGCCCTTTTGGATTATAAATACCTCACGCGGTAAAAATATTGTGACAGCAGATTTAGTGGAAGCCATGAAGGTTAAAAAAGTCTTAGGCGCCGGTTTGGATGTTTTGGAGTATGAGAAATTATCTTTTGAGACCCTGTTTCAGGAAGAAAGCACGCCCGAGGCTTTTAAATATTTGCTCGAAGCTAAAAATGTTTTACTAACCCCTCATATCGCAGGCTGGACTTTTGAAAGTCACGAACGGTTGGCGCAGGTAATTGCGGACAAAATAAAAGCGGTCTTTCAGAGATAGTTTTACTGGTGAAGGACAACGTTTTGGGCTTGTTTTTACAATTAAATAACGAGTCTTTTCTGTAGAATTTTGGGCGATAATTAGTTTTTAAAGTTAATTTTTAATAATATTGTTTCTAAATAGGAGGAACCGAAAATCCGAAGAGTAGGACATAACCAATTAATTTTAACTAAAAAAAATGGAAAACGATTTAAAAGAAACGTCTAATAATTTTAATGAACCAATTCCGGTATTTAAGGTAGATCCAGTTATGGTATTGCTTTTTGGATTTTTAACATGCGGATTGTACTTAATTTACTGGAACATTAAAGTATCTGAGGTTTTAAATGCCGTTGCAGGTAAAGAAGTTATCTCACAGCCGATTGCAATTTTTGCAGGATGTTGTACACCGGTAAACATTTATTTTTATTACTTGGCTGGTAAAGAAGCATTGCCAAAAGTTTATCAAAGAACTGGAGAGCTTCAAAAAGACCAATCCACTTTATTAATTGTTTTAGGGTTCTTTTTCCCTTTTGCAGCAGCAATGATAGTACAAGGTGATATCAACAGATTATACAAATAATAGTAGAACAAAACGTAAAATTTACGGAATTATCGGTGCAGCAATTACACTGATAGTTCCGTTTTTTTTAATGCTTGACAATCATAATAACCATCTGGAATCAGATCAGTCCTTTTGTCCTTTCAAAATGGTGACTGGTTTTCCTTGTCCGGGTTGCGGTATCACCAAATCACTGGTTTATTTTTATCAGGGTGACATCTACAAATCTCTTAGTTACCATATATTGGGGCCTTTTGTTATCGTATTCTGCTGGCTTACCATCATTATACTGACAACTGAACTTATTACCAAAAAAGAATATTTTTCGGGACTGCTGTACAATAGAAAATTAGCCTACAATATGGCTTATTTTTTAGCCTTTTATCATTTGATACGATTGGTTCTTTTTATCCGGGAAAGCTCTTTTGATGATATTTTGCATCAATCGATTTGGTTTTAAGACCTCAGAATTCCATCCTCATAAAGTTGAATTAGCATAACTAAAAAACACTATAAAAATGGAAAACAGTAAAACAGAACATTGGAATAATCCTCCGGTTCATCGGGAAGAGAATAAAAAAGTAGTTGCAGGAATCTTAGCAATTTTGTTAGGTGCTCTGGGTATTCACAAATTCTATTTGGGATATAATAAGGAAGGAATTATCCAGCTTATTCTTGGATTTGTATTCGGAATTGGAGGTATAATAGGCATTATCGAAGGAATAATCTATCTGACAAGAACAGACGAAGAGTTTTATCAAACCTATCAGGTTGGTCAAAAAGGCTGGTTTTAAGCCGTTTTAAAGCATAAAAAAATCCCATTTTAAAGATGGGATTTTTTGTTTTATATAGGTGATGCAATTAATCTTCTTTCTCCGATAATTTGCGTTCCAATTCTATTTGAAATTCTTCAATAACAGGTTTCATTGTGCTTTCAGGAATATCTGCTATTCTAATGTACATTAAACCGTCTACCGCATTGTTGAACAAAGGATCAACGTTAAAAGCAACTACACGGGCATTCTGCTTGATATACTTCTTGATTAAAACAGGCAAACGTAAGTTTCCAGGCTCCAGTTCGTCAATAATCTTATCAAACTTGTTCAAATCAGATTCTGCTTCGTCGAAGATAAAGTCTTTATCAGCGTCTTTTAATTTTACTTTGTAGGCCTTTTTCGGGTGAATATACTGTGCAATGTAAGGATCGTAATAGTTCGACTTCATGAACTCAATCATCAATGATTTTGAGAAGTCAGAAAATTGATTGCTGATACTTACACCACCAAGAAGGTACTTATGTTCCGGATAACGTAAGGTGGTATGAATAATTCCTTTCCACAACAGGAACAAAGGCATTGGTTTTTGCTGGTATTCTTTGATGATAAAAGCACGACCCATTTCGATCGATTTATGCATCATATCGTGTAATTCCGGCTCAAATCTGAAAAGATCGGTTAGGTAAAAACCTTCAATACCATGTTTTGGATAGATTTCTGAACCCAATCCCATACGATAAGCACCTGCGATTTTTTTGGTTTCATCGTCCCACAAAAACATATGGTGGTAGTATTGGTCGTACTGATCTAAGTCAATAGATTCATTCGTTCCTTCACCTACTTCACGGAAAGTGATTTCGCGCAAACGTCCAATTTCGTGTAAGATATTCGGGATCGACTTGGCACGGGCAAAAAATACTTCGTAGTTTTTACTTTGCAATAACCTGCAATCGCTGTCTCTTAATGCATTGACTTCGTCAATCATTTTGGATTCATTTGCCGGTGTTGCAATTTTTTTAGGTGCTTTCGGGATTTTTAAGCTTGCGGTGTCTAACAATTTGCTGTCTTTCTCAAAAGGATTGGCCAGCATATAGGTTTTCTTTCTTAAAAACTCAGAGTAGTCTTCAAAGGACTCGATTTCGTTTTGCTCGTTTACTGAGATTGGTTTTCCAATACGGACTTTAATAACACGATCTTTTTGCGTTAGCAACTCCGATGGTAATTTTGCAGTACGCAAAGTATCGTCAATCTTAGAAAGCCAATAAAACAACTTACTGTTTTTGGCATGGAAATAAATAGGGATAACCGGAACTTTGGCTTTTCGAATTAATTTCAAAGCGCCTTCTTCCCATGGTTTGTCTACCACCAGTTTTCCGTCTTTGTAAGTCGAAACTTCTCCGGCCGGGAAAATCCCAAGTGGTTTTCCGTCACTTAAATGACGTAAGGTTTCTTTAATTCCTACCACACTTGACTTGGCATCCTTATGATTCTCAAAAGGATTGACAGGCATGATGTATTTTTTTAGCGGAACAATTCTATGCAGTAAAAAGTTGGCAATGATCTTAAAATTGGGTTCTCTTTCAAGCATCAATTTTAAAAGCAAAATACCATCAATTCCACCCAGAGGGTGATTGGAAATGGTAATATAGGCGCCATCTTTCGGTAAACGTTTTAAATCTTCTTCGGGAATTTCAAATTTGATTTCCATCTCATCTAAAATTCCGTTTAAGAATGCAACATCTTCTAAATGCTTATTGTGATCGTAAATTTTATTAAGGGTAGATATCTTAAGAACTTTCATAAGAATCCAGCCCGAAAAAGTACCCAAAACTCCGTACTTATCAACATTTATCGCTTTTGCAACTTCTTTCGCGGTAACTAAACCCATGTACTATTTTTAATTTATTAGAGCAGCGAACAAAGATAACAAAAAACTCTACTTTTCGCTGTTTCAAATGCAAACTTTCCACTTTTTTATTACATTTGAAATCCTAAAAAAAACGCTGATGAAAATTATTTCTTATAATGTAAACGGAATACGTGCCGCAATTACCAAAGGCTTTATCGAATGGCTGCAACAAGCGAATCCTGATGTGATTTGTCTTCAGGAAATAAAAGCTACCCAGGAGCAAATTCCGGTAGACGATATTACTGCCGCAGGTTATCCGTACCAATATTATTATCCGGCAACTAAAAAAGGATATAGTGGTGTTGCCATCTTGTCTAAAACAAAACCCAATAATGTGGTTTACGGAACCGGAATTCAGCATATGGACTTTGAGGGGCGTAACCTTCGTGCCGATTTTGATGACTGCTCTGTAATGAGTTTGTACTTACCATCAGGAACTAATATTGAAAGATTAGATCATAAATTTATGTTTATGGATGACTTTCAAACCTATATTAATGAGTTAAAACAAACGATTCCGAATCTGATCATTTGTGGTGATTATAACATTTGCCATGAAGCTATTGATATTCATGATCCTGTTCGCAACAAAACCGTTTCGGGTTTTTTACCTGCTGAACGTGCATGGCTGGATGGATTTATGAAGTCTGGTTTTATAGACAGTTTCCGTCATTTTAATAAAGATCCGCACCATTATTCGTGGTGGAGCTACCGCGCAGGAGCCCGAGGAAACAACAAAGGCTGGCGTATTGACTATAATCTGGTAAGTGATTCTATGGGACACAGGTTAAAAAGAGCTGTGATTCTTCCGGATGCCGTTCATTCAGATCATTGCCCGGTTTTAGTCGAAATCGAGTAAAAGTGGTATTGTTATTGTTGAATGAATTGCTGTTTAAATTTAAACATTGCCATTGTCATCGCTATTAAATTTAAACATTAGTATTAATGCCCTCCAAATAAAACAAAAAATGATTAAAAAGAGCTCTATCGGACTATTGGTCGTAGCAATGTCTATGACTTCTTGTGTGTCTAAGAAAATTTACAACGATCTTGAAACCAAATATTCGGATCTGAAAAAAGAAAACCGTTCAATTGCTGATGAAAATGAGAGTTTACAAAAATCAAAAAATCAGTTAGAACTGGACCGTGATGCTTTAACAAAAGATTTAAACGCAACCAAAACAGATCTTGAAAAACAAAAAGCGGATCTGGCTGCTCAGCAGAAAAAATATAAAGTACTTCAGGATTCTTATAATGCTTTAGAGAAAAACAGTAACGATGCTTTAGAAAGCAATATGGCTAAAAACCGTGAACTGTTGGCACAATTGGAGGCGAAATCTAAAAAATTAGCAGAAGAACAAGCTCGTCTGGATAAAACAGCAAACCGCCTGAACGAATTGGAAGCAATGATCGCTGCAAAAGAAGAGGCCATGCGTAAATTGAAAGAGACATTGTCTAAAGCTTTAAACGGTTTTGAAGGAAAAGGTCTGACTGTAGAACAGAAAAACGGAAAAGTATACGTTTCTATGGAGAACAAATTGTTGTTCAATTCAGGAAGCTGGGCTGTTGGTACCGAAGGTAGAAAGGCAGTTGTTGAATTGGGTAAGGTTCTGGGCGATAATCCTGATCTTTCGGTTTTAATTGAAGGACATACGGATGATGATCCGTACGCAGGTTCAGGACCAATTGCAAATAACTGGGATTTGTCGACTAAGAGAGCTACCGCAATCGTAAACATTTTAAGTGAAAACGCTAAAATCAACAAGCAAAAATTAACAGCAGCTGGGCGTAGCGAATTTTCTCCATTAGCAAGTAACACCACTCCTGAAGGAAAGGCTAAAAACCGCAGAATCGAGATCATCTTAACACCAAGATTAGACGAAATCGCGGAGATGCTTAATAGTATTAACTAATACGCTAAGGTTCTGAGGGGCTAAGTTTCTAAGATTTTTATGAGAAGGTTCAAAGTTTTACTTTGAACCTTCTTTAGTTACGAGAGTAGCTGTATATAATTTTGGTGACTCCGTGTTTCAGAAGCTTAAAGAAATCTTGTAATTTTTTTAACTTTTGTCAAATTTCTATTTGAGAAATAGCATCGTATCTTTGAATTATTAGAATTTTAAAGAAAAACTTAGAACCTTAGCCCCTCAGGGACTTAGCAACTTAAAAAGTATGAAATACACAACTTTACCCCATACCGACATAAAAGTTAGTAAAATAAACCTCGGAACAATGACTTTCGGGCAACAGAATACAGAGGCCGAAGGGCATCAGCAAATGGATTACGCACTTGACAGAGGTGTTAATTTTTTTGATACTGCCGAAATGTATTCGGTTCCGGCACGTGAAGAAACTTACGGAAGTACAGAGAAAATAATAGGAACCTGGTTCAAGAAATCGGGAAACCGCGACAAAGTGGTATTGGCGACTAAAATTGCGGGGCCAAACCCGGCTTTTACCTATATGCGTGAAAAGGGTGATTTTTCACCAGCGAGTATCAAATATGCTTTAGAAAACAGCTTAAAACGTCTACAGACCGATTATATCGATTTGTATCAAATGCATTGGCCGGAGCGTAAAACCAATTGTTTTGGACAGCGTTCTTTTAATGGTCATGACGATGCGTGGGAAGATAATTTCAGAGAAGTATTAGAAACATTCGACGGCCTGATCAAAGAAGGAAAAATAAAACACATTGGAGTTTCAAATGAAAATGCCTGGGGGATGATGCGCTTTTTGGAAGAAAGTAAATACCATAACCTGCCAAGGATCAAAACTGTTCAAAACCCGTATAGCTTGTTGAACCGACTTTTTGAGGTAGGCTCTGCCGAAGTTTCGAAGTACGAAAATGTGGGATTGCTGGCCTATTCTCCCTTAGCTTTTGGAGTTTTAACGGGTAAGTTTTTAACGGGTGAGGCACATCCAAATGCCAGAATCAATCTTTTCCCGCAGTACACACGTTACAATAGCGAGCAAAGTACACAAGCTACAAAGTTATATCAGGAAATTGCAAAGAAACATGGCCTGACATTGACTCAATTGGCAATGGGATTTGTGCTGCAACAGCCATTTTTAACCAGTGCAATTATTGGAGCTACAAATATGGAGCAGTTAAAAGAAAATATTGACACTATTGATGTCGTATTGTCAAGCGAAATTGTAGCCGAAATAAATGCTGTTCAGGCAATAATTCCGGATCCGGCACCTTAATCAGCTCTCAGATAAAACACAAATTCCACAAATTGATGCAGATATAGTCTGTGAAAGTTTGTGGAATTTTTATTGATACTTGTTTGCGTAGTGTTTTTATATCTTTAATCTATATATTTGTGTGTAATATCTTATAAGTGGATAGGGCAAGCAAAAGCTACCAGTAAACATTAATTTTTTGTCAGTATGGAACTAAATACGAAACGGCTAAGGTTGCTTTCACGAATAATTGGAACACTTTCATTGGTTGTGTTTTTTGTTTGCAAAGCATTAGAAATGGATGATCGGTATAATAACGTCTTTTTGTTTCTGAGTTTATGCTGTTATGCAATAGTTATAGGTTACGGCCTTATATCCTTTTTTAAAAATAGTTATTTTAAAGAATAAAAGAGAAGAGATAAGTAAGGTAGAATTGGTTCTGTAATTCATTTTTCCTGCCACTGATTTAAACACAAATTCCACAAACTAACACCGATTGAAGACAGTGTTAGTTTGTGGAATTTTTTATGAAAAGTAAAAACGATTTCAGAACAAAAAATAGGGTTGCTTCGTGAAATCCGTGTTTTTATAAATCAAACTCATCCTCAATAGCCAAAGAATCATTCTTCACCGCTGTAGAATCCGGAGCTTTAATCCTTATCAGGGAACGTGCATTTCCTGAAATGTAAACGGGTAATTGTCCAAGAGTATCTTCAGGAACCAGCAAACCTCTTCGGAACATTAAATTTTTCAGGAATTTTTGATTTTTCAATGCATAATCCCTTAAATTGCCTTGATCATTAAACTGATACATGAATTTTCTGGGTTTCGGAATAATTGTAGCTAAGTACAGGCATTCGTCAACATTCAAATTGGCAGGACTCTTCTGGAAGTAAAAATGACTTGCTTCGCCAATTCCGTACACATTTGGCCCCCATTCAATAATGTTGAAATAAACTTCCAGCATTCTTTCCTTGCTTACCACTCTGTTGTTTTCCAGAATATAAACCAGTAAAATCTCTTCAAGTTTGCGTGAAAGTGTTTTTTCTCTCGTCAGGAAAACGTTCTTGATGAGCTGCATGCTAATGGTACTGGCACCGCGTGAGAATTTTTTGGTTCGGATATTTTTTAAAATAGATTGTTTAAAAGCCTCATTGATAAAACCGCGGTGTGAGAAGAACGAAGGATCTTCCGTCGTTAAAACACACTTTCGCAAATAAGGAGAAATCTGATCTAAAGGAGTATAGTTGGGGTTTGCATTTCCAACTAAAACCGGGCGCTGCAGTACATTTTGTATAATGGCACGATAAACAAACTCGCCATTTAATTTGTTAAGATCAGCTTCCCCGTATTTCGTGATTTTTAAACCTTCTTTGTTTAATTTACTATCAAAAACTAAGGTGTTTGGTTTGTTTTTGTTGAATTTGAAATCGAGTTTGTAGTCAAAACTTCCGGCGGCTTCCATTCCTTCAAAATGAGTGAACAGACCTTCAGGCAGTGAAACAATAAAGTTTTGCGCCTGCATTTTTGGAATGTTTACTTTTAAAGTATAAACCGTATCTTTTTCGGTGTCGTACGAAACATAAGGATGCAGTTTTATTTTGTTCAATTGCATAGTCGAAGTGCTGTCGATCGATATAAAACTATCTCCCAGTAAGAAACGATAATCAAAACGGGCATTTTTGATCACAACATCCTTACTGGCAATTTTCGGATGATTGATTTTTAAGTTCGTGATAGAGGTGTAACCGTCAAGGTGTAACTCACTGCCGTCTTTTTCGATATTCTGAACATTTAGTCGGATCGAGTCAAAGCTGGCTTTTAAATTGTAACGTTCGTCTAAGTACGGAACACGGATTGCTCCGGTATCCAGATTAAAAAAACGAATGTCTGCTTTTTTATTTCTTGGGTCGGCAAAACCTTTGATGTTCCAGCGCTGATCAAAATCTTTGCTTTGAACATGAAGATTGGTCTCAAGTTGTTTGTTTTCGAGAACCAGTTTATTGATGGCAACAGACGTCTTTTTGCCATTGTCGTCGATTCTGAAATTTAAATTCTCGAGCTTCATATCCGTCGGAACCAGATTGAGCAGTTTCGAAATGATACGATAGGCAAAAGTGGCATATTTGCGCTTTTCATTTTTGTCTGAATCTGATTTGTCCTTTTTTAAGAACGCGTCAAAATTACGAACATCTCCTTTTTTCACCAGTTGGATATAGCCGTTGTTGATTTTTAAAGTTCCAATTTGAACATCGCCAATCAATAAATTGGCTAAACTGATGCTGGTTTCTATTTTTTCAATATGACAAAGCGTATCAGCGTTTTTTGGAACGAGAATTACGTTGGTCAGTTTTATACCGGATAAGCCGTCAAATGAAGCCGATTTTACAGAAAATGTACTGTTGTACTCCGTGTTCATTTTGTTCGTCACCTTGGCGATGGCTTGTTTGAGAAGCGAATCACGGAAAAAGTAAAATCCTAAAAAAAGCACTACCAATACCAAGGCTAGTATCACAAGTGCTTTTATTATTTTTTGTTTTGGGAATTTCATAGGTAGGTTGATAAAAATTAACCAAAAAGAATACTGGCCACATCTTCGATTTTAGCCACTAATTCAATTTTGATTCCTATATTTTTTAACGCAATTTTATTGTATTTGGATACAAAGATAGTGGTGAATCCAAGTTTTTCGGCTTCCTGAATACGCTGGTCGACGCGATTTACCGGACGAATCTCTCCCGAGAGTCCAACTTCACCTGCAAAACAGAACCCTTTTGTTACCGGAATGTCTTCATTGGAAGATAAAATAGCGGCAACAACGGCTAAATCAATAGCAGGATCATCAACAGAAATTCCGCCTGTAACATTCAGAAAGACGTCTTTGGCGCCTAAGCGAAATCCGGCTCTTTTTTCCAGAACTGCCAGAATCATGTTTAGTCTTTTGGCATTGTAGCCCGTAGTGCTTCGTTGCGGAGTTCCGTAAACTGCAGTGCTCACCAGTGATTGTATTTCGATCATCAAAGGACGCATGCCTTCAAGTGTGGTGGCGATGGCGGTTCCGGATAATTCCTCGTCTTTATGCGAAATCAAAATCTCTGAAGGATTGGATACTTCGCGTAAGCCACTGCCCAACATTTCATAAATTCCGAGTTCGGCAGTAGATCCAAAACGATTTTTTAACGAACGCAAAATTCGGTACACATGATTTCGGTCGCCTTCAAACTGCAAAACAGTATCGACCATATGTTCCAGAATTTTAGGTCCGGCAATATTTCCGTCTTTGGTAATATGCCCAATTAAAATAACCGGAATGTTGGTTTCTTTGGCAAATTTGATCAGTTCGGCAGTTGTTTCCCTGATTTGAGAAATACTTCCCGCGGTTGATTCAATATAATCGGTGTGTAAAGTCTGAATCGAATCGATGATTACGATTTCAGGTTCTATGGCCTCAATTTGTTTGAAAATATTTTGTGTTTTGGTTTCCGTCAAAATGTAGCAATTATCGCTGTTGGGCGTGATTCTCTCTGCGCGCATTTTGATTTGCTTCTGACTTTCTTCACCGGAAACGTATAGGGTTTTGTAGGGTAGTTTTAGTGAAATTTGTAGCAAAAGTGTACTCTTTCCAATACCGGGTTCACCTCCCAATAGCGTCAGGGATCCGGGAACAATTCCACCACCCAAAACACGGTTCAACTCGCCATCAGTAGTATTCATTCGAATCTCCTGTGCCGAATCAATTTCATTAATTTTTAAAGGACGCGGCGCTTTACCGTTTGAAGTAGGTTCGCTTTTCCAGGCTACTTTTTCCTGCTTCTGAATAATTTCCTCGGCAATAGTATTCCATTCTTTGCAGGCATTGCATTGCCCTTGCCATTTGGCATATTGAGTTCCGCAGTTTTGGCAAAAAAAAGAAGTTTTAACTTTTGACATTATTTGGTGGTTTTTGCAAGTGCATTCATCTGGTCCATTTTCTCGTACATCAAATCTTTATTTAAATCACCAATTGGTTCCATTTGAGAAGCATTTTGGTATTTTTTAGAAGCTCTTTTTGGGTCACCCATTTTCTCGTACATCAATCCTAATTCATATTCTCCCAGCATGGCTTTTGGGTAATTTACATTTCCAATTTCAGCCATTTTGCCTAATTCATCATAAGCGTTCTTTTTTAGAATAAGGTTTTCGATTACTTTAAAATCACTCATTCTCACCGGAATCTGAACTCCCAGAACTTTAGACATGGTGTTGTATTTGTTCTCTAAATAGTCCGCATATCCAGTTTCCAAAACAGCAATTTTATTGTTGTATTCAGAAGAATTAATAGGTTTGTAAACATCGAAAATCTGATATAAGGCACTCGGAATTGCATGTAAAACCTGAGTATAATGCGTAGTGCCTTTAAACAAATCGTATTTATAATTTACTAACGGATTATTGGCAATTTTAATATTGCTGTCTAATTTTTCGATAGGTTCTTTGATCTTTTTATTGTCTCCGTCGGCTGCAGACAGGTAGTAAAACAAAGGCTCCGTAGCTTTAGCTAGTTTTTCGGGGATTCTAACTTCCATTTTATTGGCAAGTTCAGGACTAAAAGCAATGTAAGCATTAAAAAGAGGTTGTTCTTTGTACAGATAAAAATTAATGAAACTAGCTGTTACATCATGACCGGCAATAATTCTGAAAGGCGATGTGCGGTATTTCTTTTCAATGTAAGGCACTAATTCGGCACCAACAAACTCAAAAAAACTGGCTCCTTTTTCAAAAGGGAGTCCTGTATTCTGATCAATAGTCGTATCGTCTTCGCGTTCGTCGTTTTTATTTTGATGAACACCAATAACAATCATCTCAGGCAAATCTCCCCAATAGGTACCATAGCTTATAGCACCGGAGAAAGGATCGAATAAATAATCACCATCGAGTAAATACAAAACAGGATATTTTTTATCGGGATTGGCTTCGTAAGACTCCGGAAGGCCGATTGTTATTCTTCGTTCTTCTCCGAGCTTTTCGGATTTAATGTTGTCAAATTTTTTCTGCGAAAAGACAGAAATCGAAATGAAGGTAATAAGTAGGTAAACTTTTTTCATGAGTGGGGGCATTTCAGTGAGTTAAAAAGTATTGTAATAGTGTAGCAATATAACATTTTATTTGCTTTTTTAGTATTGTAATTCGTTGGGGCGAATTCATTTTAACAGATAGTGACATAGATGGTGTATTCCTGAAAAAGCTTTCTACTTTGTTTCAATACACATATGCCTCTGTAGGAAAGAAGTATGTTTTTTTATTTAACTCTATTTCTACTCCTGGAATGTATTTTTGTTAAATAGAAGGCGATATTGAATTTAGGCCAATAGAATACGGTTTGTATCAAAAAATATTGATCAAACTAAATCGAAATAAAGTGTAAAAGGAAAGATTAGGTTAGCGAATTATCATTTTCATTCGGAAAAATGATCCATGGTTTGAAAGTTTTAGCTTCTTCAAACTCCAGGGTTGCATAAGATATGATAATGATAATGTCGTCTTTTTGAACTTTTCTGGCAGCAGGTCCGTTCAGGGTTATTTCTCCTGAATTTTTCTCTCCTTTGATCGCGTAAGTTTCAAAACGTTCGCCATTATTGATGTTTACAATTGCTACTTTTTCGCCTTCAATGATGTTTGAAGCTTCTAGTAAAGTCTCATCAATAGTAATGCTGCCAATGTAATTTAAATCAGCTCCGGTTACTTTTACTCGATGAATTTTAGATTTTATAACTTGAATTTGCATGGTGCAAAGGTAAATTAATTTAATGAAATGGTGTCAATCAACCTTATAGAATTAACAAATACCGCTATAAAGGCACGGTAATTTTTGTCGTTGCTTTTGTGTTCTATAGGTAATAATGTGGATTCGTCAGCGATGACGAAATATTCGAGTTCAAATCTTTCGTTGTCTTTGAAAGAATTTTCTACAAATTGGATGGTTTCTTCGGGAGTGCCCTTCTCAAATATTTCTTTTGCTTCGGTCAGCACCCTGTAAATGATAGAAGCCTCTTTTCGCTCTTCCGGACTTAGTCGCTCATTTCTGGAGCTCATTGCGAGTTGATTGTCTTCTCTGAAGATAGGACAGCCGACAACATTTACCGGTAAATGATTTTTTTCGACCATTTTTTTAACGATCTGCAATTGCTGAAAATCTTTTTCACCAAAGTATGCATTAGTTGGAGTAACGATTTCAAACAAACGTTTTACGATAGTTCCGACTCCGTTAAAATGACCTGGTCTGAATTTTCCTTCCATCTGGTTTTCCAAACCATCGAAATCAAAATCCTCAGAGATGGTATGACCTTCATAAATGTCATCAACGGTAGGAGCGTAAAGAATCATTTTGTCGCTTAAACCTCTCATTTTCTTCACGTCCTCTTCTAAAGTACGCGGATATTTTTCAAGATCTTCAGGGTTATTGAACTGGGTTGGGTTCACAAAAATACTCACAACGGTATCGTCATTTTCTTTAAGCGATCTTTGCATTAAAGCCAGATGCCCTTGGTGTAAAGCGCCCATAGTAGGTACAAATCCGATAGTAGAATTTGCGGTTTTGATAGTTTTTAAATAGGCTATCAAGGCTACTTTACCGTAGAAAATATGCATGGCAGTATTATTAAAATTTAGTGCAAACATAATATATTAGTTAATAACTGCATAAAATTTTGTAATTTTGCAACGTTTTTATTACCAAAAATTAAGTAAAATACTATTATGAAAGATAAGAGGATATTATATGTATCATCTGAAGTCGTGCCTTATTTGGCTGAAAATGAGGTTTCTTTAATGTCTTATGACGTTCCAAAAATGATTAACGATCAAGGAGGTCAGATAAGAATTTTCATGCCAAGATATGGAAATATTAACGAGAGAAGACACCAGTTACACGAAGTAATTAGACTTTCAGGAATGAACTTGGTAGTGAATGACTTAGATATGCCATTGATTATTAAAGTTGCTTCAATCCCGAAAGAAAGAATTCAGGTTTACTTTATTGATAATGATGAATATTTTAAGCGAAAAGCAACTTTTGCCGATGAAGAAGGGGTTTTGTATCCTGATAATGATGAAAGAGCCATCTTTTTTGCAAAAGGAGTTGTTGAAACAGTAAAAAAACTAAACTGGGTTCCGGATATTATCCACGTTCACGGTTGGCTGGCTTCGATGTTACCTATTTACATGAAGCACTATTATAAAAATGAGGCTTTATTTTCTGAAACTAAAATTGTAACCTCTGTTTACGGACAATCTTTTGACGAGAATCTGGATCTGGAGATGATTAATAAAGTGAAATTTGACGGAGTTCCGCATGAATCAGTTGCTGATTTGGAAATACCAAATTACGAAAATATCCTAAAAGCCAGTATATTGCATTCAGATGCTGTAATTATAGCTTCTGAGAATGTATCTCCAAGTTTAACAAAATTTATAGAATCTTCAGGAAAACCTTTTTTACCTTTCGCCACGAAAGATGCATTCGCTGAAGCGTATACAAATTTCTACAAAACAATGGGTCTTTAAATTTTAACTTTATTATTAAACATGTACAATACTTCTTTTATTAAGAAAATACTATTAGTTGCAACAGTTGTCCTTTTATATTCTTGCGATAAAGATTTTAATGCGATTGGTGATGGTTTGATCGGAGATGATCATTTTGGACTGGAATCTGAAAAATATGAAGTTTTAGCTTATAATCAGGAAGTAACGCCAATTCAATCAAATGGGGCGGCAAATTATGGTTTAGGTGTTTACGATAATACAGTTTTTGGTAGTACAACTGCCAGTTTTGCTACTCAGGTTAATTTAGAAACCTATGCACCAACTATTGGTGATGCACCTGAAATAGTTAGTGTAGTATTAAGTGTTCCTTATTATAACCATGTGAAGACTACGAATACTGATGGAAGCCGAACTTTTGTGTTAGATTCTATTTACGGAGCTTCTAATGGAAAAATTAAATTAGGTGTTTACGAGTCTGGTGTTCAAATGCGCAGCTCTTACTTTGACGGAGGAGCACAGTTTTTACAATTGTACAATACGGACATGGATACGGATACTGGTGTAGACAGTTATATCAATTTTGATAAATCTAAAAAACCGTATGTGGCTACAGGTAAAGCGTTAAACGATGACCCTAAAGTAGCACAGAATGAAGAGTTTTTCTTTGATGCAAGTGAGATTACAGACGACACTACTGACCCGACAACCGGAAAAGTAACAAGTACAAAAGTTGCTCCCGAAATGCGTTTGAACCTGAATAAAGCCTTTTTTGCAGATAAAATTTTAAAAGCTCCAGCGGCAAAACTTGCTTCTGCTGATGTTTTTCAGGAGTATTTCAGAGGGTTGTATTTTAAAGTAGAACGTTCTGGCAGCAGTCCGGCTAATATGGCTTTGCTGAATTTTGCAACAAACGGAAAAATTACAATTAAATATAAAGCAAAAACGGCTATTACGACAGATCCTGAAACTACAATGGAGGATAAAACCTTAATCATTAAGTTAACAGGTGCATCGGCAGCTTTGCTTAAGGAGGCTAAAGATCCTGCTTATGCTAATGCAATAGCCAATCCAAATAATAAAACAGGAGACGACAGACTTTATTTAAAAGGAGGACAAGGATCACTGGCAGTACTGGAACTTAGTGGGTTTGGTGCTAAACTGAGTGAAATCAGATCGAAGAACTGGTTGGTCAATGAGGCTAATTTGGTTTTTTCTATAGATACAGATAAAATGGCAGGAACTTACGAGCCTAAACGAATTTATTTGTATAATTTGGATGACAATGTGCCTATCGCCGATTATCTGGCTGATGCTGCATCATCTAACCCACTATTGACTAAAGCAGTATATAGCGGTATTTTGAGTTTGGACCCTACTACAAAAAGAGGAACAACTTATAAAATTAGATTAACGAATCACATTCGTAATATCATTAAGAATGCAACTGTGAAAAACGTAAAATTAGGTTTGGTGGTGACAGGTGATGCGAGTATAATTGCTTCTAACAAATTAAAACTAAAAAACAGCGTTATCTCAGAAGCACCAAGAGCTTCAGTAATCAGCCCGCTAGGGACGGTATTATTTGGAGGTACTTCAAGCGCAACTATTCCTACAGGGAAAAAATTACAGCTTGAAATTTACTACACGAAACCAAATTAATAATTAATATATGTGTGGAATTGTTGGATATATCGGTCATCGAGAGGCTTATCCTATTGTAATCAAAGGATTAAAGCGACTTGAATACAGAGGATATGATAGTGCCGGTGTTATGTTGTATGACGCCGAATCTGGTGTAAAACTTTGTAAAACAAAAGGTAAAGTTTCGGATCTTGAGGTTAAAGCCAAAGAGAACTTAAATGCAACCGGAAGCATAGGAATTGGACATACGCGTTGGGCAACTCACGGAGTTCCAAATGATGTAAATTCGCACCCGCATCTTTCTAATTCAGGAGAATTGGTTATTATTCACAATGGAATTATTGAGAATTATGCACCGCTTAAAGAAGAATTAGTAAAGAGAGGTTATACTTTTAAATCAGATACAGATACTGAAGTTTTAGTGAACTTAATTGAAGAAGTTCAGAAAAATGAAGGTTTGAAGTTGGGTAAAGCAGTTCAGATTGCCTTAAATCAGGTAGTAGGAGCTTATGCAATTGCTGTTTTTGATAAAAAGAACCCAAATGAAATTGTAGCAGCCAGATTGGGTAGTCCATTGGCAATTGGTGTTGGAGAAGGAGAATATTTTATTGCTTCTGATGCTTCGCCTTTTATTGAGTACACTTCAAATGCGATCTATCTTGAAGATGGTGAAATGGCAAACATCAGATTGCATAAGCCACTTAAAGTTAGAAAAATTAAAGACGACTCTTTAGTAGATCCTTATATTCAGCAGCTTCAGATGAACCTGGAGCAAATTGAAAAAGGAGGGTATGATCACTTCATGCTAAAAGAAATTTACGAGCAGCCAAGTGTTATAAAAGACACGTACAGAGGAAGACTTCATGCAAATGAAGGAATCGTTCAGATGGCTGGTGTTGAGGATAACTTAGAGAAATTCCTTAATGCAAAACGAATTTTGATCGTTGCTTGTGGTACTTCTTGGCATGCAGGTTTAGTAGCAGAGTACATTTTTGAGGAGTTTACGAGAATTCCTGTCGAAGTAGAATATGCTTCAGAGTTTAGATATCGTAATCCAATTATCAACAAAGATGACGTAGTAATCGCGATCTCTCAATCGGGAGAGACAGCTGATACTATGGCGGCGATTAAATTGGCAAAAGAAAACGGTGCCTTTGTTTTTGGAGTTTGTAATGTAGTAGGTTCTTCTATTTCAAGAGAAAGTCATGCTGGTGCTTACACACACGCAGGACCAGAAATTGGAGTGGCTTCTACAAAAGCATTTACAACTCAAATTACAGTTTTAACCATGATCGCATTGCGATTGGGTAAAGCAAAAGGAACGTTATCAAACACTGATTTTCATACCTATTTGCAGGAGTTAGAGATTATTCCGGAAAAAGTAGCGGAAGCTCTAGAGACTAACGACAGAGCAAAAGAAATTGCGGCAGCATTTAAAGATGCGCCAAATTGTTTGTACTTAGGACGTGGTTATAATTTCCCGGTAGCGTTGGAAGGAGCATTGAAATTAAAGGAGATCTCTTATATCCATGCTGAAGGTTATCCTGCTGCCGAAATGAAGCACGGACCAATCGCTTTGATTGACGAGCACATGCCAGTTATCGTTATTGCACCTAAACAAGGTCATTACGATAAAATTGTAAGTAACATTCAGGAAATCAAATCTAGAAGTGGTAAAATCATTGCGGTGGTTACCAAAGGGGATACACAGGTTCGTGAGTTAGCTGATTATGTAATTGAGATCCCTGAGACTTCAGATGCATTATCTCCGCTGATCACAACAATACCTTTACAATTGCTTTCATACTACATCGCAGTAATGAGAGGATGTAACGTAGATCAGCCTCGTAATCTGGCAAAATCGGTTACGGTAGAATAGATTCTTATTTAAAATATATAAGTGTTTAGAAATGCGAGACTTAGGTCTCGCATTTTTTTTGTATTTTTTTTGCAGGAATTTTACATGTTAAAAATATAGTTATAAGTTTGCGCGAAATATTTTGAATCATTTTTAGAGGAAAAAGTTGCTTTTTACTTGCCTTTTTTAGTGTTATCGTGAGAAGAATTGTAAAAGTGATTTAAGATTAGAAAAAAGTATAATGTATAAAAAGAAAGTATGAGTTTATTAAGTTTAAGAAAGATTGCGGTGTTGGTGGTATTGTTACAAGCTTCGTCTTTGTATAGCCAGGGTTTGCCAATAGTGGGGTTTGGAGATCCTGCTAATTACAAAATTGACACTTTTGCTGTTCCCGGATCATCTGGTCTGGATTTGCATTGGTACGGAGGGATTCGTTTTGGTGATTGGACAGGTAGTAATGTTATGAGAATAGAAAATGGGAATGTCGGTGTCGGGGTTTTAAATCCCACTTCTAAGTTCCAGGTTTCGAATTCCTTTAATACGGATACAAATGAAGTTGTCGCATCGTTTACAAGAGCGGTAGGTAATACTGGAGGAAGCAGCATAGTACGATTTGGTTATCATAATACTTGTGATCTTGAAGTTAATTCAGGATATACTGCTGTCGGATATCGATTTGGAAACTATATGGATTTTAATATTGTTAATAATCATACAGGAGGTCAGCATGGAGGGATAAATTTTGCAACGAATTCTAGTATTAAAATGGCAATAAATGTTAATGGAGATGTTGGAATTGGTACTACAACTCCTTCCAACTTACAGGGTTGGGGTAAGGTACTGGATGTTGCTGGAACTGACCATTCTAAAATTTTAGCAACGTCAACAAGTGGATTATACAGAGTGGGTATTTTCTCGCACAATGAGTCCTGGTATGGTGGCGGCGGATTTGTGGGTACGGAAAGTAACCATCCCTTGCATTTTATAACAAACTACAATGCAAAGATGTCTATTCTCACGAATGGAAATGTCGGAATTGGTACAACAAAACCAGATTCAAAACTGACAGTAGCAGGGAATATTCATGCTCAGGAGGTCAAAGTAACCGTTAATGCAGGGGTGGTTCCTGATTATGTTTTTGCAAATGATTACAAGTTAAAATCATTGGAGGAAGTGGAAGCATATATCAAACAAAATAAACATTTACCGGAAATACCATCAGCTAGTGATGTGGAAAAAAATGGTTTGATGCTGGCAGAAATGAATTTGAGTTTGCTAAAGAAAATAGAGGAAATGACGCTGTACATGATAGAGCAGAATAAGAAAATAGAAAAACAAAATGAAAAAATCAGAGTTCTTGAAGAGAAGGTATTTGTTAAATAAGAAAGAAATACAGATAAGATTTATTAGAATTGCTGCTGTGTTTTTAATTACTGCAGTTTCATCAGCGCAACAATTGGGTAATGGATTTGCTGTTAATGTTCCGGATTTAACGCAACCTATAAAATCTGGGATTTATGAATTGAATTCGGCGGATTATGTAAACGGGGATGGAAGTTCGAGTTGGTATCATTTGTTTGTAATGAGACATTCCAATCAGGGTAATAATTATCAATTGCAGCTTTCTTCTTCTTATACCGAAAATGATAGATTGTTTTTTAGAAAAATAGCTGACACTCAAGGGTCTGTTTGGAATGAATTAGCGACTCGTGGAACTAATAATTTTATTGGTAATCAAACTATTTCCGGGAATGTTGGTATCGGAACATCAACTCCTGCAACTAAACTAAGCGTATTAGGAGGGATATCCAAATTGACAGAAACGGGAGTTGACGGTGCTTTTGATAACCTGATAAAGTATGGGCATAAATCAGATTTAGAAAGTGCTACAAATTATGCTAATCGTTGGCATGGTATTGATGCTACAATTACGGCGGGACTAGCGGAGCATAATAAGCTAAAGTTTAGACTATACAGTGGTGGAACAACAAATGTAGCGCCGGTTGATGTGATGACTTTAGTTGGTAATGGTAGAGTTGGAATTGGAACATCAAATCCAGATTCAAAACTGACAGTAGCAGGGAATATTCATGCTCAGGAGGTAAAAGTAACCGTTAATGCAGGTGCGGTTCCCGATTATGTTTTTGCAAATGATTACAAGTTAAAATCATTGGAGGAAGTGGAAGCATATATTAGACAAAATAAACATTTGCCTGAAATACCATCGGCTAGTGATGTGGAAAAAAATGGTTTGATGCTGGCGGAAATGAATTTGAATCTGTTGAAGAAGATGGAAGAAATGACACTTTATATGATTGAACAAAATAAAGAGATAACAAATCTTAAGAAAGAAAATGAAACTCTTAAATCATTTTCAGAGCGATTGTCAAAATTGGAGAAACAATTATCTGAAAAATAACTTAGGTTTGAAAACCTTATTTGGATCCATTTTTTAGTGGGGGTAAGGAACATAATAGTTGAAAAGCGAGATTTTATCTCGCTTTTTTTGTTTGTGCTTATTTTTAAAATCGTTTTGTAGGTTTTGAAATATTAATTTTTATATTTGTAGGAAAAATTTTGTTGTTTTGGTTGATGTTTGGCAGATCGGCTTTTTGTTCAGGCAAAGAGATAGCTTTTTCATAGGTATGAGCATTTGCAATTTTATGTTTTTCTGGTGATTTGAGTTATGACTAATGATATCGTCGTATGGAATTACTGCTGTTCAATCGATTTTTGAAAAAGCGATAAGCTTGGATTGCTTGTACGGACTCAGCAGAAATTTGCAACCGATTTGAAAGAGGGATTATGAAATAGCATTTGTTAAATCTTTAGAGATATTTGGGCTTGCCGTTTTAATTGTCATATTTTTTTTATCGTCGGTGTATTTTTATTAAATCCTCATTTTTTTGCTTTAAAATAATATGTACGCATAGTATTTAGGGTTTTACAAGTTTGATCTTTGAGTTTAATTTAATAAAATCAATTGTCAAATAGTTAATATTGTAACAAATTTTATATCGAATATTTATTTTTTTTAACATTTTTTTATACATATTAAAATTATTTGTATTTTGGTTGTATAAACTAAACAAAATCTAACCAAATGAGAGTCTATTTATTAATTATGTTGTTTTTCAGCGGAATATCTTTTGCGCAGAATTCAATTACCGGTTCTGTGACTGATGGCAGTAAACAAGCTATTCCGGGAGCCAATATTGTCGTAGTTGGAAGTTCAAACGGTGCTTCTACCGATTTCGATGGTACATTTAAGTTAAATACTTCTACGAAGCTGCCTTTTACAATTAAGGTTTCGGCCGTAGGTTTCGAGTCTAAAACAGTTAATGTTACATCAGTAAATCAAAAGATTAATGTAATTTTAAAAGATGAGGAAACCAAATTAAATGAAATTGTGGTTTCGGCTTCGAGAACTCCTGAAAGAGTACTTGAATCTCCGGTAACCATTGAAAGAATGGGAATTCAGGATATTAAGAAAACCGCTTCGCCTTCTTTTTATGACGGTCTGGAAAACTTAAAAGAGGTACAGATGAATACCAGTAGTATGTCTTTTAAATCAATCAATACAAGAGGTTTTGCAACTGTAGCTAACACTCGTTTCATGCAATTGGTTGATGGTATGGATAATTCATCTCCGCTTTTGAACTTTGTTTTGGGGAATATGATTGGTGTTTCGGAAATTGATGTTCAGAGTGTTGAGCTGTTACCGGGTGCATCTTCTGCTTTGTACGGGGCAAATGCTTTTAACGGTATTATGTTTATGAATAGTAAAAGTCCTTTTACTTATCAGGGAGCATCAGCTTATTTTAAATACGGAGTGACTTCACAGAAAGCTGCCGCTACTAATAATTACTATGATTTTGGGATGCGATTCGCACATGCGTTTAATAAATATTTTGCAGCCAAAGCAAACTTTACATATATGGAAGCTACCGATTGGTATGCTACAAATTATAATGACAAAACAATTCCAGGAATTGACAGAAGTAATATTAATTATGATGGAATCAATGTTTATGGTGACGAGGTTTCGACTAATTTAAAAGGAGTGGGTCAGTCTCTGGCTGCTTTAGGACTGCTTCCTGCTTCGGCCGTAAACTTATTGCCGAACAAGAATGTGAGTAGAACTGGTTACAACGAAGTTGATCTTACGAATAATAAGGCAGGAAACACTAAAATTGATTTTTCTTTTCACGGAAGACCTTTTGGTGACGAACGATTGGAAATTATCTGGCAAAGTAAATTTGGTTTCGGAAATGCCGTTTACCAGGGAGCTAACCGTTACTATCTGAATAACTTTTTTATGCAACAGCACAAAATTGAATTCAAAGGGAAAAATTTCTTTGTGAGAGGATATACTACTACAGAGGATGGAGGGAATTCTTATGATATGGCTTTTACCGGTATTAATATAAACAGAAAATGGAAAGACGATAAGACTTGGTTTGGTCAGTATGCAGGAGCTTACGTTCAGGCTACTTTAGGAGGAGCAACTCCTGAACAGGCACATGCGGCAGGAAGAACTACGGCGGATACAGGTCGTTTTTTACCAGGTACGACAGCGTTTAAGAATGCATTCAGTCAGGTAATTGACGATGAAAGTGTACTTACAGGTTCAAAACTGGTAGATAATTCAAAAATTTACCACTCAGATGCAAACTATAACTTCAAAGATGTGATAAAGTTTGCCGAAATCCAGGTTGGTGGATCATTCAGATTGTATGAGTTAAATTCTCATGGAAGAATTTACACCGATGGTAATAGCGGTATTAATTATACAGATTATGGTGCGTATACACAGCTGGTAAAGAAATTTATGGAAGACAGATTGAAATTTACAGGTTCTATTCGTTATGATAAATCCAAAAATTTCGATGGTAATTTTTCACCTAGAGTTTCCTTTGTATATTCTGGAGGAGAGAAAAAGAATCATAATTTCAGAGCATCGTTCCAAACAGGTTTCAGAAACCCGTCTACACAGGATCAGTATATAGGTTTTAATGTGGGAAGCGCGGTATTGATAGGTTCTGCTCCGGATAACTTGTTGCGTTACACTGAAACATTGCCAGTTTCGACAACGACAGGTCAGGCTTTTGCAGGAGGACCAACTGTTGTAATGACAGGTTTGAATGCATATGGTAATTCGTATACAGCGAGTTCAGCCAGTGCTTTTGCTGCTTTGGCAGGAAGTAATCCTGTAGCTGCGGCAGCGCTTTTGAGAAAAACAAATGTAAACTATGTAAGACCAGAGGAAGTTAAGGCATTTGAATTGGGATACCGTTCTTTTATCAATGATGTTTCGGTAGATCTTAATGCTTACTATAATATCTACAACCATTTTATTGGGAATCTAAATGTTGTGGCACCTTTTTATGGTACTACACAAGATGCGCCAAATCCTTTAGCCGGGCCAACAGATCCTGGTTTTCAAACACTTCATGCACTTCAGAGTGGAAATATAAGAGCTTATCAGCTGTATACCAATACAGATGTTGAAATAAAATCGTTTGGATTTGGTGTAGGTCTTTCTAAAAAAGTGATTGCTAATTTTGAATTAGGAGTAAACTATAATTATGCTCAGTTTGATTTTGATCAGGCAAAAGATCCAAGTTTTGAAGCTGGTTTTAATACACCAAAACACAGAGTTAAAGTATCTCTTGGAAATGATAAATTGTTTGAGAACTTCGGATTCAATGTAAGCGGAAGATGGAATAGTGAATACAAGTGGGAATCAACTTTTGCAGATGGTATCATTAAAGAAGCAACTGTAATTGATGCACAGATTAATTACGGGCTTCCAAAATTAAAATCAATTTTCAAATTAGGAGCTTCAAATATTGGAGGAAAAGAATATGCTCAGGTACTTGGTGCAGGATATATTGGTCAGCAATATTTTGTTTCCTGGACGATCAATCCATAATTTGAAGTAATAGAAGAAACAAACCATTTATTCGCTTTTCCGGATACAGCATTCAGAAAAGGATAATTATAAAATATAGTAGATCATGATAAAAAATTTAAAATGGCTGTTTTTGGTTTCAGTAACCTTTATGGCTTGTAATAGTGATGATGATGTAGCAACGGTATCTGATTCGTCAGATGGATTGCCGTTAACTTCGGGGCAGGCAAATTTTTCGAAGTATGTTGCGTTGGGGGATTCTTTCGCGGCAGGTTTTTCAGATAATGCTTTGTTTAAAGCCGGTCAGACCAATGCATATCCTAACATTCTGGCACAGCAATTTGCATTGGCAGGCGGAGGTGCTTTTACAACACCTTTTATGACCGATAATCTTGGAGGGTTTTCCTCCGGAGGTGTTCAGGTACCAAGTTTGGGGGTTAGGTTGTATTTAGATGTGGCAACAAGTACTCCGGTTCCGGTAAGCGGTGTTTCGGGTACAGATATTAGCGCACGTTTGACAGGAGCTTTCAGTAATTTGGGGATTCCGGGAGCAAAAGCAACTCATTTGGCACTTGCAGGATACGCCAGTGCTAACCCGTATTTCGGAAGGATTGCTTCTTCGGCTTCCGCAACGGTTTTAGGAGATGCTTTAGCGCAGAACCCAACTTTTTTCTCTTTGTGGATTGGTGGTAACGATGTTTTGGGTTATGCCACGTCCGGAGGAGACGGAACAAATCCGATTACAGATCCGGCTACTTTTGATACTACCTATAAAAACCTGGCAACAGAATTGTCTAAGAGCGGAAGAAAAGGTGTTGTGGCCAATTTACCAGACATCAGTACATTGCCGCACTTTACAACGGTTCCTTATAATCCATTAACGATTTCTGTTTTAGGTAGTGGAAATGCAGCTGTTGGGATAGCAACTATTAATGCACTTAATACACAGTTGTACGGTCCGTTAAAAGGGGCATTAAATTATTTGGGAGTTACAGACAGAATTGAATTATTGTCACTTACTGCGGCAAATCCATTATTGATAAAAGATGAAACTCTTACCAACTTATCTGCACAGCTTACTGCGGTACTTACGCCGTCGGTAGGAGCACAGACTGCGGCTTTTTATGGTACTGTTTTTGGTCAGGCGCGTCAGGCTAAAGCTACCGATTTGGTGCTTTTGACAACCAGAGCAGCCATCGGGACAGCACCTACAGCTGCCAACTCAGGAATTGGAATGGCTCCTCCTGCGCCATTGGATAAGTTTGGGATTACATACCCATTACAGGATAAGTTTGTTTTGATACCAAAAGAAATAGCTGATATTAAAACGGCTACTGCTGCCTATAATTTAACAATCAAAGCAGCTCAGGAAGCAAATGGTCTGGCTTTGGTAGATGCTGACGGACTGATGAAACAGTTGTCTACTCCAAATGGAATTTCGGTAGACGGGTATACTTTGACAAGTACATTTGTTTTCGGGGGAGTGTTTTCTTTGGATGGGGTTCATCCTTCAGCTAGAGGTTATGCCTTTATTGCGAATAAATTTATTGAAGCAATTAATGCGAAATACGGTTCCAATCTAAAAGGGGTAGATGTGGGGAATTACCAGACACTTTATCCTAAAGTTATAAATTAATATTTATTTTTTCATAAAACAGCCACTTGCTTTCAGAACGCAGTGGCTTTTTTTATGGGGTTAAAAAATGCTGTTTTCGGTATTTGAGGCCTCACTTTTAAGAATCAAACAAAATCGTAGTATTTTTTATAAAAAAATATTGATTTTATATTTTAAAAAATTATCTTTGCGCTCTGAAAAAAGAGGTATTTTCGATAAACCTAAATAGCTATTTAATAAATACATAAGTAATGTCAAAAGTAATAGGAAAAGTTGCTCAAATCATTGGACCAGTAGTTGACGTAGTTTTCAACGGTAAGGATGTTGAACTTCCAAAAATTTATGATTCACTAGAAGTCACTAAAAAAGATGGAACTTTATTAGTTCTAGAAGTACAATCTCACATTGGAGAAAACACTGTTCGTACAATCTCTATGGACTCAACAGACGGTTTGTCTAGAGGATATGAAGTAGTTGGAACTGGTAATCCAATCCAAATGCCAATCGGTCCAGACGTATATGGACGTTTATTTAATGTTGTTGGAGACGCAATTGATGGTTTAGGCGAATTGCCAAAAACTGGAGAAAATGGTTTGCCTATTCACAGACAAGCTCCTAAGTTTGAAGATTTATCAACTTCATCTGAAGTTTTATTCACAGGTATTAAAGTAATCGATTTGATTGAGCCTTACGCAAAAGGAGGAAAAATCGGATTGTTTGGTGGTGCAGGTGTTGGTAAAACAGTATTGATTCAGGAGTTGATCAACAATATTGCAAAAGGTCACGGTGGACTTTCAGTATTCGCAGGAGTAGGAGAAAGAACACGTGAAGGAAATGACTTACTTCGTGAGATGTTAGAGTCAGGAATTATTAAATACGGTGATGATTTCATGCACTCTATGGAAAATGGAGGATGGGATTTATCTAAAGTAGATATGCCAGGAATGAGAGAGTCTAAAGCTACTTTCGTTTTCGGACAAATGAATGAGCCTCCTGGAGCTCGTGCACGTGTAGCACTTTCAGGATTATCTATCGCTGAGTATTTCCGTGATGGAGCAGGAACTGATCAAGGTAAAGACGTATTGTTTTTCGTTGATAACATCTTCCGTTTTACACAAGCAGGTTCTGAGGTATCAGCACTTTTAGGACGTATGCCTTCTGCCGTAGGATACCAACCAACTTTGGCAACAGAGATGGGAGCTATGCAAGAGCGTATTACTTCTACAAACAAAGGATCTATTACATCTGTACAGGCGGTTTACGTTCCTGCGGATGACTTAACTGACCCGGCACCGGCAACAACGTTTGCTCACTTAGATGCTACTACAGTATTGTCTCGTAAAATTGCTGAGTTAGGTATTTATCCTGCGGTTGACCCGTTAGATTCTACTTCAAGAATTTTGACTCCACAAATCTTAGGAAATGAGCATTATGACTGTGCACAAAGAGTAAAAGAGATTCTTCAAAAATACAAACAATTGCAAGATATTATTGCGATCTTAGGTATGGAAGAATTATCTGAAGAAGATAAATTATCAGTATCAAGAGCACGTCGTGTTCAACGTTTCTTATCTCAACCATTCCACGTAGCGGAGCAATTTACAGGTATTCCTGGAGTATTGGTTGATATTAAAGATACTATCAAAGGATTCAACATGATTATCGACGGTGAGTTAGATCATCTTCCGGAAGCAGCTTTCAACTTGAAAGGTTCTATCCAGGATGCTATCGAAGCTGGAGAAAAAATGTTAGCTGAAGCATAATCAAGCATAGCTTGACAAACATCAAAAAATAAAAATTCCAAATTCCAAAATTGGGATTTGGGATTTTATAATTTGGAATTTAAAAAAAAGTTATGATTTTAGATATAGTATCACCAGAAGCAAAATTATTTTCAGGAGAAGTAACATCGGTTACATTACCTGGAGTGGATGGAAGCTTCCAAATATTGAATAATCACGCTCCTATTGTTTCTATTTTGGAAAAAGGAACTATTAAAATTGCTGCTGCAAAGTTTAATTTTTCTAAAGAAGTAGCGAGTAAATTCACGAAAGTAAACGAGCAAACCTATACATTAGAGATTGCATCAGGTACTGTTGAAATGAAAGATAATAAAGTAATTGTTTTAGTTGACTAAAACAGTTTTAGAATAAAGAAAAAGACCTCAAGCAATTGAGGTCTTTTTTTATGCCTTAATTTTATGCTTTTGAACAATTAAAAGATGCGGTTTTTGTCGCTGTAATTGAAGTAAGTAAACCGGGGTAACTGATACTGCCAACCCCTTGTTTATTTTACAATCAATTTTATAACTTTGCTTTTATGAAATTACCCGAAAACCTGAATCAGAAATTAGAGATACGAAAGCAGAACAATTCGCTTCGAAAATTACCCGTATTTGGTAATTTGGTCGATTTTTCGTCGAATGATTATATAGGTTTTTCAAAATCAGAATCTATTTTTAAGTGCACGCATGCTTATTTACTGGAAAACGAGATTTTTCAAAATGGTGCCACCGGATCGCGATTAATTTCGGGGAATCACTCTTTGTATCAAATTACGGAAGCCTTTATTGCTGAGTTTCATGACGCTCAGTCCGCATTAATCTTTAATTCGGGTTACGATGCCAATGTTGGGTTTTTTAGTGCTGTACCGCAACGAAATGATGTTATTCTGTATGATGAGTTAAGTCATGCTTCTATTCGTGACGGAATTATGATGTCTAATGCAAAATCGTATAAATTTAATCACAATGACTTTGAAGATCTGGAGCGTCTCATTCAGAAGTTTCCGGATACTACTGTCTATATTGTCACCGAAACCGTCTTTTCTATGGATGGAGATAGTCCAAATTTAGAAGAGTTAGTAGAGTTGTCAGAGCGATACAATTGCTATTTAGTGGTTGATGAAGCACACACCTTGGGTGTTTTTGGAGGCAAGGGTGAAGGTTTGATGCAATACCAGAAATTGCATGACAGAATTTTTGCCAGAATCATGACTTTCGGGAAAGGTTTGGGTTGTCATGGTGCCGTAGTTTTAGGAAGTCCTGATCTCAAAGAATATCTGGTCAACTTCGCCAGAAGCTTCATTTATACTACGGGACTTTCACCGCATTCTGTTGCTACAATTTTGATCGCCTACCAGCAATTGGAAATAGAAAAAGCAACGATTGAAAAGTTACGTCAGAACATCGTATTCTTCAATCAGCAAAAAAACTTATTGGGGCTGAAGCCCATGTTTGTTCGGAGTAAATCGGCCATACAATCGGCTATCGTTCCGGGAAATGAAAATGTGAAGCGGCTCGCGCAGCAACTTCAAGACAAAGGTTTCGATGTAAAACCCATACTTTCTCCAACTGTTCCGGAAGGTCAGGAACGTTTGCGCTTTTGTATTCATAGTTATAATTCAGAACAGGAAATCAATCAGATTTTAGAGTTATTAGGAAATTTTGTGTTTTAGCATATGCTGTTCCGCAAAGATATCACAGAGTCCCACAGAGTTATTTTGTGGGGCTTTTTTTTCTTTGTGTATCTCTGTGAAACTATAAATAATAAAAAAAACTTCCGTTAGCCCTTTGTTTTCGGGATTTTATAAAAAAGTTTAAAATTTTTTGTAACGTTTTGAATGTTTGATTACTTACGAGTCGTAATCAAATAAACCAAAATAATTATGAAAACAACTTCAACATCAGTTACCGAAAAAGTATTCAATTTCGTATTTGTCTTTGTTGCTTCGGCAGGACTTGGCTATTCTTTAATGAATCAGTTTATTTTAGACAAACCGAATAAAGAATTACTCCTCATTATGATTTGCCTCTTTTTTGCTTCATTGGCATCCTGGCAGAGAAAAAAATACAGTAAATCGTAATACATATTTTAGCAATCATCAGTCAAATCAAATCAATCAAACTCAATCAAATCATCATCAATCAACAAAATGAAAAATTTATTTACATCAGCAATCGCAGCAGTCGCATTATTTTTTAACGGAACAGCGCAAGCACAGCAAAAATCTCCAAAACTTGAAAATTCGCTTTTATGGGAAGTGTCCGGGAATGGACTGTCAAAGCCATCTTATTTGTACGGAACCATTCACACCATATGTGCAAAGGATTATTTTATGTCTGAAAAAACGAAAAAGGCATTTGAAGCTTCTAACGGGCTAGTTTTGGAAATTGATTTTGCAGATCCAAAAGAGATGGCAGACATGCAGCAATTGGCTATGGGAAAAGAACCATTAAGCAAGAAGCTGAGTTCGGAACAACTTTCAAAGTTGGATTTAATTCTGCAAAAAGCAACCGGAATGAATGTAAAACAGGTGGATGCTTTTAGCCTGGCTACGGTAATGAGCCTGATTTCTGTCAAAACTTTTGGTTGCGACGATATCAAACTTTATGAAATGGAATTTATCGAGAAAGCCAAGAAAAGAAATATTGAAATCGGAGGTTTGGAAACGGTAAAAAGCCAAATGAAAATACTCGAAAATGCTTATACGGATGATGAATTGCTTCAAATGCTGGAAGGGTTAAGTGCTTCGTTAACGGCTGAGTCAGTTGCGCTTTATAAAAATGAAAATATAAGTGGGTTGTATGATGTTACGACCGATGAAAAAATGTCTAGTGAAAAAACAAATAAAGTTATCTTAGACGAAAGAAACATCAACTGGGTAAAGAACATGCCGGAATTGATGAAAAAAGAAAGTGTCTTTTTTGCTGTAGGATCGGCACATTTAGGAGGGGATTATGGAGTGATTAATTTATTAAGAAAAGCGGGGTATAAGGTAAAACCAATATTGAATTAAGATTATTTTGAAAGAGAAAGAACAAGAATTTTTAAATCGGATCGAAAGTCATAAGGGGATACTTTACAAAGTTTCTAAGATGTACATGGATAATCCTGACGACCAACAGGATTTGTTTCAGGAAATTATCTGCCAGCTTTGGAAATCGTATGATTCTTTTAGAAGTGAAAGTCAGTTTTCGACCTGGATGTATCGTGTTGCAGTGAATACAGCCATTGTTTTTCTGAAAAAGGAAAAGCGAAAGGTGGATAAGTACGAAATCGCCTCTGAGAATATTAAAGAAGATGAAGGCGATTCGCACATCAAAGAAAGTCAGATTGATCATTTTTATAAAGCGGTTCAAAAACTCGAAAAAATAGATAAAGCAATCATTTTTTATCAATTGGAAGGTTTCTCTCATAAAGAAATTGGCGAGAACTTAGGAATTTCAGAAGGAAATGCGAGGGTGAAACTCAACAGAGCAAAAGAAAAATTAAAAGAAATAATTAAAAATCAGGGATATGGATTTTAACGATATACAAAACGCATGGAATAATGAAAAGACAGAAAACGTCGTTGTTCCGAATAATTTAGAAAAAATACAATCGGCAAGCATGCCACTGGACAGGATTAGGAAAAGTTTAAGAATGGAATTCTTTATTCAGTTTTTATCTTTTGTGATTATAGGCCTCCTACCATTTGATAGCAAGTTTCCACCAAACTTAGTGGTGCCGTTCTATTTCATTTTTGCGATATTGCTTGCCATAGGTATTTATTATTTGAGCCAGCTTTTTTTGTTCTACAGAAGATTGGATAAGGTTATATTAAAAACGAAAGACAGTTTGTATGAAACGTATCTGGATATCAGGCTTAATATGCAGCTTTATAAGACCTTTACTTTTTCGTTATCGCCTTTTTTTCTAATTTATTTCTTCGGGTTTATTTTGTACCAAATGCCGGATTTTATGCAGGTTTTAGACGAGGGTTTTGCCAACAGAAAATTAGGACTGCTTGTGTTTGTTTTTGTACTTACAATTTTACTTATTGGCGTGTTTACCGAATGGTGGGTGCATCACTGTTATGGAAAATATGCTAAGGAAATCCGAAAAGTGATAGACGAACTGAAAGAAGAATAAAAAATAACAAACCCATCGCAATGATGGGTTTTGTTTTTTATTGGTATTTTTGCATACATTATTAAACAGATATTCACTTGTTGAGTCTTTGTGAAACAAAAGAAGTATGAAAATATTTATTACCGGAATTTCAACTGATGTTGGTAAAACCGTTACTTCGGCAATTGTTGTTGAAGCTTTAGAGGCCGATTACTGGAAACCCATTCAGGCCGGAGATTTGAATTTTAGCGATACTCATAAAGTAAAATCTCATATCTCCAATTCAAAATCTCAATTCTACCCTAATGCATATGAGTTAAACACACCGGCAAGTCCGCATCTGGCTGCGGAAATTGATGGTGTTACGATAGATATAAAGAAGATTGTGGAACCCGAAACTACGAATCATTTGGTGATTGAAGGTGCCGGCGGACTATTTGTTCCGTTAAACGAAAAAGAAACCATTGTCGATTTGATTCAGTCCGATTATAAAGTAATTGTGGTTTCAAGACATTATTTAGGAAGCATTAATCACACCTTGTTGACCATAGAAGCGATTCAGAACAGAGGTTTTGAAGTTGCAGGGATCATCTTCAGTGGAAACGAAAACGAATCGACCGAAAGTTTAATTCTGAATAAAACCGGCGTACAATGTATCGGAAGAATTGACGATGAACCGTACTTTGATCAGAATGTAATTCGGGAATACGCCGATTTGTTCCGTAGTAATTTATTAAAATTGTAAGATGTGATTTGTGAAATGTGATCTGTAAGATGTAATCTGTGAAATGTTAGAAGTGGTTTGTGGAAAGTAAAAAACTTTCATCTCACAACTCACATTTTACATTTCACAAAGAACATTTCACTAAGTACATCTCACATTTTACAAATCACATTTCACAAGAAAAAAACATTTCACCAGATATGACATTAACAGAAAAAGACAGCCAATACCTTTGGCATCCGTATACACAACATAAAACAGCACAGGCTCCAATTGCAATTTCCAGAGGTGAAGGCGCTTTACTTTGGGATGAAAACGGCAAAGAATATATTGATGCCATTGCTTCGTGGTGGGTCAATCCGTTTGGACACAGTAACCGATTTATTGCCGATGCGATTTACAAACAGTTAACCACTTTAGAGCATGTTTTGTTTGGCGGTTTCACACACGAACCGGCGATTAAAGTAGCTGAAAAGCTGATGGAAATTTTACCTAAAAACCAACAGAAGATTTTCTTTTCAGATAATGGTTCCACAGCAGTGGAAGTGGCCATCAAAGTCGCGTTGCAGTTTTTTTTCAATAAAAAGGAGAAGCGTACTACGATCATTGCTTTTGAAAATGCTTTTCACGGTGATACTTTCGCGGCAATGGCTGCAAGTGGAATCTCTTTTTATACCCAGGCTTTTCAGGGGATGTTTATTGATGTAGTCCGAATTCCGGTTCCGGTAAAAGGGCAGGAGCAGGAAAGTTTTGATGCTTTGAGAGCCGTAATTGAAAAGCATGATTGTGCTGGATTTATTTTTGAACCTTTGGTGCAGGGAGCTGCCGGAATGGTCATGTACGAACCTGAGGCTTTAGCAAAATTAATGCAGATTTGTAAAGAGAACAATGTTCTTACGATTGCCGATGAAGTAATGACGGGTTTTGGTAAAACAGGAAAAACCTTTGCAATGGACTATGTGACTGAAGTTCCGGATATGATTTGTTTGTCAAAAGCACTAACCGGAGGAACAATCCCAATGGCAATTACCACTTTTACACAGGAAGTTTTTGATGCTTTTTATGATGATGACATCAATAAAGCTTTGTTTCATGGGCATACTTTTACCGCGAATCCTACAGGTTGTGCTGCGGCTTTGGCGAGTATTGAATTGTTGCATACGGAGGAGATGCAGGCTAATATTGAGAGAATTCATAAAAGCCATCTCGACTTTCAGAAGAAAATAGAGAAACATTCGAAAGTAATTACAGCCCGAACATTGGGAGTTATCTTTGCAGTCGAAATCAAATCAGATTCTGAAGAAAGTTATTACGGTTCGATGCGAACCAAGCTTTATAATTTCTTTATTGACAAAGGAGTTGTTTTGCGTCCGGTAGGAAACATTGTTTATATTTTGCCTCCTTATATTATGAGTGACGAACAGCTTCAAAAAGTGTACAAAACAATTGAAGATGCTATAGAAATGGTGTAAATTTGCACACAGATTTTCACGGACTTAACGGGTTTACTCCAAATCAAAATAAAAAGTATCGTAAGGGCTCTAAATTAAAGAGATTGTTGCGGGAACTTTTGTAAAACGGAGTGAATTTAAGAAGTAAGATGTGGAAGCCTGCCATAGCGGTTTGCGACTTTTACGGTTAGAAAAACAACCTTAGGGTTATAAATTACAAACATTGAATAAAAAAATCTCCATAACAGCTTTTTCTTCTATTTCACCTTTAGGAAATACTACAGATTCAGTTTGGAAAAAGTATTTGGATCGTGAGCATTGTTTTACGAAACAATTTTTAGATCAACAGGAAACATCTGTTGCTGCTCTTGATGCCGAATCTAAACAAATCGTTGCAGAAGTGCGGGAGTCAGATGCGAAGTATAAATTTTTAGATGATTCGGTTTTGTTTGCTTTGGCAGCGTCAAGAGAGGCAGTCCGACAAGCAGGATGGAATTCAGAAGATATTTTTGGAATCAATATTGGTTCATCACGCGGAGCAACAGATCTATTTGAAAAGCATTATAAAGAGTATATTGATACCGGAAAGGCACAAACTTTAGCTTCTCCAACTACAACTTTGGGGAATATATCGTCGTGGATTGCTCATGATTTGCAAAGTACCGGCCCCGAAATATCACATTCTATAACCTGTTCAACAGCGCTTCATGCTTTGTTAAATGGAGTGGCATGGTTGAAATCAGGCATGGCAGATAAATTTTTGGTGGGAGGAAGTGAAGCTCCGTTAACCGATTTCACGATTGCTCAAATGCGAGCGCTTAAAATATATTCGAGAATTGATCAGGAATTAGAATCCTGGCCCAATCTGGCCTTCGACTTTGAGAAAACCCAGAATACTATGATTTTGGGGGAAGGCGCAGCGGTTTGTTGTCTCGAATCTGGAGAACAGGAAAATGCATTGGCATATGTTACAGGAGTGGGGTATGCAACCGAAATTTTAGAACATAATATCTCAATTTCTGCAGAAGCGACTTGTTTTCAGAAATCAATGAAAATGGCTTTAAAAGATGTTGCTCCCGAAACGGTTGATGCTATTGTGATGCACGCGCCGGGAACAATCAAAGGAGATTTGACGGAACTACGCGCTATCGAAAAGGTTTTTGGTTTTCAGTTGCCTTTGCTCACCACCAATAAATGGAAGATCGGACATACTTTTGGAGCATCCGGTATATTGAGCTTAGAGTTGGCACTTTTAATGTTTCAACACGATACTTTTATCGGAGTGCCTTTTGGAGAAGAGCAAAAACAGACTAAGCCCCTTAGAAAAATATTGATTAATGCGGTAGGTTTCGGAGGAAATGCAGTCAGTATTCTGATTGAAAAACCATAGTTTCACACCAATCTAAGAGATAAAAAAAATCCATTCTGCTAACAGAATGGATTTTTTTATGGGACAAAATAAAGGATTTACTGTTTATTAAAGCAGTACCTTTCGGGTGGTGGTAAAATCATTGGCAAGTGTTACTTTAACCAATACAACCTGATTGCCTGATGACAGGTTCTGAATGTGAAGTTTGGTACTGTTTACTTTGGTTTTGCTGTAAAGCTGTTTACCTGTGATATCAAAAACAGAAACTTCTTTTATGTTTTCTTTCGAGGACAACAACTGGATTGATTTGTTTTTGCTCGAAATTAAAATACCATTTTCAATATTTTCAAAATCTCCCGTTCCTAAGGTCTTGCCAGCTTTATAACGCAGTGTCAAACGTTCTGCAAAGGTGCCGGCTTCGGTTTTAAAAGTATAATTGCTTTGACTTAAATTATGAACTACTCCGGTTGCTTTGTCTTCGATGTAAATGGCCTGAGTACTCATGTTTCCGTCTACTTCGTCTATGGCAACTGTAAAATCACCTGCAACAGTAGTTCGGTAACCCAATGGAACAAGATCTGAATCGGTAAAAGGCAGCGCACGACCCTGAATTACATATTTGTTTTTGGCATCTACACTGTAAAAATCCAAATATTGATTCCCATCAAAAGTTAGTCCGTCATATTTGCTTTCATAGTCATTGGTTGCACCTTCGATGTAGCTAACTAATAATTGTTTAAAAGCTCCCGTTGCATTGGTCATGTTTAACCAAACACGATGTTTTTCTATCGCAGTTTCTTTTGAGGTATTTCCAGGTCTGAAAAATTGGCCGTTATTAGATTCTCCTACTCGCATTGCATTGTTGAACTTTACTTTTCCTCCGGCATTAGTGGTTACAAAAAACGATTGTCCGGCTGCTATTTTTCCAGTTGGTTTAACACCTTTGTCTTTTGCAGGATCGTTACTGTGCTGTTTATCTGATTTTGCCGAAACACCACCACTCAGGTTGTATGAAGCATAATCATCACTGCTGTATTGATTCGTTGCTACAGGTTTTGCCGGTGTGTTGTGTGTCCAGAAATAAAGAGTTCCGTTTAACATCGGATTATCTTTCAAAAGTAAATCTGCATCTAGAGCAGACGGATAAGGATTTCCGATCAAGTAGCTTTTTGCAGAAGCTAAAAGTTCTCCTTCCAGATCTCCGTTGTTTGGAACTCCTTTAAAAGTCGCGGTAAATTCTTGTTTATTTGTATTGGTGTAGTTTGAAGGACCTCGGATAATGTATCCTTTCCCCACAACCATAGTGCTTTCTCTGTTGGTTTGTACCCATTGTGTGCCGTCATTACCATAGTATTTACTGGCAGTAGTCAAAGGTGAAACGTCCACTAATTTTTGTGGAGTTACTGGAGTAGACCAATACAAATAATCTTTTTGAAATATAGGCGGACTGGTACGGATATAATTAATATTTCCGGTATTTACAGCATTAGTCTTTTGTATCAAACTTGAATTGTTTTCAAATACTAAAGTACCTGAATCAACATCGATACTGTTCATTACGGTCAGGGTTACTCCCGATTTTATAGTTACTGTCGCTCCATTGTCAATCGTACAGGAACATCCGTTAAGATCGGCTTCTGCTGTATAATTTCCGGTAAAGTGAATCAGATCGTTGAATGATGGTGTTCCGCCTGACCATTTATTTCCATTCCAGACATTCCCGGGCAGGATCACAACATCCGCAGAATATACTTTTGTGCAATTATCGTCAATGGCAAATTTATAAGTTCCGGGCGCTAATCCGGTAATCTCGTAGGTTGTTCCCGCAGTGGTATACGTGTATACCGTTCCTCTGGATTCCATTAATTTTCCTGAAGGAGGGATGTTACCCAAAACAACACTTCCGGTAGGTGTAGTGCAATTGGGCTGTTTGATAGTGCCTACTGTTGGGGCGGTTGTTATTGTTACTGAAGTCGTATTGCTTGCGTCTGCAGCTGTTGAACATCCATTTGAATAATTTACCGTTACTGTTTTGTCTCCTTTTGTTAACCATTTAAGTGTTACACTATGATCTGAAGTTCCAATTCCTCCGGTTTGAATTTGATAATCCGTATTGATGGTTCCAGGTACATACCAGCGATAGTTAGTTTTTCCGGGTTGAGTGGTGTAGGTGATGTAAGTATTAGCACAAGTGGTTGAAGATGGAGAACTTGTATAAGTCGCTGCTGCACCACTATCTACAGTTATAAGTACGACATTAGAAGTAGTTTTGCTGCATCCATTAGCCTGACTGATGACCCTGAAATAGGTACTTTGAGTTAAAGGACCTATTTTGGCACCTGGAAGTGTTTTTAACTTTGCTGATGATGGGATATCATACGGATTGGTGAATTCTGCATCTGTAGAACTTTGCCATTTAATAACAGAATCCACGCTCCCTCCATTAAGTACTAAGTCGTTGGGAGTTTTGTTATTGCATATCGTTTGATCTGAACTTAAAGTACCACTAACAGAAAGATTTGGTTTTATAACCAGAGACACATTGTAGTTTTTACTGGTACATTTTGGAGAGTCTGTGTCGACATAAAGTACTGCATTGTAGGTTCCGACAGCAAGGCAGTATGGAAACTGAATCGTAATGCTTCCATTAGGTCGCGAAGTATTTCCTTTTTGTGTATTACTGCTTATTCCTGCAGCTACGGCAGCCGAATCAAATTTTAAATAATATTGATCTGAGTTGTTGCCAGTGTAGGTTAATGTTGCTGAAGTGGAAAATTGCATTGCTTCGGTAACTGGAGCCGGTGTTATTACAACTTCAGGTTTGACGATTATTGTATAGGTAGACGAATATTGAGGGGAACAGCCATAGTTGCTTACATAGGCACGGTATTCCCAGGGCCCCGCAGAAGAAGGAACTTCGGAATAAGTTTTTGTAGTATTGGCAATATCAGTCCAGGTCGAGGAATTATTTAAACGTTTTTCCCATTTCTCAACAGATCCTACGGGATTACCTTCTAAGCGCATTGTACCTGTATCTGTGTTTATGCAAATTTGGTTAAGACCTCCTCTGTTTATTACGCCGCCTCTTGAGTTACCGACCACACTTACGGAAAGAGAGCTTGATGAGCTTTCTCCACAGTTGTTTTTAGCTCGTACCGTAAGGTTTGAGGTTAGGTTATAATCGGGTGATGTTACTGTTATTGAATTTGTTCCTTGACCGGATGTAATTTGGAGGTTACCATTTGATGAAGTCCAGATATAGGAAGTTGCTCCCGTCACATTAGAAATGCTGTAGGTCTGTGAAGAAGATTGACAGATTGTTGCAGATCCAGTGATTGTTCCTGGTGTTGCAGGTGCACTACATTGAGCATATGTTGAGTTGAAAAAGAACACCATTAAAGAAGTTAAAATGGCAACCTTTAATCGGGTAGGAGATGACAGGTTTTTTGCATTAAAAAAGGGAACATTAGAAAGTAAAGTTTTCTTCATAGTGAGTGTATGCTATACAATTTGTTATGCCGGAATGGGATAAAATTTTGCCCGGGCAAAGATAGATACATCTACGTGTTCGAGAAGAGACGGGTTTTGGCAATGGTCATTTAATCGATAAAGCGTTAAAATAGTCGACGAAATACATGTTTAAAAATTCAATTCTGTGTTATTTCTTATAAATAACATTTTTAAAGTATAAGAAAAATCGTAAAATACTGCTCAAAATGATTGGTTTTTTAGAACAATATATGCAAAAAACGTCTTTTGAGTAAAAAATTCGCAAGAAAATAGCGTATGTGGGTGTGGTGATTTTGACTAAAAAAGCCAGAAAGAAGTGAGGTTAAGCCCGGGATTTTTGTAGACTAGAATTCTTTTTCAAGTAAAGTGACTTTATCGTAAACAAGGAAGCTTTCATATCCACGACGAAGCATATAGTCGCAGAATTTTTTTCGTTTTTTTAAAGTGTTTTTCTCGGTAATGCCGTTCCAGCATCGTTCAGAAAGTTGGTCAAAAGTGGCTTCGTATTCTTCGGCTGTAATTTCTTTTAAAGCAAGTGTAATATTGGTCGAAGAGATTTGTTTTGCTTTAAGTTCATTGGTAATTCGAATTCTGCCCCAATGTTTGATGCGGTGTTTGCCTCTGGCGAAGCTGCAGGCAAATCGGGTTTCGTTTAGAAAGTTGGTTTCAATCAACTGAACCACAATCATATCAATCTCATCGGTAGTCATTTTCAGGCTGTACAGTTTAGATACCACTTCGGCATGACAACGTTCCTGATAGGCACAGTAGTGTTCTAATTTCAGTAAGGCCTCTTTTGGAGTGCAGATTGAATTCATGGGTTTTTTCTTTCTTTTTAACGATTGCGGCTAAAAATAGTCATTTAAATGTTAAAAACACAACTATTTTTTTTGTTTTTCTCAAAAAAGTCTTCAGCTAAAATGTTGTATATGTGAGGAATTATAATATTTTTGTACGCAAAAATTAACAGTTTATTAGGGCCTTGTAAAACAGGTTTTTAGCCGTTATTTTTTAAAAACAGAACATCAAAAAATGTGTTTTTTAATGCAGTACGTTTTGTGTTTTGTTTGTAAAAACAAATTTAATCATAAATACCACATAGCCCCATGAATAAAAAACTACTATTAAGTTTTGTATTGTTTTTTACTTATCTTATAAATTATGGACAGTGTAACTTTGGAGGGTCACAATCTGGAACTACAACAGCTATTTGTTATAACAGAGAAGTATCCGGATCAAATATTGGTGGAGTTACTTTTACCGGCGTACCAGTAGGTAGATATGTATCGGTAAATGTTATCCAGGGTTTAACCTATACGATTTCTGCTACAACAAATACTGGTTTTATAAAAAGAATAACTTTGTTTAATAGCAGTAATACAGCTGGATATGTTGGTTCAGCAGTTGCAGGAGGTAATAATAGTGCAGCAACACTAACAAACTGGCAGGCCACATTCACTGGAGTACTTCATGTGCGATATACTAACGATTCCAACTGTTCAACTACTTCGGGTACAGCATCTGATATTTCTGTAACATTTACTGGTGGGAGCAATAATTTTGACAATGAAACGGCACAAGGAACAAATTCGTGGATTGGTCATGTATATGATTTTTCAGACGGAAGTGAAGTGTCTGTGCCGCCTTCTAATGCTAATGCTTTTGCTAATTATTTAGGGTCTTTTACTCAGTTAAATACTATTACAAGTGGTACAACTGCTTTCTCTCAAAATTATGGAGGAAATGACGTATGTTTTCCATTTACCGCAGCTGGGACTTCACAAACATTAAGAACCGATACATTTGCTGTGCGTTATAGAATGCGCTCGACACTGACCGCGGGTTGCTACTTTGTGAGTATTACGGGTGATGACGGGGTAAGGCTTTATATAGATGGCGTATTGGTTTTGAATGAATGGAATCAGCAAAGTTCTCAGGTTTTCCAAAATGTGTTAGTGAGTTTAAATGGAAACAGTGACCTTGTATTAGAGCATTATGAAAAAAACGGAGGAAATGTGTGTAATTTTACTCTTACTCCGGCCAATGGCAGCCTAAATACCGTTAGCCCAGCCACTTCAACTGTTTGCGGAGCAGCGACAGCAACTCTTGACGGTTCAAATTATGCGTATAACAATGGTGCAGCAAATCCAACGATTAAATTTCAATGGCAGTTTTCATCCTCTGCTTCAGGGCCATGGACAGACGCAACAACCGGAACAGGATTTGATGCGGAAGATTATACACCGGCCGCCCTTACGCCAACTGTTGCAAATACAACTTATTACAGACGTAGAGTATCTCCTGCTTCGAATCCGGCATGTTTCAGCGATAGTAGCCCGGTCTCTATCACAACAAATCCTAAACCGGTGATTTTACCTATGGCAGTTAATTCGTGTACAGGAACTACATTTAATGTTTCTCCTATAGACGGGACAAATGGAGTTGTACCGCCAACAACGATTTATACCTGGGCTGCTCCATCAGGGCCTGCAACTGTAAGTGGTCGTGCAGCTAGCTCTGGTAGTCCGACAAGTATATCAGGTACATTGAGTACTAGTGCTTCAACACCACAAAATGTTGTGTATAATATTACGGCGACAAAAGGAAGCTGCTCAAGTACATTTCAATTAACCGTAACGGTATTTCCTTTAAGTATAGGGGGTACGGTTTCAGGAAATAGTTTGGTTTGTGCCGGGACTAACAGTACTGTTTTTAATTTAAGTGGAAATAATGGAAGTGTAGTGAGATGGGAATCTTCTACAGATAATTTCGTTTCTGTAATTACACCAATAGCTAATACAACTACCACATTAACGGCAACAAATATTTCTGCAACAACTTCCTATAGAGCAGTAGTGCAAAGCGGAAACTGTTCGGAGGCAACTTCTTCTTTTGGAACGGTATCGATTAAAAATCCGGTTGCAACCGGGGTTACAATTTGCCAGGGAGGTTCAGGTTCTTTAACCACTTCATCGACTTGTGCCGCAGTTGCTCAAACACCGATGACTGCCAGCAACGGAGGAGGTACATCAAATACTACATCTTATACAGGTTCAGGAAACGTAGGATTTACTATAAATTTTCCTTCATTACCTGCTGGTGCAGTAGTAACAGCTACAAATGTTGCGATAAGTTTTACTGCTAACGCTCCTTCCTGGAAAAGCGAACTGCTGGTTCGGGTAACACCACCGGCAACTGTTGGAGGAGTACAAACTGATTTGAACCCTCTTCCAGCCACGGATGCTAATAATAAGACTTCAGGTTCTGTTTTTAATATTCCTTTAGGGACCTGGGGAACAGGAAACCCATCGGGTAGTTGGGCATTCGCATTTAGAGAATCTCTTGATGATGGTAATGGTCTTAATCCGGACGCTAATATTTCAAACATTACCATTACGGTTAATTATACATTACCGGCAACAATAGATTGGTATACAACAGCCTCTGGCGGAACAAAAATTGGTTCCGGAGCTTCGTTCAATCCGGTTGGTATTGATTCGCGTCTGATGAACACCAATACTGTTGGTACGACTCCTTATTATGCAGCTTGTTCAGGTGATCCTTCTTGTAGAACTCTGGTTAATTTTGTGATTAACGAGGTTCCGACGACACCTGTAGTAGGAACAGTTACACAGCCAACCTGTGTGGTGACTTTTGGTAGTATCGCTTTAAGTGGACTTCCTTCGGGGGGAACTTTAACAAGATCGCCTGGAGCAGTAGCTGTACCTTATACCGGAACTGCAGTTACAGATACCAATCTTGCAGGAGGAACCTATAGTTACACCGTTGGAAATGGTAATTGTACCTCAACTGCGACTACAGGAGTAGTAATCAATCCACCTCCGGCAATAGCAACTTATAATGCAGGTAGCTGGAATAATCCTCCAACGGCAGAAAAGAAACTTATTTTTAACTCCAATTTTATCTCTTCAGGAGATGTGAGCGGATGTGCCTGTGAGGTTAATTCCGGAGCAAATGTCACAATAGGAGTTGGACATACGTTAACTATTACCAATGATGTTAAAGTACTTAGTGGTGGTACAATGACTTTTAAAAATACAGCAAGTTTAGTACAAAAAAATAATGTAACCAATACAGGTGATATCACGTACGAGCGTACCACACCTCCTATATTGCTAAAAGATTATGTATATTGGTCAACTCCGGTAAGCCCACAAAAATTGGTCGATCTTTCGTCTTCAACGCCTAGCACTATGTATTATGGTTTCGATGGTACACAGTGGGTTCGAACGAACAGGAATGATAATATGGTGATAGGTAAAGGGTATATTATTCGTGCTCCGTCCGGTTATTCGAATAGCTCTAAGACAGCCTATCCAGCAAGTTTTAAAGGAGTTCCGAACAATGGAAATATAGAAACAGAAATGTTGGCTTCAGGAAAAAGTTACTTGATAGGAAATCCTTATCCATCTGCTTTAAGTGCAGAGAGGGTTGTTTCAGAGGGCATAGAAGGGTTTATAAAAACAAATGAAAATGTTATAAATGGTACCCTTTATTTTTGGACGCACAACACACCGGCAAAACCTCTTCCAAGTAATCAGTACAGTGCGGATGATTATGCTTCATTCAATCTGACTGGAGGAACAGCAGCGAGATCGGATGTAGATTTTGGCACTGGTGGTGGTGTTAAACCAACTGGAGAAATTGCGGCTGGACAGTCATTTTTTCTAACGACTAAGGCTGCAGGAAAAATATTGTTTACCAACGCGATGCGATTAGGAGCGGCAGATAATGGCCAATTTTTCAGATCTGCAAACACCTCAAAAGGAACTGCTGTCGAAAAGAACCGTATCTGGTTAAACATGACCAGTGCAACAGGAGCTTTTAAGCAATTATTGGTCGGATACATAGAAGGAGCAACTAACGATTATGAAAGTCTATACGATGGATTAACTCTTGACGGTAATCAGTATTTGGATTTTTACAGTGTAAGCAATGCGGATAAATTTGTAATTCAGGCACGTGCGTTACCTTTTACCGATTCGGATGTTGTTCCATTAGGCTATCGAACAGCTGTAGCGGGTGATTTCACAATTGGAATAGACGAGGTAGACGGTAAAATGGCCAAGCAGGTGATTTATATTGAAGATAAAACTACAGGAGTTATTCACGACCTGACCCAAAGTAATTATACTTTTAAAACAGAAGTGGGTAACTTTTCAGAACGTTTCGTATTGCGTTATACGGGTAAAACTTTAGGAATTGGAGATCTCGAAAAAGTTAAAGACGGAATCTTAGTTTCGATAAAAAACAAAGTAATTGCGGTACAGTCTGCACAAGAAAACATCAAAGAAGTTACGGTGTATGATGTATCGGGACGAATTCTCTACAATAAAAAGAAAGTGAGTAATACTGAATTACAGATTCAGAATTTACCATCGTCAAATCAGGTTTTATTGGTTAAGGTAACTTTGGCAAATGATTTTACAGCCACAAGAAAGGTTATATTTCAATAAACCGTAAATAAAAGTTCATTTCAAAAAGTCCATTCCGTTTTTCGGAATGGACTTTTTTTTTGGAAAGGTATTTTTAAAATATCACTAAAATTGGGGATTGCAGGTTTCAGACAGAGTATTTATTTTTGAGTTAATTCTTACAAGTGTTGTTGGCTTAAAATTCCTGTTTTGATAAAAAGAATAATTCTTTCATTGGTTTTGACGGGCCGCTTGTATGGTCATGAACTCTCTGTGCGGCAAAACAAAGTAGACGTCGCTTTCAGTACAGCCGATGACGGGCAGAGAGGAGATGGTTTCCAGGATAAAAAGCAGGATGTTATCATCTCGGTGCAGGACCGGGTCATCAAAGTGATTTCGGCTAGGGAACCAATCAGCGAAATAATCATTTTTGATATTTTAGGAAAACAATTGTATCGAAAAGAAAATATTGAAAATCTGGAATTTCAAGGGTTTAAAATCAATTCAGGGAAGCAGTTTCTGATACTAAAAATCAAACTGAGAAGTGGAAAGCTGATCATCAGGAAAATTTTGCTTTGAACAGCTGTCAGGCACCTTTTAATTCCTGCCGTTTATTTTCAGTGAACAATTTCTTCTTTGATTTACTAAACAAGTACTCTTTTGTTTCTTTTTGAAATTTGCAGGGAAATTGAGGTAATCCATTGTGTTTACTGCTAAAACACTGCTTTTTAATAGATTGTGTAATAAGATAAGTGTTAAAATCGCACAATTTAATCAAAAACATGTGGTTTCATTGTAAATAAAATCGTACCTTGTTATTACTTTACGATTAAAATGCTTAAAAGCCTGTTAAGTTAATTTTTATCACCTGCTATTAAAACTATATGGAATACCTATATCCGTTAGTTTTTATCTGCCTAAATACTGATTGCGAATTTAAATGCCCCGATTAAATGAAACAAAAAGTACTTTCCTTACCAATATTTTATTTGTGCCTTCAGGATTAATCTGTCCTGTGTATTGTTGTTTTATTTTTTGAGGTATTTAAAAATTACTTTGATCGGATTTCTGTCTGATTGAAAAGCTATGTTTTTAAATATAAAAAAATACCACGATGAGAAAATATTTACTTACACTTCAGTTATTTGCATTGCCTTTATTTTTTTATGCACAGACTAAAACAGTCACTTTTTCGGCTACAGGAACAACAAATTTAACTACGACTTTTGTGATTCCGGCTGGTTCAACATCTTTAACAATTAGTGCCTGGGGAGGTGGAGGTGCCGGAGGTGGTACAACTAACGCCGGATTAAGCTTAGAAAAAGGAGCTGCCGGTGGAGGTGGAGGCGCTTTTGCCGGAGGAGTATATACAATTTCGTCAGGAGTGACAATTTCTCTTACCGCAGGTGGTGGAGGTGGTGGAGGTACCGGAGTTAATGGTCAGACAGGGAAAACTTCTTCAGTCACTGGTTTTGTTTCTGCTGTGGGCGGTGGTGGCGGTACAGCCAATACATCGGGAGGTACTCCGGCCAAAGGAGCTGGAGGTCTTGCTTCTTCAAGTGTGGGTACAAATACATTCGATGGTGGAGCAGGAGTAGATGGACAAAGTGGTTTAACAGCCGCTTCTGGTTCAGGTGGAAATGGCGGAAATAGTGGTGGTGCAGGAGGTGTAGGAATCTCATCCTTATTGGGTACAGTGGATGGTAATCCCGGTACAGTTCCCGGCGGAGGTGGAGGTGGAGCTAAAAGCTCTGTTCTTGGGGCTGGGAAAGCCGGAGGTGATGGAGGCCCGGGAAGAGTTGTTATCTCATACGATTGTTCAACTTATAGTCTGACCAGTATGAGTGCTACAACAGTAAATATTTGTGCCGGAACATCGTCAACAATAACACTTAACGGAAGTTTGCCAGTAGGCGGTTATAGTGTTGCTTATCAGGTTGATGGTGTGACGCAAACGCCGGCAACTATGACTGTAACGGGAAGCGGCAGCGGGACTTTTACAGCTCCGGGATTCTCAGCTTTAGGAGCTAAGAATTTAACGGTTACTTCTTTAACCTCCGGAACAAGTGGGAATGCAGCCGACAATTGCGTTTCAACGATCAGCGCAAACAATACGACTACTGTAAACGTTACTTCGTCCGGAACTGCTCCGGTTGCTTTGGCCGGAACCGCAGCTACCTGTACTCAGATTACTGCCAATTGGCAATCGGTTGCAGGGGCGACTTATTATACCCTTGATCTGTCAACCGATATTAATTTTGGGAGTTTTGTTGGGACTTATAATGGTTTAAATGTAGGGAATGTTTTAACTACAAATATTACCGGTTTAAGCAATGCGACTACTTATTACTACAGAGTGAGAGCTTTTAATGGTGGCTGTTTGAGCGCCTATTCTAATACCATAACGTACAAACCTGCCGTTTCTCCCGGTAATGTTGTATTGCAAGCGGCTACTAATATTTTTTGTGCTGCATTTAAGGCAAACTGGACTGCAGAAGCCAATGCAGTGAGTTATTTATTAGATGTTTCGCTTGTCAATACCTTTGCGAGTTTTGTAACGGGATATAATGCTCTTGATATAGGAAATGTTACCACTTATACAGTGACTGGATTAACTGTAGGTACAACCTATTATTACAGACTCAGATCGAAAAATGGTTGTGGAACCAGTTCAACAGGAACTGCAACAGTACAAAATATAACTACAACTACTCTGCCTTCAACACCTACCATATCACCTTCGGGCTCTGTAACCATATGCCAGAACGGCAATGTCACCTTAACATCCAGTTCAGCTACCAACAACGTTTGGTCTACTGGTGCAACAACACAAAGTATTGTTGTAACAACGGCAGGAAGTTATACTGTAAAGGTTGTGAATCCCGGAAGCTGTGAAAGTGGAGTATCTGCAGCGACAACCGTAGCAGTTGCGAGTTTACCAACAGCCACAGCGGGAGGTAGTGTTACCATATGTTCTAATGCAACTGCGACGGTAAGCGGAGCATCATTCTCAAATGGGACAATTCTGTGGACTTTCAGCGGAGGTACAGGATCATTGTCTAATGCTACAACTCTTACACCAACTTATACTCCAGCTTTGGGGGGTGCTGCACGAACAGTAACTTTAACAATGACGGTTACCAGTAATAATGCATGTGCTCCGCAAACTGCGACCGCAACTTACACCGTTAATATTCAGGCCGAGCCAACTGCTGCTTCAAGCGGTTCGCAAACCATTTGTGCCAATGCCGCTGCAACGGTGAGCGGAGCTTCGGCAGCAAGCGGAACAATTTTGTGGACACACAATGGTTCCGGGTCGCTTACCAATGCCACAACGCTTACGCCAACCTATACTTCGGTAACGGCAGATTCAGGAAATGTGGTAACCTTAACCATGACCGTAACGGCTTCACCAACATGTACGACTCCTTATACGGCAACGGCAACCTATCCGATAACCGTTAAGCCTGTGCCAAATACACCACTTAACGATCCGCCTGTTCAACCCACTTGCGATGTGCTGACAGGTACAGTAGTTTTAAAGAATTTGCCCAATAGAAACGATTATACCATTGTTCAGACCGGAACTGTTTCTCATAACTATACCGGAGGGATAGGTGGCGATTGGACTAAATATACGGTCACAGGTTTGGCTCCCGGCACTTATCATTTTACAGTAGAGTATCCGGGTACCTGTGCCTCTCTTCCTTTGCAGAACATTGTAATAAATGCTCTGGCAACTAATACCTATACAATCGCCGGAGGATGGTCGCTTGGAACGCCAACAGTAAGTCAGAACATTGTTTTTGCCGATGATTTTTCTTCATCCGGAGACGTAAACAGTTGTGGCTGTACGGTGAATGCCGGAAAAAAAGTAACCATAAATTCATCAAACACATTAACGGTTAAAAATGCATTAGTGGTTGATTCGGCACCTGGAACCTCGCTCACTTTTAAAAGCAGTTCAAGTTTGTTTCAGGTGAATACTGCCGTTAATTCAGGAAGTATTTTTTATGAGCGAACAAGTCCCGGGATCTTTAAAAAAGATTATCTGTATTGGTCAACTCCCGTAAATCCTCAAAGGTTAATTGATCTTTCATCAGGAACAGCAGTAACAAAATATTTTGGTTTTGATGGTACGCAATGGGTAGTTACCGATAGAACAACTAATATGGTGGTAGGCAAAGGGTATATCATTCGTGGCCCGGAGACTTATTCGAATACGGTTAAAGCAGCATTTACAGGGGTTTTCTCAGGAGTGCCAAACAATGGAAATCTGGAAGGAGAACTTTTAAGTTCGGGAAAAAGTTATTTAGTTGGTAATCCCTACCCATCTGCATTAAGTGCCGATGCACTGCTAGGCGGAAACAGTTTACTGGGCGGAACTATTTATTTTTGGACCCACAACACGCCTGTACAATTAACCTATACAAATCAGTATACAACCGATGATTATGCTTCTTATAATTTAAGTGGTGGGGTTTCTGCTAAATCAGATCCCTTACATAGTGATAATCCGGCCAATGATAATGGAATTAAACCAACGGGTAAAATAGCAGCCGGACAATCGTTTTTTGTCACTACTGTAGCTGAAGGGAAAGTACAGTTTAACAATTCTATGCGGGTAGCAGGAAATAACAATCAGTTTTTTAAATCTGAAAACACATCAAAAGAAACAGCTGTGGTAAAAAAACGTATCTGGTTAAACATGAGCAACACATCCGGTGCCTTTAAACAGTTACTGGTAGGATATATTGAGGGAGCTACAAATGAGTATGATACCAATTATGACGGAATTAGTTTTAACGCTAATCCTTATCTCGATTTTTACAGTATAGCAAACGGGAACAATTATGTAATTCAGGGTCGTGCGCTGCCTTTTGTTGATACCGATATTGTTCCATTAGGATATCGTACTACAATCGCGGGTGAATTTACGATTTCGATCGACGAAGTAGACCTTAATATGAACGAACAGCCTATTTATATCGAAGATAAAGTAGCCGGCGTAATTCATGATTTAAAAGCGAGTAATTACACTTTTACAACGGCGGTCGGAACTTTTTCAGATCGATTAGTGTTGCGCTATAAAGGCAAAACATTAGGTAGAGGCGATTTCGAAAACCAAGAGAATTCCATCTTTGTTTCGGCTAAAAACAGAATAATAAACGTGATTTCATCCAAAGAACAGCTCAAAGAAGTTTCTGTTTTTGATCTCTCGGGGAAATTAATATACAACAAAAAGAAAATTAGCGACAAAGAACTGCAAATACCCAATCTGACTTCAGGGTCTCAGATGGTACTGGTAAAAGTAATATTGGAAAATGACACTACCGGAACCCGAAAAATAGTTTTTTAAACCATTAACAGAAAAAGCAGCTGCAAATTGAATCTTTACAGCTGCTTTTTCAGTAATAACAAAAAGGCGCTCAATAGGTCTTTTGCAGATTTTGGTTGGTATTCCGGATGGCCTTTTCATTTTTATAGTCAATCCATTTTTGACCTTTGAATTTGCGCATCATAATATCAAAATAACGCATGATAAAAACATTATAAACGGCTTTCGACAGGTTCTTAATGTTTTTGGGAAAAGCCCTCAGGCTCATCGAAAATCCGGGGGTTAAATACTTCATATAATGCCAGTATCCTTCAGGCATGTACAGCATTTCACCGTGTTTGAGATTGGCGATATATCCTTGCGCGTTTTTTAGAGCTGGAAATTTTTCGTAATCAGGATTGTCAAAATCAATATCTTCTCTTGAAATTAAAGCGTGCGGCACTTTGTACATGTATTTGGATTGATCCGGGGCAAAGAGCATACATTGTTTTTCGCCATGAAAATGAAAATGTAAAATATTGGAGTAGTCAATATCATAATGCATAAATACCCGAGCCTTTTCGCCGCCAAAAAACAGCATTGGCATTTGCCGAACCAGATTTAAACCTATATCCGGCCATAAAAAGTCCTCTTTTAATGAGGGTACTTCTTTCATTAGATTGTAAAGAAAAATGCGATAGTTTGTTGGCTTGGATTCCAGAAGATGAATATAATCGCTCATTTTCATGGTAGTATGGGCTTCGTTAAAGCCGTCTTCATGATTTACAGGTCGGTCATCGTATAAGGGAACGGTGATGTTGCCGGCGATTTCGTTGATATAAGATAATTTCCATTTGCGATAAGCTGGCCAGTCTTCGGTCAATTCTTCCACAACAACAGGAATTTGCTTTTTTACATATTGGGAAATAAAATCTGCTTTTGAAATTTTTTTTACCCGTTCGATTTGTTTTAACTTCATCTCTCTTAAATAAAAAAATTGCTTATAACACATGTTATAAGCAATTTAAAAATATTTATCGAGATTTATAAAATCTTTTTCTTAATTTTTTGATTTTACCGAAGCCTCAAGGTTTCTTTCAATGGTATGTCCCGGTCTTGACCATTTTGGTTTTTCGCCCAGAGGAGCAAACTGTGAATCAGCTGCTTCAACCGTTTTAGGCTGTGAAACTTTTATAAATGGTTTTTGTGGATTCAATCCTAACATTTCGAACATCTTCATGTCTTCATGAACATCAGGGTTTGGTGTTGTAAGTAGTTTATCACCTGCAAAAATTGAATTTGCACCTGCAAAAAAGCACATTGCCTGTCCTTCACGGCTCATGTTCGTTCTTCCTGCAGACAAACGAACCTGTGTATCCGGCATTACAATTCTTGTAGTGGCCACCATACGGATCATTTCCCAAATTTCAACTGGTTTTTCCTCTTCCATCGGAGTTCCTTCAACAGCGACCAAAGCATTAATTGGCACAGATTCAGGTTGAGGGTTTAAAGTAGAAAGTGCAACAAGCATTCCGGCTCTGTCTTCGATACTTTCTCCCATTCCGATAATTCCACCACTACAAACCGTAACATTCGTTTTACGAACATTTTCTATCGTTTGCAAACGGTCTTCGAAACCACGTGTTGAAATAACATCTTTATAATATTCTTCAGAAGTATCTAAATTGTGGTTGTAAGCATATAAACCTGCTTCAGCCAAACGTTGCGCCTGATTTTCGGTAATCATACCTAAGGTACAGCAAACCTCCATGTCAAGCTTATTAATGGTACGAACCATTTCTAAAACCTGGTCAAATTCTTCACCATCTTTTACATTTCTCCAGGCAGCTCCCATACATACACGAGATGATCCGCTGGATTTTGCGCGTAAAGCCTGTGCTTTAACCTGACTAACACTCATTAAATCATTTCCTTCAACACCGGTGTTGTAACGTGCTGCTTGCGGGCAATATCCGCAGTCTTCCGGACAGCCTCCGGTTTTGATTGAAAGTAAAGTAGATACCTGAACTACGTTAGGATCATGCTTTTGCCTGTGAATGGTTGCCGCTTCATACAGCAAGTCCATCATAGGTTTATTATATATGGCGATTATTTCGTCTTTTGTCCAATTGTGTTTTGTAATGCTCATTGATGCAGTTTTTTGATGCTCCAAAAGTAGTTAAATTGTTCCAATCAACCAATGCCCAATCCTGTAAATGAATATTTGACAGCTATTTTCAAAAAAGAAACACTCTAAAATCATAGAATTGTATTTTTTTATGATTTTAGAGTGCTAAAAAGTTTGATTTATTTTGAAAAATTAATCGGCAGCATATTTATTATTCCAGTACAGCATCATCATCAGCGTGACGATTACCGAGGAAGCAATTCCTTCAAATAGTAAGCAGATGCAGTAAGTTGGTACAGAAGGATTTCCGCCAAACATGAATGTTTCCGAAAGTGTTTTTACATAAGCATCTCCACCTCTGGCGTAACTGTAAATTAACAGTCCAAAAACGCTTAAAGCCACACCAACCACAGAGGTTGCCATTGCCGAAACCGCATTTGATACAAAATTAGTTTCGCCTTCATGAAGGTTCATTCGCATTGTTTTATTTACACCATAAAAGATAAAAAAGACATTTAGGGTTCGCAAATAGAATAAATGCGCCAAACCTAATACGTTCATCAATAAAAAGTAAATTCCGATTCCTAGGAAAATCAGAAAACCGTTGGTAATTTCTTTAGGTAATTTCATAATGGTTATTTTTAAAGAAGTTAATAGCAAATATTTGATAAACAGAGTGCTATATCAAATTTACTAAAAAAATAACTACGATGATTTAAAAAGGACGAAAAGTATATTTCGCCGGACTATCTAGAAAATAGAACGGATGAATTTAGTTTAGTGGAGGTACATAAGATTGTCGCTCCAATAAAATCCATTAAATTGAAGCGATTATTGAATCGTCCGATTCGCAATCAGCTGCTGATTTGTAAAGTTGGAGGTTGCTAAAGGCTGCTCAAAAATGCCAAAGCCTCTTTTTTATCCTGATTTAATTGCTCTTTTAACAAATCGACAGAACCGAATTTTTGTTCTTCGCGAAGGTATTGCAATAAAGAAACCTGAATTTTCTTGCCGTAAAGGTCAGCATCAAAATCAAAAAGATGCACTTCAATTGTTTGTTTTTGCCCGTTAACCGTTGGATTAAAACCAATATTCATCATTCCGGAAACTTCTTCTTGATCGATTAACGCTTTAACTACGTATACGCCGGCTTTTGGGATCAACTTATAATCTTCGTCAATGTGCAGGTTTGCGGTTGGAAAACCAATGGTTCTTCCTAATTGTTTTCCCTGAACCACTTCGCCGGATAAAAAGTAGCTGTACCCTAGATAATCGTTGGTTAAAGCCATATTTCCTTCATTCAGCGCTTTTCTGATTTTGGTTGAACTTACAGATACGTCCTGAATTTCCTGAGCTGAAATTTGTTCAACTTCAAAACCATATTCATGACCGAAAGCAATTAAATCATCAATATTTGCGGTTCTGTTTCTGCCAAATCGGTGATCGTGTCCAATAATTATTTTTTGAATATGAAACTGATCAACCAAAATGGAATGCACAAATTCTTCAGCGGTTAATCTCGAGAAACTTTCGTTAAAAGGATGAATCACCAGATTTTCAATTCCGGTTGCTTCCAGAAGCTTTGATTTTTCAGCGATGGTATTCAAAAGTTTTATTTCTGATTTTTCCTGCAATACCATTCTTGGATGTGGAAAAAAAGTAAGCACCAAACTTTCATACTTTCCGTTTTCGGTGTTTTGGGTAATGCGTTCCAGAATTTTTTTATGACCAATATGTACACCATCAAAGGTTCCAAGAGTTAAAATTGTTTTCTTGGTGGACTGAAAATCGTTTATAGAATGAAAGAGCTTCAAAACAAATAATTTAAGATGGTGCAAATTTATACTATCTATTTTAAATTTGACACTAAGCGTAATTGATTTTTTAATCTCAAGCGGTTACTTTTTGTGAAAATTGCACAACTTGTAAACCAAAAAGTATTAATTGTCTGTGATAAGTTTAAAATTCCGATTTTATTAACGTAATTTTGATGTACTGTTATTTTTAAAATATGAGAAAAAATTTACTTTTTTTATTTTTTATTTTCTGCTGTGCAAATATGTATGCCCAGAGCGATGCCTTGTGGCAGAAAGTGAGCCCGGTTACTCCGAGTAAGAGAGGAATCTCGTCTGACTCAGGACGGTTGTATTATAAGCTGAATTCAGATTTTTTGAAAGCAAGACTTGTTGCAACGACCAGTAAATCGGCAAATAGTACTTCGGCAGAAATTACGATTCCTAATGCCAAGGGCGTTTTAGAACGTTTTACAGTTTGGGAATACTCTAATTTTGAACCTGAATTACAGGCAAAATATCCTGAAATCAGAGCTTATGAAGGACGCGGTTTAGACGATAAAACGGCTAAAATTTATTTTAGTGTGGCACCAATTGGAGTTCAGACTATGGTACTTCGTACCGATAAACCAGCGGAGTATATAGAACAAAATAAGGAAGATAAAACTTCTTATGTTTTGTTTACCAGTACTGATGCGGCTGATAAAACGCACTTAGACTGTAAAACATTAGATGCGGTGTCGCAAAAAAACAACTCATCGAATACTGCAAAGTCGGCAGCAAACAATAAAGTTTTCAAGACCTTTCGATTGGCGTTGTCCTGTACCGGAGAATACACTGCTTATTTTGGAGGCACAAAAGCAGGAGCAGTAGCCGGAATGAACGCTACTTTGTCAAGAGTAAACGGTGTTTTTAATAAAGATCTTGCCGTAAGAGTCGTTTTAATTGCAAACAATGATGCTGTAATTTATACCAATGCATTAACTGATCCTTATTCTGATCCGTCCAGAGGAACTTCCAGAGATCCTTCAGATGGTAACGATTATTGGAGTAAAGAAGTTCAGAGTACATTGACTTCGGTAATAGGAGAAGCGAATTATGATATCGGACATTTGTTTGGACATGATGGAGGAGGAGGTAATGCCGGCTGTATTGGCTGTGTTTGCGATAGCCCGACACCATCAGACGCGATGGGGAAAGGAAGTGCCTATACATCACCGTCCGATCAAAAGCCGGAAGGCGATACCTTTGATATTGATTTTGTAGCACACGAAATTGGGCATCAATTAGGCGCCAACCATACTTTTTCTTATGATGCGTCAGAAAGAACAGGTTTAAATGTTGAGCCCGGAAGCGGTTCAACCATTATGGGATATGCCGGAGTATCGAAAGGCTATGACATTCAGAGTCATTCAGATGCTTATTTTGCGTATGCAAGTATTTTACAAATTCAGAATACGCTTGCCGGAAAAAGTTGTCCTGTCGATACGGCAATTACCAATAATCCTCCAACGGTTGATGCAGGTCCAGATTATACAATTCCAATGAGCACCCCTTTTATTTTAGTGGGTACAGGCAATAGTTCAGTGGGTACAATTACTTATAACTGGGAGCAATTTGATAGTGCAACATCATCATCAACGGCAAACAGTAATAGTATTGCTTATCCAACTAAGCCCAACGGGCCTTTATTTAGATCTATAAGTCCGGGAAGTTCCCTTGTTCGTTATATGCCGGATTTAAATACGGTGCTTTTGAATAAGTTAACCACGACTTGGGAATCTGTTTCTGCTGTTGCAAGAACGTTGCATTTTACGCTAACGGCAAGAGACAATGGAGCATTAGGAGCAGCGCAGACGAATACCGATACTATGATTGCAACCGTAGTTACTAATGCAGGACCTTTTACAGTTACTTCTCAAAATAGAGAAGATATAAGCTGGCCAATAGGGTCTAGTCAAACTGTAACCTGGGATGTGAATAATACCAACACGCTGGCAGGATCTTCGTCAGTAAATATCAAATTGTCTGTAGATGGAGGTTTGACATTTCCAATAATTTTAGCCGCAAATACACCAAATGACGGTTCGCAGCTGGTTCAGGTTCCTAACAGTGTAACGGCTTCAACCACTTGCAGGATTAAGGTTGAGCCAACCGCAAATATTTATTATGCCTTAAACAGTAAATCATTTGCAGTCGGTTATACCTCAACCACCACTTGTGATTCTTATAGTTTCGGGAATGCTTTTGCAATTCCTTCCGGGGCTAGTTTTACAACCAGAACGGTAAATGTACCGGCTTCAACCGGGAAAGTTTCTGATGTCAATGTTATGGTAAATGTAACACACGCTAAACTTTCTGATCTCGAAATACAAATGGTAAATCCGCAGGGTACTGTTGTGAATTTGTATACTAATAAAAGCTGTGGAGGGATAAACTCTACTTTGATTCTTCAGTTTGATGATGAAGGAGTTCCTTTGGATTGTTCTAAAGTAACAAGTCAGATCGTTATTCCGGTAGATGCATTGAGGGCTTTTAATGGTCAGGATCCGCAAGGAACCTGGAGCTTTAGAGTTCGAGATGACGTTTCAGGTAATTTTGGAACGATTAATTCAGCCTCTTTAAATATTTGCAACCAAACTTTTGTTTTAGGAGAAATTGATCTTGAAAATATTCCATTTACGTTATACCCAAATCCAAATAAGGGAAGTTTTACGATTCAGTTTTCAACTGACACCATTAATAGAGTTCAGGTTTATGTACACGATATACTAGGCAAACAAGTGTATTTTAATTCTTACGACAAAACCTCTTACTTTAACCATAACATTCAGTTAGCCGGAGTTACTTCCGGGATGTATCTGGTAACTGTGATTGATGGAGATCGCAGAACGGTTAAGAAAATAATCGTGAACTAGAATAGAATAAATTCCAAAATTCAAATTCCAAAATCCAAGTTCCAAATTCCAATAACTGTTTGTTGATCGTTATTGGAATTTGGATTTTTTTTATTGGGATTTTTATACTAAGAGTTCGCCATTGCCATGCAGACGATACTGATTTTTGCTCCCGGGATTTTTTGCAAAGCTCTTGAACAGGCTTCAAGTGTGGCTCCGGTAGTGAGTACATCATCAACAATTAAAAAATGTTTGTCGTGATTTATTTCTGAAAATTGGACATCAAAGATGCTTTCAATATTCTCAGATCGGCCTAACAGATTTTTTTTGGATTGGGTTTTTGAGTATTTTTTCCGATACAGTGTAGTAGAGTCAAAGGCAACCGCTAAATTTTTAGACAGAGTTTTTCCAAAAGCGGTAACCTGATTATACCCCCGTTCCTTCAGTTTTTTAGGGTGCAGCGGCACAGGAACGATCACATCAAAAGGAGTTTCTAAATTTAAATCTTTTAGAACTTCGGCGTACCAATTGCCTAATACGATTCCGATTTCTTCATGACCTTTGTATTTAAGATTATGGATAAGTTCCTGAACAATGCCTTTTTTGTTGAAATACAAAAATGCCGATGCATGACGGACATCTATCTTACCGTAAAATTTTTTTACAGCTTCATTTTTTGGATTTAAATGATGTTGAGTAAGAGGCAATTCATGACGACAACGGGTACACAAAATAGTTTCGCCATCGAGTAAAAGAGCATGACATCCCAGGCAAACCTTAGGAAAAAAAAGGTTGATTAGATAATTAAACACAAATAGAAAGAATTTAGTTACAAAAATAACCAAATGATTGCTTCAAACTTTATTATTTTTCTTTTTTTTAAACGTACTTTTTATATTTTTGCATCACTATGGCAAAACAAGAAGATATATTTAAGAATGTGGTTTCGCACGCAAAAGAGTACGGATTTATTTTTCCGTCAAGCGAAGTATACGATGGATTGAGTGCAGTGTATGATTATGCACAAAATGGTGTCGAGTTAAAAAAGAATATCCGTGAATATTGGTGGAAATCAATGGTTCAGATGAATGAAAATATTGTCGGTTTAGATGCTGCAATATTAATGCATCCGACAACCTGGAAAGCTTCAGGCCACGTTGATGCGTTTAATGACCCATTAATTGATAATAAAGATTCAAAGAAAAGATACAGAGCCGATGTTTTGGTAGAAGATTATGCAGAAAAACTTAATCTGAAAGCTAAAAAAGAAATTGAAAAAGCGAGTGCTCGTTTTGGAGATGCTTTTAATGAGCAGGAATTTGTTACGACAAATGCCCGCGTAATTGAATATTTGGCGAAAGAAAAAGAAATCAGAGAGCGTTTAGGCCGTTCTTTAGGCAATGGAGATTTAGAAGATGTAAAAGCATTAATCGAAGAATTGGAAATTGCTGATCCGGAAACAGGTTCTAAAAACTGGACAGAAGTTCGTCAGTTCAACTTAATGTTTGGAACGAAATTAGGAGCTTCTGCCGATTCTGCAATGGATTTATACCTTCGTCCGGAAACGGCTCAGGGTATTTTTGTGAATTTCCTGAATGTGCAAAAATCAGGTCGTATGAAAGTTCCTTTTGGAATTGCTCAAACGGGTAAAGCGTTCAGAAATGAAATTGTTGCAAGACAGTTTATTTTCCGTATGCGTGAATTTGAACAAATGGAAATGCAGTTTTTTGTGCGTCCGGGTGAAGAAATGAAATGGTACGAGCACTGGAAACAAACACGTTTGAACTGGCATTTATCTTTAGGATTAGGAAAAGATAATTACCGTTTCCACGATCATGAAAAGTTAGCACACTATGCCAATGCAGCTGCAGATATCGAATTTAACTTCCCATTCGGATTCAAAGAATTAGAAGGTATTCACTCTCGTACAGATTTTGACCTGAAAGCACACGAAGAATATTCAGGAAGAAAACTGCAATATTTTGATCCTGAACTAAACGAAAACTATGTACCTTATGTAGTAGAAACGTCTGTTGGTTTAGATCGTATGTTTTTGGCTGTTTTCGCAACTTCATTACAAGAAGAAGTTCTCGAAGACCAAACAACAAGAACAGTGTTGAAATTACCGGCTGTTTTGGCACCAACAAAAGCAGCAGTATTGCCTTTGGTTAAAAAGGACGGTTTACCGGATATCGCCAAAAAAATCATTGAAGATTTGAAATGGGATTTCAATGTAGCTTACGATGAAAAAGATGCAGTAGGTCGTCGTTACAGAAGACAGGATGCACTTGGAACACCGTTTTGTATTACAGTAGACCATCAAACCATCGAAGACGAAACGGTAACTATTCGTCATAGAGATACAATGAAACAAGATCGTGTAAAGATTTCTGAATTGAAAGCTATAATTGAAAACGAAGTTTCGATGAAAAACTGGTTGATGAAAATGTAATTTTTTATTCATACTCATATATAAAGACCCAAATTCCTTCACGGAGTTTGGGTTTTTTTAATGTTAAATGGTGTATTTTGGCGATAATTTTTGCGTTTCATCCTTTTGTGTTAACATTTGTTTGTAACATATTAACAATGAAATAGTAGAATAGCTGAAATTCGTATTTTTAGTTGCGAATAAATTGCGAGACAAAATCTTTTTAAAAGGATTGGTGAAACTAAAGGGGTAGTTGTAGGGGGTTCATGAAAAATCAACAGAACGTAAGATTGAAAAAGTATTCGTATATTATCATTGACGATGATGTGGAAAGTATTTTGAAAACCAGAACAATTGCGGAAGGTTTTTCAGAACTGACTTTTGCGGGATCGGCTGCGAATTACCAATTGGGTTTGAATTTGGTTTTAGAACACCGTCCCTGCCTTGTTTTTTTAGAAATTGATCCCAAAGATTTATCCAGTAATTTATCACTGGCTTTTATAAATGAACTGCATCGTTTTTTAGTTCTTATTCCGAAGATAGTCGTTACAACTACAAAGAAAGATTTGGCTTTTGAGGCCATTCAGTATGGTGTTTTTGGTTATATATTAAAGCCCGTCCTACGGTCAGATGTATTGAAAACCATTTTGAAACTCGAAAAAACACTTCCTGGAAATGAGGCTGAGCCCATGGAGGAAGAGAGTACCCCGTTGAGTGAGTTGTTTGCAAAACCTGTTAAAGATGCCGAGCAACCGCTTATTTTATGCGTGAAATCGTATGGCGACTATCGGTACATCAATGCCAATGATATCAGTTACTTTCAGGCGGATAACAACTCTACAGATATTTATTTGAGTTCAGGTGAAATGATAACGGCTTTTAAAACGTTAAAACATTTCGAAAGTATTTTGTCACATCCTTTTGTTCGAATTCACAACAGCTACATTATCAATCAAAATTATATTGCAAGAATTCACAACGGAAACTCTATCTGTTATATTCGAAATTCTTCAAAAAAAATTCCTTTTTCAAAAACCTATAAATCAAATGTTGATTTAATTATTGCCGATTTTGCTGTAGGAAATTATTTAGAAGTCTAAAAATTAGGCGATTACACTGATTTGCCTGCCATTGACTATCAATTGGCTACGTTCTACCATAAACCTGTTTTTTCCTATTCATTTTTTTTAAATGTGGGCTTAGTTTTACGCCATGATTCGCACAATGCGATGATTCCCCAAAACAAAAAATCAAACATTTAATACCCTCAAATCATGAAAAAAACAGCTTTAGTATTCGGAATATTTTCTTTAGTATTGGTAGCTTCATTTGCAAACCCAGCGACAGTGTCGAACAACAAAAACAAAGTGGCTCTTGACGGTGGCGGTGGACAACTGACAAGACCTACTAGAAAAGTAGATTTTCATAGCGAGAAAATTCAATTGAAAAGTTTTGCTTCTGCCAGCCAGGCAACAAGATCTACTATAAAACTAGATTAAGAAAAACAAAAAATCATATCGTAAAAGGCTGTCTGTTTCTGACAGCCTTTTTTTATGTCTATAGTTTTAGTATTTTTGGTAAAAATCAGAGGTACAATTGAAACACACACACGCGATATTATTATTTTTATCTCTTATCTTGTTGGGTTGTACCAGTAAAACAGAGAAAGATAAAAATGAAAATTCTTCAATAGATAGCCTCTCTATCTATTTTTCATTGGCTAATGATGCTAATTTGCCTTTGGCTTATAAGCAAAACTACAATCAGAAAGCTTTTGATATCATTATAGCGCAAAAGAATGACTCGCTTAATAGAGTGAATTTGTTTAAGGTGGCGAATCGTTATTATAACATGAGCGATTGGAAAGCCTATAAAAAAACATCAAAGTTAATTCTGGAACGTGCCATAAGCAGCAAAGATTCATTCAGTATTGCCAAGGTCTATACGTACCTGGGCGATTATTATCGCTCACAAACGATTTCAGATAGCGCCTTTTTAAATTATTTTGCAGCAGGAAAAATATACTTAAAGATTAATGACGACCTTAATCTTGCCAAGACATTTTTACTCAAGGCAGATTTGCAGTTTAGTGAAGCCGATTATTTCGAAAGTGAAATAATGGTTTTTAAAGCACTTCAAATTTTAAAAAAGAAGAAAGACGTTAATAATCAGCTTTATGATTGTTATAATTTATTAGGTATATTGTATAACGAACGAACAGAATATGATAAAGCATTGGTGTTTCATAATAAGGCACTGACTATTTTAGAAGATAAAACAATCCCATTAGATTTACAGTTAAAAGCGACTTCCTTAAACAACATAGGCTTTGTTTATCTAAGTATGGAGGATTACGAAAAGGCAAAAATTTATTTTAGGAAAGGTTTGATGCAGGGAAATTTATTTGTAGAGGGGCCAACCTTGTATGCAATGCTTTTAGACAATCTGGCTTATGCTAAGTTTAAATCAAAAGAGTTTGACGGACTTCCGGATCAATTTTATGAGGCATTGAAAATTAGAGATAGTTTAAAGCTCACGTCCGGAATTATATTGAATAAAATACATTTGTCTGAATATTATTGGTTTAAGAAAGATACCTTAAGAGCTTTTCAATTTTCAAAACAGGCTTTAAATTTATCCCGGGTTTCAAATAAATTAGGAAATACCTTAGATGCTCTTAAACAGATTGCTATTGTCGATCCTGAAAATGCTCCAAAATATTCAAAGGAATATATAGAGATTAATGAAAAAGTGGTAAGAGAGGAGCGGATTATTGGAGAGAAATTCTCCAGAATTCAATATGAAACCAACGAAATAAAAGATCAAAATTCAAGCTTACAGGAAAAGAATAAAACCTTAATCTATGTTTTCAGTATTTGTACCCTGATTGGTTTGTTTTTCTACGTTTACAAAACACAGCAGGCCAGACACCGGGAATTACTTTTTAAACAACAGCAGCAAGTGGCCAACGAAGACATCTATAATTTGATGATTCTGCAGCAAAATGATATTGAACAGACCCGAATTAAAGAAAAGAAAAAAGTAGCACAGGATTTACACGATGGTGTTTTGGGAAGAATGTTTGGTGTTAGAATCAGCCTTGACAGTTTAGATAAAGTAGACGAACTGGAAGCAGCTCCCAAGAGGAAAAAGTACCTCGAGGAACTGAAAAAAATTGAAGAAGATATACGTGAGATTTCGCATGATTTAAACAGAGAGAAATCAGAATTAATTAATAATTTTATCGCGATTTTAAACAAATTGTTTGAGGATCAGAGAAACACCTATGGTACAAAATTAGTTAGCTCTTTTGATTCCAATATTAAATGGGAACTGGTGAGTAATACCGTAAAAATTAATTTATACAGAATTGTTCAGGAAGCACTTCAGAATTGCAATAAGTATGCGGAGGCAACTACCATTGTGGTTGAGTTTAAAAGCGAGGTCGACCATCTGGTGCTGTCAATTGCTGATGATGGAGTTGGTTTTAATACCAAGACAACGAAGAACGGAATAGGATTGCATAATATTCAATACAGAGCTGCAGAATGTAAAGGTGTCGTTTCTTTAAAATCAGTCAAAGGAGAAGGAACTCTTTTAGTGGTTAAAATTCCTATAGATCAAAAAATAAACCTACAGCATACATGACAATTGACCCCAACGCCCCGGTTCCTCAGTTAATTAGGAAAAATATTTTAATTGTTGACGATCATCCCTTTATTATTGAAGGATATAAAAATGCGATTACACGCTACAATCCTAAACAATATGAGTTTCTTATTTTGCAGGCCCACGATTGTAAATCGGGATATGATTTAATCGAAGATGTTCAGACTCCGGAATTTGACGTTGCTTTTTTAGACATCAGCATGCCCCCGTATGAAGAGAAAGATATTTTTTCGGGTGAAGATCTGGCGAAGTTACTCCTGAAGAAAATGCCAAAATGCAAAATAATTCTGCTTACCATGTATACCGAATTATTAAAAATTAAAACAATCATCCGAACGATTAGCCCCAATGGCTTAATCATTAAAAATGACCTCACTTTTGATGAATTGCTTTTCGCGTTTGATAAAGTCATGAAAAGTGATAAATACTACAGCCAGTCCGTTCAAAAGATGCTCAATCAGTCGACTCATAATTCAATTGAAATTGATGAGTTTGACAAGCAGATTTTATTTCATTTGTCAAAAGGGACTTTGCTGGAAGATATGCCGCAATACATTCCAATTTCTGTCAATGCCATCGAAAAGCGTAAAACAGGACTTAAGGAGCTGCTTAAAGTGAAAAGCGGTTCTGATGACGACTTAGTCAAAGAGGCAAAATGCAAAGGGCTTTTATAGGCAAGGAAATTTCAAATAAAAAAAATCCAAATTCCGGTTATGTTTCCGGAATTTGGATTTTTTTATTTTAGTCTCGGTCTCAGTTTTCAGTCGCAGTCACAGTTTTCAGTTAGTGGTTTTATTAAACACTGTAACTGAAAACTGCGACTAAAAAAACTATTCGGTCAAGGCATCCCAACCACGAGCTTTTAAAGCAATTTTTGTGTTGGCACGCGTTACCAGATTCACTCCTTCGCTTTCATCGGCCATGTGTCCAATGATAGAGAAGTTCGGATTTCCTTTTATTTTGTCAAAATCATTGATGTCGATGGTAAATAATAATTCATAATCTTCACCGCCATTGATCGCAACTGTTGTACTGTCGATATTAAATTCTTCACAAGTCGAGATGAACTGAGGATCCAGCGGAAGTTTGTCTTCATACAAATTACAACCCACTTTCGATTGTTTGCAGATGTGCATAATTTCAGAAGATAATCCGTCTGAAATATCAATCATTGCTGTAGGTTTAATTTCAAGTGCATGTAATAAGGTGCGAACGTCCTTTCGGGCTTCAGGTTTTAACTGGCGCTCGATCAAATAGCTGTACATGTCCAGATCTGGCTGGCTGTTTGGATTGACCTGAAAAACTTGTTTTTCACGCTCCAATACCTGCAATCCCATATAAGCGGCTCCTATATCTCCGGTAACGACAAGTAAATCGGTTCCTTTGGCGCCATTTCGGTAAACAAGTTCTTCCTCATTGGCTTCACCAATTGCGGTGATGCTAATAATTAGTCCTTTTTGCGATGAGGTAGTATCGCCACCAATAACATCAACTTTATACTCTTTTGCAGCATGTGTAATGCCATCAAATAATTCTTCTAAGGCTTCTAGTGGGAAACGGTTAGAAACTGCCACAGAAACCGTTATTTGCGTTGGTTTTGCATTCATCGCACAAATGTCGGACAGGTTAACCACAACCGATTTGTATCCCAAATGTTTTAAAGGCATATACGCCAGGTCAAAATGTACTCCCTCAATTAATAAATCGGTAGAGACCACTACTTTTTTGTCCTTAAAATCAAGAACAGCGGCATCATCGCCTATACTTTTCAGGGTAGATTCCTGAGTAACATCAAAATTTTTGGTTAAATGTTCAATTAGACCAAACTCACCTAATTGTGCTATACTGGTACGCTGCGGATTTTTATCTTCGATCATTTCTTTTAAGTTCCAAAGTTTCTAAGGCGCAAAGGTACAAAGGTTTTATCGAATTTAGGGAGATGTTCTCTGGGAACGCCCTCTTTATCTGCAGAGAATCGCATCTATACAAGAGAAAATGAAAAATTTTTTATTTTTTTATTTCCTGCTGACAAACTGTTGTCACCGGCCCTCAATACTTTTGAAGTAAGAAATAATTAAAACTTTAAAACTATGAAAACATTAGCAGCCCAAGTAATTACTCCTGAAGATTTATTGATCCACTGGCAAGGACATCGCGCACTTACACGTCGTGTGATTGAAGCATTTCCGGAGAAAGATTTTTTTGAATTTTCGATTGGAGGAATGCGAACTTTCGCGCAGTTGACAGACGAACTTTTAGCTATTGCAGCTCCTGCATTAAAAGGAATTGTAAATAAAGAGATCAAACCTTATACAGAAGCATCTGAAAAATTGATCTTTAAAGCGCAGTATCTTGAAAAATGGGACGAGGCCACAGCTGAAATTAACGAATATTGGAAACAATTGTCGATTGAAGATTTTAGTGAAACATTCAATCTGTTTGGTCAATATGAATTTCCTATAATCCAAAATGTTTTGTATTTTGTTGACAATGAAGTACATCACCGTGGACAAGCTTACGTATATTTAAGAGCTTTAAATATCGAACCTCCTTTTTTCTGGGAGAGACAGTAGTGATCAGAAGTGTTAAATAAATTTTATTCTATCTTTATTCAAATTTAAATCAAACGGTATGAGTTTTAAAAAAATTATGACCAATTATGCAGCTTATAATTTATGGGTCAATCAGCAATTTGTGAACTGGCTTTCAACAAAAACAGACGAATTGCTGCATAAAGAAGTTCTTTCAAGCTATACAAGTATTGTTAAAACATTAAACCATATTTGGGAAACCGAAGAATATTGGTTTTCGGTAATAGCTGAAATACCTCAGCCCGAAAGAAGGGAAGGTACTGATTTAAATAAGGATGAAGTATTTGAGGGTTTATTGAACACCTCTGCAAAATTAGCGGCATTCATCACATCATTATCAGACGAACAGTTGTTGAAAACAATCAAAATTGAAAATCCATGGTTTCAGTGTGATTTGCCTGTCAGCGATTACTTGTTGCAGGTGGTGAATCACGGAACGTATCACAGAGGTCAAATTGTAACGATGGGAAGAAATATAGGTATTACCGATGCTTCCAATACCGATTACAATTTTTACAATGTGGTAAAAGAGAAACAATAGATTTGAAAAACACCTAAGGATGAAGCTCATCTTTAGGTGTTTTTTTTTATAAAAGTCTTTTTCGGTTGATTTCCAGTAATTGCAGTGTTGTGGTTTTGAGCCTTTCCGGTTCCAGAATAGTAGCATAGTCTCCATACATGAGAAACCAGCGTGGAAATGAGTTTTCGATATCACGTGACATAAAAGTCATTTCTATTTTTCCGTCTACTTCTTTTTCAGAGATAAAACCGTGGTATTTTTTTTCAGTAGACAGATAACGGGCAATTTTTTTATCAATTAAGATGCGAACTTTTGTTGTTGGGCAGGTTTCTGTTTTATTGATATAGGTTTCTAAAGCATTGTGTTCGATTGTAAAATCAGAGTCTGTTTTGCGAATACCCTGAATTCTGTCTGTTCTAAACTGACGATAATCCTGTCGTAAATGGCAGTATCCTAAAAAATACCAATTGTTGTTGTCGTGAAAAACGCCTACCGGTTCTATGTTTCTTTGTGTAGCAGTATCTGTTTCGTAGGTTTTGTACGAAAGCAAAAGTTGTTTTTTCTCGGCAATACCTTCAAAAAGAAGCGCTAAAGTATTCGGCGAATTATCATTAAACAAAGGTTCAGCGGTATTCATCACAACTCGTGATTCGATATTGGAGAGCCAGTCTTTATCGGTACTTCTTAAAACAGATTTCAGTTTATACATAGCCGATGCATAATGTGCTCCAAGAGACGGATCGGTAAATTTTTGCATTAGTTTTTCGGCGGCAATAAAGCTGCTTACTTCTTCACGTGTAAACATAACCGGGGGCAATCTGTAACCGTCCATCAGGGCGTAACCCACTCCGGCCTCACTGTAAATAGGGACTCCTGAGGCTTCCAGCGTTCGAATGTCTCTATAAATCGTTCGCAAACTCACTTCAAAGCGATCGGCCAACTCCTGTGCTTTTACAATTTTTTTGGATTGTAATTGAATCAGGATGGCAACAATTCGGTCAAATCGTTTTGGGGTTTCGTCCATTTTTTTCTAGGTTCAAAGGTTCAGAGGTTCAAAGTTACAAAGGTTTGATGTTTAAAGAAATAAAAAAGCTGTTCCAAATTGAGACAGATTACCTTTGTTTAGAACATGGGTCGGGCAGCTTTTTTTATAGTTGATTAAAAAAATGGCCTGATTTTTCATCCCTACTTTGTCCGGTCTCTTAATGATATTGTACTGAAACAAGAGTAGATTAAGATGATTTTAAGCTTTAAATTTTCTGAAGGATTGTATCATTTCGTAAATTCCAAATGCAATGAAGATTTTTCCAAAGATAAAAATTAACCAACTCCAGCCATTATCTAAATATGTTCTGTCATTTTCTAATGGATTGAAAAAGTCTGTAACAAGAAAAAATCTAAAGGCTCCAACAAAATACTCGTTTATTTTTTCAAAGTTAAACGTTCCTGAATTTTCAATTCGATATAAAATTGAAAACCAAAATAATCCAGAAACTACTGTAAATCCTAACGCCCAAAACCAGTTTCCAAAATTAGAGGACCATTTTGTTGCCCAAAGAATCGATGTGTCTTTGAAATTTGTGCCTATATTTAATTCTTCGTAATGGGCTGCAAGCTCATAATTTCTATAATTATTGAAATCAATTTTATTTTCTAGTTTTTGCGACTCTTGCTTTATAGTTCGCAAAGTTTTTTTCCAGTCCGAAATCTTAGATTTGTCTTTTAAGTATGATCTGTCCAAAACTTTATTTATTTTCATTTCATCAAAATAAACGCCGTTAATAAATTTTGCTTCAAACAATTTTAGAATGTCAAATTCTGCTTCGTTGAAAGAAGTTGGCCTATTAAAACTAGAATATAAAATTGATAGATTTGAAATTTTTGCATTGTTGAAATGAGTATATCCATTGAATTTACAGCTATCAAATTCCTGGTTTGAGCTTTTAACATGATCAAATAAAGTTGTTCCTAAAAAATCACATCTGTTGAATTTAGCTTTGTTTCCAAAGTCAGTATATGAAAAATAACTTTTTTGAAAAAGATTATTTATAAAACTATGACCTGAGTATTCAGAATTGTATTTTAATATATTGTGTTTAAAACTAAAGGGCATGTAAAATGTATTGTTGTTGAAACTTCCGTTAAATAAATTACAATTTTCGATGTTGCAAACTTCATATTGAGTTTCTCTTTTTGGATTAATTTCTCTTGGCTGGGAATTGAAAATATTTCCGACAAAAGAAAAAGAACCACTTTGCGTTTGATTCAGCCCTTTAATTTTACAAAATAATTCAAATTTGTTGCTGGAAATACTCATTTCACTTTCGAAGAAAGAATTTAGATGCCAATCTTTCTCAGAGTCTGAATAATGCCAGATTAAATTGATTTCTTTTATATTGTTGTTGTCAATGTTTACTGGTTTTTTGAACTTACAATTTAAAAAGGAAATTGTTAAACTAGGATCATTAATATTTATGATTTTAATTTCATACTCAAAAACACAATTTTTAAAATTAAAATCTTCGTATCGACCAATTATTGGATTTGAATTTCTGATAATTGGAAAGTTGATAATGAAAATTGTATTTTCTAAGTCTTTATAGTGAGAATATTCATTCCAATCGTTACATGTTAGATTTTTATATGGTATGATTTTATTTTTTTCTATTCTCATTTTTTACTTCCTTTTTGTATCAAATCTAAACAAAAAAACCTGACAATTTTCATCATCAGGTTTTCTCTATATTCTTTGTTTTTTCTTCTATATTCTAAAAAAAAACTAGTCGTTCAATTTCAAAACAGCCATAAACGCCTCTTGCGGAATCTCAACGTTTCCTACCTGACGCATGCGTTTTTTACCTTTTTTCTGTTTTTCAAGAAGTTTACGTTTACGAGAGATATCTCCACCGTAACATTTTGCGGTAACGTCTTTACGAAGTGCTTTAATCGTTTCACGAGCGATAATTTTCGCACCAATCGCTGCCTGAATCGGAATGTCGAATTGCTGTCTTGGAATCAGCTCACGTAATTTCTCGGTCATTTTTTTACCGATGTTGTAAGCATTGTCTTCGTGAATCAAAGCAGAAAGCGCATCAACTGTTTGTGCGTTTAAAAGAACATCCAGTTTTACCAGTTTTGAAGTCCTCATTCCAATAGGAGAGTAATCAAAAGAAGCATAACCTTTAGAAACTGTTTTTAAACGATCGTAAAAATCAAATACAATTTCGGCCAATGGCATGTCAAAATTCAGCTCAACACGTTCTGTTGTCAAATAGGTTTGATTGGTAATTTGACCACGTTTTTCGATACACAAACTCATTACGTTTCCAACGAAATCGGCTTTTGTAATGATGGTTGCTTTGATAAAAGGTTCTTCAACACGGTCTAAACGAGAAGGTTCAGGTAAGTCTGAAGGATTGTTTACAACAAATGCAGTTTCGGGATCTTTTTTGGTGTAAGCCAAATACGAAACGTTAGGTACGGTAGTAATAACCGTCATGTCGAACTCACGCTCTAAACGTTCCTGGATAATTTCCATGTGAAGCATTCCTAAGAATCCGCAACGGAAACCAAATCCTAAAGCGGCAGAACTTTCCGGAGTAAAGACTAGCGAAGCATCGTTTAATTGCAATTTCTCCATAGAAGAACGCAGATCTTCATAATCTTCTGTATCAACAGGGTAGATTCCGGCGAAAACCATTGGTTTTACATCCTCGAAACCTGTAATCATATTGGTTGTTGGTGTTTTGGCATCCGTAAGAGTATCTCCCACTTTTACCTCTTTGGCTTCTTTAATTCCTGAAATTAAATAACCAACATCACCGGTAGAAATTACATTTTTTGGAACCTGATTTAGTTTTAAAGTTCCCACTTCATCAGCAAAATATTCATTGCCGGTAGCCATGAATTTAATTTTCTGCCCTTTTTTTATTTCACCATTCATCACTCTGAAGATAACTTCGATTCCACGAAACGGGTTGTAATGTGAATCAAAGATCAATGCCTGTAATGGTTCATCAACATTTCCTTTTGGAGCTGGAATTTTTTCAATAATAGCTGCTAAGATATTTTCAACACCAAAACCAGTTTTTCCCGAAGCATGAATAATATCTTCTAATTTACATCCTAATAAATCGATAATATCATCGCTTACTTCTTCAGGATTAGCACTTGGTAAATCTACTTTATTCAAAACCGGAATAATCTCAAGATCATTCTCTAAAGCCAGATACAAGTTAGAAATGGTTTGTGCCTGAATGCTTTGAGCGGCATCAACAATCAAAAGAGCACCTTCGCAGGCCGCAATAGATCGTGAAACTTCGTATGAAAAGTCAACGTGACCGGGAGTGTCAATTAAATTTAAAATATATTCCTCGCCTTTGTAAGTGTATTCCATCTGAATGGCGTGACTCTTAATGGTGATTCCACGCTCACGCTCCAGGTCCATGTTGTCAAGCAATTGTGCTTTTTCTTCACGAGCTGTAACGGTTTGTGTAGCGCCCAATAAGCGGTCTGCCAGTGTACTTTTACCGTGGTCAATGTGTGCAATAATGCAAAAGTTACGTATCTTCTTCATTTTAATATGTCAATTCTCTAAACGAGTTTAAGTAATTTCCGGGTATAAATTTGCACTGTAGCAATTGCCTTAGAGCATGTTATTAAGCCGCAAAGATAGCGCAAAGTTTTGGATTCTGGAATGTTGATCTTCGATAGTTGAATTCTGAATTTTAAAATGGCTTTTAAAACGTTAAAATACGCTGTGATTTTCTCTAAAAAGAGGAGGAATAAAACCCGACAGGTTTTTAAAAGCTGTCGGGTTTGTTGCAATTAACTAAATCATTCTAATTTTAAATTATACCCCAGTTGAAAGTATATTGGAATTAGAGGTTCTGTTTTAAAATCCTGGGTAATTATTTTTCCCAGTCGTAAAGTGAGATCCGTTCGCCGAAAGGAATATCCGGCTTGTATGCCATAGTTGAAATTGCCTCCGGTTGACGGTTCGTACCAGCCGTTTTTTACGTCGGGATAGACTTCTTTATAGACAGCCGAATTTTTAAAATGAGTCACAATCGCTTTGTCAAAACTAAATTCTCCGGCCACAAACCATTTTGGTTTGTAATAGCCGATAATCGCAGTTGCATCGGCGCCAAAATTTTGTAAGGTGACTAGCGGATTTTCGTATCGACGATAAATTCCGTGAATAGCAGCATTAAAGCGGAAATGATTCAGTTGGTAAAGATTCAGTTGTCCACCAATTTTGCTTTTAAAATCATCTGGTATTGTTTCGCCTGATGGCAATGAAAAAGAAGCTTCGACTACAATTGGCAGTTTGGTTTTGAGATGGTAACCGTAAGCAAGTCCGTAAACAAAACTATGTTCCCAGCCCGCATTTACGTTTAGAATGTGTTTTTGATGCTCTTTAAGATTTTCCCAGTTTATAGTTTGAGAATAGGTTTTGGTTAGGAAAAGAGATAAGATAAAGGTAATTAGTACTAGTATTGTTTTCATCGTCTGGTTATTTTAGAGTGTTTAAATAGTTCAACACTAGCGGATGTACATTTTCCCATTTGAAGTAAATCATCTCGTGTCCTGTTCCTTTTACTTCGGCTATGGCGGCATTCGGGAAAAAAGCGGCTTCTTTTTGAGCAAAAGACAAACCGTACGATTGATTGAACTCACTGTACAAAAAGAGAACCTTGGTTTTATACTGACTTAGATTTGTTGTAAAGTCGAAACCATCATTTTCGGCGATATCGGTAAAACTTTCTAAAACGGTTGTTCCGATTCTCCAAAAAGGTGATGGCCCGGGAATACCTTCTTTGTTGCCTTTTGCATAGGAGAAACTGGTAGAAATGCCAAATTTGTAATCGAGAATCTCATGCTGGTTTTCTTTTCCCGTCAAGAACTGATCGACATACAGTAAATTACTGGTGGCTTCGGAGAATAATTTTATTTTCCGGCTCATTTCGCCATAATCGTCTAATAGATTTTTATTTAAACCTCCCGGTTCGGCCAGAATAACACCACTGATAGTTGCAGGGTATTGGTTAACATAGGCCGCAGCGAGCATGGCGCCCCAGGAATGTCCAAAGAGAAATATTTTTTGAGTACTGGTTTTTCGGTAATATTTTATGACTTCGGTAAGATCATCGAGTACAAGGGGAATAGAATAAGTGTTTTTGTCGTGTCTTTTAGATAATCCGGATCCTCTTTGATCGTAGAAAATCACATAATAGCCTTCGTCAGCGAGTTGTTTTACATTCAGACCATTTCTGTAATCTGAGCCGGGCCCGCCATGCAGGAAAACCAGCATGGGGTTGTTGGGATTTCCGAAAGCCTCAGCGTGCAGCTGCGTTCCGTTTATAAAAATAGAAGGGATAGAGGCATCCTGATCGACGGTTTTCGGAACTAAATTTCCAGGTCCCTGAATGTCATTTTCATTTTCGCATCCAATAAAAAAGAAAATTGAAACAGCGATTACGGCTGAGTAAAGTACTTTGGTTTTCATTGCATAAATTGGTTTAAATTTCTGCAAAGATGCGCGGTGGTACTATGCTGGTCGCCCCAACTTGTAAGGTGGTTCCAGTTTATAATTCAAAAACCCGACAGGTTTTTAAAACCTGTCGGGTTTAAAATTGAAGTTATTTCAGGTATTAAAGGAATGAGCTCATTTTTTAACACATAAGGACATAGATTTTTATCTTAAAATAAAGGAGATCAAAAAACAAGTTTTCGCACATAGCTATGTTTGTTTGAAACAAATAAAATGCCTTTTCTGAGTTTACAAAAACTATGTTTTTATGTGTTTAGGAGAATTGATTTTTGAATTATAAATTCAAACCCGACAGGTTTCAAAAACCTGTCGGGTTTAAAACGAAAATTATTTTAAATATTCAGAAGGAGAAAGTCCGGTTTCTTTTTTGAAGTTTCGGTTGAAAGCCGTTTTCGAATTAAAGCCACATTCCAATGCGACAGATAGGAAAGTGAATTTTTGATTTTCGGGTAAACGGATTGTTTTTTTAAACTCCTCAACACGTTGGGAGTTGATGTAATCGTAAAAATTTTTCTGTTCGACCGAATTGATGACCTGTGAAAGGGTATTGGGATGAACGTTTATCTTCTGGGCCAGTTCGGTTAAAGTTAAATCGGCATTTTTATAGAGCTTTTCGTCGTTCATAAGCTGAGTCAGCTTTTGATGAATCGTTTGAAGTTCTGTGGCGGTGAGGGTTGATTTTTCGTATTTAATTTTTTCAGATGGATGGGCAACAGCAGCTTTTTCTGCTACTGAAATAAGAGTTTGATTGTTTTCGGAAAAGGGTTGATTCGTAAAAATCCCAACTTGTTTGACACCGAAATACCCAATAAAAATCAAATAAAAAACGACAACTGAAAAAATATACTGATCGTTAGAGAAAATGACTACGAGCCAAATGATGCTCGATCCGATAATTAAATAGCGCAGCCAGGTCAGGTTAATTTTTTCGGTGAACGAAAATTGATTGTTGATGTTCTTGCGGTGTTTTACGAGTTTCTGCAAGGAAAGTAAAGCATAAACAATTCCCGAAAGTAATATTGCGGCATACAAAACAGTATTCAGGACCTCGTAGCCTTTTCCTTCATTTTTGAAAACAGTCACTTTTTCGTCGAAAGGGAAATTATAAAACGGAGTCAATACCAGAAAGGCAGTTACAAAAGGAATAAAGTGTAAAAGATTAAATTTTTTATACCGATTTTGGTTGGTTAACGCCGAAGTGTATAAAAATAAAAAGGGCCCCTGAACTAAAGGCATCGGAAGTTCTACTCCCAGAAAAAAGGGGAAGTCGCTATAATCATTCTTGTAATGAAGATAGAACAGGAATAAATGAAAGCCGGTAAAAAACAGCCAGAGTGCCAGAATCTTGTCGGCCTCGGTTTTGTTCTTTTTGCTTGCCAGTACAACAACCAGAAAAAAGGTGATTATAATGCCGGTTAAATACAACATACGGGTTTTGATTATAAATTAAATCGGTTGTTGGAAATATCAGGCAAGATAATTTATTTTGTTCAATTATCTGAGGTTGTGGTGTTTTGTAAAGATTGCTATTTTTTGAATTAGTAAGATATAATGGCAGGAATATTACTCTTCCTTATGTGTTTCTTTAGACGTTTCGGCATGAATGTCTTTAAATTCTTCGTACCACTTTTCAACAGAAGGGTAAACGAAAGCTGCCACTTTTTTAACCGGATTGTAAAAAATCGAATGGTCTAATGTTTCTTTTTTGGCAAAAGTATTGTTGAAATTGATTTTCTCAAAAAGAGCGATAAAAATACTCAGGATCAGAATGGTTTTTAAAATTCTGAAAAAGCCTCCGCCCAGTTTATTTGCCCATCCCAGAAAAGCAAAGTCGGCAATTCCGGTAAGAATTTTGGCTAAGAAGTAAACACCTATAACCACTAATATGAAAGTCAGAATGAAAGCGGTAATTTGTATCGTATTCGGATTCCATGAAACGTGTTTCATGATAAGCTCTTTCATAAAAGAAGAGAATTTAAGGGCAATATAAATTCCCAACAATAAAGAAATGAAAGAAGCAACTTCTACAAAAAGTCCGTTTTTAATGCCTTTGTATAGACTAAATGCTAAAAGGGCGGCAACAATTATATCAAAAAAACTCATGGTCTTAACTTTGAAATGGATTATATATTTCTATTTTTGGCAAAAATAGATTAAAAATGAGAAAAAGCGTATTAATAAAAAGCCTTTGTATTTTGTGTGTTATTTTGTTTGTTTCCTGTTCGAATGAGGACGGCGGCAAAGATACTATTCCTGTTGAAAAATCAGTTCTAATTAAAAAATTAACGGAAACTATTTATTATTCCGGGCAATCAGACGTAAACGTTTTGGATTTTGCCTATGAAAAGAATGTTTTGAAAACGGTTACGTCCAATAATAAAAATAAATCTGAGTTTGAATATAATGGCGATAAAATAAGTAAGGTGAATTATTTTAGGGATAATGTAGCCACTGATTTTACTACATTTTATTATAATGGAGACTTGTTAAGTTATACTTTGTCGGGTGAAAATCAGGATGAGAAAACGGAATATTTTTATACAGGCGGAATACTTGCATCACAAAAATCAGGCTACTTTAAGGGAGGGAAATACATCGTTTTTAGTGAAGTGTCTTATACTTTTAATCAGGCTAAAAATGTGAGTCAGGAAAAAAGTAAAGAATCTATGTTCGGTTCTGAGACGAATTCAAAAAGTAATTATTTTTATGATGATAAAAACCATCCGATGAAATTTATGAATAAATATTATCGACTTGCTTTTGTACTTGAAGGCTTTAATGGAAAATCGGTTAATAATTTAGTGTCGTCGGAATATTTTTATCCGGTTACAAGTGAAACTCCAGGCTATACTAATTATGAAATTGTGTACAACAATGATAATTTTCCAATAGAAATAAAAAAGGTTTCTAAAAGTAGTAATAAAGTGATTTCAAAAACGGTTATCGAATATCAATAATAGCTGAATGATTTAAACGTTCAGTACTGTGTGGTTGTTATAATTATTTATTTTTACCAGGATTGGACTTCAAGTCCGTATCTTTGCAAATCAAAATTTAGAGTTAAGATTGTAGTTCTGTCCCCTTCAGAATTGAATTTTTCAGCAATCTAAGACCTAAAATCAACCATCAAAAATCATACAATGTCTAGAGATACACAACTAAAAGAGCGATGGGAAAAGCTCGTCGATATACTGTCTAATCAATTCTCGCAAGGAGAAGATCTTGATTTGGATGCTATAATTTATTTAATCGGAGTTCAGGAACTCGGAAAAGTACACCGCGAATTTAAAAAAGATGAAAAATTAAACCTGATGCACATCGCTATTTGTCGATTGTTAGAGCCATACGGGTTTTACGAATTTGACTTTTTTGATGCCGATGGCTGGCCGCATTATAAAGTAAAAGAAGAATTACCGTCGTTAAAAGCAGGAGAACAATCGGTTTTGATGAAAGAAGCCATTGTGAATTATTTTTTAGAAAGAGAACTTATTGACTAGTTTTTAGTTGCGGCCCCCATTTTTGTAAATATAGTTCACCGAAAACTGCAATTGTGACTGCTAACTTTCAACTAAAATTACGTAAATTTGCACCTTCAAAGCAAGACTGATGATAGACAAGATAAAAGAACATATAGAGGAAGCCAAGGCCTTTAATGATAAAAATAAAGAATCTTTAGAGCAATTCCGTATTAAGTATTTAGGTAGTAAAGGTTTGTTGAAAGAGCTTTTTACAGAGTTCAAAAATATTCCAAATGACCAGAAAAAAGATTTCGGACAGGTAATAAATACTTTAAAATCGGTTGCCGAAGAAAAAGTAAGAGTTATTCAGGAAGAGCTGGAAAGCAAACAAGAAGTAAAAGGAGTTTTTGGTGATTTAACACGTGCGGCAGAGCCAGTAATTATTGGTTCACGTCACCCGATTTCAATCGTTAAAAATCAGATTATTGATATTTTTGCCAACATTGGATTCAATGTTTCCGAAGGTCCGGAAATCGAAGACGACTGGCATAACTTTACCGCTTTGAATTTACCGGAATACCATCCGGCGCGTGATATGCAGGATACTTTTTTCATTCAGACAAATCCTGATGTGTTATTGCGTACGCATACATCATCTGTTCAGGTGCGTTATATGGAAAATCATAAACCGCCAATTCGTACCATTTCTCCGGGACGTGTATTTCGTAACGAAGCTATTTCGTCACGTTCACACTGTATTTTCCATCAGGTAGAAGGTTTGTACATTGACAAAGATGTCTCATTTGCTGATTTGAAACAGACTTTGCTTTATTTTACGAAAGAAATGTTCGGAAAATCAAAGATTCGTTTACGTCCGTCCTACTTTCCGTTTACAGAACCAAGTGCCGAAATTGATATTTATTGGGGGCTAAAAACCGAAACCGATTACCGTATCACTAAAGGAACTGGCTGGCTGGAAATTGGTGGTTGTGGAATGGTGGATCCAAATGTTCTTAAAAACTGTGACATCAATCCGGACGAATTCAATGGTTTTGCTTTCGGAATGGGTGTAGAGCGTATTGCGATGTTGCTGTATCAAATTGGCGATATTCGTATGTTTTACGAGAATGATGTTCGTTTCTTAGAGCAGTTTAAAGCAAATATTTAGGAGCTATTTCCTGCTGTCCGCTGTATCTTTTGTTTTTTAAAGAAAAAAATAAAAGGATGCCGCTTCCATCAGGGCTATGACTTTACGTTATAAATTACCTTTACAATAAACAAACCTTTGTTGAAGCTTCTGGCTTTGACAAAGGTTTTTAAAATTTAATAGATGAAAAAAGACATAACAATACCGGAAGTAGAAAATGTATTCGTAGCCGCCGTTCAGGAATGGAGCGACGATTTTATGGAAAAGGTTTGGTACGCCTACCTGGTAAACGACAGTGATTTTAATCTCGACAGCGTTATGGTCGTTTCAAAAGCATTTGGAACAATCGATGGAGAGATGAAAAAAACGTCTGTTCTGCGTCATGCCTTTGTTGAGGTTCCCGCAGTTTCAGTTGTCAAAATCGAAATGGTCGAAAAGAGTTTACTGGTATTAAACAACGAGTTTATGGTAACGTTCTTTATTGGAAATACTTTGTACGACAAGAAATTTACTTTTAAATCAAATCTAATCAACGAAAATGATACCGAGGAAGTGCCTATTTTGTTTGTTGAGGGGATTATGGTGAAATAGATTATAGAAGCAAGATTGTAGAGCGGAGATCTATAGAAGCAAGAGTAAAGAAGCAAGAGTTTAGATTTCTATATATTAAAGAAAAAGAGTCAAGATGAATTTTAATTCTGTCCTGACTCTTTTTTTATGTGGCAAACCAAGTTTACAATCTATGTTCTGTAGTCTTGCTTCTTTACTCTTGCTTCTATCTTCTAAGAAAAAACTTAATCCAAAGACTCCGTTAATTTCTTGAAAACCGATTTTGCATCTTTACCTTCGTATAAAACAGCGTAAACAGCATCGATAATTGGAGTTTTAGCACCGTAACCCTGATTTAGTTTATAAGCACTTTTAGTGGCATAATATCCTTCGGCAACCATGCTCATTTCCATCATGGCGCTTTTTACCGTATACCCTTTTCCAATCATGTTTCCGAACATTCTGTTTCTTGAGAATACAGAGTATCCTGTAACTAATAAATCGCCTAAATAAGCCGAATCATTGATGTTACGTTTCATTTTGTGAACTTTTCGGATGAACTTTTTCATCTCGCGAATTCCGTTACTCATCATAACCGACTGAAAGTTGTCTCCATATCCTAAACCGTGTGCAATTCCTGCTGCGATAGCGTAGATGTTTTTAAGCATTGCTGCATATTCGGTACCAATAATATCATCCGAAATTTTGGCTTTGATGTAATTTCCGGATAAATGTTTTGCAACAACCTGTGCTTTATCAGGATCTCCGCAAGCGATGGTTAAATACGAAAGTCTTTCTAATGCTACTTCTTCAGCATGACAAGGACCTGTAATTACACCAATGTTGTAGTAGGGAATGTCGTACTGAATGTGAAAATGCTCTCCAACGATCAAACTTGTCTCAGGAACAATTCCTTTAATCGCCGAAAAGATGATTTTGTCTGCCAATGAAACTGTTAGATTCTTTAATTCACCATCTAAAAAAGCAGATGGAATTGCAAAAATCACATAGTCGGCATAAGCGACAGCTTCATTAATATTATTCGTCAGTTTAAGTTTTGTAGTATCAAATTCAACCGAACTTAGGTAGTTTGGATTGTGTTTGTATTTCTGTATGTGCTCGATAGCAGCATCATTACGCATGTACCAGGCAATTTCTGAAAGATTTACGCATAACATCTTTGCAATTGCCGTTGCCCAGCTTCCTCCTCCAATTACTGCAAATTTTAAATTTTCGCTCATTATTTTAATAATTTAAAGCAAAAGTACTTAATAATGTAGTAATAATACAAAATCTCATTTAAGAAATTTAGAAACCGCCATTAAATACAATGGTTTCCAGAAGGTTTAAAATTAAAAAGAAAATATTTTCAGGTCTGTACAATAAAAAGACAATCAATACGTTGTAACTATTTATAAATTAGAATTTAATGAGTTTAGCAAGAATTGAGTTAGTTAATTTTGTTTTAGTATTGTAAAAAGGCGTTCCCCGAAAGTGAGAACGCCTTTTTTGTAAAACTCCAAATGAGCTTAAAATTTGGAATTTGGATTTTTCTATTTGGAATTTATACCTTAGTAGCTCATTTCAACAATCGATTTTACTTTTTCAAGTGTAATCAATTGTTTTTCTCCCAAACCTTTCCAGCCTCTTTCGTTAAAACGATTTACGATAAAATCGGCTGTTTTGCTGTAATCGTCGGTGTATTGTGAGAGCTTAGTATCCATTCCCATCGTATGGAAAAAGGCAACGGTTTTATCGATTGCTCCTTTTGCCACTTCATCATCAGTACCCGTTAAGCTGAAAATTCTTCGGCCATATTGTGCAAGTTTTTCTTTTTTCGTATCAAACATTATTTGGTACAAACTAGGCCCGATAATCGCCAAAGTTCTGGCATGATCAATTCCGTATAAAGCCGTTAATTCATGACCAATCATGTGGGTGGCCCAGTCCGAAGGTACTCCTTTTTGAATCAGTCCGTTTAAAGCCATGGTACAGCTCCACATAAAATTAGAAGCCAAAGCATAGTCGGTTGGATTCTCAACTACTTTTGGACCAACTTTGATAAGAGTTTGTAAAATTCCTTCGGCAATGCGATCTTGTAAATAGCCTTCGTGCGGGTAAGTCAGGTATTGCTCCATTACGTGTGTATAGGCATCGACAACACCATTTTGCAATTGTCTTTTAGGCAACGAAGCAATGACAGTTGGGTCGCAAATTGAAAATTTAGGGAAAAGGGCACTTCCGCCAAAAGCCAGTTTTTCCTGTGTTGCCTCGATGGTAACAACAGCTCCTGAATTCATTTCGCTTCCCGTTGCAGGTAAAGTCAAAACAGTTCCGAAAGGAACAGCGTTTTCTTTAATAAGTAAACGTTTTTGCAGAATATCAATCGGATCTCCGTCGAAATTTACAGCCGCTGAAATGAATTTTACCCCGTCGATTACTGAACCGCCACCAACAGCTAAAATGAAATCAATTTTCTCCGCTTTAATAACAGCAACCGCTTTCATTAAAGTTTCGAAATGCGGGTTGGGTTCAATACCGCCAAATTCTACAATATCAAAACCCTTTAAGTGGTTGATGACTTGTTCGTGAATTCCGTTTTTAAAAATACTTCCACCACCATAGGCCACTAAGATTTTGGCATCTTTAGGAACCAGAGTAGAAAGTTTTTCAATTTGTCCTTTTCCGAAGATTAAATTCGTCGGATTGTATAATTCAAAGTTTAGCATTTTTTTTTAAGTTTCTAAGATGCTAAGGCACTGAGGTACTAAGTTTTTTTGTTTACAATCTTAGTAATTCATAACCTTATGATCTTTGTTGTTTTAATTGTTGTGTTTTTAAGTTTCTGAGGTGCTGAGGTACTAAGGCTCTAAGCTTTTTTTGTTAAGTGCCTAAGAACCTTAGCGCCTTTTTTACTTTAACTGTTGCAATAATTTACCAGCTACCAGTTTAGACGAGGCCGGATTTTGTCCTGTAATTAAAAGACCGTCTTGTACAGCGTATGGCTGCCAATTGGCTTCTTTCGAAAATTTGGCGCCATTTTTTGTCAAAGCATCTTCGAGTAAAAACGGAACGACTTTGGTTAGCCCCACAGCTTCCTCTTCGGCATTTGTAAAACCGGTAACATTTTTGCCTTTTACTAAAAAGACACCGTTAACTTTTACGTTTTTTAAAACTGCCGGAGCGTGACAAACAAAAGCAACGGGTTTTTTATGAGTGTAGAAAGATTCAATTAAAGCAATCGAGTTTTTATCTTCTACCAGGTCCCAAAGTGGTCCGTGACCTCCCGGATAAAAAACAGCATCATAATCTTTCTGGTTGATCGTAGAAAGTTTATGGGTGTGTTTTAATTTTTCCTGTAAAGTTTTATCAGCGTCAAAACGTTTGGTGTCTGCAGTTGCCGATGCCGGATCGACACTTTTTGGATCAATTGGCGGCTGACCTCCTAAAGGCGAAGCAATGGTGATTTCGACACCCTGATCTAATAGTTCATAATATGGTGCAGCGAATTCTTCTGACCAAAATCCGGTTTTCTCTCCGGTATTCCCCAGTTTATCGTTGCTGGTTACAACAAATAGTACCTTTTTGGTACCTTTTTTTGTTGATTTTTGAGCTATAGCAGAGGTGCTAAAAGCACTGAATGCTATAATCGTAAGTAAGGCTATTTTTTTCATAAGTTTAAATTTTGATCAAATTTACGGTTAAAGTGATATCAGTAAAAATAAAATAAACTATGTTTGTTATAAATATATTTATGTCATGGTGAATCTGGAGTGGTACAGAACCTTTAAGGCTGTATATAAAAACGGAAATTTTTCGATTGCTGCAAAAGAGTTATTTATGAGTCAGCCTGCAGTTAGCCAGCAAATCTCAATGCTGGAAGCCCATGTTGGGAATAAATTGTTTAACCGAAAGTCAAAAGGCGTAGAACCAACGGAATACGCTAAGTTACTCAATAATTTAATCATAGATGCCCTTGACCGGCTTGAAAATGTAGAGAGTACTTTTCGCGCAAAAGCAGAAGATGCTACCCGATTAATTTCGGTTGGTATTTCGAGGAATCTTTTTAATTGTATTGGAAATCTGCTGATCTCTAAGTTTGATTTAATCGATTTTACTTTTGCAGAAAACGATGTGCTCTTTGAGTTAGTGGATGCTAAAAAACTTGATTTTGCAATCACCACAAAAAGGTATGATACGTTTGATACGATCTATGAAATCGTGGGAAAAATTAAGCTAATCATGGTGGCGCCGGTACGTTTGGATGCGACTGAATTTCGTCAGAAACTGAAGGCGGATAATTATACAGCAGTAGAGCAGTGGCTGAATGAGCAAAAATGGTACAGCCATGATGCGAGAATTCCGCACATAAAATTATTCTGGCTGCATGCTTTCAATAAAAAAAGGCCGTCGATGGTGCCAAATTATATTATTCCTTCTGAATCTGAAATGCTCCGAATGTTATCCGATAATGAAGGGGTTGCGGTTACCTGGAATTGCAATGCGAGAAAATACATTACAGAGAATAAACTACAATTGTTATGGAACAGTTTTCATGTACCGGAAGAGTATGTGTATCTGCTGACCGCTAAAAACAATAACTTGAATTCGTTTTTTGAAATTATCTCCAAAGAGTTAAAATTGTTTTTTGGTAACCGATTATGATGAAAATCATTGTTTTCTGTATTTTTATAGAATAATTTTGATAAATAAATTCTTAAAAAAAATAAAAATGAAAAAGATAGTATCAATTTTAATGCTTGCTCTGGTGTTTTTTGCGGCGAACTCCTGCAGCAAAGACGACGCTGAGGAGATCGTAGATTGCCTGGGAGAAGCAATTTTTGTAAAACTACATAATTCAACTGATGCTACTAATCCGAAATTAATGAACTATTCCGTTGGATATAGCGGAACCGGGACTTTAGTGGGGGTAAAGTGGACATTTGGAGACGGTACCACCGGAACCGGAACCAGTACTACGCATATTTACCCGGCAGCAGGAACGTATGAAGTGAAAGCAGAGGTTACTGTTGCAAAAAATGGGGCAGATTGTACGTCTATTCCAAAAAGAACAGTAACAATAAATTAGACAGGCAGAAAGAAAAAGGATAGTGATGAGAGTCAGTTTTATGATTTATTGCTTAGGCGATAGATTATAAAATTGGCTCTCATTCGTTATATTTGTGAGATATGATTTTTTAGATATGGAGAATTTTCAAAATATTCGGATTGCGGTTGATGCCATTGTGTTTGGATATAAGAACAACAGTTTGTATGTACTTTTAATTGAGCAAAAGTTTGGCTCTGCCGAAAAGTATTGGGCTTTGCCAGGCGGTTTAGTAAAACACGACGAATCTTTAAGTGAAGCGGTTATCAGAGAGTTGCACGAAGAGACCAATGTTCGGCTTACTTATATGGAACAGCTGTATACTTTTGGAGATGATATTAACCGGGACTCCAGAAATCGTGTCATTTCGGTTGCCTATTATGCTTTAGTAGACGCTTCAGGTCTGGAAATTAAAGCCGATACTGATGCCGAACGAGTGCAATGGTTCAAAATAGACGAGATTCCCGCTCTGGCTTTCGATCATAATTTAATCGTAGAAAAAGCGATTGCAAGACTAAAAGCAAAACTGACTTATGAACCGGTTGGCTTTGATTTACTTCCACAAGAATTTCTATTTTCCGACTTAGAGAACCTTTATTGTACCATTTTGGAGAAAGAAATAGACCGTCGAAATTTCAGAAAGAAGATACTCAGCTATGGTTTTCTAGATCAAACCGATCATTTTTCGCCCGTAAAAAGCGGCCGTCCTGCAAAACTTTTTAGGTTTAATGACTTGAAATATAAAGTGTTAATCGAAAAAGGATTTCACTTCGAAATAAAGTTTGCGTAAATTTTACACAAAATAAATTGTTTAATAAATATATTGATCTATATTTGCGTATAATTAACGCAAACTAAAAAACTATGATACTTAATTTAGACCCAAAATTCACTCCAATTCTTAATAAAGAAGAAATAAAATTCCAAAGCTTTACATTTTCAGGAGGAGAGCCTCATATCAAAATTAACCCTGATTTTGATCCTACACAAAAAGTAACCATTACACACCGATTAAATTCATTCAACGATTTAGGTTTATTGTGCATCACAGTAGACGCTTTGCGCAGAATGGAGGTTAAAGTAATTGATTTGTTCATTCCTTACTTCCCGGCAGCCAGACAGGATCGTGTTATGATTAAAGGCGAATCTTTATCTGTAAAAGTATATGCTGATATCATCAATGCGCTTCAGTTGAATAAAGTGTTTGTTTTTGATGCGCACTCTGAAGTGACTCCGGCATTGGTAAACAATTGTGAAGTGATCCCTAATCATACTTTTATAGCAGAAGTTTTAAAAGTAATTGGAGAAAACGTAAAATTAATTTCTCCGGATGGTGGCGCTTTAAAGAAAATCTACAAAGTTTCTGAATTTCTTGGCGGTATTGAGGTGGTAGAATGCAGCAAAAGCCGTGATGTAAAAACCGGAAGACTATCTGGTTTCAAAGTATACGAAGACGATCTAAACGGAATGGATTGTTTAATTGTGGATGATATTTGTGACGGAGGAGGAACTTTCGTAGGACTGGCTGAAGAGTTAAAAAAGAAAAATGCAGGAAAATTATACCTGGCCGTAAGCCACGGAATTTTCAATAAAGGTTTCGAAGTTTTAAATTGCTTCGACGCTATTTTTACCACCAATTCCGTAAAAGATTTCGAAGGCGAAAGCGTTCAGGTGATTGGATTGGATCAATTAGTTTAAAAAGTTTCAAGTTTCAGGTTTCAAGTTATATAGTGAACCTGAAACTTGAAACCTGAAACAAAAAAACAAAGAAATCACATCTTTGTTTCAATAACAGAAAACATGAAATACAATATAAATACTATAGCTCCGGAAAGTAAATTTTTATTTTTTTGGGGACACCAGCCAACAAACGACGGAAGCATTTCGAAAACCTGTTTCAGTCAGTGGTGGTTAAGTGCTTTTACCGTTGATAAAGTGACTTACAAAACTGCCGAACACTGGATGATGGCTAAGAAGGCTGAATTGTTTAAAGATAACGAAGTTTTAGCAAAAATTATTAAAGCTAATTCTCCTGCCGAAGCTAAAAAGTTAGGACGAGAAGTGAAGAATTATAATGAAACGCTTTGGTTAGCTGCCAGATTTGACATTGTGAAAGAAGGCAATTATCATAAATTCAGTCAAAATCAAGAACTAAAAACTTTTTTACTAAATACAAACGACAGAATTATTGTAGAAGCCAGTCCGGTTGATGCTATTTGGGGAATTGGTATGGCTGGTGATCACAAAGATGTTTTGAATCCTGCTAAATGGAAAGGTTTAAATTTGTTAGGTTTTGCTTTGATGGAAGTTAGGGATGAATTGAGATAATTAGATTATGGAAACAACAAGATTATATCGTCCGGTAGGATTGAAAGAAATGGAGTTAATTGCCGAGACAGGTTATGTATCATTTCCTCCAAGATTGGACTGGCAACCTATTTTTTATCCGGTAACCAATCAGAAATATGCTGAACAAATAGCTTTTGAGTGGAATACAGTTGATGAGTTTTCCGGGTTTATTGGAATCGTTACTGCTTTTGAGGTTAAAACTGCATTTTTAGAGAAATATGAAGTTCAGAATGTTGGAGACAAAAATCATAACGAACTTTGGATTCCTTCTGAAGATTTAGTTGATTTTAACGCTAATATAGTTGATGGAATAGGTGTATTGAATGTACATTTTACGGATCGTTCTTTGGTAACTGAGAATATTGAACTAAGAGATAAACTTAATAGATTTAAAAAGTGATTGTAGAAATTCTAAAAGGAGATATCACTGAAATTCAGATTGACGCAATTGTAAACGCAGCGAATACTTCCTTATTAGGCGGTGGCGGAGTCGATGGCGCTATTCATAGAAAAGGTGGAAAAGCGGTTTTAGAGGAATGTATTCAAATTCGAAACAAACAAGGTGGATGTAAAGTGGGCGATGCTGTACTAACAACAGCTGGTGATTTGCCTTCAAAATATGTGATTCATACCGTTGGACCTGTCTGGAATGGAGGTAAAAGTCTCGAAGTCGAATTGTTGCAAAATTGCTATTTGAGTGTTTTAGAATTGGCGATCGCAAATAATATAAAAACAATTGCTTTTCCTAATATAAGTACAGGTATCTATAAGTTCCCAAAAGACCTGGCGGCCGAAATCGCGATTAATACTATCAATAATTTTGAATTAAAAAATCAATTCGAGAAAATTGTTTTCGTTTGTTTTGATGAAGAGAATTTCAGAATTTATAATGATATAACAGAAGATGATTACGATTATAAAATTAAATCGGGCTTGTTTGGTGTAGCGGTTGGTGATGCGCTGGGTGTTCCGGTTGAATTTAAATCAAGAGATACTTTGAGTGAAAACCCTGTTTTAGATATGATGGGGTATATGTGTTGGAATCAGCCTCCGGGAACGTGGAGCGATGATAGCTCATTGACTTTTTGTACTGCCGAAAGTTTGTGTACGGGCTATGACATAGAGAACATGGGGCAAACTTTTGTAAAATGGATGCAGGAAGGGTACTGGGGAGCGCACCACAAAGTATTTGATATTGGAGGCTCAACAAGATATTCTTTAGCGAGAGTGGTAAAAGGTGAATCTGCTAGATTCTCAGGGAATTTTTTTGAAGAGGATAACGGAAATGGTTCTTTGATGAGAATTTTACCTTTAGTCTTTTATCTCAAAAAAGAAAAAGATATCGAAGTCATTTATAAAAAAGTAAAAGAAGTATCGTCTATTACCCATGCCCATTTTAGATCAGGATTTGCCTGTTTTATCTACGTTGTGTATTGCTTAGAACTTTTAAAAGGCAGTGATAAGACAGAAGCATATACAAAGATGCAGGGTATTCTTGTCGAATTTTTAAAGGACAAGAAATACAGTCCTCTTGAACTTCAATTGTTTGATAGGATTTTAAAGAATAATATAGCTGAATATCCCGAAAATATAATCCAGTCGTCAGGTTATGTTCTTCATAGTTTAGAAGCTAGTTTATGGTGTTTTTTAAATGGGGACTCCTACGAGAAAACCGTTTTAAAAGCCGTAAACTTAGGTGGAGATACCGATACAACCGCTGCTATCACAGGTGGTTTGGCAGGTATTTACTATGGAATTGACAACATTCCTCAGAAGTGGATTTTGGGAGTAGCAAGAAAAAACGATATTGATGATTTGTGTGAACGATTGTCTTTAACGTTAAAAAATTAAAAAATATGAATGAAAAAATAGCAAAAAGTGTGAGTAAATTTCTGAGTCTGGTACTCAGACACTCACCGGAAACGATAGGTTTAAAATTAGACGAAAACGGTTGGGCAGATGTAGAAGAACTAATTACGAAATGTTCTCAAAAGGGAAACAAATTAGACGTCGAACTTTTGGATTATGTGGTAGAAAACAATGATAAAAAACGTTTTGCTTTTAATGAAGACAAAACAAAAATCAGAGCCAGTCAGGGACATTCGATTTCAGTCGAACTGAACCTGAATGAGGCCGAACCTTCAGAGTTTCTTTACCACGGAACCGTTGGAAAGTTTATGGAAAGCATAAAACGTGAAGGTTTACAAAAAATGAGCCGTCAGCACGTACACCTTTCCCAAGACAAAGAAACTGCGATAAAAGTGGGAAGCAGACGTGGCGCTCCACAGATTCTGACCGTAAGAAGCGGTGCCATGTACAAAGACGGATTTAAATTTTATTTGTCCGAAAATAATGTTTGGCTGACTGCTGAGGTACCGGCAAAGTACATAGAATTCAAATCGTAAAAAGTATCAGCCGCCATTTTAAATTATAAAACACAACTCATTATGATACTAGAAGCAGCAATAGGCGATGCATACGGTGCAGGTTTTGAATTTCGGGATCTGAATTTTATTGCTCAAAACAACCATTTAACCCAATATCATAAACACGGACTTTATACCGAAATTTATAAACGATATACAGACGATACTCAGATGGCAATTGCAATTTCGGAATTGTTGTTAGAGGACGAGAACTGGAACGAAGTAAAAGTGGCCGATAAATTTGTTGAGGTCTTTCACAGAGATAAAAGAAGAGGGTATTCCGACAGAGTTTACAATGCATTGGACGCCAGTAAGAGCGGAATTGATTTTATCAAAACAATCGATAAAGGAAGTAGCGGAAACGGTTCTGCCATGAGAGCTTACAGTATTGGCTACTTAAAGGATATCGATCAATTGATGCAGTTCTGCGAAATTCAGGCAAGAACTTCCCATTATACAGTTGAAGGGATCAGTTGTGCGAAGCGTATTGCGTTGGCTGTTCACTACTTTAAATACAATTTAGGGGATGGATCAACCCTGATATCATTTTTGAATGAAACGCTAAAGGAAAATGAAACCTACAGGATTACTTCACCAATTGATATGCACGGTTATCCAACGACACAAGCGGTCATTAAAATCGTTTCGGAAGCCACTTCTATGAAAGATTGCCTGAAAACAAGTATAGATTATGGTGGAGATACCGATACGGTTGCCGCCTTACGCATGGCGATTTTGAGTAACAAAGAAAATTGCGATAAAACTTTACCTGCATTTTTGTACGAAGGTTTAGAGAATGATACATTTGGAAAAGATTTTCTAATAAAATTAGATGCAGCTCTCGATAATAAGTTTAATTAAATCATGAAAAGAACCTTTGTTTTTGGGGATATTCACGGCGGATTAAAAGCATTAATTCAGTTATTGGAAAGAATGGATGGGTCAGAAAAGGATCGGTTTGTTTTTCTGGGAGACTATGTAGACGGCTGGAGTGAATCAAAACAAGTAATTGATTTTCTTATTGATTTATCTGAAAAACAGGAGTGTATTTTTATCAAAGGTAATCATGATGTCTGGTGTCAGGAATGGTTAGAGGATGAGGTTATAAACGATATTTGGTTTTTGCATGGAGGAAAATCGACTATAGAGAGTTATGTCGATATTGAATTTTCAGAAAAAGAAAAACATCGTCATTTTTTCAATACCATGAAGGATTACTTTGTAGACGAAAACAACAATCTATTTATTCATGCCGGTTTTTCATCGATGCATGGTCCGGAGAAAGAACATTACAAAACCAATTATTCGTGGGATAGGACGTTGTGGGAAATGGCTTTGACTATGGATAAGAGAATTCAAAAAAATTCGCTTTCCTATCCGAAAAGATTATTACTTTATAACGAGATTTATATTGGTCACACGCCAACCCTTCATTATAATATAGAGATTCCAATGCAAGGTTGCAATGTGTGGAATGTTGATACCGGGGCTGGTTTTTATGGTAAATTAACCTGTCTTGATGTCGAAACAAAAAGATATTGGCAAAGTGATATCGTACAACAGCTTTATTCAAATGAAAAAGGAAGAAATAAATAATTTAAAAAATAACTAAGAAATTTTATGAACCCATTATTATTAACCGACGGTTACAAAGTTGACCACAGAAGACAATATCCGGATAAAACCACACTAGTATACTCCAACTGGACACCAAGAAAATCAAGAATCGAAGGTTTGGAAGAAGTTGTGTTTTTCGGATTGCAATATTTCATCAAAAAATATATTATTCATGATTTTGAAGCCGATTTTTTTAAACAGCCTAAAGAGGAAGTGGTTAAAAAATACGCTCGCAGAATCAATAATTATTTAGGTGAAAATCAGGTTGGAACCAAACATATCGAGGATTTACACGATTTAGGATATATTCCGATGGTATTTAAAGCGTTGCCAGAAGGGGTAAGCGTACCTTTAAGAGTGCCAATGTTTACCATGTACAACACACTTCCGGAATTTTTCTGGCTGACGAATTATTTTGAAACTTTATTGTCTGCAGTAGTATGGCTGCCTTGTAACTCTGCTACGATTGCTAAAGAATATCGAAAAGTATTGGACAAATTTGCCGACGAAACTTCTTCTGTTCCTGAATTTGTAGACTGGCAGGCACATGATTTTTCTATGAGAGGAATGGGTGGAATTGAAGCTGCAATTACTTCTGCTGCTGGACATTTGTTGAGCTTTACAGGTTCAGACACCATTCCGGTGATTGACTTTTTTGAAGAATATTACAAGGCTAATTCCGATACGGAATTAATCGCAGGTTCGGTTGCGGCAACAGAGCATTCTGTAATGTGCATGGGAACGACCGAAGGCGAATGCGAAACTTTCAAAAGATTGGTGACAGAAGTATATCCAAAAGGAATCGTTTCTATCGTTTCGGATACCTGGGACTTATGGAAAGTGCTTACCGATTATTTGCCGCGATTAAAAGAAGATATAGTTGCCAGAGAAGGTAAAGTAGTGATCCGTCCTGATAGTGGAGATCCGGTGGATATTATTTGCGGTAATCCAAACGGAAAAACCGAAGAAGAGAAAAAAGGGGTAATTGAGCTGCTTTGGGACGTTTTTGGAGGCGTTGTTAATGCAAAAGGATATAAAGAGCTTATTCCTCAAATTGGGGCTATTTACGGGGATAGTATTACCGTAGCCAGAGCAACTCAGATTGGCGAAAGATTAAAAGAAAAAGGTTTTGCTTCTACCAACGTTGTTTTGGGAATTGGTTCATTCACGTATCAATACAACACCAGAGATACTTTTGGTTTTGCGATGAAAGCCACCTATGGAGAAGTTGACGGAGAAGGAAGAGCTATTTTTAAAGATCCGATCACAGATGACGGAACTAAAAAATCAGCCAAAGGATTGATGAAAATTGATTTGATTGATGGTGTATATCATTTAACGGATAATGTTTTCTGGGAAGAAGAAAAACAAGGCGAATTGAAGGAAGTTTTCAGAGACGGAAAACTTTTAGTAGAGCAGTCTTTAGCAGATATTAGATCTCGAGTTAAAATTAATAGTATTGTTGCAGATACTTATTAATTGAATTACTAAATCCCCGAGGGATGATATATCAATTGTTTTGATGATATTCCGCTGGAGTTGTTTATAAAGCAACTAGTATTTAAAAAGGAAAGCCTGAATTTGAAAATTCAGGCTTTTTTTGTGATTGTCGTCATGTTTTCTAGCAACAGTATTTTGCTCTTAATTCTTTTGCTTCATTATCAGAATCATATCCTATTAATAGCAATCCTTCCGTGCATTCCACCCTCTTTTCTTTGATCAATTTTGCAACGAATAACTCAAATTTTGTGTAGGAGCGGTGTTCCATATTTATAAAATTTAAATACTTTCTTTGGTATGGAATCTTTTCATTGGTAATAATGTCCAATAAAGCGAATTGCAGTTCATCAATATGTCTTTCAGAATCTAATTTGAAATTTAGGGAGATTTTTTCACCTTCATAATTAAAAGAAATCAAGTTGTTTATTCCGTTGCTGTATACCGGACCAGATCTTGTGTTTTCGTTTCTTTGACCAGAATAAGAGTTTCCGTATAGAATTAAATTTTCTATTTTATTATAGTGATATTGTTTGGCATCAATAACTAAAAAATCATCTTCAAAGGAAATTATTCCCATAAAAGAACCATTTAGGTTCTCATATTCGTTTAGTCTGATGGCGCCACCAATGAAATAAATTATAACAGGAATGATAAGCAAATAATAAGCATATTCTGAAATCTTAAATCCAAATGAAGTTTCTATAAATACAAGCAATAAGACATATGAAACACTAGCAATTAAAGAATAATAAGTTAGCTTTTCAGATAAAGTAAAATCAAATTGTCTGGATTTCTTTGGATAAAAAATCGAAGCAGAGAAAGACATTTACTTTTTATAAAAATTATTGTGATCGATATATTCCCAAACTTTTGGAGGCAAAAGTGGCTGAATGTTTTTTCCTTCTTTAATGCTGTTTCGGATAAAGGTAGAAGAGATTTCTACAATTGGAGCATCAATAATATGAACCTTTGGATGCGATTTTAATTCGATATTTTCCTCCTCCTCTGAAATTCTGGGATAAACATAAATATCATAATCCGCTAAAAGGACCTCGTAGTTTTTCCACTTGTGAAGCGTTTTCAAATTGTCTTCTCCCATAATTAAAGAGAAGTCATGCGTTGGATACTTTTCATGCAGGTGAACCAACGTATTAACGGTATAATTGGGTTGGGGTAATTTGAACTCTATGTCTGAAGGTTTTATTTTCGGATAATCTTCCGTAGCTAAATAAACCATTTGCAAACGTTGATGATCGTCTAATAGGGTAGACTTCTTTTTAAGCGGATTGTGTGGTGTAACGACCATCCATATCTGATCTAAATCGGCAAACTCGGCCATATGGTTGGCAATAATTAAGTGACCAACATGAATGGGATTATACGTTCCGAAATAAAGGCCTATTTTCATAGTTTAGTAATAGGTAATTAGTGATTAGTCCTTAGTACTTGGTCCTTGGTCCTTAGTGCTTAGTTCTTAGTACTTAGTTTTTTAGATTTCTTGAAAAGGCATTAATCATTTTACTTTCTTCTTCGATTAGAAACATAATTTCATTATATAAAACGTCATTAGAAATAAATTGTAATTCTTTTGCGATAATTAACTGTGTTTCAATTTCATTTAATGAGCCTTTAGAAATGCTTAAAAAATGATTAAACGATTTATCCGTTTGACGTCCAAAACCTTCTGCAATATTTGATGGAACCGATACAGAAGCTCTTTTTAATTGGCTTGTCAGTGCATATATCTCTTCTTTCGGAAAATCCATTGTGAGCTTATAAACTAAGAATACAATTTTGATCCCTTTTTGCCAGATAAGTAATTCTTTATATGATTTAACTCCACTCATGTAAAATTAGATTTTAAATTTTCGTTTTTGGCGTCAAAACAAAAGACTAAGGACTAACGGCTAAAGAGCTGAGGACTAAACAAACTATTTGTTCACAAAATCTTTTACCAATTGATATGCTTCTTCTTTAGCGGTATCTAAATCGTAATTTTTGATAATCGTATCAAATTGCGGTGCTGTTGCCAGTTCAACCGAAGCCTTTGCAATTCGCATGTTTATTTTGTCATCACTTTCTGTAGAACGTTGTTTTAGTCGGCGTTTTAGTTCGTCAACACTTGGTGGTTTTACAAATACCGCTAAAGTTTGTTCCGGAAATTTGTGTTTGATACGCAGTCCGCCTGCCACATCAATATCAAAGATTACATTTTTTCCTAAAGCCCAGATTCTTTCAATCTCCGATTTTAAAGTACCGTAAAAATTATCGCGATACACTTCTTCCCATTCCAGGAATTCCTCTGCTTTAATGTGCTTTTTGAATTGTTCCAACGAAATAAAATAATAATCCTTTCCGTGTTCTTCCTCTCCGCGTGGTTCGCGTGAAGCTGCCGAGATTGAAAATTCTAAATTTAAATCTTCTTTCCCTAATAAATGCTTTACTATAGTTGTTTTTCCCGATCCCGAAGGTGCTGAGAAAACAATTAATTTTCCTTTATTCATTAATTTATGCTTTAGGCTTTAGGCAGTACGCTTTAAGCTCTCTTACTTTATGTTTTTTTTGCTTATAGCCTAATGCTTAAAGCTTATGGCTTTTAAAGTACATTTAAAACTTGTTCTTTAATCTTTTCCAGTTCATCTTTCATCATTACAACCAATTTTTGCATTTGTGCATGATTCGATTTTGAACCCATGGTATTGATCTCGCGACCCATTTCCTGAGTGATAAATCCCAGTTTTCTACCATTGGCTTCTGTACCTTTAATAGTTTCAAGGAAATAATCTAAGTGATTGGTTAAACGAACTTTTTCTTCGGTAATATCAAGTTTTTCCAGATAATAAATCAATTCCTGCTCGAAACGATTTTCATCCACATTTACTTTTAATTCTGAAATAGCAGTTTGTAAACGGTCTTTGATGGCTTTTACACGTTCCGGATCAAGTGCCAGAGCGTCGTTCATATATTGACGGATATTCGATATTCTAAGATTGAATTCTTTCTCAAGAGATTCGCCTTCGTCTTTTCTGAAAGTCAGAATGTTTTCTAAGGCTTCTTCAATGATTCCCTGGATTTGCTCCCAGTCATTTTCGTCAATTTCTTCACGTTCTGTTTTTAGTGTATCAGGCATGCGAACGGCCATCTTCATTAATTCAGTTTCGTCGGCATCCGGGTAAACTTCTCTTAGCTGAGCAATGTAGTTTTTTACAACAGGAACATTTACTTTAGTTGAGGTTTGTTCAGAAGTACTTTCAACGTAAATTCCGAAATCAATTTTTCCTCTTTCTAGTTTGGTAGAGATTTGAGTTCTTAAACCTAATTCCATTTCGCGGTAAAGCGAAGGCATTCTAACATTTAAATCTAAACCTTTGCTATTTAAGGATTTTACTTCAACGGTAATTTTTTTTGTAGGCAATTGCAAAGAAGCTTTGCCAAACCCTGTCATAGATTGTATCATATAATTGAGTATAAAGGCGCAAAGATAAATAAAAGTTTGCAGTGTTTGGCTGTAAAATGCTAAAGTGTTAAGCGTAAAGCTTTTTAAAGTTTTTTACCACAAATTTCACAAATTTACACAAATTCCGGAGCTTAAATGCCGGAATAACACGAACCTCAAATTTGAAACAAATTGGAGAAAATGAAGTTGCATGTAATTACTGAAAATTTGCGCAATTTGTGGTTAACTTTTTTACTCTAAAGCTTTCATTACCTGCAGGATGTTTTGCTGGCTGTTGCCGATATAAATTTTGCCATCAATGATAAAAACCGGACGACTTAAGAAAGTATAATGTTCTAAGATGTATTTCTTAAAATCGGCCTCGGTTAAAGACTTGTTTTTTAAGTCCATTGACTTGTACAATTGTGCTTTTTTGCTGAATAAAGCTTCGTAGCTACCCGAAAGCTGGTACATTTCTTCAAGTTCTTCGGTAGTAATCGGATTTTGTTTGATATCGTGAAAAACGAGATTGTTGTCTTTGGGTAAACCTTTAATGATTTTTCGACAAGTGTCGCAGGAAGCCAGGTAGTATATTTTGTTCATAATTTTAAATTTAAGAGACTACAAAGAAAATTCATTTGAAACTTAAAATTGCCTAATTTTAGAAAAAAAATAAATATATGAACTCAGTTTTTGAAGTACAAAAGACCATTAGAGAGATTCTTTTGAAAGTTTTAGACCATCATTCATTAGAACAGTTAAACAAAATTCCGCCGGGATTTAATAATAATATCATTTGGAATATTGCACATTGCGTTGCTTCACAGCAGGCTCTGGTTTATAAATTATCGGGTTTGCCGGTTACCATTTCGGAAGCGTTTATTGCCAAGTACCGAAAAGATACTAAACCGGAAGGAGACGTGTCGCAGGCAGAAGTAGATGAAATACGTACGTTGCTTTCGACTACTTTAGAACAGGTTGAAAATGATTTTGCAGCAGGTATTTTTGTTCAGTACAACGAATACACAACCAGCTTAGGATATACCCTGAAAAACATAAACGGGGCATTAGATTTTAATAATTATCACGAAGGCGTGCATACCGGAATTGTAATGAGTATCCGCAAGTTTGTCTAGACCTTAAAAGACAACAAACCCGACAGTTTTTAAAGCTGTCGGGTTTGAATATTAAATTTTTTATTACTCTACTATCGTTTCAATAGTCACTTTCATAGCACCACTTCCTTTGCTTTTAGTGATTTCCATAAAGGCTCTTTTAGATAAATCGAGTTCTCTTGTTCTCACAAACGGACCGCGGTCTGTAACCTTTACAATTACAAATTTTCCATTGGCCTCATTGGTAACTTTTATTCTGGTTCCGAATGGCAGTTTTTTGTGTGCTGCAGTATAAGCGCTGTTGCTGAATCGGCTTCCGTTGGCTGTTTTTTTACCGTTAAAACGGTCAGCGTAGTAGGAGGCATGTGCATTCTTCTTGTAAGGTTTTAATTTTAAACCTTTATCAGTAAAAACAGAATCGGTTGGTATTGCGATTAAATTAGGTCTGGCAGTTTTGACAGTATCCTGAGTGATTTTAGGTTCAGTAGCTGGTTTTGTTTGACTTATGACATAGGTAAAACAACTTAAAAAAGTGATAGTAAGTGAAGTGAGTAAAATATATTTTTTATTTCTCATGTTTTATTTTTTTTCAGACTTGGGAGTTTGTACAAATAATATGCCGAGATAAAAAAAGCCCTAATTTTAGGGCTTTAATTGGTTTTTTTTAGAACCATAGGTTCCATGGGATTCTACTTAATATAAGTAATAATCCTAATCCGTAGAAAATAGCGAAAGTTTTAAATTTCGCTTCGCTATTCACTAATTTTTTATGTTTAGACCACCCGATAGTGATCAAAATGATAGCTATAATGTTGATTAAAGGATGCTCTAATGAGGTAAGTCTAAGTTCTGCATTAGACATTTGTCCAAAGGCAGCTTTTCCTAAAGGAGATACAAAATAAAGAATAAGACCAATCAGTAATTGTGTATGAGTTCCGATCAAAGCAAACAGTGCAATTTTGCGGTCTTTGCCAGTAAAGTCTTTTTTAGAAGTAAGACCGATGATGGCATTTACAACAGCAATTAATAAAAGCAACAGTGCTAAATAAGCCCAACCTGAATGGAACTTTTGTAGAAAATAGTACATAAATTGAATTTTTTGTTAAAACAAATATAGCAAAAAAGGCATAAAAAAAACGGCATCAGACTAAAAGTCAATGCCGTTTTTGGTATTTATTTAGATTCTAAATATTAGAAATCGTAACGTAGAGAGAAGTTCCATGTTCTTCCGAAACCAAAGAAAACCTGGTTTACGTTTGCAACTCCATTGTAAAGCATTCCGTTAGAAGCGTAAGTTCCTTTTGAACCAGCTGGTTGACCAGTAGCTACAGGAAGGTTGTCGTCAGCAAAAGTATTAGTTCTTGATTCAGCAATGTAAAGTTTGTCTAATACGTTGTTAACGTTTAATCTGAAGTTAACTGATTTGTCTTTGTCTTTTCCTACTAACATTTTGTATGAAAAACCAGCATCTAATAAACCGTAAGAAGGCAATTGTAATGCTCCTTTGTTGTTTGGATCTGCAAAGTTAATCGGGCTTAATCCAGCGTACAATTTATCGTTAAAGTTGTAGTTTGCATCAAGAGTTACTCTTGTTAAAACTTCGTAAGCAGCACCTAATGAAGCTGTCATTTGAGCAGCATCACCTACTTTTACTTTGTCCATGTATACTGTTGCAGCAGTGTATCCAACTACAGGAGAGTTATCTGCCTGATTGTATGCGTTAACAGTAGCATTTCCTTTGTATTCCCAGATTCCGTAAGAGATCATACCTGTTACTTTTAATCTGTCAGTGATGTTAGAGCTTCCTTCTACTTCAATTCCAGAGTGTACCTCGTTTAATCCTAAGTATTCAGTGTAAGTATTTGGGTCAGTTGGCAATGCATTACCTTTTAAGTATCTGTCATTCCAAGTTGTGTTGTAAACGTTAACTGTAGCGTTAAAGAATCTTGAACGGAAACCGTATCCAGCCTCAAATCCAACAATTTTCTCGTTAGTAAGGTTAGGGTTTACTGTCGATCTGTTGTTTGGATAAACTGAGTTAAAGAATGGTTGTCTTGAGTAGTAACCAGCGTTTACGTAAACATTACTTTTTTCGCTAAGGTTGTAGTTAGCACCCCCTTTTACGTTTCCTCCTAAGATGTTTTTGTAAGGAGTAGAAGCTAATGGATCAGTTGGTAAGTAAACGAAGTCATCTTCTCTTTTGAATCCTTGTTGAGAAACTGCTCCTTGTACGAATGCAGTTAAATTGTCTTTAGAGTACTCTAATTGAGTAAACGCACCATACCATTTTACTTTTCCAGTACTGTTGAATGAAATTTTGTCATATTGTCTTTTGTCAAAAATATTCCATTGTACGTTTGTAGCAGCTGTAGTTGTAAGACGTCTTCCAGTTGGTTTCAAACTTGCCATGGTGTTGTCAAAGAATTCACCTCCGCCTAATCTGTCGTTAACAACAGTAAAGTGGTATCCAGTATATGTTCTTGCATCAAGACCGAAATCTAAAGTAAGTGTGTTTGATAATTTTTTGTTCAGGTTAATAACCGCTCCAAACCAGTCATGAGAGTTGATAGATGAAGTTTGTGAAATACCTGATGTAGTGTTGTAAACATATGGAGATGCAGTAGTTCCTGCTCCAGTTCTACCAGTTGAAGAACTGTTTTGGTAAACACCACCAATTTGTGTTCTTGTTCTGTTTGCACCGTTAAAGTTAACTTGTCCGGTACCGTTGTTCCAAGCTTGGATTTTGTTGTAATCAACTAAACCATTAGGTGTTAAGAATACTGCACTGTTGTAAGTGTTTCCACCAATACCACCTGTTGCTCCTGCACCAGCTCCACGTCCCATAGACGCATAAACTACAGTTGAAAGTTTAGTAGTTTCATTGATTTTATAGTCCCAGTTAAAAGAAGCTACCGGTTTGTGGTAGTAGTTTTTTCTGATGTTGTAAGATTCACCATTTAAGAATCCTGCGTCAGCGTTATATCTGATGTTTGGATCTCCATTGATACCATATTTTTGGTAAGTAGCAATCGTAGGTACAGTAGATCTTTGGTTGTGCCATTGTGGCGCTCCTGTTACTGTAAGTTGGAAGTCATGCTTGTCGTTTTTTGTTCCGTATCCTAAAGCTACATAGTAGTTAGAACCTTCAAATTCAGTTCCGTTCACGTATCCGTCTCCCATTGTTTGAGACAATAAGATAGAAGCAGAAAGACCATTTGCTAATTTTCCAGTACTGTATGAACCTTGAACTTTGAAGTTTCTTCCGTTTCCGAAACCAGAAGAGAAAGATCCTCCTTCTTTTCTGTCAGAAGCTTTAGTTACAATGTTGATAGTTCCTCCAACAGATGGAGTTACCAATTTTGAAGCTCCTAAACCTCTTTGAACCTGAATAGCAGAAGCTACCTCAGATAAACCAGACCAGTTACTCCAGTAAACAGAACCATTTTCCATGTCGTTAACCGGCATACCGTTGATCATTACAGCGATATTGTTTTGGTTAAAACCACGAATGTTGATTCTTGAATCTCCAAAACCTCCACCCGCTTTAGTAGCGTATACAGAAGGTGTGTTTCTTAAGATCTCCGGAAATTCCTGAGTTCCAAGTTTTTCCTGAATTTCAGCAGCTTTAATTGTAGATACTGCTACAGGCGTTTTTCTGTCTTTTGCGATGTCGACGATAGTGCTTTTTACAACAATCTCGCTTAATTCGTTAGAATTAGAAGTTAAAACGATGGTTCCTACGTTAGCTGTTCCACCCGATACTGAAAATTTTACAGTCTTGTTTTCGTAACCTAAAAAAGAAATAACGATTTCTCCTGTACTTGTTGTTGCATTAAGAGTAAATTTACCATCAAAATCTGTAGAAGTAGCAACTGTAGATCCTTTAATGACTACGTTTGCTCCTGGTAATGAGCCTACCCCATCGGTAATCATACCAGAAATTTTTCCTTGAGAAAATGCGGTTGAAACTATCATGAACAATAGTCCAGTAAGTAACCAATTTTTCATTGTCTTCATTTGTTATTTAGTTTATTGTTTTTGGCAAAATTATAACAATTAAATCAGATAGTGTTATCAAAATGTTAAGAAAATTAAGTTTTATATAATGTGTTGCGCATTAAAATGATTTTTCTATTTTTTGTTAGATAAAATGTACTTCTTTTAAATTTTTAGGCATTGATTTTGTTAAAATCGTAATAATTGTAATAGTCTTGTAGTGCTAAACTTGCAAGAACCAGTACTTTAGGCCGTTTTTGAGCTGTATTTGTACGAAAAAACGCCTTAATTTTTATTAAATCAAGGCGTTTCAGTATGTTGCGTTAGAGGGCTTTTGTTAATTTTTTTTGTGCTTCAAAAAGTGATTTAACAAAAAAGAAGTCGAGCTGTCGTGATTTTTTACAGTCTTGGTGTTAATTTCATCCAAAATAGAATTCGCCAATTGTTTTCCTAATTCTACTCCCCATTGATCATAACTGAAAATATTCCAGATGATACCCTGCACGAAAATTTTGTGTTCGTACAAAGCGATCAGTGATCCCAGACTTTTCGGAGTTAGTTTTTGTATTAAGATCGTGTTTGTTGGTTTGTTTCCGGTGAAAACTTTAAAAGGTAACAAGTAAGAAGCTTTTTCGGCCGATAATCCTTGTTTGTCAAATTCTGCCTGAACCTGTGCGGCTGTTTTTCCGTTCAGCAAAGCTTCAGTCTGAGCAAAGAAGTTTGACATTAGTTTGTTGTGGTGATCCTCATTTCCGTATAATGGTTGGACAAATCCGATGAAATCTGTCGGAATCAATTTTGTACCCTGATGAATCAATTGGAAAAACGCATGTTGAGAATTTGTTCCCGGCTCTCCCCAGATGATTGTTCCGGTTTGATAGTTTACTGGTTTTCCGTCGCGTCCAACACTTTTTCCGTTACTTTCCATGGTTGCCTGTTGCAGGTAAGGGGCTAATTTTTGAAGGTATTGGGTATATGGAATCAATGCTTCGTTTTCAGCACCAAAGAAATTATTGTACCAAATGCTTAGTAAGGCCAGAATCACAGGGATGTTTTCGTCGAAAGCTGTTGTTTTGAAATGTTCATCCATTTCATTGGCTCCTTTTAACATTTCGTTGTAGTTGTCAAAACCAATTGCCAAAGAAATGCTTAGACCAACAGCACTCCATAAAGAGAATCTTCCTCCAACCCAATCCCACATTGGGAATACATTGTCAGGATTAATTCCAAATTCGGTTACTTTTTGGATGTTGGTAGAAACAGCAACAAAATGTTTGGCGATATCTTCCTGAGAAGCCGACTTCAAAAACCATTCTTTAATGGTTTCAGAGTTCGATAAAGTTTCCTGGGTAGTAAAAGTTTTGGAAACAATTAAAAACAAAGTCGTTTCCGGATTCAGCTTTTTGATTACTTCGTTTACATGATCGCCATCAACATTGGATACAAAATGTAAGTTTAAGTGATTTTTGTAAAACTGTAAGGCTTCAACTGCCATGACAGGTCCAAGATCAGAACCTCCAATACCTATATTTACGACATCTGTAAAGGCTTTTCCGGTGAAACCTTTTCTTTCTCCTGAAATTACTTCGTGGCTAAATTGTTTGATTTTGTTTTTTACTTCGTAAACTTCCGGAATTACATTTTCACCATCTACTTTAATAATTGCCGATTCCGGTGCGCGTAATGCAGTGTGCAAAACGGCTCTGTTTTCGGTTTGGTTGATGATTTCTCCTCCAAAATATTGTGAGATGGCTTCTTTTAATCCAATCGAGTTGGCTAATTCCAATAAAAGAGAAATGGTCTCCTGGCTGATGTTGTTTTTAGAATAATCAACAAGGAAGTCATTCCATTGTAAATTGAACTTTTCAACGCGAGTTTTGTCTTGTTGAAATAATTCTTGTATCGTAGTTTCGTGAATTGCGTTATAGTGGTTTTGTAGATTTTTCCACGCTTCAGTCCCGGTTGGGTTTGTTGTGTTTAAAGCCATTTTTTGTTTAATTGAGAATGCGGTTATAAAAAACAAAAATACTGAAATTAGTTTTTAATAGTGTAACGCTTCACGATTATATAACAATTAGTTACGAAAACGATATATGTGTTTATTTGGTCTTATTTTTTGCCATTATGATGACAGCACCATTGTTTTCTTTTTCATTGTAAATGATGCGGCTGCTGTTTTTATTTAGAAAATCGAGACTAATAATGTCAGATTTTTTAAGAGGTAATAATATGGTGTCTTGTTTTTTGTTGTACCTAAAAGGAACTCCGTTTATGACGATTAAAGGCGATTTTTCGATTAGATCTTCTTCAAATGCCCGGTGGATTGATTCCGCAACAAAGTATTTGTTTTCTTTTTTATCGCTTAAAATAAAAGTGTGGGGGTTATTGGAGCAGCCTATTGTTATTGCACAAGAAAGTAATAATAGTATCTGTTTCATTCGGGAAGTATGAAGTGGTGAGATAATGTTTGAAACAGCAGTGTTATTTACCATATTTTCCACCAGGGCTTTTTATTGATTTCAATTTGTTTCCTGGCTTTGTTGATTTCTATTCTTTTTGGGGCTTCGGTTTTTATGGTGGAATCATCAAAATAGAATTCGCCGGTACTGCTCATGCCAACAGGGGCTTTTGTTTTTTCTTTCCAATCCTCCGTTTGAAGTTCGGGTATTAAAGACGAGTTGATTTTAGCGGCAAATTTTTGCTTAGCTTTTTCGCTAATTTCTTCTTCAAGATTTGAAGTTGAATTTTTGAAAAGTGGAAGCGAATTTCCGGGAATGTTCAGCAGGAAGATTTGGGTTTTGTTGCCGATCTTATAAATGTCTAATACTTTAAAGAAAGAATTGTCGTCTAAAAGAGCATGTCCGTTTTTTACCGAATCAGGATTAAACTTGGATAAGTCTCTCGCTCCGGCGCTTGCGATCAAAAATCTGCAATTGCCCGAAAGCCCGCCGCCAAGAAAAGACATGTCTGTAAAATCTTTTTCTTTTAGTATTTGCCCAATCTGATAAGCGGCAACTAAGTTGTCGTTTAAAGTAGTGTCTCTGTAGAATAGTTTTAAATCTGAAAAAGTTTCATCAAGAATGTCTTTAATGCGTTTGTTTTTCATGTTTACTTCTATTTTAAAGATAAATACGGATTCTTATAGATTTCCAATACTGTCCAGTTCTCTCTTCAAAGGTTCGATTTGTTTGAAGAAACGGGTTTTGGCATTTCCTGTTAAAGACTCTCCGGTTGGTAAGTTGAGTCTCAAAGCATCAACCTGAACGCCATTTTTCCAGAATCGGTAACATACATGGGGTCCTGTCGCAAGACCGGTGCTGCCCACTAGTCCGATAGTTTGTCCCTGAGTAACACGCTGACCGCGTCGAACTAAAATTCGGGACATGTGTAAATATTGAGTGGAATAAGTTCCGTTGTGTTTTACTTTTACAAAATTTCCATTTCCTGCGGTGTATCCTGTTGCTTCTACCGTTCCCGACGCAGTTGTCGAAATTGGTGTACCCGTTGGAGCGGCATAGTCGGTTCCTTTGTGTGCTTTCCAGGTATGCTGTACCGGATGAAATCGGTTTGCGGTAAATCGGGAAGTGATTCGGCTGAATTTAATCGGAGTTTTTAAGAAAAAGTTTTTCAGTGTTTTTCCCTGATCGTCATAATATTCAATTTTCCCTAAAGTTGTATCTCTTTCAAAAGGAAAAGCATAGATGATTTTGCCTTTGTACTCAAAAAAAGCGGCTTGAAGATCTTCAACGCCATCATAGGTTTTGCCATTGATAAAACGTTCGGTAAAAATTAAACCGTAACGATCTCCCTTTTTAAGTTTAAAAAAGTCAATAGACCACGAGAATACTTTGGTGATTCTGCCGGCAAGTGCTGCTTCTACACTTTCGTTTCCTAAGGTTTCAGATAGTGAACTTTTTAAAACTCCCCCAATGATTTTGCGTTTTAAAATGACTGGTTTTATTTTTTTGTATGCTTTTGCAATACTGTCTCTAAAGTCAATCACATAATAGGTAAGGGCATCCGGCTGATAAATAAAAACCTGCAGCTTGTTTGTTTTGTTTTTAGAACGAAGTACTGTATAAGGTTTGTTGTATCGAATGGTTCTTACGTTAAAAGAATCTTTAATTTGTTCTACAACATCGTAGACTTTTTTATCTCCGATATTTTGCCCCTGAATGATAGATCCAAAAGAGTCTCCTTTTTTAATGGTATCGTGAATGACATTGAAGTCGGCGTAATTAAAACCAAATTCTACTTTTTTAGTTTTTGGTTTAGTGATTTTAGTTTCAACTTTTTCAGCGGTTTTGTTACATGAAAATATCGAGAATAAAACGATTATAATTACGAATGCTTTTTTCAAACTTTTAAATTTTTTAGGAAATTAATTGGCTGCTTCATTTCCCCAATTGGACAATTCTTCTTCGGCCCACAATTTAGGAAAAAAGATGCGTCTTTGGTATTTTGGGTGCATATATTTTTGCCAATCACTTCCGCCGGTAGCTTCTCCGTTTCCTTTTCCGCTTTCCAGTATGTATTTTCTTGCAGTGTTTAGGTGCTGCATGACCCAGGTAATGTTTACCGTTTTGTCGTAATGACGCATGGCATCAATTAACTCTTGGTTTTGTTGATCTTCTAAAGGTAATTGCGTGAATTTTTGCCAGATGTTTTTTGATTTAAAAGTAGACATCTGTCTCAAAAACTGGTCTTTGTATTTGTTTTCAAATTCCTGAAGCAGGTATGATTTCTCACCCGTCTGATAATCTTTTCCGGCAGCCTGCCAGTACAGATGTTCGAAGCTGGTTTCTAACGGAGTGTTTTCGTCAAAGTTGGGTTTGTATCTGCGATCGGTTAAATTGATGACATCGGTCGAAGCAAATTCAATTAATCTGTATTGTGCGCTTTGAAACCCGCTGGCCGGAGTCAGTGTATTTCTGAATTTCATGTATTGGTCAACTTCCATTCCGTTTTCCATGATGCTGAATGAATTGGTCAGCATGTCAAAGTATCGGGTGATTCTTGAAAGTCTTTCGCTGAAAAAGGCAACCTGAATGTTTTGTGTATCGGCAATTTGATCAATTTCCCACAAAATCATTTTAAAAATTAACTCGTTTACCTGATGGTACATGATGAAAACCATCTCGTCAGGTAGTGTAGTGCGTTGTGTTTGTAAGCTTAAGAGTGCATCGGTCTGAATGTAATCCCAGTAGGTGATTGGTTTTGACCAAAGTAATCCTTCTAATTGTACATCAGTTTTTTGATTTATAGCTTGGTATTTAAGGTCAATCTCTTTTAAAATTGATTCTGAATGATCAGTAGGGTTCATTATTTTTTTGCTTTAAATGGATTTTTTAATCCTTTGTATTCGTCAAGATCCGCTTTAAGCGATCCGACAGCCAGATCTGCTTTTATGCGTATCGGAACTTTATTGTCGTCGTCTGTGATCCAGAGTGTTACGCTTTCTTTTTCTTTAAAAACTCTTCCTGTTTGTACTAAAGGCTTGAAGACCATCGTAGAAACGGTGCCAAATTTAGTTGTAATATCTTGACGGCCTACATATTTTAACTTAAATTTTGTGATTTCATCGTCAAAAAACATATCAATTGTAATGGCTTCTCCCGATTTTAATTTGTCGATACTTGGGTGGTTTCTCAGGTAATAAAAAGAAGAGATGATATCCTGTACATTAGGAGTAATTACTATCGTTTTCTCTGTTTTTCGTTTGTAATCTTTTACCAAAACCTTGCTTTCGGGCTGATCGAAAAAGCCTTCCTGGTTTTTGGTGTAACCGCCTTCGTTTATTTTTCGTACGTAGCGATAAGGGTCTCCGTTTTGTTTGTCAAAATAACTCTCGTAAAGATCTTCCACTTTAAAGAAAAATTTTGACATTCCGGTAGTGTATCCTTTTCCCACAGCGTGAAACACTTTTTTATTGTTGATTGTCGCATCTTTAATTTCGAGTGTCGCATAGCCGGCATTGATAATTCCGTAATGGATTCTGAATTTGAAGTATTCTCCAGTATCAAAAGCATTTTCTTTTTGAGTGTCGAAACTTAAGGTAGTGAGAATTAATAGGAGTAGAACTAATTTTTTCATAGTACATTTTTTACATTCCATTATAAAGATAAATAAATGCAAATTTTATTCCAAATGTACCAAAACAAAAAAACTCCGTCAAGGAATGACGGAGTTTTTATGCTATTAACTAACCAAAAAACTATAAATTATGAAATTTATATCAATTCGGAAGGAAACCACCCCTTCCTGATTTGCGAGTGCAAAGATAGATACAAAGTTCAAAAAATAAATGTTAAAAAGTGAGTTTAACATAACATTTGCATAAAAACCATCGTTTTACAGAGAATTTTTTTGCATAATGTAAAAAAAATGCGTTTTTATAGCGTTCCTCTCAATTCCTGTTCTCTTTCGATTGACTCAAAAAGGGCTTTAAAGTTTCCTGCTCCAAATCCTTTTGCGCCCATTCTTTGAATAATTTCGAAAAATAGGGTTGGTCTGTCCTGAACAGGTTTCGTAAATATTTGCAACAAGTAACCGTCTTCGTCTGCATCGACCATGATGGCTAGCTTTTCAATTTCGTTAATGTCTTCTTTCATCATGTCCATATGCACGCCTAGTCTTTCAGGAATTGCCTGGTAGTAGGTGTGAGGGGGAGCAGATAAAAATTCAACACCTCTTGCTCTCAATTGTGATACGGTTTTAATGATGTCATCTGTAGCAATGGCAATGTGCTGGATTCCGGGACCGCCATAGAAATCTAAATATTCTTCGATTTGAGATTTTTTCTTTCCTTCTGCCGGTTCATTAATAGGGAATTTGATTCTTCCATTTCCATTCGACATTACTTTACTCATCAATGCTGAATATTCTGTGGTAATTTGTTTGTCATCAAATGACAAGAAATTTACGAATCCCATAACGTCTTCGTAGAATTTTACCCAGGTATTCATTTCATTCCAGCCTACATTTCCAACCATATGGTCGATGTATTTTAAACCGGTTGGTTCCGGATTGTAATCCGATTTCCATTCTTTATAACCCGGAAGGAAAATACCGTTGTAGTTTTTTCTTTCTACGAAAATGTGAACCGTTTCTCCGTAAGTATAGATTCCCGAACGGATCACTTCTCCAAATTCGTCTGATTCAACCGTTGGCTCCATAAAAGAACGGGCGCCACGTTTTATCGTTTCTTCATAAGCACTTCTGGCATCTTCAACCCAAAGAGCTGCTACTTTTACACCGTCACCGTGTTTTTTAAGATGTTCGTGTATCGGTGAATCCTGTGTTAAAGGTGTTGTTAGAACGATTCTGATTTTGTCCTGCTTTAAAACATAAGAGGCTTTGTCTTTTACTCCGGTTTCCAGTCCGGCATAAGCTAATGACTGATACCCGAAAGCCGTTTTGTAATAATGTGCCGATTGTTTGGCATTACCAACGTAGAATTCTACATAATCGGTTCCTAATAATGGAAGGAAATCCTGTGCTCCTTCAAATATTTTTTCTAATCCGTATTCTACTGATTTTACTTCTTTTGACATGATGTTTATTTGTTTAACCGGTTAACCGTTTAATTGATTGAACCGAAGTGTTGTTTTTAAGATTTGTTTTTTACCGCAATGCACGCGAAGTTATTTCGCAAAGTTCGCAAAGTTGTTATAGCGATCTTCGCGTAAAATCCTTGCGAACTTTGCGGTTAGATCGAAAGTGGAATTACTCCGTCCAGGACTTGTAATACTGACCGTCATCAAGTCCCATGGCTTCTTCAGTAACCATTAATGGACGGAAAGTATCAACCATAACGGCTAATTCCTGAGTTTCTTTGTGACCAATGCTGCGTTCCATCGCACCTGGCGCGGGACCGTGTGGGATTCCTTTTGGGTGTAAAGTGATATGACCCTGCTCAATGTTGTTACGGCTCATAAAGTCACCGTCCACATAATAAAGTACTTCATCAGAATCAATATTACTGTGGTTGTAAGGTGCCGGAATTGCTTTCGGATGATAATCGTAAAGTCTTGGGCAGAAAGAACAAACGACAAAAGTGGCCGTTTCGAATGTTTGGTGTACCGGAGGCGGTTGATGAACACGTCCCGTTATAGGCTCAAAATTATGAATGGAGAATCCGTATGGGAAATTGTAACCGTCCCAACCCACTACATCAAAAGGATGTGTGGCGTAAACCACTTCGTGAATCATGCCTTCTTTTTTGATTTTAATTAAAAAATCACCTTTTTCGTCATGTGTTTCCAATTCGTTTGGCAAAATAAAATCGCGTTCGCAAAACGGCGAGTGCTCTAAATGTTGTCCAGATTGGTTCTTGTAACGTTTTGGGGTGTAAAAAGGAGAGTACGATTCGACATAAAAAAGTCGGTTTTCTTCCGTCTCAAATTCTATTTGGTAAATAATGCCTCGTGGAATAATTAGGTAATCTCCATATTCAAATGGGATGTTTCCCAACATGGTTCTTAATTTTCCTTTTCCTTTGTGGATGAAAAGCATCTCATCGGCATCGGCATTTTTGTAGAAATAATTTCGAAGCGATTCTTTAGGCGCAGCCAATCCAATAATACAGTCTTTATTGACCATCATGGCTTTTCGGCTGTCCAGAAAATCATTTTCCGGTTTTAATTCAAAACCTTTAAAAAGTAATGATTTTATGTTTTTTCCGATGGCAATTTTAGGCTCAACGGAATAAGAGTTTAAAATTTCTTTTACCTGAGTAGGTCGGTGTACGTGATACGACAATGAAGAATGTCCGTGAAAACCTTCGGTTCCAAATAATTGTTCGTAGTAGAAACCTCCGTTAGGTTTTTCGAATTGTGTATGTCTCTTTTGAGGGAAGTCTCCAAGTTTATGATATAATGGCATGGCTTTTCTATTAGATAATTTGAAAATTAGATAATTTGAAAAATTTGAATTGTGTGAACAGATAATCAGCTCAATTCTTATAATTGACTAATTATCTCAATTCGATAGCTTCACTCAGGATTTCTCTTGATGAGGAATTGAAGATACTCTAATAAACCTGTCCATTTTGTTTTCATTATAACAAATGTCGTAATTTTTGCTGAGTAAAATTATAAATTATATCATTTATAAACATGATTTATTTTACTTTTTTTTGATATAATTTTTAAATGGCAAAAAAATAGTACAATTTTATTGAATTATTCTTGGCCTTAGTGCTAAAATGAAAATCCAATACTAAACCAGGTGTAGCTTTTAGACAGCTCAGGCGACCAGGATTGCTTGATTTCGATTGGGCCAATAATGGTTTCTAATCCATAACCAACCGCGTATCCGGAGTATTTTGGCATCGAAATCCAGTCGACCTTAGTAAAAATATCGTCTCCTAAATTGGCGAAATTGGCAGATAAGTTAACGTGATTCTTTTTAAAAATTTCATAATCTAAGGTAATAGCGGTTTTGATAAAGCTATTTCCGGCTATACTTAGAAAGTCATATCCATAAAAATAATTGAAGTTATTGATTTTGCTGTAGCCATACCCTCCAAGGATAAAATCGAAAAACGGAACGCTGTCGCTGCCAATATTAAATCCGGCATCGGCTTCAATTTTTACGGTAGCTTTTCTGAACAGTGTTTTTGCAAATGCAATTTCGGCCTGTGCAATCGAGAACGGTTTAAACTGATGGGTGTAATCGGATGACGCCAGATAGGTTTGCAAGTCAGTAGAGAAATACAAGCCTGAGTGTGGAAAACTCTTTTTGTCAAACGAATCGTATTTTAAATAACCAAAAAGGCTAAAGTAGTTGCTCTTTTCGATAATGTTCCCTGTAGTGTTAAGTGTAGGCGAGTTGATTTTTAAATATTTGTGTTCAAAACCACCGCCCATGAGGAATTTTTGCACAAAGATGGTTTGAAAATAAGCCTGATTGGTGATGTCTAAGAAATCAACGTTAATGAGGTTTATATTTGGAGTCTGTGTGGTTAAGGTGCTGATGCTTGTGGTAACATTTCGATTGAATTGGTTCAATCGGGACTGAAATCCAAAGCTGATATTAAAACCGTTTTCTACATAATAATTGAAATCGTACCTAAAGTTATCTCCCAAAATAACGTCAATAGAAGTAACGTCATTTTTTAAGAAGGTTTTTTTATGGGTAAGATTGAGCAGGATACCACTTTTGTAAAGTCCGTCATAATGTAGGCCCAGTTTTAAAAAAGTCTGGGTTGGGTTTTCTTTCAAAACGATATCAAGATTGTCCTGCTGCTCATTCGGCTCCAGGCAATACGATATGGTACTAAAGTTCTGAGTAGCATTCAGATTATTGATTCCGGTTTTAAGATCGTTGTAGGTGATGGTGCTTCCGGGTTTAAAACGAAGTTTTCCGCGAATGTATTCTTTGGTGTAATTCTCAAGGTTTTCGCTGTTTATTTCTTTGATCTCGAGTGTGTCGGTGACGATTTTTAGTTTTGGTTTTTTATAAAAATGCGTTTCATCGGTCAAAGATTTAATTCTTTCATAAACGGCAAAGGCTGCTTCTTCTCCTTTTCGGATGATTTCTTCTCCTTTGTCAAATGAAATTACGCCATAATCACGAATGTCCGGTTTGATGTAAACGTCGGTATCCTTGATTTTACTTTTCATTTTATCAATAGATTGCAAATTGGTAATCTGTACCAGTATTTTAGTTGCGTTTTTAAGGTTTTTGCGGTTCATAAGATCGTCCTGTACATCTACACCAATAATAATATCGGCACCCAGGTTGCGCACTTCTTTGATGGGATAGTTATTGACCACACCACCATCAACCAGTAAATTGCCATCAATTTCAACAGGGGTGAACAGGGAAGGGAATGCTGCACTTGCCATCATGGCCTGAACGAGGTTTCCTTTGTTCAGTAATACTTCTTCCCCAGTTTCAATATTGGTACCAATACACAAAAAGGGGGTCGGGAGTTTGTTGAAATCGCGTACATGACGTACATTTCTCGTAAGACCGCTTAACAAATTATAGTTGTACATTCCTTTGGAAAGCGCTTCCGGAATTCCGATTTTGAAGTTGCTGAAAGGCAAAACGATGGCGTATAGTTCGTCATTTTTTTTACCATAAAAGTTTTTGGACGAACGCGGAATGTAATCGTTGATGAGTTCGTCGAAGTTGGTCTTTTTGAAAATGGAATCGATTTGTGTTGCATTATAACCGGAAGCATAAAGTCCGCCAATTATAGATCCCATACTCGTACCGCCAATAAAATCGATTTTGATTCCGGCTTCTTCGAGAACCTTTAGCACTCCAATGTGTGCAAATCCTTTGGCTCCTCCACCGCTTAAAACCAATCCGATTTTTGGTCTTTTCAGACTGTCTTTTTTTTGTTCCTGCGAGAGTATTTTTTGCGGATTGAACAGCAATACTACAAAAAGTAAGAGGCTTGCACTCCACATGGAAAAGGACAACTGCGAAATACAAAGCGCCTTTCCTTTCTGGAAGAAAAGAGCAACTTTAGAAAAATCTTTTTCCAGTGAAGAAAAAGAACGTTTCGATGTGGTATTTTCGTGGGGCAGTCGATCAGTACGCATAAAGATAACTAGTTGGTTTTGTAAAAGTCGACAATTTTTTTGGCTTTTGATACTCCTATGATATCGGATATTTCTTTTTCAGTCGCTAATTTCAATCTTTTAACACTTTTGAAATGTTGTATTAACGTGAGCATCGTTTTTTCGCCAATGCCGGGTATGCTTTCTACAGAAGAGTTGAGCGCTGCCTTGCTTCGTTTGTCTCTGTGAAAAGTAATTCCAAAGCGGTGTGCCTCGTTTCGTAATTGCTGAATTACCTTTAAAGTTTCAGATTTTTTATCGAGATATAACGGAATTGAATCGCCCGGATAAAATAATTCCTCGAGTCGTTTCGCAATTCCAATGATTGCAATCTTGCCGCGAAGTTCTAAGGCATCGATACTTTTTAATGCGGCAGAGAGTTGTCCTTTTCCACCGTCAATAATGATTAATTGTGGTAAAGGTTCATTTTCGTCTAACAGTCTTTTGTAACGGCGGTATACGATTTCGGTCATCGAAGCAAAATCGTCAGGGCCTTCAACGGTTTTGACGTTAAAATGGCGATAGTCTTTTTTACTTGGTTTCCCGTCTTTAAAAACAACACAGGCTGCCACCGGGTTTGTTCCCTGAATGTTTGAGTTGTCAAAACATTCAATATGACGTGGTTCAACAGGCAATCGCAAATCCTTTTGCATTTGTGCCATGATTCGGTTGGCATGTCGGTCGGGATCTATAATTTGTAACTGTTTGAGTTGTTCAATTCGGTAAAACTTTGCATTTCGAATCGAGAGCTCCAGTATTTGTTTTTTGTCTCCCAGTTGCGGAACGGTAGTTTTAATGTTTTCGCCCAGATCCATTTCAAACGGAACGATGATTTCTTTGGAGAGCAACTGAAAACGCTCGCGAAGTTCTATAATGGCAAGTTCTAATAATTCTTCGTCGGTTTCGTCCAGTTTTTTCTTGATTTCTAAGGTATGCGAACGTATAATCGATCCGTGCGAAATCTGAAGGAAGTTAACATAGGCGGCACTTTCATCTGAAACAATCGAGAAAACATCAATATTGGTAATCTTCGGATTTACAATGGTCGATCGCGACTGGTAATTCTCGAGGACATCAATTTTTTCTTTTATTTTTTGAGCTTCTTCAAAACGTAAATCTTTTGCATATTGATTCATCAGTCGTTTGAAGTCTTTCATGCTTTCTTTGAAATTTCCTTTCAGGATTTCGCGAATCGCATCGACTTGCCGCTGATAGTCTTCCAAAGATTCCAGTCCTTCACAAGGGCCTTTGCAATTGCCAATGTGGTATTCGAGACAAACTTTAAATTTTCCTGAATCGATGTTGGATTGGCTCAAATCGAAATTACAGGTTCTTAAAGGATACAATTCTTTGATTAAATCGAGTATGGTATGTACGGTTTTGAAACTGGTGTATGGGCCAAAATACTCAGAGCCGTCTTTGACCATTTTTCGTGTAGAGAATATTCTCGAAAAAGGTTCTTTTTTGATACAGAGCCAAGGGTAAGTTTTATCGTCACGAAGCAGCACATTGTATCGTGGCTGCAGGGTTTTGATCAGGTTGTTTTCCAATAAAAGCGCATCGGTTTCTGTGGGAACCACGATGTGTTTTATGGTTACAATTTTTTTAACCAGCACATTGGTTTTGGCGGTATCGTGTATTTTATTGAAATAAGAGGAAACTCTTTTTTTTAAGTTTTTGGCTTTTCCAACATATAAAATCTTCCCGTCTTTATCATAATATTGATACACGCCCGGATTGTCAGGCAAGGTTTGGATTTGAAGATCTAAGGACGGTTTATGCATTCTGTTTTATTTCTGAAGATAGCGGTTGTGCTTTTTAAAGAACCTTTCGGCGTTTAAAAACCTTAACATTGATTTAGTTTCAAATTTACGAAATCAAAAGAATAATTTCTATATTTAGATTTTATAATTCTACATGAAAAACAGTAAACCCCTGATTATTTTTGGCGAAGCAATTTTGCCGGGTGAGAGTAAAACGATAAACGTTGAAATTGCGCGCCTCCACACCACCACAAAACTTAATATTCCGGTTATTGTACGTCGTTCTAAAACAGAAGGCCCGGTTGTTTTATTCTCGGCTGGAATTCACGGCGACGAGATCAACGGTGTCGAAGTGGTCCGACAAATTATCAGCAAAAAAATCAATCGCCCTTCAAGAGGAACTATCATTTGCATTCCCATTATCAACATGTATGGTTTTGTAAATAAATCAAGAGAGTTTCCCGACGGGCGTGACCTGAACCGGGTTTTTCCGGGAAGTAAAAAAGGTTCTCTGGCAAGCCGTTTTGCTTATCATATTGTGGCCGAAATTTTACCGATTATCGATTATGCAGTTGATTTTCATGCCGGAGGAGCAAGTCGTTTTAATGCCCCGCAAATTAGAATCACACAAAACAATCCCGAGTTGAAAACACTTGCCGATGTGTTTAACGCACCTTTTACTTTATACTCTAAAAATATCAACGGTTCGTTCCGAAATACCTGCGAAAAAGCCAATGTAAAAATGCTACTTTTTGAAGGAGGAAAATCGCTGGATATTAACGATTTTGTTGCAAATGAAGGCGTAAAGGGGGCAAAGCGTTTACTGAATTATTTAAAAATGCTGGATTCCAAACAGCTGGTGGAAACAGAGGATGAGCCTTCTATTTATATTAAAAATTCGGTTTGGCTGCGTGCCAAATGCTCAGGCCTGCTGCACGATTATAACAGGATTGGACGTTTTGTAACCAAAGGGACTATCCTGGCTATTATTACAGATCCGTTTGGTAAATTTGAACAAAAAGTAAAAGCACCTCATGATGGGTTTGTGATTAACGCCAATCACTCGCCAATTGTGTACGAAGGGGACGCCATTTACCATATGTCTAAAAACAGTGATGAACATGCCGACGAATAAAAAAGAGTTACGATTACACTATAAAAGTCTTCGAAAAGAACTTTCGGAAAATGATATCGAAGAAAAAAGTCTGGCTATTGCCAATGCCTTAATCCAATTGCCCATTTGGGATAAAACCTATTACCACGTTTTTCTTCCGATTGAAGAACAGCGGGAAGTCAATACCGAATATGTTTTGCATTTGCTTTCGGGAAAAGACAAAGAAATAGTGGTTTCAAAAAGTGATTTTGAAACCCGGGGCATGACCCATTTTTTATTGACAGACAATACGAGAATCAAGAAAAACGAATATAATATTCCGGAACCCGTAAATGGTTTGCCTGTTCCGTCTGAAACGATTGAAGTGGTTTTTGTGCCGCTTTTAGTTTTTGATAGCTTTGGAAATCGGGTAGGTTATGGAAAAGGTTTTTACGATAAGTTTCTCGCGGAATGCAAACCGGAGACGATCAAGATTGGACTTTCCTTTTTTGAAGCCGAGGATCAGATTGCAGATGTCTTTGAATCAGATGTGAAGCTGGATTACTGTGTGACGCCTTTAAAAACCTATACTTTTTGATTGTAAACCGTAAAATTGATATAAGTAAGTTTATTGCTTAAACAGTCTTAAATCTAATTATTCTTATATCACTTATGTGATTTTGAAACAATTAGAGCCTAAAATGAAAATCCCAAATACCATTTTAAAATTGGTTTTGGGATTTTTTATTTGAGTTTTAGAGAAATTTTATTTTACTTCTTTAATGGTTGAAGCATCAATCCAGCCTTCTGTTCCGTCGGTTAATTCGATTTTTTTCCAGCCTCCAACAGTTTCTAAAACGTAGACTTTGGCTCCTTCATGTAACAAAGTAATGGCAGAGCCTGCTTTTTGTGGTTCACTGCGAATTTCACTCAATTCGGCAAAAACAATTGCAGGACGATCGTTGTCAAAATGATTTTTTTCAGACATACCTGCCGAAACGCTTAAAAGCAAAGCCACCAAAAGAACAAACATTCCGATGAAGTAAATTCTTTTCGAAAGGGTCAGCTGAGAAAAGTAATAGCCAATAAAAGTCAATAAAAAGGCGAAGGCAATTGCGATCGAAATGATAGCCCAGGTATTGTAATTGAAGATACCGGTAAAGTTTTGAATCAGTTTGGCGAAACCTACTTTTGGAACTTCTTTGATTTCATCAATGGTTAGTTTCTTGGCAAATTTCAGGTTGTTTAAGGTCTCCGGATCATGTGGTTTTAAGACCAGTGCTTTTTCGTAGTTATAGATCGAAGGAGCGACTTTGTTTAATTTGTAATAACTGTTTGCCAGATTGAAATACAATTCTGCCGATTGCTGTTTGTCTTCTTTGATAATGCTTTCATATACATCAACGGCTTGTTGATATTGTCCTTTTTGATACAACGCATTTCCCTTTTCAAAGCTGCTCTGAGCAAAGAAAACCTGAGTAATTAATAAAAAAAGGTACAAGACTATGTTTTTCATTTTATTTCTTTTAAACCCGACCCGTTTTTAAAACCAGTCGGATTTGAGTTTATTTAAGTTTAAACAATTTGTTTTTCTAAATCCGAAATGATCAAAACTGCTTTGTCGAAATCCTGCTGGATTGACGCGCTTGATGCCGGAGCATATCTTGCGAATTCACAGTTTTCAGTCAGATCAATAAAACTCTGTACAGATTCCGGGTTGGCACTTCTGGACAGTAACAATTCGCGAATATTATCCTTACTCATTTCTGAGGTTTCAATATGCAGTTTCGCTTTCAGGAAATTGTGCATTGCTTTTTCCAGCGCGATATAAAATGGTTCTTTGTTGTTCAACTGTTTTTTAGCTTCAGATAAATATTTCTTCGCCAGCTTGTTGTTCATTTTAATACGGTTTCCGGTTACATCACCATCAATGGCTTCTTTTCGTTTCTTAGCCAGAATAATAATTGGAAGAATAACGAAAGGCAGGTACAATAAAATATAATACAAATTAGAGCCGTAGAAATCGTTTTTAGCAATAGCGACTAAAGTTGTTTTAGGCTTGATGTATTTAAATTGTTCTGTTTTTGCAATTACGTTTTTAGAGGCGTGTGCCGTAGCATTTGCTTCTGCCTGCATCGGACCGTCTAAAACATCAATCATAATTTCCTGAGAAGTGATCGTTTTATAGGAACCGGTACTCAAATCAAAATAAGAAAATTGCATCGGTTTGATCGCATACTTCCCTTTGTATTGTGGAATGATGGTGTATTTGTCGCTAATTTTTCCAGACATTCCCGACAGTGAAGTGGTTACCTTTTCGTCGTGTACAGGATCGTACATTTCTAAGGCATTAGGCACGACAGGTTTTGGCAATGTAAACAACTTCATGTTCCCGTTTCCGGTGGCACTCACAAACAAGTCAAGGCTTTCTCCGTTCTTCAAAGTTGTTTTAGAAGGGGTCACCGTGAAATTAAATTTACCTACCGCACCTCCAAAACCTTCAGGTTTCGTAGCTTCCGGCAAAGGACGTACGTTAATTGTTTTAGCACCTGCTGAAACCACTTTGTTGTCGTCGCTTACAATCATCTGACCAAACATATCACGACGGTTGGTTGGCAGCTGCACACCTATGTCCAGTGAAAGCGGTTCAATCGTAAGTCTTCCTGATTTTTGAGGATATAAAATGGTCTTTTTTAAGATGACATAATAACATCTTTGCCCCTGATAACTTCCCTGTTCAACAGCCAGTTGTTTGATATCGATATTCTGATTCCAGAAGTCGTTGTATTTAGGTTTTGCCAGTTCTTTGAAGCCTGTTACATTGATATAATTGAAATACAATTTGTACACCACGGTAATTGGCTCATTCAGATATGGATTTGTCTTTGAAATTTCGGCTACAAGATTCAGCATTTCATCGCCTGTACTTGATCCTTGAGGTCTGTCATTCGGATCTCTTTCCTGTGCAACGGCATTGGTTACCACAATCTTTAAAGGTGCCGTTTTGTAAACCTGACCATTGTATTCAATAGCGGCCTGTTTGATCGTTACAGTCCCTTTGCGGTCGGGCTGTAAAATATAAGAATAGATTTTTTGAAAAGAACTTCTTCCATTAATCCAGGACTGACTTATTTGCTGGCTGGGTCCGGCTACAATTTTAAAACCATCAAATGTAGGCTGGTCAAAGTTGTCTCCATCCACATTCATGATGAAGTCAATACGCAGTCTTTCATTCACGCCAAGCGTGTTCTTGCTTACTTTGGCTTCAAATTGAACCTGAGCCATAAGCCCCTGAAAAGTGAATAGTAATAGAATTAAATATCTTTTCATTACTTGTTTAATCGGTTTGTTGTTTATAGTTTGTTGTTGGTTGTTTGTAGTTTATGGTTGGTTTAAGAACTATAAACTATAAACGACAAACAATCGGTCTACCAGTCTTTTTCTGTTTTTTTAGGGTTACCTTTTACCTTTTGGGCGTTTACTTTGTCCTGAATTTTCTTTTCTTCGTTGTTTACCGCATCTAGTAAATTCTGAACTCTTTCTTTGGATATTCCTCCCGGCATTGGTTTTGGCTCCCCTTTGTTGTCGGATTTGTCATCTTTCTTAGGGTCGTTTTTGCCGTCTTTTTTATCCTTGTCTTTGTCGCCTTTATCGTCTTTCTTCTGATCGTCTTTTCCGTCCTTTTTGTCTTTATTGTCGCCGTCTTTTTTCTGATCGTCTTTTTTGTCGTTCTTTTTATCCTTATTCTTGTCTTTGTTTTTATCGTTTTTCGGAGGATTTTCTTTTAATTTTTGTTTGGCCAAAGCATAATTGTAACGTGTTTCCTCGTCAGTCGGATCGTTGCGCAAAGCTTCTTTGTAGGCTTCAACGGCCTGGGTGTAATTTTTCTCTTTCATGAAAACATTTCCTAAATTGTGAAATGCTTTGTGTTTTTCAGGTCTTGTTTTTGAATTTTTGATGGCTTTCGCGTAAGCAAACTTGGCTTCAGAAGCCTGATTTTGTCGGTAAATTGTATTTCCCAGATTGTAAGGGGCAGTCGCGCGTTTTGGGAATTTTGACTCTGAAATTCTGTAGTTGGCTTCGGCATCAGTAAATTTATTCTGCTTATATTCCTCATTGGCGTCAGGCAATGTTTTGTCTTTCTCCTGAGCAGAAACGGCCAAAGAAAATGTTAGTAAAATATAAAGAAGTAAATTTTTCATTCTAATTTTTTATGTTTTTAGTGGGCCACAAATTGTACCAATTGGCACTAATTTAATTGTTCTTTATTTTTTGAATCTCACAAAGACCTTTTTTCCTTTGTGTATTTAGTGGCTAGCTTTAATTATTTCTTTTCGTTAAATAAATTCAACTCTTTAATCCAGTTTGTTTTTCTTTCTAAAAGGAAAATATCTAAAAACAACAGCAGAAAGGCGAATCCGATGAACCACTGAAATTGGGATTGAAAATCGGCCATTTGAGTAGCTTCAAATTCTGTTTTCTGGATATTGTTCAGGGCATTCTTGACGTATTCCAGAACTTCCTTTGTATTCCCGCCGTAAACATAGCCACCTTTAGTCGCTTTTGCAATAGTTTTTAAACCTTCCTGATTTAATTTTGTAATAACCGTCTCTCCGTTTTGGTCTTTTTGATAGCTTCTGACTACTCCGTTTTCTTTTAACGGAATGGTGCTTCCTTTTTCTGTTCCAACACCAACGGTAATGATTTTCATTCCCATTTTATTGGCTTCTTCGGCAGCGGCTGAGGCACCTTCAGAGTGGTCTTCTCCGTCCGAAATCAAAATCAACAGTTTGCTGGTTTTGCTTTTTTCGTCAAAATAAGTCGAAGACAATCGAATGGCTTCGTCCAGCGAAGTTCCCTGTGAAGAAACCATATCAGGAGTCATGCTTTGCAGAAACATTTTGGCTACGCTATAATCGGAGGTAATCGGTAAAACCGGGAAAGCGCTTCCGGCATAGGCCACAATTCCAATTCTGTCGCTTCCTAAATTGTTGATGATTTGGGAAACCAATTGCTTGCTTTTCTCCAAACGGCTTGGTGCAACATCTTCGGCAAGCATACTTTTTGAAACGTCAACGGCAAAAACAATATCGATACCTTCACGTTTTACAGTTTCCATTTTGGTCCCAATCTTTGGATTCACCAATCCAATAATCAAACAGGCAAGTGCCAAAAGCAATACCGATAATTTTAATACAGGTTTAAAAACAGAGCGTTCAGGGCTCAGTCTTTTTACCATTTCAAGATCACCAAATTCGCGTTGCTTTTTCTTCTTCCAATACATATTGAAAAGGAAAATACACGCCACAATCGGGAGTAAGAATAAAAGGTATAAATATTTTTTTTCGTCTAATTCCATATAATTTTTAAAATTCCAATCCCATCGTTGAGGGGATAAATTCCAAATTCCAACTTTTTTCTAATTTTCAATACTTAAATTCCAAATTCCAGTTTTGTTATTTGGTATTTAAATTTTGGAATTTTTTGATTTTTCCAAAATCAAATAAAGCTTCTGTAAACCGTATTTCGTAAACCTACTTCCAATAATAGTAAAAAGGCTGCTAATAAAACAAATCCTCTGTACTTTTCATCGTAATCGTAGAATTTTAATTCTTGTATTTCGGTGGTTTCTAACTTATTGATTGCATTGTATATTTCGGCCAATCGATCGTTGCTTGTGGCTCTAAAATAAGTTCCGTCTGTTTTACGGGCGATGCTTTTCATGAGTTGTTCGTCGATTTCTACTTTTTGCATTTTAAATAAGAAACCTCCGTTTGGCGCGTATGCATATGGAGACAGAGCCATTCCGTTGGTACCAATTCCAATGGTATATACTTTTATTCCGTATTGTTTTGCAATGTCTGAAGCGGTTTCAGGCTCGATAAAACCGGCATTGTTTACACCATCGGTCATTAAAATAATGACACGGCTTTTTGCCTTACTGTCTTTTAAGCGGTTTACGGCTGTTGCCAATCCCATTCCAATTCCGGTTCCGTCTTGCAGTACCGTATCGTATTTGATTCCTTTTATGGCTTCTAAGATTATGGCTTTGTCACTTGTAACGGGAGTTTTGGTGTAGGCTTCTGAGGCATATAAAACCAATCCGATCCTGTCATTAGGTCTTTCCTCAACAAAATCTGCAGCCACTCTTTTTAAAGCTTCCATACGGTTTGGCTTTAAATCTTTGGCCAGCATACTACCCGAAACGTCAATTGCCATTACAATATCGATCCCTTTTGTGGTTTTAGTCTGATTGCTGATGTCCACCGTTCTTGGTCTTGCTAAAGCAACGATTAAAGAGCTTAAGGCAATAACCCTGAAAACATATAAACAAGGTTTTAATCTGGTCAGCAGTGATTCGCTGTTTTTGAAACCCTGCGTGGAACTCATCTTTAAAGTCGCCGACTGCTGGTTGCGTTTCCAGAAGAACCAGGCGATCGCAATTGGAATTAACAGAAATAACCAAAAGAATTCCGGATTTAAAAAAGTTATCTTATTCATTAGTTACTCGCTTTTCTAAGTTCGACAGAATTTAATATTCTGGTTGTAATATCATTCGCATAAGTGTCTCCTTCTTCATGTAAAATCAGGATTTGTTGTAATCCCTGATCCTGTTTAAAGAGTAAAAGTTCATAATATGCTTTTGAGCTTGTTTTGTCAACCGGGTTGAAGACCGTCATGGTTCCGTATCCTTTTAGTCCCTGAACCCCTTCGTTGGTTTGAAAATCTTCTTGTTTTACAATAATATTTTGTCCGCCCTGAGCTTCAATAACTTTTAGAGAACCTTCTAATGCTTTGGCCAGATCAAGTTCTACCGGATTTTTAAATTTGCTTGTTGAAACGGTTACATAGAAATTACCCACCATGCTTCCATAAGCAAAAAGCTGCATTTCTTTGATCAGCGCCATGGTTTCTTTCGGAAGCACTTTTTGTGTATCCATACGTTTTAAAACCTTTGGCGTTTCGATTAAAATGCCCGGATTTCCGTACTCACTTTTTACCCATTCTCCCTCTAATAATTCTTTCGACGGATGTCCGATTACATTATCTTTTACATAGGTGAAACCTTTGGTAACGATAAAAAAGGCTGTAGTAGCTATTAATAAAAACAAAACAGAACCTACCGAAATCGCAATGCGTTTGTTGCGTTTCTTTAACAACTGCAGCTTAATCTGCTTTTGTTTTTGTGCTTCGTTCAACAATTGATCTTCTTCCTCTGTGGGAACTTCGGTTGGAATAGCATTATCAAGGGTTAAGATTACTTTTTGAATTTTATTTCGGTCTTCCGTAATTTCAAACTCTAAAGGTTTAGACTTCGCAAATTTTACCAAATCCGCTTGACGCAGCACACGTTCTAGGTTTTCAACGGTTTCCGGAGTTAAAGTCATTTTCTTTTTGGTCGAAGCCGTTCTGATGGCCTGAATCAGTTCAGAAGTGGTGCTTTCCATAGCCGGAATGTGAATGGCTTCTTCGATATAGTTTCGGGCGATATCTGTTAGTTCACTGTAGTATTCTTTAATTTCGCCCTTTTGTACCAATTCTTTTTGCTCCAGATTGTTTAGTAAGCTGGTCGCTTTTTCGATAGGAGTTTTGTAAACTTCCTCTTCTATCTTTTTCTTTTGGTGTTTCTTAACGTACCAATATACAAAAGCACCAATGGCCAGAATTACAATCAGAATTAAAAGATAAAGCCACCAATTGCCCATGCCGCTATCGGCTGGGGTGATGTCTTTGATGTCGTACATTTTTTGTTGCAGGGTGTCGACTTTTACATTCGCCACTTCAACACGAATAGAATCTGTTAAGTAAGGTTTTTTGTCAATTAAAATCTTAATCGCCGGAATGGTATATTTTCCGGAATCAAATTGTGTTAAACCATATTTTTTGATCAGTTCGTAAGTGTCGTTTTTCTTTACGGTATCAATAGGATACGATTGAATCACCTCTAAAGGACCTATGTTTTTTAGTTTCGGAAAAACAACGGTAGACTTCGAACTTACAACCGTTTTTAAGGTTAGTTTAAATTCGGCGCCAATTTTATTTTTTGTAGTATCAATGCTTGTCTCTACTTGTTTTTGTTGCGCAAAAACAGCGGAAGAAAGTAAAAATAAAAATATGTAAAATTTTAATTTCATTAGGATTAACGATTGAAGATTAACGATTTTTGATTTCGGATTTTGTCCGAAATGGAAAGATTTTTGATGTTTCCTAAAATTCTAATCTTTTATTTTTTATGAACTATTTTTTGATGTTTTGATGCTTGCTACAAATATGGATATTAATTCATTGGCTTCTATTTTTGCCTTAGTTAGATTTTCTAAATCTGTTGATAAATTTGCTTTTTCAATTATTTTTAGACAAACTAAGGTTTCTCTCAGCTCTTTCAGGCAAATACCCATCTTGTGTATAAAATCTTTTTTGCTTTCTGCACTTTGTGCTTCACCATAATTTAAAGCTGGTGATGTCCCCGATCTCGTTATTTGTCCAAGTAAATGATTTCCGGCGTAGTTTTTTTCAAGTTTAACGGTTAGTGATATTATGCTTGCAGCAAAATCAATTAATCTGTTTTCTAATTCTTGTTTAGTCATCTTCTAATATCTTAAATATCACACTCCTTCATAAATCAAAAATCGTTAATCAAAAATCGTTAATCAGATATCTAAATTATCTTGATTTGAAATAACCTAATAATTTGGTCACATAATTTTCGTCGACTCTTGTATTTACGACTCCTGCTCCCGATTTGCTGAAAATATCTTTGAAATAGTTTACGCGCTCCTGGTAATGTTTTTCGTAATTGAGTCGCACCGTTTTTGAACCGGTATTGACCAATTGTACTTTCCCTGTTTCAGCATCAAGCATACTCACCATCCCTAGATTTGGAATTTTTTCCTCGCGGATATCGTATACGCGAACGCCGGTTATGTCATGTTTTTTAGAAGCAATTTTTAAAGTCTGCTCATAATTTTCAGACATAAAATCGGAAATCATAAAAACGATAGCTTTCTTTTTTTGTGTTCCGGACAGGAATTTCAAAGCTTGTGAAATATCGGTTTTGTGACTTTTAGGTTCAAATTCAATTAACTCACGAATGATTCGCAGTACATGAGAACGTCCTTTTTTTGGGGGAATATACAACTCTACATTGTCAGAGAATAATATTAAACCAATTTTATCATTATTTTGTGTAGCCGAAAAAGCCATCGTTGCCGCAATCTCGGTGACGATGTCTTTTTTAAACTGACTTTTTGAACCAAAACCTTCAGAGCCCGAAATATCCACCATTAAAACCATGGTTAGTTCGCGTTCTTCTTCAAAAACTTTTACGTGGGCTTCATTGTAGCGCGCCGTTACATTCCAATCGATGTTACGAATGTCATCGCCATATTGGTATTGACGTACTTCACTAAAAGTCATCCCTCGCCCTTTAAAGGAAGAGTGGTATTCTCCCGAAAAGATATGATTGCTCAGTCTTTTGGTTTTGATTTCTATTTTCCGTACTTTTTTTAAAAGCTCTTTTGTATCCATTTCTTTAGTTTTCAGTCGCAGTTTTCAGTCGCAGTTTACTTAATAAGGGGTTTACTGTGACTGAAAACTGAAAACTATTTTTAAGGTACTTCAATCTCGTTTACGATTTTGTTGATAATGTCTACAGAAGTAATGTTTTCGGCTTCGGCCTCATAAGTAATACCCACTCTGTGACGCAGAACATCATGTACAACTGCACGAACATCTTCGGGAATTACATAACCACGACGTTTGATGAAAGCGTAACATTTTGCTGCATTCGCTAAATTGATACTTCCACGTGGTGATGCTCCAAAACTGATAAGAGGTTTTAAGTCGGCAAGTTTGTACTTCTCCGGATAACGGGTAGCAAAGATGATATCTAAGATATATTTTTCGATTTTTTCGTCCATGTAAACTTCACGAACAGCTTCCTGCGCACGCAAAATTTGCTCTACAGAAACTACAGGATTTACTTTTTCGTAACTTCCTTTTAGGTTTTGGCGAATTACAAAACGCTCTTCGTCAATTTTTGGATAGTCAATTACAGTTTTAAGCATAAAACGATCGACTTGCGCTTCCGGAAGCTGGTATGTTCCTTCCTGTTCTACCGGGTTTTGGGTGGCAAGTACTAAGAATGGACGATCTAGTTTGAAAGTGGTATCGCCAATGGTAACTTGTTTTTCCTGCATCGCCTCCAAAAGTGCAGATTGCACCTTTGCCGGAGCACGGTTAATCTCATCGGCAAGGACGAAATTAGCAAAGATTGGCCCTTTTTTAATAGAAAATTCGTTGGCTTTGATATTGTAAATCATCGTTCCAACAACATCGGCAGGCAATAAGTCTGGAGTAAACTGAATACGGCTGAACGAACCCTGAACTGCCTGCGACAAAGTATTTATCGCTAAAGTTTTGGCTAATCCCGGAACACCTTCAAGCAAAATGTGCCCCTGTCCCAAAAGTCCGATTAGTAAACGCTCGACCATATGTTTCTGGCCCACAATAACTTTGTTCATTTCCATTGTAAGAAGGTCTATAAAAGCACTTTCTCTTTCAATTTTTTCATTTATCGCTCTAATGTCTAAAGTCGTTGTATTTTCTTCCATATAAATATTTTTAAAACCTTTTTAAAACGTTGATTTTTATGCCTAACTTTTGAGAGTGCAAATTGAATATTTTTTGAGAAGTAAGATGTTAAAGAATGGTTAAAACTTCGACCAACGACCTAATTTTAAGGACGAATTGGGAATCTATTTTTATATTTTTAAGAACTTTGGTGATTATGCTTCAGAAAAGCACATTTATTACCAAAAATAACGCAATAAAACCATGAGTAAAACAGCATTATCGCCTATTATTTCGGGCACTATGAATTGGGGTGTATGGGATAAAAACCTAACGCTTAAAGAAATGGAAAACATGATACAGATTTGTATCGAAAACAAAATAACTACTTTTGATCACGCAGATATTTACGGCGCTTATACTACGGAAGCCGATTTTGGAAAAGCATTTCAGGCCAGTAAAATTTCGCGTGAAAAATTACAATTAATCACCAAATGCGGTATTCAGATGATTGCTGAAAGCCGTAAAAATAGAATCAAACATTACGATTACTCTAAAGAATATATTGTATGGTCTGTTGAAGAATCATTGAAGAAACTGAAAACAGATTATGTTGACGTTTTTTTACTGCACAGACCTAGTCCGCTTATGCAGGCCGATGAAATTGCAGAAGCCGTTGAAAAGCTAAAATCAGAAGGTAAAATTATCGATTTCGGACTTTCTAATTTTACCAGTTCACAAACCGAGTTGATTCGTCAGAAAACAGAAGTGAGCTATAATCAGGTGCAGTTTTCAGCAACGAATTTTGAGCCTATGGTTGACGGAAGTTTTGATTATATGCAAACACACGGAATTCGTCCGTTGTCATGGAATCCGCTTGGAACGGTTTTTAGAGAAGACACTAAAAAAACACGCCGTTTGAAAAAGCTGTTGGCCGAACTAGTTAAAAAATATGGCTTTGGTTCAGATACTCTTTTACTGGCATGGATTTTAAAACATCCGGCCAAAGTAATTCCGATTGCCGGAACTGTAAATGTTGCCCGAATTCAATCGCTAATGAAAGCAGTAGAATTGGAAATGGATAAAGAAGACTGGTTCGCGATCTGGACGGAAAGTATGGGCGACGATGTTGCTTAGTGTTCATTATTCAGATTTCAGTATTCAGAGAAAATGCTAAAAATATTTTGCCACAGATTAATGGATTAGAAAGGATTGATTAATCTGTGAAAATCTTTTAATCAGTGGCATAAAAATAAAAATATACAATGAAAAAAACAGTTTTAATTACGGGTGCCACAAGCGGAATTGGAAAAGCAACCGCACAAATACTGGCCAGGAACAACTTTAAAGTGGTGCTTTGCGGAAGACGTATCGACCGTTTAAGCGAACTTGAAAAAGAACTTTCGGCATTTACAGAAGTACATTCCCTGTCATTTGATGTTCGGGACAAAAAGGAGGTTCTTGAAAAAATTGAGGCGCTTCCTGCTTCCTTTTCGGATATTGATGTTTTGATAAACAATGCCGGAAATGCACATGGTTTGGACCCGATTCAAACCGGAGATTTAGACGATTGGGACGCGATGATCGATATTAATGTAAAAGGACTTTTGTATGTTTCGAAAGCAGTGATTCCGAAAATGACTGCTAAAAAATCCGGACATATTATAAACATTGGTTCAACAGCTGCAAAAGAAGTGTATCCAAACGGAAATGTGTACTGCGGAAGTAAACATGCCGTTGACGCAATTACTGCCGGAATGCGAATCGACTTAAATCCGTTTGGAATCAGGGTTGGAGGAATTCATCCCGGGATGGTAGCGACCGAATTTAGTGAAGTGCGTTTTAAGGGTGATGTCGAAAGAGCTTCGAATGTGTACAAAGGTTTTGATCCGCTTCAGGCAGAAGATATCGCCGATATTATTCATTTTGTGATTTCAAGACCATACCACGTTAATATTGCCGATTTAGTGGTCATGAGTACAGCGCAGGCTTCATCGACCATTGTTAAAAAAGATTTATAGACTTTTCTTAGACTGGTTTAGACTTCTTAGAATTTTAGACTAACTTAGACTTGCTTAGATTTTTTACCCTAAGTGGGTAATCTTAAAATTGGGTTGACAGACTTCTTGAATTTTTAGATTAATTTAGGTGTCTGAGAAGTTTGGCAATTTGTTTCCCAACTCTATAATCTAACATTCTAAGAATGTCTAAAGATCTAAGCTAGTCTAAGAAGTCTAAGTCAGTCTAACAATCTAAAAAAAATGATCAATAAACGCCTTTTAATAAAAAACCTGCTCGCTCATAACGACGAGAGCAGTTTTTATGATAAAAAAAGGCAATTGAACCTGCATTCCCGTGAAGGAAAAGGGAAGTTCCTGAAACACATTTGTGCTTTGTCGAATTCAAATCCTACGAATAATTCTTATATCGTGGTGGGAGTAGAGGATCACGACAACGAAATTGTAGGCGATGATTTCTTTGATGACAGCCGAATCCAGAATCTGGTGAACGCCTTTTTAGAAAATCCACCCAGAATTCAATACGAAAATGTGCCCTTTCCGAATCTTCCAAAAGATAAGGTAATCGGATTGGTGACGATTAAACCTAAAAGCAAAATCTCCTATTTCAAAAAAGGAATTCATACGATTGTTGCCAATAGTGTTTTTATGCGCCGCGGGAGTAATTCGGTTCCCGTTGAGGGCGAAATCGAAAAAAACTACCAGAACACAGAAACCGTTATCGGGATCGAAAACAGTTCGAGAAACAGTATTCAGTACACTCTCGACGGTGTGATTGATTTTATGAATTTCAGGCACAAAGACATGTCACCCAAATATCATGTTTTTAAAGAATTGTTTGTAATTTGCTGGGCAGGAGTTCCTAAAAAATCCAGAGATAAAACCTTCTTATCCCGTGTTGATATTGAGCTGATCAATGAACAGATTAAACTCTTTTATTCCGCTCAGGATGTGGTTACGATTGTTTATGACGAGGATAGTTTTACCATAACAGAGTATGTTCCGCTGGGCTTAAACGACAAAACCAGTTATTATCCGTTAGAAAAACAAACCATTCATTTTTTTGACAACGGTTACTACAAAATTGACAGCGAAATGCTTTTTCAGCCTCCTGAATTCAACCGTAAAATGCTGTATCATATTTACAATTCGAATATGGCCCTGCTTCAAAAATTGCAGCGTGGGATCGCTTTGTCGGGGCGTGAATTGAAAGATCTGGAAAATCTGCCTTCTACTTTTATGATTTGTTATTTGAATGGTTTTGACGATGCTAAACAAAAACTAATTGATGCCAAACTGCTTTTAAAACCTTTTGGAAATATTTATTTGTCCTTTAAAGAAGCACTTCGAATTTTGCGTAAGATGAAATACGATTTTCAGGAAGGAGCTAAATAGAAGGGGCTAAGTTGCTAAGATTCTGAGGTTCTGAGTAAAGGGGCAAAGGCTCAAAGCGACAAAGGCTCAAAGGTTTTTTAGTTATGCAGCTTTGGTTTAATTCAGACCTAAAATTATTGATATTTTAAATATTTACTGACTTCATCATATGGGAACAACAGTTCTTTTGGGCCATCGGCATAAGAAGCGGCTTCATAGGAGTTGTAGTATAAAAGCAATCCTTCTTTGGTGTAAAAAATGTTTTGTGGCAGGTGGAATTTGTCATTTTCAAACATTAAACCTGTTGCATTGATGTTTGATTTTTCGGGGATTTTATATTTTTTACGGAATTCTTTTTCAGCGTAAGCCAAAAACTCTTTTTCATTTTTAAAAATCTGATCGATAAAAATCGTTTTTCCTGTTTTAGAATGGAACAGTAAAGAACGATACCCCTGATAGCCATGAGCGCCTCCGGTAAAAGTATAGTGGTCAATTTTCAGGTTGATAATCTGATCGGATTCAAATTCGACATTTCCTTTAATTTTTGCCTCCCATCCAAAAGTTTCGCCAGGGAATTTTTTGTGCATTTCTTCATATGAGCCAATAAAAGATGCCGCCAGCGCTTTGTAGTCATTGGCTTTTTTCGGGTCTTCTTCAAAATAGACGATTTCTTTAATGACCGCAAAAACTTTTTTATTAATACTATCGGCTACAATAGGGATATTTTTTGCGATAGGAACATCAATGGTTATTTTCGGACAGTCCTTTTCACAAGGCAATGTAGATTCTTTTTCAAATGTCTCATTTTCAAACGAAAGTTCTTTGCTGCAGCTTACAAATGTCAAAAGCAAAAAGATTAAAAAAGGATATTGTTTCATGTCAAAAAGTGTTAATTATATACAAAGGTAAGAAGTTGTGTCAGGATTAAAATAAATTAAACGGTAAATTTGTACCATAATTATGCATTTTAAAAATATAACTCTATGAAATTCAATACTAAAGTAATACATGGTGGTCAGCATCATGATCCAGCTACAGGAGCTGTTATGCCTCCGGTGTATCAAACCTCAACTTTTATACAAACCAGTCCGGGAAAACCTTTGGCGGATTATGAGTATAGCAGAGCGTCAAATCCAACCCGTACAGCTTTAGAAAATGCTTTGGCTAGTATTGAAAATGGTACTCGTGGATTGGCTTTTTCATCAGGTTTGGCGGCTACAGATTGTATTTTAAGATCGTTTAAAGCTGGTGATGAGATTATCGCAATGGATGATTTATACGGAGGAACCTACAGAATGTTCTCCCGAATTTATAAAGATTCAGGGATTAAATTTCATTTTGTGGATATGACCGATATCGAAAAACTGAAATCATTAATCAATGAAAATACGAAACTGATCTGGGTTGAAACACCAACCAATCCGTTGATGAAATTAGCAGATATCGAAGAAGTAGCTAAAATTACCAAAGCGAATAATATTTTGTTTGCAGTTGATAACACTTTTGCGACACCTTATTTACAAAAACCACTTGATCTGGGAGCTGATATTGTGATGCACTCTGCAACAAAATACCTGGGCGGACATTCAGATGTTATTGCCGGAGCTTTAATTGTAAAAGATGAGGCTTTAGGAGACCAATTGCATTTTCAGCAATTTGCAACGGGAGCAACATTAGGACCAATGGATAGCTTCCTGGTTTTAAGAGGAATCAAAACACTTTCATTGAGAGTGCAGAGACATTGCGAAAATGGAGAAAAAGTAGTAGAATATCTGAGCAATCATCCTAAAATTAATACGGTTTATTATCCGGGTTTAAAAAGTCATCCTTTTCATGAAATTGCCAAAAAGCAAATGAAAGCTTTTGGTGGAATGGTATCTTTTACGTTTAAATCAGGGAAAAAAGAAGATTCGATTGCCTTTTTAGAAAAACTTAAAGTGTTTACGCTGGCTGAATCTTTAGGAGGAGTGGAATCTTTAGCCAATCATCCGGCTTTGATGACACATGCTTCAATTCCGGCAGACAAAAGAGCTGAAGTAGGTATCACCGATGACTTAGTTCGATTAAGTGTTGGTATTGAAGATGCCGAAGATTTAATTGCTGACTTAGAGCAAGCTTTGGCATAAAAATATATAAATTCCAAATCTCAAATCCCAAACTCCAATTTTAATCATTTTGGAATTTGGGATTTGTTTTAGTTGTAAATTTTCTTGTATGGATTTAGTCCGTCAACCCAGGCGGAGTTGAAAAAAATAAATGAATTTCAAATAAAAAATCCCAAACTCCAATTGTAATACTTTGGAATTTGGGATTTGGAATTTGAGATTTGGAATTTGAGATTTGGAATTTCTAAAATTACAAGTATTGAATATATCCTACATTAAACCAAACCTGCCAGTCGTTTGATTTGTTTTCTGTGTAAATTTTCTTGTTTGGATTTAGTCCGTCAACCCAGTCGGAGTTGAAAACCTGAAAACGGGTTTCGAACATTAAATCGTTCATGCGGCCTAATTTGTAATGAACACCTAAGCCGGCAGTACCGGATAAAACCAGACCATTCTCACTTGAAAAACCAAATTGACGGCCGTCTGAAGGAGTCAGGTATTTTGGAAGTGTAGTGTCGGGAGTTCCCAGTTTACCAAGTTCAGAGCTTACTTCTGTTGTATAGTAACTTACTAAAAAACCTAAACTTACATAAGGGCTGAAAGCGCCTATAGAAGTTTCGTAATAGTGGATCTTTACCGGAGAAAATTCGAGCTGCGATCCAAAACTAATTACAGTCGATTTTCCGTGCATGGCTTTAAGTTGCTTAACTCCTAATGTAGCAGGTTTTTTCTCCGTCCATTCACCAAAATGATTCAGTTTTGAGCTATTAAAAGAGAGTTCTGATCTGACTTTGAAATGTTCGGAAAAGAAGCTTTCCCGGTTGCTGTTGGTAGAGAAATTGACAAAATGAACCAATCCGACACCAAATCCGGTGTTTCCAAGATTTGTATCCAGATTATTTCTTTCACCAAAATCAGATTGAAAAGTAACAGGGCCGAATATTATTCCAACTTCGTGTGCCAGTGATTGTGCAGTCGAAATTGTTGAGATGCCAAAAAAGGCAAATAACGTGAGTACTATAGGTTTAAGCATGGGGGTTGGGCTTTCAAATCCCGGCAAATATATAAAAACACAAGGAACTAAAAAGGATAAACAGCTGTATTGATGAATATTTATTAAAAATATTAAATTATTAAATATTTCGGTAGTAATTTACTGCAAAACGCAAAACCTAAAATATCTTTTTTCTGTATTAGCTGTATTATAAATAAAAGTTTAAGAGATTCTTAAAAAAATATTCAATAAATACCATTTTCGATTACCTTTGTCTTAAATAACGAAAACGTTTTCTTAAATGTTAATAATCTAATAATCATGTCACAAAGTATTACCGCTTTTATGGATTCGGTTAGTGCAAAAAACCCGAACGAATCAGAGTTTTTACAAGCAGTTTTAGAAGTTGCCGAAACGGTAATTCCTTTTATTGAAGAAAATAAAAAATACCAGAACAAAATGCTTTTGGAGCGTATGGTAGAACCAGAGCGTGTTATCCTGTTCAGAGTGAACTGGTTGAACGACAAAGGTGAGATCCAGGTTAATAAAGGATATCGTATCCAGATGAATTCAGCAATCGGACCTTACAAAGGAGGTTTGCGTTTTCATCCTTCTGTTAACTTGAGTATTTTGAAGTTTTTGGCTTTTGAGCAAACTTTCAAAAACAGCTTAACAACATTACCAATGGGTGGTGGTAAAGGAGGTTCTGATTTTGATCCAAAAGGAAAATCAGATAATGAAATTATGAAATTCTGTCAAAGTTTTATGACAGAACTTTCAAAACATATTGGAGCTGATACTGACGTTCCTGCCGGAGATATCGGTGTAGGAGGTAGAGAAGTTGGATATATGTTTGGTCAGTACAAAAGATTAAGAAATGAATTTACCGGAGTTTTAACCGGAAAAGGAATTTCTTTCGGAGGATCATTAATTCGTCCTGAAGCTACAGGTTACGGAGCAGTTTACTTTGCTCAAAGTATGTTAGCAACTAAAGGAGATAGCTTTAAAGGAAAAATTGTTGCTGTTTCAGGTTCTGGAAACGTAGCACAATATGCAACTGAAAAAGCAACTCAATTAGGAGCAAAAGTAGTTACATTGTCTGATTCTGCAGGATATATTTATGATGCAGATGGAATCGATGCTGAAAAATTAGCTTTCGTAATGGAGTTAAAAAATGAGCTTAGAGGAAGAATCAGCGAGTACGTGGCAAAATATCCAAATGCGAAATACGTAGAAGGAAAACGTCCATGGGAAGTTAAGTGTGATGTAGCATTACCATGTGCAACTCAAAACGAATTAAATGGTGATGAGGCTAAAGCTTTAGTAGCTAACGGATGTATTGCCGTTGCAGAAGGAGCAAACATGCCATCTACTCCGGAAGCTGTTACTGTTTTTCTTGATGCAAAAATTTTATTTGCTCCTGGAAAAGCTTCTAATGCTGGTGGTGTTGCAACTTCAGGTCTTGAAATGTCGCAAAACTCATTGCGTTTAAGCTGGTCATCTGAAGAAGTTGACGAAAGATTAAAAGGAATCATGTTAGCAATCCATGCTTCATGTGTAAAATACGGTTCGGATAAATCAGGTTATGTTGACTACGTAAAAGGAGCTAACATTGCAGGATTTGTTAAAGTTGCCGATGCTATGCTTGCACAAGGTGTAGTATAATTTTTTAGTTATAGTTTTTTAGTGCCTCCATTTGTCTTTTATAAAGATAAATCGGAGGCATTTTTTTATTTGCAAGAGAACAAAAATCAAATACTTTCGTTTGTAGTATATTTGTCTATCTGAATTTAGTAAATAATGAAAAGAAGGTTTTTCTACGTTTTGGTTTTGGTGGCAGTGCAATTTTGTTTTTCTCAGAATAAATTGTCCTGGCAGGGGTATTTTTCATTCAATGAAGTAAAAGATCTCTCGCAATCTTCAACTACCGTTTTTGCGGCCTCAGAGAATGCTCTTTTTTCTAAAAATGCAGCCCTGAATACAGTCAAAACCACCACAACGGTCGATGGTCTTTCGGGACAGACGATCTCTTCTTTATACCATAGCGAAGGGTTTAAGAAAACAGTAATTGGATACGAAAACGGATTAATGATCGTGGTAAATGATACCGATGGCACTATTCTAAAGGTGATCGACATCATTAACAAACAATTGCCAGCCAATCTAAAGAGAATTAATCACTTGATGGAGCACAACGGAATGGTTTATGTTTCCTGTGATTTTGGAATTGTTCAGTTCAATTTAACCACTCTACAATTCGGAGATACTTATTTTATCGGAGATAATGGTGCCGAAGTTAAAGTAAGGCAAACGGCTTATTTTAATGGATTTTTCTACGCCGCAACTTCAAACGGAATCAAAAGAGCCAACAGTACCAATGGTAATCTGATCGATTTTAACCAATGGAGCTTGGTTACTGCGGGTGACTGGGCCAGTGTTGAGCCATTGGATACAGAGCTTATTGCGATAAATTCAGTAGGATACATTCATCGCTACAATTCAAATTCATTTGTTGGATTTTTTCAGCTTCCGCGACCTTCAACAGACTTGCGTGCTGCAAATCATAACTTAATAGTCACAACACCCAATGTGGTTTATGTTTATAACAATCAAATGGTACTGCTTCGCCAGATTGCAAATACTCAGGTTTTAGATAATACTATAACTTTTAGTTGTGCAACCCTTATCGGGGATCAGCTTTATATTGGAACAAAAGAAAAAGGACTGTTCTCGTCTGCGCTTTCTGGGAATTCTGCTTTTCAGGAAAATACGCCTTCGGGGCCGGTACGAAACAATATTTTTTCTATGGATGTCAGTTCTGATGTGCTTTGGGCAGTCTATGGCGATTATGATCTTTCTTATAATCCTTATGGTTTAGATAGTTATGGTGTTAGTAAATACAATGCCTCAGGTTGGCTGAATATTCCTTATTCGAAGGTTTTAGAGGCAAAATCACTCAGCCGGGTGATTGTAAATCCGACGAATGAGAAACAGGTTTTTGCGAGTTCTTTCTTTTCCGGATTGTTAAAAATAGAAAATGATATTCCGGTCTTTTTATACAATGAAAAAAATAGCGGATTAGAGTCTATAAGCTACGTAGGGCCCGATTATATTGATGTTCGTATTAACGGAACTGCTTTTGATAAATCAGGTAATTTGTGGGTGACGAACAGCAGGGTTAAGAACGGTTTAAAAGTACTGAAAACCGACGGGAAATGGCAAAGTTATACCACAGCCACAATTCTTATAAATGCAGAAGCAACAAGCTATGCCGGTATCGTTATTGATAAAAACAATACAAAATGGATTGCCACGAGTAATGACGGGGTAATTGCTTTTAACGAAAGCAACAACACCTTTAAAAAGATGGCTTTTGGAGCTGATTTGGGGAATCTGCCAGCTGCCGATGTAAGAGCCGTAGCACTTGATACGAAAAATCAACTTTGGATTGGGACCACTAAGGGATTAAGAGTTTTGTCTAATGTGGGAGGTTTTCAAACAGAAAGTCAGTTAAAGGCAAACCCAATTATAATTATGGAAGATAATTTGGCTCAGGAATTACTTTATGAGCAGTTTATCACATCAATCGCGGTCGACGGTGCTAATAACAAATGGATTGGTACAGCTGATTCCGGAATATTTATGGTGTCGTCTAACGGACAGGAAACAAAGTATCATTTTACCATAAATAATTCACCTTTGCCCAGTAATGTCGTAAACGATGTTAAAATCAATAGTGTAACCGGAGAAGTTTTTATTGCGACCAATAAAGGAATGATTTCTTTTAAAGGAATAGCAACTGGAGCAAATGAAGATTTGAGCAATGTATATGTTTATCCAAATCCGGTACGTCCATCATATGCCGGAACCGTAAAAGTCGCAGGACTTATTGATAAAGCCAATATTAAAATTACAGATATCGAAGGGAATCTGGTTTACGAAACTACTTCGTCAGGCGGAACAATCGAATGGGATACAACCGCTTTTGGAAAATACAAAGTAGCTTCGGGAGTCTATATGGTTTTTATCTCGGCCGAGGATGGCAGTGAAACTAAAGTGAAAAAAGTGATGATAATTAGATAATGTGGTAATTGTTAAATCTAAGAAGTCTAAGGAGTCTAAGGAGTCTAAGGAGTCTAAGTGAGTCTAAGATAGTCTAATCTCTAAGAAAATCTAATTTTGTTAATCAAAACCAAAGCAATAGTAATTTCATCGTTAAAGTTTCAGGAGAAAAGTTTGATTGTAAAGTGTTTTACGCTTTCAAACGGCCTGAAATCTTATTTTGTGCGTGATGCTTTTTCAAGTCGGAAAGCGAGTCAGAAAATTGCTTATTTTCAGCCTTTGTCTATTCTTGAAATTGAGGCGATGCACAAGAATAAAGGAACTTTGGAGACTTTCAAAGAAATAAAAACAGCAGTACCTTTTCAAAGTATTCATACCGATCTTGTAAAAAGTACTATGGTCATGTTTTTGTCTGAAATGCTCCATTACTCTATTCAGGAGGAAGAGAAAAACGAATCGTTTTTTGTGTTCTTAGAGACGGCACTGAGCTGGCTGGATCATCATGATGAAATCTCAAATTTTCATTTGATATTGCTTCTGGAAGCAACAAAATACCTGGGCTTTTATCCGGATATTTCAGAAATGGAACTTCCTTATTTTGAAATGATTGAGGGTGTTTTTACGGTGTTTTATGGAGCGACTGCTTTGACGGAACATGAAACCAGTCTTTTAAAAAAACTAATTGATTTGAAATTTGAAAACGATCAAAAAGTTTTTCATGTGACAGAAAGGCAAATTTTGCTCAAAATCCTGATCGATTACTATAGCTTTCATTTGGATGGATTCAAAAAACCGAAATCTTTAGAGGTTTTAAAAGAGATCTTTTCTTAAGTTTTTGAAAAAGTGTGGGCATAAAAAAAGGGATGAATTTGATATCAAATGCATCCCTTTTTTCATTACAACAATTGCTTATTGTTTGATGAACTTAACAGAAGTACTGGCATCGTTTAATTTTAAGAAATAAACTCCGGTAGTTAATTCAGAAGTATCAATGCTTTCAGAAGAGTTGTTTTTAGCTCTTTTTACAGCTTTACCTTCAACAGAATAGATTACATAAGAAGAATCTTTGTAGTCGCTGTTTAGTTTTATTTCGTTTTTTGAAATGTAGGCAATAGGATTGCTTTTTTTGTCAAAATCTACTGTTCCTAAAGAGGCTTTTTTAACGATGCTTACATTGTCAAAATAAACGTAACTAGTGTTAGAACCATTATCAGCCCCAGCTTGTAGTGTAAGTTTTAATGCTGCAGAGGTAGCGGGTGCTTTAAATTGGAGTATTTTAAAATCGAAGGTCACCGTTTTCCATGAGCCGTAAACTACGGGAGTAGAAGGGTAATTTTGAGGGAAGAAATAGGCATCTGATTGATTTATCAAACTTAGTTCGAATCCGATCCTGCTTATGTAATTAGTTGGCAGGGTACCAGCAATGAAATAATCAAATTTTACAGTGTAAGTTTCAGTATCACTTAATGTAAAATCCTGAGTAGCCCAAAAAATAGGCGTAAAGAAGGGTTGTGGACTTGTTGGAACTGCTTTTAAACTAGATGCCCCATCACTGAATGTTGTGCTTTCTTTGTCTGAGGTACCATAAGTAAGTGTCCATGAGTTTGGAGTTGTAGCCGTAAAATTTTCAAAACTACCGTTTTGAAGAAGGTTTTGACTTTGCGCCATACCTGTTACCAGGAGGGCTAGAATAAGTAATTTTGTTTTCATAAATGTCTTTTAAAGTTGGGATAAAACTACAATAATAACTTCGCATTTTTCAGGTAATAATGGCTTTTTGAGCTTTTTTAATAAGATAATTTGGGTTTATATTGGTTGGTTTTGGAGCTGATTAAAAGGGTAATTATTTTGTATTCAGTATTTTGCTGATGCTAATGTGTTGGTTTTACAGTTGTTTTTTTGATTTAAATTGTATGGATTTTTTGTGTTTTCGTCTTTTTTTTATTCCCTTTCATGTTTCCTTAAAATTTCTTACTTTCGCACCTCGTTTAAGAAAAGGATAAAATGAGCACAAAATTTACTGAATACAAAGGACTTGACTTGCCAACAGTAGCATCAGAAGTACTTGATTTTTGGAAGAAAGAAAATATATTTGAAAAGAGCGTAAGTACCCGTGAAGGTGCTGAGCCTTATGTGTTTTTTGAAGGTCCGCCTTCAGCAAACGGATTGCCGGGTATTCACCACGTGATGGCGCGTGCGATTAAAGATATTTTTTGTCGCTATAAAACTCAAAAAGGTTTTCAGGTAAAAAGAAAAGCGGGTTGGGATACTCACGGCTTACCTGTAGAATTAGGAACCGAAAAAGAACTTGGAATTACAAAAGAAGATATTGGTAAAACAATTTCTATCGAAGAATATAACGAAGCGTGTAAAAAAACCGTAATGCGTTATACCGACGTATGGAATGATTTGACCGAAAAAATGGGATATTGGGTAGATATGGAAGATCCATATGTAACCTATAAGCCTAAATATATGGAATCTGTTTGGTGGCTTTTGAAACAAATTTATGATAAAGGTTTGTTGTACAAAGGATACACGATTCAGCCTTATTCACCTAAAGCCGGAACCGGATTATCTTCTCACGAAGTAAATCAGCCCGGTGCTTATCGTGATGTTACTGATACTACGATCGTAGCACAGTTTAAAACATTACCCGAAACATTACCAACCTTTTTACAGGGGTTTGGAGATGTTCATATTTTAGCCTGGACGACAACTCCGTGGACATTACCATCGAATACAGCTTTGACAGTTGGACCAAAGATTGACTATGTTTTAGTAAAAACCTTCAATCAGTATACTTTTGAGCCAATCAATGTCGTTTTGGCCAAAAACTTAGTGGGAAAACAATTCGGAAAAGGATTTTTTGCCAGCGAGGAAGATGCTGATTTTGATAAAGTAAAAAATGGAGACAAACAGCTTCCGTACAAAATTTTAGCAGAAGCAAAAGGTGTTGATTTGGCCGAGATCCGTTACGAGCAACTATTGCCGTATGTATTGCCTTATCAAAATCCTGAAAATGCATTTAGAGTAATCACAGGAGATTTTGTTACTACAGAAGATGGAACAGGAGTTGTACATACCGCTCCTACTTTTGGTGCTGATGATGCCAAAGTAGCCAAAGAAGCAAAACCGGAAGTGCCGCCAATGTTGGTTTTAGACGAAAATGGTACAGCAGTTCCTTTGGTTGATTTGCAGGGAAGATTTACTTCACATGTGGGCGATTTGGCCGGGAAATATGTAAAGAATGAGTACTATGATGCAGGTCAGGCGCCAGAGCGTTCTGTAGATGTTGAAATTGCTATTCGATTAAAAGAAGAAAATAAAGCCTTTAAGGTTGAAAAATACGTACATAGTTATCCACACAGTTGGAGAACTGATGAGCCGTTATTATATTATCCACTAGATTCATGGTTCATTAAAGTAACCGATGTAAAAGATAGAATGTTCGACCTGAACGAAACTATCAATTGGAAGCCTAAGTCTACTGGTGAAGGACGTTTTGGAAACTGGCTGAAAAATGCCAACGACTGGAACTTATCTCGTTCTAGATATTGGGGGATTCCGTTGCCAATTTGGAGAACTGAAGACAAAAAAGAAGAAGTTCTTATTGGTTCTGTTGAAGAATTGTACAATGCGATCGAAAAATCTATCGAAGCAGGTTTTCAAAAAGAAAACCCATTCAAAGGTTTTGAAATCGGAAATATGTCTGAATCAAACTATGATTTAGTCGACTTACATAAAAATGTAGTAGACGGGATCACTTTGGTTTCAGCTTCAGGCCAGCCAATGAAACGCGAAAGTGATTTAATTGATGTTTGGTTTGATTCAGGAGCAATGCCTTATGCACAATGGCATTATCCTTTTGAAAATAAAGATAAAATTGACGAGAATAAAGATTTTCCTGCAAATTTCATTGCAGAAGGTGTCGATCAGACTCGTGGATGGTTTTATACACTGCACGCAATCGGAACTTTGGTTTTTGATAAAATTGCGTACAAGAATGTAGTTTCGAATGGTTTGGTTCTGGATAAAAACGGACAAAAAATGTCGAAGCGTTTAGGGAATGCGACAGATCCTTTTGAAACAATTAAGGAATATGGTCCTGATGCCACACGTTGGTACATGATCTCTAACGCAAATCCTTGGGATAACTTAAAGTTTGATATTGAAGGAATTGCTGAGGTTCGTCGTAAATTCTTCGGAACCCTGTATAATACCTATTCCTTCTTTTCGTTATATGCCAATATCGATGGATTTAAATATGCTGAGGCAGAAATTCCATTAAACGAAAGACCGGAAATTGACCAATGGATCATGTCGGAATTGCATACATTAGTAAAATTTGTGGATGAATGTTATGAAGATTATGAGCCTACAAAAGCGGCAAGAGCTATTTCTGACTTCGTTCAGGAAAATCTGAGTAACTGGTATGTTCGTTTGTGTCGTCGTCGTTTCTGGAAAGGGGAGTACGCTCATGATAAAATAGCAGCGTATCAAACGCTTTATACTTGTTTATTAACGATAAGTAAATTAAGTGCACCGATCGCTCCTTTTTTCATGGATAAATTATACCGCGACTTAACAGGTTCTACGCAAACCGAGCAATATAGCAGTGTTCACTTGGCAGAGTTTCCAAAATTTGTCGAAAACTTTGTTAATAAAACGTTAGAAAGCAAAATGCAGAAGGCGCAAACCATCTCGTCTTTGGTTTTATCACTTCGTAAAAAGGAAATGATTAAAGTGCGTCAACCTTTGCAAAAGGTAATGATTCCGGTACTTGACGAGAATCAGAGAGCTGAAATTGAAGCTATTTCTGAACTTGTAAAAGCGGAAGTTAACGTGAAAGAAATTGTGCTCTTAGACGATGATTCGGGTATTTTGGTGAAGCAGATTAAGCCTAATTTTAAAGCCTTAGGGCCACGTTTTGGAAAAGATATGTGTCTGATTTCCAAAGAGATACAGTCTTTTTCGGCAGAACAGATCAATCAATTAGACAAGCAGGGTGCATTGGATATTGTAATTGCAGGAAATACTGTAACTTTATCATTAGAAGATGTAGAAATAACCTCGCAGGATATTGAAGGTTGGCTGGTTGCAAATTCAAACGGAATTACAGTTGCGCTTGATATTACAATCTCTGACGAATTGAAAAACGAAGGAATCGCAAGAGAATTGGTAAACAGAATCCAAAACATCCGTAAAGATTCAGGATTTGAAGTTACCGATAAGATTAAAGTTCAAATAAAAAGAAGTGGCCTTTTAGAAGAGGCAATTCTAAAAAATGAAGACTATATTAAGTCTGAGACATTAACTGATGATTTGGTTTTTGTAGATGCGTTGGAAAACGGCACAGAAATTGAATTTGATGATATTAAAACAGTGATATTAATTTCAAAATAAGTATAATATGATAGATGAAATTACAAGATACTCTGATGCTGATTTAGCAGAGTTCAAAGAAATAATTCAAAATAAAATACAAAAAGCACAAGCCGATCTGGATTTAATTAAAAGTGCTTACATGAATGATTTGAATAACGGAACAGATGATACTTCTCCAACTTTTAAAGCATTTGAAGAAGGAAGCGAAACGATGTCTAAAGAAGCAAACTCACAGTTGGCTATCAGACAGGAAAAGTTTATTCGCGATCTAAAAAACGCACTATTCCGTGTTGAAAATAAAACCTATGGTATTTGTAAAGTAACTGGTAAATTAATTAGCAAAGAAAGGCTTAAAATCGTTCCTCATGCTACAATGAGTATCGAAGCTAAAAACTTGCAGAGATAATTCCGGGTTTTATACTCCATAAAAAAATAGACGCTCCTTTTAGGGGCGTTTTTTTTGTTTAATGTTTGAGCAGTTTTGTTGAAGTAATGATAGATTTAAACATGAAGAATTTTACTACATTAAAACATAAATGTAGTAAAATTGGGTTGTTTATTTTTGTAAGAATTTTAAAAACAAGAGTTTTTACGTAGGAAAGAAATAATATCAATTAGAACTGTCTGTAAAGAAGACAGTTCTAATTAATAAAATAAGCTTGAGTTTAAGCTAAGTTTTTTTCTAATTCTAATTTGTGTTTTCTTAAAACGGCTCTTGTCATTCCTAAATTTGCTTTAGTTGAATCTGCCGCAAGATAGATCATGAACTTTTTGTTGGGAGAAATGTCGATAATGTGAATTTGATTGGATAGCGTAATCAAAATGTCTTCGATCTCCTGGTTTAAATTTAAAGCTTTTACTGCACTTAATTTTGCTTTCACAACTTCGAGATTGTAAGCCGCTGCAAGTTCAGGGTCAAATGCCGGATCTGTTGTCAGGTTTCCAAAGCTTAATCCTGATTCGATTTCTGTTACAGCTACTGCAATAAAGCCGTTTACGTTAGTTTTCATTTCATTTAAAAAAACGTTTAAAAAGTCATTACTCATAGTTTTCGGGGTTTGGTGTTAATAGAAATATGTTATTTTAACAAAGAATTTTTGCTCAGTTCTGTAGCAGTTTCTTCGGTCGATCGTAGTAATAAACCAAGGTTGCTGCCGTCTCTTGAAAAGGTAATGATAAAATTTGTGCCGCTTATTTTGTTCCCAACAACAACTCCTTCTGTGGTTTTTAAAAAGAGTTGTTTCAGAGAGCCTTTTTCGAGATCTAATAAAAGTTTGTCGCTCATCGATACGATGGCCGAGCTCATTGCGGCAATACTATCCGCGTAGTCTAAATGAAGTGATGTGATTAATTTTCCTTTCCCATTAATGATTAATGCTGCGGAAGATTTGGTAGAAAGCAGAAAATCGTTTAGAGTAGTTGTGATTTCATTCATATTTTGTAAGATTTAGGAAAGTTGTTAAATTCTTTTCGTTTTAATACCGTGTGAGAGATAAATATGATTTTTTAGTCTAAACAAGTGTTAATTTTTATTAACAAATATAAATTAAATTATGTATCATTGTAATATCAAATCATTATAATTTTATTTATTTAACATAAAAATCTTATAAAATGGCTAAAGTGTTGAAATTCAAAGAAGTGAACTCCGATGTTGAGCATCGAATGAAAGAATTTGAAAAGATTCGTATACAGTTTAAAACTCAGGTAAAGAAGGCTGAAGCCAAGAATGCGGCAGCTGGAAAAGAGGGTAAAGGATTGCTTAAATCGATTTCCGAATTTTTTGCGGATCCGCCTAAAAAAACCGTTCAGCCAAATGTTAAAAAATAGAGCCTCGGTTAAAGGGCCAAAATGCTCTGGTGATTGCTGGATTATCTTCAAAAACAATTAACGCTCTATTAGGGGCGTTTTTTTTGATTAAATTGTTACTTTTGCCCCATCAAAATTTAATAAAATGTCATTACGAAAAGCGTATTTCCTTATATTTTTAGTTTTAATTGTCGATCAGCTTTCGAAAATCTATGTAAAAACAAACTTTGTTTTAGGTGATGAAGTCGTAATTTTTGACTGGTTTAGAATTCACTTTATTGAAAATGAAGGAATGGCCTGGGGGACAAAGATACCTGGTGAATATGGTAAGCTGTTCTTAACTGTTTTTAGAATTTTTGCTGTAGTAGGAATTGGTTACTGGTTGGCAGATTCGGTTAAGAAGCGTTATTCAAATTACTTAATTGTAGCGATAGCTTTGATTTTTGCGGGAGCAGCCGGAAATATAATTGATTCTGTATTTTATGGGATTGTTTTTGATGACAGTCATGGTAATCTGGCAACCCTTTTCTCACCAGAACCTTATGGAACATGGTTTCATGGTTTAGTGGTGGACATGTTTTACTTTCCAATCTGGAGAGGTACTTTACCGTCTTGGTTCCCTTACTGGGGTGGTGAAGATGTTTCTTTTTTTAATGCGATCTTTAATGTTGCCGATGTAGCAATTTCTACAGGAGTGGGGATATTGTTGGTTTTTAATAAAAGAGCCTTTCCTAAAACTGCCTAGTTGTTGTAGAAAAACTGAAATATTTGAAATTCCAAATTCCAATAGCTGCCTAATAAAAGAGTTAGTTGTTGGAATTTGGAATTTTTGCTTTATTGGGATTTCATATTTTAATGTGTTATTTTTACCGTACGAAAAACTAAACTCATGCAAAGTCCGTCTTTCTCTATCTATGATGCATCTGCAGGCTCTGGAAAGACCTATACTTTGGTAAAAGAGTATCTCAAAATTATTCTTTCTTCTCCAAGAAATGACGCCTATCGAAATATTCTGGCCATTACCTTTACCAATAAGGCGGTTCATGAAATGAAAAGCCGTATTGTGGGAAGCTTGTCAGAGTTTGCAAAAGAAGAACCTTCGCAGAAAGCAGTCGATTTGATGGAGGACTTGTCTCGCGATACAGGACTTTCTGTTATTAAGATCAAAGTAAAATCTCAGAATATTATCAAGCATCTGATTCACAATTATGCTGCTTTTGATATTTCTACCATTGATAAATTTACCCATAAGGTCATTCGTGCTTTTGCGCACGATCTTAATTTGCCAATGACTTTTGAAGTCACTTTGGATACCGAAAATTTGCTAGTTGAAGCAGTCGATGCTATTATTGCACAAGCAGGTCAGGACGAAACACTGACTAAATTGCTGGTCGATTTTACTATGGAAAAAACCGACGATGATAAAAGTTGGGATGTTTCCCGTGAGATATTAGAAACGGGAAGATTAGTTTTGAATGAAAACAACCGGAATGAGATCTCTCATTTTCAGGATAAATCTATTGAAGAGTTTGTTGTCATCAAAAAGAAAATGCAGACTTTGTGTAAAGAGCTGGAAGTCGAAAACGAAAACTTTGCGACAGAAGCACTTGCTTTAATAGATAAAAACGGAATTGATTTAAAATCATTTTCACGCGGAACCTTTCCCAATCATTTAGAGAGTATTCGCGATGGGAAATTTAATCCTCGGAATAAAACTTTTCATGAATTCGATGATATTGCGATCAATAAAACGGCAAAAGACAGGGCGTTAATCGAAAATATAATTCCGGAACTGCTTCAGATTCTGGAAAAAATCTATAAGAACTTTGAAAAAAGAGATTTTTACAAAGCGTTCCTGAAAAATATTACACCGCTCTCGCTTTTAAATACCGTTAGTAACGAATTGGCGAAAATTCAATCGGAGCAAAATGTGCTGTCGATCTCTGAATTTAATGCGATCATTCATCGTGAAATTCAAAATCAACCAGCGCCCTTTATTTATGAACGTTTAGGAGAAAAGTATCGTCACTTTTTTATTGATGAATTTCAGGATACTTCCGAAATGCAATGGCAGAATCTGATTCCGCTGATACATAACTCCCTTTCGGGTCAGGATGATTTTGGAAACAAAGGAACCCTGATGATCGTGGGCGATCCCAAACAATCTATTTATCGATGGAGAGGTGGAAAAGCCGAGCAGTTTATTGAATTAGGAAAAGAAGAAGTTTCTTTTTTTAATCACGAAAAAGTAGTCAAACATTTGGATACAAATTACCGCAGTTATAGTGAGGTAATTGAGTTTAATAATGATTTTTTTAAATTAATTTCGACCGAATTTACAAATGAGGATTATAAAGATCTTTATGAGAATCATAGTTTTCAGAATACAAATTCGAAAAAAGGAGGCTATGTCAATATTTCTTTTCTGCCTATAATAGAGAAATCTGATTTTGCAGACGAAGAAGAGGTGGTGGAGAAATTGGATTTGTATGTTTTGGCGACATTAAATACAATTCAGAAAGTAGTCAGGGAAGGTTTTGAGTACAAGGATATTGTGATTTTGACCCGAAAAAGAGATCAGGGGATTGCAATTGCGAATTACTTAACAGAACAAAATATCCCGCTTTTGTCCTCTGAAACTTTAATGATTCAGAATGCTACAGAAGTGCGTTTGATTGTTCATTTGTTGAAATACCTAAACAATAGTGCTGATTTAGAGTCAAAAGCTAATTTTCTGCATTTTTTAGGATCGAACAAAGAGGTTCAGATGCCCATTCATGATTTCATTGCTTTGGGAATGGCTCAAAAATGGGAAGGTGATTTTGAAAAGTGGCTCTTGACTTTTGATGTTGCGTTTTCTTTTGAAGATGTTCGTAAAAAATCACTGTACGAAGCGGTAGAAATTATAATTTCGAAATTTGTTCTTCCTGATGAGGGGAATGCATACGTTCAGTTTTTTTTGGATATTGTGTTGGAGCGGGACATGAGAAATCAGGCAGGAATAGCTGATTTTTTAAGTTATTGGGATAAAAATGCGGAGAAATTTAGTATTCCGTCTCCCGAAGGAAACAATGCGGTTCGAATCATGACCATTCATAAATCAAAAGGATTGGAATTTCCGGTTGTGATTATGCCGTTTGCGGAGGAAGATTACAATCGAAAGCCAAAAGATAAATTATGGCTGGATACCGAAGATGCGAATTTGGATGTTCCAAAAGCTTTAATTGATAATAGCAGTGCGGTTGAAGGTTTTGGAGAAAGTGCTTCGGCGGTTTTTAATTTGAAAAAACAAGAGGAACTTTTGGATAATATCAATGTTTTGTATGTGGCGTTAACGCGTGCAGAAGAACAATTGTATATCGTGTCACAAGCCATAAAAGAGAGGAAAGATGGAGAGTTGCCAAATAATATGGCTTCTTTTTTTATCCGATATTTGATGCATAAGGGAATTTATGATGCAGAGAGACTGGAGTATGAATTTGGAAATAAGGTTAGACTTTCAAGTTCGGTAAAGTCAGTTGATCTGGTCAAAGTGATTCCTGTGGTCTCAGAAGTTTTAAACCCAAAAAATATTAAAATTGCGCAGCGAGAGGCTTTGATGTGGGGAACACATCAGCAAGAGGCAATTGCTTATGGGAATATTGTTCATGAGATTTTGGCTTTTGTTAAAGACAAAACGGATGTTGATCTGGCGGTTACTAAAGGTATCGAAAACGGATTGATTACGAATGATCAGGTGGATATGGTTTTGAAGACACTTCAGGAAATTGTCAATCACCCTGAGTTGAGTATTTGTTTTGACGGAAAGGATACCGTTTTGAACGAGCAAACCATTGTTCAGAAAGAAGGAAGAATTTTAAAACCCGACCGAATTGTTCTAACAACAAACAAAGAAGCGTATTTGTTGGATTATAAAACGGGAGCGATAAATCCAAAATATACGAGACAAATACAGGAGTATCAGGAGGCTATTGAGGATTTAGGGTATAAAGTGTTAAAAAAAGCGCTGGTATACATCGGATCAGAAATCGATGTAGTAAATTTGTGAAAAAATTAATCAGGTGTTAAAGATTTGACTGGGTATTTTTGGCTTAAGTTGTTAATTTTTAATGTTTTAAATAAATTAAAATGTACGGTAAAATAAAAGAACATTTGCAAAACGAGTTGCAAACAATTGAAGAAAATGGAATTTTCAAGAAAGAACGTATTATAACTTCAGCACAGGATGCGGAAATAACGATCTCGACAGGAGAAAAAGTTTTGAATTTTTGTGCCAACAATTATTTAGGACTTTCATCACACCCGGAAGTAGTTCAGGCGGCAAAAGATGCTATGGATACACATGGTTTCGGAATGTCGTCGGTGCGTTTCATTTGCGGAACACAGGATATTCATAAAACTCTGGAGAAAAAGATTGCAGATTTTTATGGTACAGAAGATACCATTCTTTATGCTGCTGCTTTTGATGCAAATGGTGGTGTTTTTGAGCCATTGTTAGGAGAAAACGATGCTATTATTTCAGATAGTTTGAATCATGCTTCTATTATTGACGGGGTTCGTTTGTGTAAAGCAGCGCGTTACCGTTATGAAAATAGTAACATGGAGGATTTGGAGCAGCAATTAATTAAAGCCAATGAGGCTGGTGCGCGTTTCAAATTAATTGTTACCGATGGGGTTTTCTCAATGGACGGTCTTGTAGCGCCTTTGGATAAAATTTGTGATCTGGCCGATAAATACGATGCTATGGTAATGGTGGATGAATGTCACGCTGCCGGATTTATTGGAGCAACAGGAAAAGGTACCCTCGAAGCAAAAGGAGTTATGGGAAGAGTTGATATTATAACCGGAACCCTTGGTAAAGCTTTAGGTGGGGCAATGGGAGGTTATACAACCGCGAAGAAAGAGATCATCGAGTTATTGCGTCAGCGTTCACGTCCATATTTGTTTTCAAATTCACTGGCACCGGCTATTGTTGGGGCTTCCATAAAGGTGTTTGAGCTGTTGGAAAAAGATACTACTTTAAGAGATAAATTAGAATGGAATACTAATTATTTTAAAGAAGGAATGAAAAAAGCCGGTTTTGATATCATCGACGGCGATTCAGCGATAGTTCCGGTAATGTTATACGATGCAAAATTGTCGCAAACCATGGCGAACGAGCTATTGAAACAAGGCATTTATGTAATCGGATTCTTCTTCCCTGTAGTTCCGAAAGAAAAAGCAAGGATTAGAGTGCAATTATCGGCTGCGCATACAAAAGAGCACTTAGACAGGGCTATAGACGCATTTATAGTTGTCGGACAAATGTTAAAAGTTATATAATTCCCACTTTGGTCAAATTTTTGTAGGTTTTTTTTAACATTTCATTTTGTATTTAAAAATTTTGGTGTTACTTTTGCTTGTAATTAACTAAATTGTAATTAAAAAAATTAAGTATGAAACATCTTAACAAACTTTTAGTTGCTGTGATGATGGTGATGGGTTTAAGTTCTCACGCACAAGACAGTAACAATCCATGGGCTATCTCTTTTGGAGTTAATGCCGTTGATACTAGAACAAGTTCTGGATCAGGAAGTGGTTTCTTTGATCAACACTTCTCTCAGCCGTTCGCTGTAAAAGACAATTGGAACATCCTTCCTTCTTTATCTTACATTGGTGTGAGTAGATATGTAGGTGACGGTTTCTCTGTTGGTTTACAAGGATCTGTAAACAAGATTGATAAATTAGTTACTTTCGCTCCATCTGCTGTAGGGCATGATAGTAGAGGTAATGTAGTTACTAATCCTGGTGATTTGATGTATTACGGAATTGATGCTACTATTAAATATAGCTTCCAGGAATTGATCAAATCTAAAGTGATTGATCCTTCGTTATCTGTTGGTGGAGGTTATACTTTCTTCGGAGATAGTAGCTTTGGAACAGTTAATCCAGGTGCTGGTCTTACTTTCTGGTTTACTGATGCTATTGGTCTTGAACTTGGTACAAGATACAAATGGCTTGTGTCTCCTAATGATTCTAAAGTTGCAGATAGATCTCACTTTCAACACACTGCTGGTCTAGTTTTCAAATTCGGAGGTAAAGATACTGACGGAGACGGAATCTACGATAAAGATGATGCTTGTCCAGATGTTGCTGGTTTAAAACAATTCAACGGATGTCCTGATACTGATGGAGACGGAATTGTTGACGCTTCTGACGCTTGTCCAGATGTATTTGGTTTAGCTGCATTAAACGGATGTCCTGATACTGACGGAGACGGAATTGCTGATAAAGATGATGCTTGTCCAGATGTTGCTGGTTTAGCTGCTTTAAAAGGTTGCCCTGATACTGACGGTGATGGTATCGCTGACAAAGATGACAAATGTCCTACAGTTGCTGGTCCAAGAGAAAATGGTGGTTGTCCTTTCTTAGACGCTGACAAAGACGGTGTTGCTGATAAAGATGATGATTGTCCTACAGTTGCTGGTCCTGCTTCTAACAGAGGTTGTCCTGAAGTAACTACTGAAGCTTTAGAAGATCTTAAAGTTCAAGCTAGAGCGGTTTACTTTAACTCAGGTAAAGCAACTTTCAAAACAGGAGACAAAGAAACTCCAGCTAGATTAGATGCAATTAAAGAAATCCTTAAAAACTATCCAAACGCGAAATTCTCTATTGAAGGACACACAGATAGTACAGGTTCTGCAAAAATCAACGACAAACTTTCTCAAGAAAGAGCTGACGCTGTGAAAAATGCATTAATCGAAAGAGGTGTTAATCCAGAAAACTTAGAGTCTAAAGGATTTGGATCTTCTCAACCAGTTGCAAGTAACAAAACTGCTGCAGGTAAAGCACAAAACAGAAGAACAGAAATTAAACACATTGGTTCTAAATACCAAGGTAAAATCTAATTTACTGTCTAAATAAATACTAAAAGCCATTCTTAATTGAATGGCTTTTTTTATTTTTATCAAATGATAAATACTTCCTTTCTCGGAAAAATAGCAACTGTTATAATTCAGGATTATTCGGCTAAACTTGCCGAAACAACCATTATTCTGCCTAATAAAAGAGCGAAAGTTTTTTTAATTGAAGCCTTGAAAAATGAGACTAAAACCACAATACTCTCTCCTGAAATTATTAGCATTGAAGATTTTGTACAGGATGTGGCTTCGATTAGGTCGGTTGATTCAATTGAGCTTTTGTTTGAGTTTTATGAAGTTTATCTTTCTGTAACCGAAAAACAACAACAGCAGTCTTTTGAATTATTTGCCAATTGGGCGAAAACACTACTGCAGGATTTTAATGAAATCGATCGTTATCTTTTAGATCCTTCGCATGTTTTGTCGTATTTGAGTGATATTGAAGATATCAAAAAATGGGGGATTGAAGTCGAGAATAAAACCAAACTTTTAGAGAATTATATTGATTTCTGGAAACTACTTCCCTTATATTACGATTCGTTGTACAATCATTTGCTTCATAAAGCAATTGGCTATCAGGGATTGATTTATCGCGAGGCTGTAAATAATCTGAATCACTTTTCGAACACAGTTGCAAATCGAAGTTTTATTTTTGCAGGATTTAACGCTTTAAATGCGGCTGAAGAAAAAATTGTTCAGCATCTTTTGGCTTTAGATCAGGCTAAAATTTATTGGGATGTCGATCAGACTTTTCTGAACGATCCTTATCATGATGCCGGGCTCTTTGTAAGGCGTTTTAAAGAAAACTGGAAACACTATAAAGCCAATCCGTTTGAGTGGATTGTAGACGATTTTTCGCAGTCAAAAAACATTCAGATCATTGGGACCCCTAAAACAATCGGTCAGGCAAAACTGGCGGGTAGTATTATCGAAAATATTATTGCAGAAAATCCAACGACTGCTCTAGATAAAGTGGCTATTGTACTGGGTGAGGAGAATTTGCTGATGCCGGTTTTATATTCCCTGCCGTCTTCGGTTGGAAGTTTGAATATTACCATGGGGTATTCCGGAAAGAACAACCCTTCGCAGATATTAATTGCAAAATTGTTTAGAATGCATACCAATGCGCTTTCGCGCAAAGGGGAAAGTTATGTTTTTTACTATAAAGATATATTGGATATTCTAACCCATCCGCTGGTTGAACCGTATGCGAATGCCGGTAATTTAGTGCGGATTATCAAAGAGAATAATTATACTTTTATTACACATAACCGGGTTTTAGAGCTTAATTTGAATCCATCGCCATTATTTAAATTGCTTTTCCAAAAGTGGGAGAACGGATCGATTGCTGTTCTTGAAAATGTTTCAGCGCTTTTACTTTTGATAAAAGAAAATTTCAGCAATGACAATGAGGAGGAAAAAATAGCCAAAGCTTTTGTTTATGCGGTTTTTAAAGTAATCAATAAACTGATTAATTATTATACAAAACACAATCATATTGACAATATAGATACTTTGCATGCGATCTACAAGCAGATTATTGATGTTGCTGAAGTTTCGTTTGAGGGAGAACCTTTGCGCGGATTACAGATTATGGGGGTTCTTGAAAGTCGTGTGCTTGATTTTGATACCGTAATTGTAACGTCGATGAATGAAGGGAAATTTCCCGCCGGAAAATCTCAGAATTCATTTATTCCTTATGATGTTAAAAACGAACTAGGTTTGCCGACTTTTAAAGAGAAAGATGCTATTTATACCTACCACTTTTATCACTTATTGCAAAGGGCTAAAAACATCTTTTTGATTTATAATACCGAAAATGACGGATTGGATGCTGGAGAGCGCAGCCGTTTTATCACGCAGCTGGAAGTAGAAAAACAGTCTAAACACAATTTGACTTTTGATATCTATAACCCGGTTTTGCCAACAACAGCTTATCAGCCAATGGTGGTTCCAAAATCAGAGGCTGTACTGGATCGTTTAAAAGAAATTGCGATTGCGGGTTTTTCGCCGTCAGCTTTGACGAGTTATATCCGAAATCCGATTGACTTTTATTTTCAGAAAATACTTCGAATTCGGGAGGTTGAAGAAGTAGAGGAGAACATCGCTTTGAATACGCTTGGTACCATAATTCATGAAACATTAAAAACGTTGTACGAACCTTTTATCGGTAAGTTTATTTCGGAAGCAGATCTTGAAAATTGTTTTAAATTACTAGACGATGAAGTCTTGAAACAATTTAAACTGGTTTATAAAGAAGGAGAAATTAAAAAAGGACGTAATCTTTTGGCTTTTGAAGTAGCGAAACGAAATGTCTCTAATTTTTTAAAAATGGAATTGGAGTCTCTTAAGAATGGAGATGCTGTTAAGATCATGGCCCTGGAAGAAACGTACGGACGGGAATTGAATCACCCAGACCTGCCATTTCCGGTTTTGATTAAAGGAAATGTGGACCGAATAGAATTGCGCAACGGTAAAATTCGAATTATTGATTATAAGACCGGAAAAGTTGAAAAGACGAACGTAGTGCTTAAATCCTGGAATGGATTGACTCAGGAGCTTAAAAACGACAAAATCATTCAGGTTTTGGCTTACGCGTTCATGTTTGAAAAAGAAGCAGGCGAGATTCCGATTGAAGTTGGAATTATCTCTTTTAAAAATCTAAAATCAGGATTCTTGCCTTTTGGGTTTAAAGAGGATAAAGAGTTGAATGTTACTGTAACGAATGAGATCTTAAAGAATTATCTGGAGGAGATTGTTGTATTGTTAAAAGAAATCTTTAATATGGATATTCCTTTCGAGGAAAAAATAAATTAGAGAATCAGATCTGAACTTTTAAAGCTTGCTGTTTCATCTGGTTTTTATAACGAAGTGTTGGTTTTTCCGATTTATTCGAAAAAACCAAACAGTACATTTTTTAATGCTTCTTTGTTTTCAATATGGCTCATGTGTCCGTCTTCAAAAGAAACCAATTCGGCAGTAGTGTCATTGATTTGGGTGATGCTGTCTTCGTAATTTAAAACAGGGTCTTTTTTACCTAAAATCAATAAAACCGGAAACAAATTCTGATGCAGTAGCGCTTCTCTGTCTTTTCTGATTTTCATTCCTTCCAAAGAGGCAACAATTCCTTGTAAAGGAGTTTTTAAAGCCTGAATTTTTACTTTCTCAATTTCGTCTTTTAGTAGGGTTCGATTGTTTTCACTGAACAAATTAGCAATGGCAAGGCTTACAAAGGTTATGTAGTTTTGTTTGACCGCTTTGATAGCGCGTGTTCGGTTGATTTTTTTTTCGGCACTGTCTGCTCTTGAAGTAGAATTCAGTAGAACCAGTTTTCGGATACTTTTTGGAAATAATTCGGCGAAAGCCAAACCTACGTAACCTCCCATCGAATGTCCGACGATTGTAGCTTTCTCAATTTTTAGATGATTTAATACTTCATGAACAGCATTGGCATTATCTTCCATCGCATGTACATATCCCAAAGAATCCGATTTGCCATGACCCAATAAATCAATTGTAATCACGCGGTATTTTTCAGAGAAAGGAGCAATGTAATCCTGCCACATTTTTTTGTTTTCCAAAAAGCCGTGAAGAAATATAATTGCAGTTCCCTGACCTGAATCAGTATAAGAAATTCGGGTGTTTTTATATAGAATATTTTTCAAAATGACATTTTAATTGTGGTTGGCAAAGATAGGAAAAGGTAAAAGCATATAAAAAGTATAAGTTCATTCAGGGTAAAGAAAAATAGTTAATCTAGTCTTTAAGGGTTTATTTCGTGCATAAAAAAACGGCTAACATTTCTGTCAGCCGCAGTTTATATTCTATTGTCTTTCTTCTTTAAGAATTCATCAGACTCTCGATTTCATCTGCTTCAATCGGAATATTGCGCATCAGGTTAAAAGGTTCTCCTTTTTCCTGTACCACAACATTGTCTTCCAAGCGGATTCCGAATCCTTCGGCCGGGATGTAGATTCCAGGCTCAACAGTAAAAACCATATTGGCTTTCATTGGTTCGTGAAGTAATCCATAGTCGTGTGTGTCTAGTCCCATGTGGTGAGAGGTTCCGTGCATGAAATATTTTTTGTATGCTGGCCATTCCGGATTTTCGTTCTGAACATCAGCTTTGTCGATCAAACCTAAACCAAGCAATTCAGAGGTCATGATTTTACCCACTTCAACATGATATTGCTTCCAAAGAGTTCCTGGAGTCAGCATTTTTGTAGCTTCGTTTTTAACTCTTAAAACGGCATTGTAAACTGCTTTTTGTCTTTCGTTGTATCTTCCTGAAACCGGAATTGTACGCGATAAATCGCTGGAGTAGTTCGCGTACTCGGCAGCAACATCCAATAAAATTAAATCTCCGTCTTTACATTGCTGATTGTTTTCGATGTAATGCAAAACATTCGCATTGTTTCCCGAAGCAATAATTGGAGTGTAAGCAAAACCTTTAGAACGGTTGCGTACGAATTCGTGAATTAATTCGGCTTCGATTTCGTATTCGGTTACATTTGGTTTTACAAACGATAATAATCTGCGGAAACCTTTTTCGGTAATGTCGCAAGCCTGCTGAATCAAATCGATTTCTTCACTTTCTTTTACAGAACGAAGGCGTTGTAAAATTGGGTTACTTTTGGCTACGTTGTGTGCCGGATAACGTTCTTTCCACCATTTTACAAAACGAGCTTCACGGGTTTCTGTTTCAACAGTCGCGCGATAATGTTCGTTAGTGTTAATGTACATCGTATCGGCATAGGTCATCATTTCGTTCAAAATTTTATGAAAATCCTGTAACCAATAAACGGTTCTGATTCCTGAAACCTGAAAAGCGCGTTCTTTAGTCAGTTTTTCACCTTCCCAGATGGCAATGTGTTCGCTGGTTTCTTTTAGGAAAAGAATTTCTTTTTGGCTCTCATAAGGCGCGTCCGGAAACAAAAGCAAAATACTTTCTTCCTGATCTACACCGCTCAGATAAAAAATATCTCTGTGTTGTGCAAACGGTAAAGTACTGTCGGCACTAACAGGGTAAATGTCATTAGAGTTGAAAACGGCAACACTGTTTGGTTTCATTTCTGCCGTGAATTTTTTGCGGTTTTTTACAAAAAGAGCGCTGTTTATTTGATGATATTTCATGATAATTTCTTTTTTGAACTTCGAATTTCAAAATTACGTTTTTTAAGCAAACAGCATGAAATTGATTTCTTAAAGTTTTATTTTTTGTTGGAGATTTTTTCTCTCGCAGATTTGGCAGGTTGGTTCGCTACTAAACCCGACAGGTTTTTAAAACCTGTCGGGTTTTGTGTTGTGTGGTTTTTAGTTCATAAAAAAGATAGTTTTTTACAACTTATATATTAACAGAAATATTCTTTAATTCAATTGAAATGTGTTATTTGAAATACTACTTTCGCATTAGTATAAAAAATGCAACATTAATTGTTTTGGATTGAACTGTCCGTTACTTTTATGTTGTGAAGAATTAACCATTATAATATTATCTTGACAATGAAAGGACTTAAACTGATTTTATTTTTTTCGCTGATAGTGTTTCAGCTAACGAATGCACAGACTTATGAATTGCATAATTCTATAAATTTTAACGATGTTAATGATGGACGTAATGTCCCTGATGGAATTACTTGGTTCAAGCCAGATGCTTTGCGTTATGGTATATATAGAACAAGTGGTCCATGGGATGCACCAAATTATCAACAACTAAAATTAGCCTTTCGAACAGGTATTGTTATCGATGGTGGGTATGAAAATCCTAAGAGTGGTACAGTGATACAACCAAACGATGGAAAGGTTGGTATTGGGATTGATACTCCCAGCGCAAAGTTTGAAGTAAGAGGGAATTCTGCAGTTTATAGTGATTTTGCTTCTTATTCCGGGACAACGGTTAATGGTTTTCTTCCTAATGGTAAAGAACCAACATTGGTTATTAGTGAAAAAACTTCAGGAACATTTATTCCAGCCACTGGAGGACAAGTTACCTATAAAGGAGGATTAAGTTTTGGAAGAGGTGGTTCAGGAATTTATTCTGTAAATCCTAATCCCGCGGGGAGTTATCTTTATGGAGACATTCGTTTTCATACTACAACATGGAATGGTTCAGATTTAAGTAATTATGATCGAATGATTATTACCGGGGAAGGGCTTGTTGGAATTGGTACCATTTCTCCAGGTTATAAACTAGATGTTTGTGGAACAATTAGGGCAAACGAGATAAAAGTTGAGTTACGGGGAGGTTGCGATTTTGTTTTTGAAGATGATTACAAATTGATGGATTTGAACAAGTTGGAAGAATTTGTAACTCGAAATAAACATCTTCCCGAAATTGCATCTGAAAAAGAGATGATTGCAAACGGACTTGAGATGAAAGAATTTCAAATGAAATTACTACAGAAAATTGAAGAACTTACTTTATATACGATTGAACAAAATAAAAAACTTGAAATTCAAAATAAGAGAAGTGAGAAGCAAGCTCAAGAATTAAAGTTGTTAAAAGCTAAAATAAAAAAGATGGAATCGGCTAAACGATAAATAAATAAGATTATTTGGAAGTTGCTGACCGTATAGGTTTTTTCGACGAAGGAGGAACCTCCATTAAACCCGACAGGTTTTCAAAACCTGTCGGGTTTTGTCATATATAATTGTATTTGATTTTTTACTTTATAAAAATGCCCCCAAATACAGCCTAACATTTCTGGATAGTTCGTTGGGTTTGTGGGATACATTTTGTAAATTGTTTTTCCAATGTTGTCAAAATGTAACTTTTCTTACTGCTTTTTTTTCTGAAGAAACGCAATCCGTGTCATTTCGACGAAGGAGAAATTACATTAGAAATTCCGCAATCAAGGTCGCCAATCTTTGTCGATCAGTGTGTGTGATTTCTCCTTCGTCGAAATGACAAGATTGCGTAATATTGTATAATCTAGCATAAAAATAATAGCCCAATAAAACAATAAAATGCATCATTCAGGTTTTAAATTAATTACAATCAAAGAAGTTAAATTGCAGTATCCATTTTTAATCGATCATGAAGGTTTCGACCATTTTGATGAATGGGAAGAAGGAGATCTCTTTTTGGTTGCACACGAAAGTGTGAATTTTGAAGGGAACTTTTACCTGGATCTTTATGAAGATAAAGAGAAAAAATGGCTTGCTCATGTATTGGGTGTTCCTTTAAAAGAAATGGATGACCTTAGGATAGAAGGGGTCTTAATAAATGGGAATCTCTACGTAGGCGGAACGATTATAAATGCCGAAGGCGATTACGGACCTTATGTTTTTATTAAAGGAGATGTGAATTGTCAAAGTATGTTGTTGGGAGGATCCTACGTCGAAATTGAAGGCAACGTTACAGCCAAAGAAGTAGTAATGACCTCCTATAATCATGGTAATTTTAAATGTTCGGGCTGTATTGAAGCTCCGGTTTTTATAGTCGAAGATCATTATACAACGGTGGCCGATCGCAAAAATGACTTGTTCTACTATAATGATAAAACAGACGACATGGATCCTGAAGACGAATCTGAATATGATGAGGACAGTGATGAAGAAGTTATTTCGATTGAATTGCGCAAGCATCTTGATAATCCTTTCATAACCACTTTTGAAGAACTGAAAAGAGAGTTGGAGGAAGGCGAGTTGGTTTTAAAAGAAAGCAATCCACCGCAGAAAAATCAGGAATATTGGCAAAAGAGAGTGTCGTCAAATTACAGAGATTTAAAAATAGTTCCGCATCAATTTAAAACGACAGCATTGTGTGAGATGGCGCTGAATTGGACCTATCATGCGTTACCGTTTGTGGAGGAAGAATTTATTACATCTGAACTTTGAGAGAAATTAGTCAGTAAGGATGGTTTTGCGCTCCAGGTAATTACTGATTCCTTTATAACCGAAGAACTTTGTTGGAAAGCAGCGGAGAGTGGAACATTGGTTTCATTGATTCCAGTGCGTTTTTATACTGAAGAACTCATTATAATGACTTTTAAAAAAGGTAGAAATGAACCGAATATTAATGATGTCCCTTCTGAATTTATCACGGATAGTCTGCTCGAAGCATATGTAAAAATAGGCAAAGGATTATGGCTTGATAAGGTTTGTAAAGAAAATGGCAGGGACAAATTATCAATTTTAAAAAGAGTAATTGATTCCGGAATAGAACATCTTGACCCTGTTTTTGGCAATCATTTTAGTAAAGAAGTTGCTGATTATGCTGCTTTTGTTTATGAAAGTAAAAACCAGAGGGAGTGGAGTAGTTATGTTCAAAAATATAAGGTTAAATTTGAGCGTCTTGGGTTGAATGAATATTTATTCTGATAAAATGAACGAACTTATAATTGAAAGTAAAGGGATCAAGACAGATCATTATTTTATACCGCCTTTTGAATTAAGAGAAGGAGAATTGGTTATTATTTATTTAGGAGGAGGAACTCATTTTTATGATTTAAAGGAGCAGTTGATGGCTATTTTTGCAGGAAGAATAAAAAATGAAAATGTAATTGTGACAAAGTCTTTAACTTATGTAGATTATTTTAGAGAATCAAAATTCAGGAGTTTGTTTTTCCCGGTTAGAGTTGACGAGTATTTAAGGAAAAAAGCAAATTTGGAAAGTAAATTTATTCAGAAAATCTATGAAATACCATGGATTAATAAAAAGACGAAAATTAATGAGCTTTATTGGAATACTAAAAGATTACTTTCGTTATATGCGACATTTTCTAAAACAAAATATATAGTTTTTGAATTAGCAGGACAAGGATCTGATGATGCAAAAGAAGTTTGCAATATAGTTAGGAATGAGATTAAAAAAGGAGGTGGTGCGATACTTCTAGACTGGACTCCTGACTGGAAAGATGATTGTGATAAATTTATAGCTTTAGAATGGTTGTCAGTTTAAATGGATTTAGAAATCATGAAATCAAATATTAAAATCAGAAAAGTAGAAAAACAGGATTTAGATTTTGTTTACCAAACCATAAACGAACTTGAAAATGAAGTTTTAGATTTTGAAGTATTTAGTCAGATATTTGATGAGAATATTTCGAACCCAAAGAATTTTTATCTGGTCGCAGAAATTGGGAAAGAAGGTGTTGGTTTTATTAGTTTTCACACGCAAAATCTCCTTCATCATTGCGGATTAGTGGGTGAAATTCAGGAATTTTTTATTCATCAAAATTATCGAGGTAGGGGAATTGGAAGACAACTAATAAATCAGATCCTGCAATATGCCGATCAGAATAATTTGAAAAGTATTGAGGTTACCACCAATAAAAGACGGGTTGAAAACGTATTGATTTACGAGAATCTTGGTTTTGGTTTAACGCACAATAAGTTTACGATTTATAAGTAAGCTTTCGGGTAGTGAAAAGACGGAGTATAAAAAAACTGCTATTTTTGTGAATAGCAGTTTTAATAAATTGAGGAGTATGTTGTTATGATAATCCGTATTCCATACAAGTACTATTTGATGCCGTTTTGTATAAATACCAACCACATGAGTTTTGCCCAATAGGAGTAACTTGTTCGCCGTTACATAGAGGATATGGTACGCAGTTTCCAGTACCCGCGTTAATTGATTTTAATTCTTCTTTGGTTAATTTTTGGAAATTTTTCATAAGTGTTTTTTGTTTTTTGATTTTCCTACTCTATAAGTTTTTCGGATACCACTTTGATAAAAATATAAATTATTTTTAGATAAATACTTACAAAAGTAAAAGACTTTCGATTCGAATTGATTTTTTAGGAATCGGCAACCTTTTTCTCCTTTTAAAGAAAATTTGGGGTAATTTCCTTCTTTTTGTGTTTTTATGGTAATAGTTAGTTTGGAGAATAAATGAAAAAATGTTGGGCCTACTTGCCGCAAGTTGTATTAAAGTCTAATATTGTATAGTAATAATTGCTTTGAGAAAAGATGAAACAACTAAATTCCTCCCTAAAACACAATCTGATAGTAGGTTTGCTTTTTGCCTTATGGATTTTTGTTTTTGCGTTTATCATAAAACCTTTTGATGACGGAACCTTGAATTTCCGGACATGGCTTTTAATGAGTGCCGGATTTAGTGTAACCGCATTTGTGTGTTATGCTTTATTAGCTATTGCTCAAAGAAGCGTTTACAAAAAAACAGCAAAGTGGAACATTGGTCTCGAAGTAGTAAGTCTGATCTTTTTTTACGGGATCTATTTTTTTGCAGTTTATGCATATTACAAAAGCCCGATTTTAAACGGAGGGTATCGTTTTACGGAGTTCTTCGTTTTAATATTTATCAAAGTGGCATTGGTTTTAACGCCTGTAATTGTTCTGGCCAGACGATATTTGCTTAAACTGATCCCGGTAAAAGAAGACGTACTGATTTTTAAAGGGGATAATAAACGGGATATTTTGAAAATCAAAGCAAGCGATTTGGTTTGCATCTCAAATGCGCAAAACTATGTGGAGATTTTTTATACCGAAAATGACCAGCTGCGTTCAAAATTGATTCGTACTTCGCTCAAAAAACTTCAGGACGATTTTGCTTTTTTAGTCCAGATACACCGTTCGCATTTGATAAATCCATTGCATTTTAAGTCCTGGAGAAATCAAAATACGATCATGTTAACCCAAATTGAACTTCCGGTTTCTAAGAGTTTTAAAGAAAATTTATCGAGCTTGTAATTTCGTACCTAAAATCATATGTTTTGTACCAAAGTCAGTAAAATAGGTATTTACGCTGATTTTTCGTTTTAGTTTTGTTTTTTCAATTTTTAAAATAAATTATGAAAACAAAACACTTTTGCCTTATCGGGTTGCTATTTTTCGGGATCAGTTATGTACTATTTTCTAAAGTTTTGCCGGACATTCACAGTCCCATCGATTTTGCACATTGGTTCAATCTTGTCGGAGCTTGTTTTTTAGGATCATTCAATCATGTGTTTCCTAAAAACAAGTTGAATACTGTTGCCTCTTTTGTAACAACTCTGGGGGTTATTGCGCACATTGGTCTTTGCACAATCGATTTTATAATGTCGAGTTTTGGGGAAAATGACGCCGCCAGGGAAGCATTAAGTATTCAAATTAGTAATACGCCTTCAATTTTATATCCGTTTATTATTGTTGGACCTTCTTTGCTTTTTATAGGTTTGGCGATCCATGCTTTAAACTTTATAAAAACTCATTTGATCCTTGTTTTAATGGTTGTTCTTGCTGCACCTGCAATTGGTTTTTCGTTTTTTGCCTTAAAAAATGGTGTTTATATGTTAGTGAGCTGTGTTGTTTTTCTGCTGGGATTAGGTTTGCTTCTTTTTAGAAAGGAAAATTTAAAAGCAGAGATAGTATAAAACAATTGAGGTGTAGTTATTACCGGATGAGAACTTCTGTTTTAATTCCTATCTTCGCTTTCATCTTTTGTACAAATGACGATAGAAAAAGCAAATACAACCGATAGTGAAATTCTAACGCAAATAACCAAAAAGTCAAAAGCTTATTGGGGATATTCGGCAGAGCAAATTCAAAAGTGGGAGGTGAATCTTACTATTTCTTCAGATTACATTAGAGAACATGATGTGTTTAAATTAGTAAAGAATGAGGTGACAGTAGGTTATTATTCTTATTTTTTTGAAGAGGATAAGACCGTCAAAATGGATAATTTATTTATCTTGCCTGAATATATTGGAAAAGGTTTTGGGAAATACCTGTTTCTTGATTTTTTAAACCGAATGAAAGAGGCTGGAGTTCAAATCATCCAGCTCGATTCAGAACCAAATGCTGAAGGGTTTTATTCAAAAATGGGTTTTGTGAAAATTGGATCATTCGAAACTTCAATAAAAAACAGGTTTATTCCTATTATGGAAATGAAATTATACTAAATCAAATCAAAATTGAAAAATTACACGAAATACCTGCTTTCGCTCTTTCTGGCTTTTGTCGTGATTGCGAATGATGGACTTTTAGTTTCTCCATCAAAATCGGCAGCGTATTATCAATCTTCGTTTGTAATTTTAAGAGAGGAATTAGAATTTTCCAATTCTCGTTCTTACCAATTTGTTCAGTCTGTTTCCAGGGTAAAGGCTCTGTTTTCGGTTGTTCTGAAGTATCTCGATTTAAAAGATGTTTTCAGTCTTCAAATTAGGAGTGTTCAAAATCTGCAACTATTTCTTTTTCAAAAATTAAGTTCGTTTATAAAGCAAGCAGTCTTTGTAAATGAAACGATCAATTCTGCAAATTTTAAAACAAGTTTATACATAGCTTAAAGAGATTCTCTTTTAAGTTTTGATGCGCTTCAACGCATACGATGATAAAATAATGTCTAATCATTTATCATTTTCAAAATGTATAAACAAAATAATAAAAAACGTTTAGAGCAATCTAAGCGACCACTTCATTGGATAAAAAGAAAATTCATAGTAATAATAACCGCTTTCATGTTGGGAATGTCACACGGAATGAATGTACATGACGAAGCTCTTAAAGGAAATCAAAACTATACAGAACAGCATAAGAAGGATTGATGTTTTTAATTAGAGAATTGGTCAATGAGATCATTAGGAAATACTTGGTCAAAGTTTTTTAGCGCAATCTTGTCATTTCGACGAAGGAGAAATCACATGCGTTAATCGACAAAGATTGGCGACAATCTGTGTGGAGTTTCTGGTGTGATTTCTCGTGCCTCGAAATGACAAACAGGGGGTAAAAAAGAAAACCGAAGCAGTTTGCTTCGGTTTTTTATTGGAATTTGGAATTTCAAAAATTGGAATTTTAATTTACCCATTTATAATATCTCGCCCCAATCAAATTAGGAATCTCTTTTTCAATTCGATCCAAAACCCATTCGTTTTTAGGGGTTCTGATGCTTTCTTTTTGTTCCTTTTTGTGAAGGCTTTCGTAAGTTTCAAAGCGAATTTCAAGGCTTTCTTCCAGATTTTCAAAAAGTTTTACTTGGGCTAATGCCGATTGCCATTCCGGTTGAATGGTTCCTTCAAAAACTTTCGATTTCGATCCGCTTCCGTAAGCTAAGAATCCGAATGTAGTTCCGGCAACTTCTTGTTTGGTGTCATAATAATGCGCCAAAGTCGATAACAGTCCCATAAAAATAGAACCGGTATAAAGGTTTCCAATTAAAGACGAAGCCAATTCAGCAGGCTGTAACTTCCCGCTTACAAAATTTCTGTATTCTTCCGATTTTGCAACTTCTTTAATTTTAGTTTGATAATCGGCTGGCTCCATATGCTCCGGAATAATTTTATCGGCATGATCTAAAGCATAAATTTCAGACAGCATTCTACGTCCCTGAAAAGAGTACGGAAGGTGCATGATGATACTTTTCCAGGAATTGTATAAAGTTTCGGAGGTGTTTTTTAGTTTTTTGAACGAAAAGTAGGCCGATCGTGTACGATCCATATAACACTGATTCGAGTACTGACCATCAAAAACAGGCTGGTCTTTATGGATTTCGATTTCAGCTTCTAAATTATCAAACCAGGAATCGTTGTTTGTGTTTTGTGTGATCGCTTCTTTTGAAATGCTTCGGTAGGGTTTGAAGAAGTCGAAAACACCTTTTGTACTTGTCGCCCAATTGTTGTCAAAAGCAATGATTCTTGGGTTTGAAGTCACTAGCATTGCTAATGCTCCGGCTCCTTGGGTATATTCTCCGGTGGAGTTTAAATCGTATTTGGCAAAATCGGTTGTTACGACAATTGCTTTTTTGGCTGGATTCAGTTTTACAAAATCAATACAGTTCTGCAAAGCGTCAACACCACCAATACAGGCAAAAGTAAAATCGACTACATCACATTCGGCCAAAGTATCTTCACCAAATTTTTGCTCTATCAAACTAATTAAGAAAGAACTAATAGGTTTCGAACTGTCGATGGCACTTTCGGTACCCACATAGATCCGGCTAATTTCGTTTAGATTGATATTGTGGTCAAGAATAAGTTTGGTTAAAGCATTGGCTCCAAAAACGACCGCATCCTGATGAACATCGGGTAAAGTCATTTTAATTAGTCCGAGGCCTTTTTCTAATTTTTCAGGTTCTATATTTCTGGCAACAGCCAAAGTTTTTATGGGCAAATGTATGTTGGCTACATCAAAAGAAATAGCGTCGATTCCTGTTTTCATTATCATTTTTTTTGAAGCGGATAAAGGTAAAATTATGCTCTTAAAATTCGCTTGTTTTGATTCAATAAAATTCGGGATCGCTTTATTTTTGAGGAAAATAACTCAAAAAGGGGCAAAAAATAGCAATTTGGTAATTACATAAAAATTAAGAATTCGTTAAAATGGCTTGCGAAAAATTTCTATTTTCTTGTTTTTAAATAATTTGCAATAATATCGGAGAAAGCTCTTTAAAATCATTATAAATAAGAGCGAAATGGTTGTAGTTGATGTCTAATTGCTTTATTTTTGTCTAATTTTTTAAAACAAACTACTTTAACACTTATGGCACAATCTGCACTATTGAATGCTTCCATCTTAAAGAAAGTGGCTATGGCTCTTTCGGGAATATTCTTAATCACGTTTTTAGCGCTGCATGTTTCCTTAAATTTTATTTCTATTATTAGTGAAGACGTTTTTAACGAAGCTTCTCACTTTATGGGATACAATCCGCTGATTCAATATGTAATGCAACCTGTTTTGGCAATCGGAGTAATTTTCCATTTCGTAATGGGATTTGTATTGACTGCTCAAAATAGCGCGGCAAGACCAATTGCTTATGCAAAATACAACGGAGCTACTAATGCTTCATGGACTTCTAGAAATATGATTATTTCGGGGTTGGTTATTTTGGCTTTCTTAGGATTGCATTTCTATGATTTTTGGTTTCCTGAAGTTACTTACAAATATATTGTAGGTACAGCACCAGACGCAACAAGATATTATGGAGAGTTAGTGCATAAGTTTCATGATCCAATTCGTACAGGTATCTATTGTGTATCATTTGTGTTGTTAGGATTTCACCTTTGGCACGGATTCAGTTCATCTCTTCAATCTGTAGGGATGCACAATAAGTATTCCCGATTCTTAAGTAAAGTTGGTTACGGATTTGCGGTTGTAGTACCGGCACTTTTCGTTATCATCGCATTATTTCATCATTTCAATAATTAATATCAATTATAATGGCATTAGATTCAAAAATTCCAAATGGTCCAATATCGGACAAATGGACAAATTATAAAGATCATATTAATTTAGTAAACCCTGCTAACAAACGTAATTTAGATATTATTATCGTTGGTACAGGTTTGGCTGGAGGTTCTGCTGCGGCTACTTTGGCTGAGTTAGGATATAACGTAAAAGCTTTCTGCTTTCAGGATTCACCACGTCGTGCGCACTCTATTGCAGCACAAGGGGGAATCAATGCAGCAAAAAATTATAAAGGTGACGGTGACTCGGTTTACAGATTGTTTTATGATACTGTAAAAGGAGGTGACTACCGTGCACGTGAGGCAAACGTTCACCGTTTGGCTGAAGTTTCTGCTAATATTATCGACCAGTGTGTGGCTCAAGGGGTGCCATTGGCTCGTGAATATGGTGGATTATTGGACAACCGTTCTTTTGGAGGAACATTGGTTTCCCGTACTTTTTACGCACAAGGACAAACCGGACAACAATTATTGTTAGGAGCTTATTCTGCAATGAACCGTCAGATTGGTCGTGGAAAAGTAAAAATGTACAACCGTCACGAAATGCTTGATATTGTTATCGTGAACGGAAAAGCGAGAGGTATTATCGCTCGTAACTTAATTACCGGAGAAATTGAAAGACACTCTGCTCACGCGGTAGTAGTAGGTTCAGGAGGATACGGAAACGTATTTTTCTTATCTACAAATGCTATGGGAAGTAACGCAACAGCAGCTTGGAAAATACATAAAAAAGGAGCATTTTTCGCGAATCCTTGTTACACACAAATTCACCCAACTTGTATTCCGGTTTCGGGAGATCACCAGTCTAAATTGACTTTGATGTCGGAATCGTTACGTAATGACGGTCGTATTTGGGTTCCTGCAAAATTAGAAGATGCGAAAGCAATTCGTGAAGGAAAGAAAAAAGCAACTGATTTAACGGAAGCAGAAAGAGATTATTTCTTAGAAAGAAGATATCCTGCTTTTGGTAACTTAGTACCTCGTGACGTAGCATCTCGTGCGGCAAAAGAAAGATGTGATGCTGGTTTTGGAGTTAATAAAACCGGAGAAGCAGTTTACCTGGATTTCGCAGCAGCAATTCAACGTTACGGAACAGAAGATGCTTATGTAAAAGGTTTAGACGATAAAGATGCTGCTTTGGTAACTAAATTAGGAGCTGCGATCGTGAAAAGTAAGTACGGAAACTTATTCCAGATGTACTATAAAATCGTTGATGAGGATCCTTATACAACGCCAATGATGATTTATCCGGCAGTTCACTACACTATGGGGGGAACCTGGGTTGATTATAACTTAATGACTACAATTCCGGGATGTTTCTCAATTGGAGAATCTAACTTCTCTGATCACGGAGCAAACAGACTTGGAGCTTCTGCTTTGATGCAAGGTTTAGCTGATGGATATTTCGTATTACCTTATACTATTGGAGATTATTTAGCTCCGGATATTAAAATGGGAGAAATTTCTACAGAGTTACCGGAATTCTTAGAAGCTGAAAAAGCAGTAAAAGATCAAATCGACAGATTTATCAATAATAAAGGAACTCATTCTGTAGATTATTTCCATAAGAAATTAGGAAAAATCATGTGGGATAAAGTTGGTATGGCTCGTAATGCTAAAGGTTTAGCTGAGGCTATCGAAGAAATTGCTGCTTTACGTGAAGAGTTTTATAAAGATGTAAAAGTGCCGGGAAGCGCTAACGAATTTAATCAGGAATTAGAGAAAGCGACACGTGTTGCCGATTTCTTAGAATTAGGAGAATTGTTCGCGAAAGATGCTTTACACCGTAACGAATCTTGTGGAGGTCACTTCCGTGAGGAGTATCAGACAGAAGAGGGAGAAGCACTTCGTGATGACGAAAACTTTGCATACGTTGCAGCCTGGGAATACAAAGGAAAACCAAGTGATGCCGTATTACACAAAGAACCTCTAATTTACGAAAACATTAAATTAGTACAGCGTAGTTACAAATAGCAATTAGTCAAAAGACAAAAGTCTTAAAGTCAAATGGCTCCATGTTAACTGACTTTCGACTTTCGACTTTATGACCTTCAAACTAAAACAGTATGAAACTTACATTAAAAATATGGCGTCAGAAAAACGCCCAAGATAAAGGAGGAATAGTTGATTACCCAATTGACGGAATCGAACCAGATATGTCTTTCCTTGAAATGCTTGACGTTCTTAACGAACAATTAATCAATAAAGGTGAAGAGCCTGTTGCTTTTGACCACGATTGTCGTGAAGGAATTTGCGGAATGTGTTCATTATTCATCAATGGTGAAGCACACGGACCGGATAGAGGAGTAACTACTTGTCAGTTACACATGCGTATGTTTAAAGATGGTGACACGATTTTTATCGAGCCATTTAGAGCAAAAGCTTTCCCGGTAATTAAAGATTTAGTAGTTGACAGAAGTTCTTTTGACAGAATTCAGCATGCAGGAGGATTTATCTCGGTAAATACTTCAGGAAATACAATTGATGCGAATACAATTCCAATCAACAAACACGATGCAGATAAATCATTTGATGCTGCAGCTTGTATCGGTTGTGGAGCTTGTGTGGCAACTTGTAAAAACTCATCAGCAATGTTGTTTGTTGGAGCAAAAGTATCTCAATATGCTTTATTACCTCAAGGTAAAGTAGAGGCTGTTGATCGTGTTTTAAACATGGTGCACCAAATGGATCTAGAAGGTTTCGGTAACTGTACCAATACAGGAGCTTGTGAAATTGAATGTCCTAAAGGAATTTCTCTTGAAAATATCGCACGTATGAACCGTGAGTATTTATCAGCAAGTTTGAAAGGATAATCTAAAACATATCTTTTTAGTTATATAAAAAGCATCCCCTATATGGCGGATGCTTTTTTTTTGTGAGCTTCAGAGAAGCGAAATATTTACAGAAAGAACAGCTGTTTGCATAAGCTCCAGAGGAGCGATATATATTTACAATCTAATACATATCGCTCCTCTGGAGCTTTTTTTATTGGTATTGTTAAGATTCTCTAAATATATTACCCCGCTGGGGCCTTGCTGTTGTTGTTTTTTAGATTTTTTTGTTCAATCAAAGGAGTTGTTATTTTGGGGTATCTCTTTTGTGCTTTTATTCGTAATACAACTGCGAGGCACTTATTTCTTGTTTTTCTTTTCCTTCAAGTTGGATAAAACAATTTAAAGTAGTTCCGCCAATCTGATCAAAATAACTGATGTTGATCTTATGAAAACCTTTTTCAAGCTTTGTAGTTCCGTAGGCTTCGTTGAGCCAATGAATTCCATCGTTGTTGACGATTAGCTCATTGTCGATAAAAAGCTTCGATCCGTCGTCTGAAAGCGTTGAAAATGTATAATTTCCGGTTTCCGGGATATAGAGGTATCCGTCGAATTTTAAGCCAATATAACGCTCTTTTTTCGTTTTCCATTTTTCACTACTCACGGTGCCTTCAAAGATTCCCGAATTCACAGGTTTTGCTAAGTCTAAATCCTGAACCTGCTGGAATAGTGTTCCTGTAAAATACTCATATTTTAACCCCTGCTTGGTAGGCTTTAGTGTTAAGGGCGGTTTTAATTCCGGATTTCGGATTATTATTTTGTTGATAGAACTTCTTCTTCCACCCGGGCTAATCTGAACGGTTTTGATGGTTCTGAATTCCCCTTTTGGAATATTGATCGCTACAGGTTTGGTATAAAGTTCTGCTGTTTCATCCGGGTTATAGCCGTCGATGGTATAAAAAATCTGCCCGTTTTTGATGGTTGGTTTCAGATCCAGGGTATATTTTGAGCTAATCAAAGCCGTTTCGTTTGCGCCAAAAGGGGTTGGGACTTTGTAGAGCCTTTTTTGTGCTTCTAATTTTTCTAAATGATGCGGCATGCGATTCAGCACAAAATTATCGTAATTTTTATTTTGTGGTTCTGTCCAGGCAATCTCTGCCAAAGCAAACATTCGGGGATAAAGCTGGTAGTTTAATTTGGCCGGACTCGTTAAATACTCCGACCACAAATTAGACTGTACGCCCATAATGTATTTTTGTTCATCAATCGTCAGACTGTCTACCGGAGTGGGGTTGTACTGGTACATTTTTTCGACGGTCACTAATCTTCCAACGGTTAAAGGTTCATTAGGAGAATAGGCCTGATTGTAATCGAGATACAAAACCTGCTCCGGATTCATAATGACGAAGTGTTTTTGTTTGGCGGCAGCAATCCCACCCGATTCTCCGCGCCACGACATTACTGCTGCGTTTGGAGTTAGTCCGCCTTCCAGCATTTCGTCCCAGCCCAGAATTTGTCTTCCGTTGGCATTCAGAAATTTTTCGATTCGGGTGGTGAGATACGTTTGTAATTCATGCTCGTTTTTTAAACCTAAGTCTTTGATCTTTTTTTGACAATGCGGACATTCTTTCCATCTTGCTTTTGGACATTCGTCTCCGCCAATGTGGATGTATTTGCTCGGGAATAAGGCCATAACTTCGGTTAGCACGTCTTCAAGAAAAGTAAAAGTTTCTTCTTTTCCGGCACAGAAAATGTCTTCAAATACGCCCCAGTATTCAATAACTTTATAGGAACGATCCGGGAAACAGGATAAATTTGGATAAGCAGTAACAGCTGCTGTGGCATGTCCCGGCATTTCGATTTCCGGAATAATGTTTACATAATGCTCCTCGGCAAATTTTACAACGTCTTTGATTTCTTCCTGAGTATAAAAACCACCGTACGGGTTTCCGTCAAAAAAATAAGGGAATCTTTCAAACTTGTTTCCTACGAGAGTCTGTGCTCTTTTTGAACCTACTTCGGTTAGTTTCGAGTATTTTTTGATTTCGATTCTCCAGCCCTGATCGTCAGTTAAATGCCAGTGGAAATTATTTAATTTATAGCTGGACATCTGAGCGATAAAATCTTTTATGACATCAACAGAAAAAAAGTGACGGCAAACATCTAAATGCAAGCCTCGGTAATCGTATCTTGGTTCGTCTTCGATGGTTACACAAGGGAGTTTTATTTCCTGACTTTTGGGTTTGTTCGGAAGCAGTTGCAGTAAACTCTGAACCGCATAAAACAATCCTTCTTCACTTCCGGTAACGGTTATTTTTTTGGGCGTAATTTCAATTTTGTAAGCTTCCTTTTTTAAAGATTGCGAAGGGTTTTGGGCAATAAATACAACATTGATATTGCTTTTTTTGTTCGGTGTGTTTGCGTTTATGGCAGACTCGAACAGCTGAGCCGTTTTTTGTTCTTTAGTACTAAATTTATTCTTTTCAAACAGCACTTTAATCTGTCCGTTGAAACGAATGCTGTCTCCGGTTGTTTTATAAGAGTTGGGTGCCGGAATGATCGAATTGTTAGTTGTGGAAGTTTGAGCACTTCCAAAGGAATAACAAAATAGTAAAAGAAGAAAAACACTTTTTTGCATGGTTACTTTTTTGAATTTGTTAAACAAATATAAGGTTTGTTGGTTGAGTTGCATTTTTTTTGCAGAAGCGATTTGCTTTTAAAAGTCTTTATAGTAGATGAATTAACTTTTTTATTACATTGTATTATAATTTGTTTCGCAATAATATTGCATTAATTGTTTACATTTGCTTTACTAAAAATGAACTTGCATGAATAATGATAATGAAGTGGTTAATTACACCAAGGAAGAACGTAAAAATCTTATTTTAAAAGAGATTAACCTGCACACCCGTGTAAGTTTTGAAACCCTTTCGGCTAAATTATTTGTTTCAGAAGATACTGTGAGACGAGATATTAATGAACTTGAATCAGAATCTTTATTGATAAAAGTAAAAGGTGGTGCGATGACAAAAGCCTATCACCATTCTTCCTCCAATCAGACTTATGCAGGTGAAGCAAAACAAACCATTGCACAAAAAACCTTAGGTTTACTTCATGACGGAATGGTTTTATTAATTGGTGGTGGAACAACCATCAGAGAATTTATCCGACTGATTCCCGATACTTTAAATCTGACCATTTTTACCGTTACTGTTTTATCAGCGGTGGAACTTCTGGACAAACCCAATGTTAAAATTATCATGATTGGCGGCAGCATTTCATCGTACAGCCAAATGTGTGTGAGCGGCGATGTCTACAATCAGCTGGCTAATATTAAAGTTGATTTATTAATATTAGGAACCAATGCCTTAGATATCGAAGGCGGTTTTTCAGATTCGGACTGGGAAACGGTTCAGGTAAAAAAAGCAATGATTCAGGCTTCTGAAAAAACAGCGATTCTTACCATTTCTGAAAAATTGGATACGGTTCTAAAAATGAAAATTGCCAACTTATCCGAGGTTGATTATGTGGTGACGGAAGTTGATCCTGATCACGAAAAACTACAGGCGTATAAGAAGGCAGTTCCCAGTTTAGTTTTTATTTAATCCCAGTTTTTTACTAAAAAGTTAATCCAGTTCTGATGAAAAATTTTGTTTAAATCTTCATCCGAATACCCATGACTTTTAAAAATCGGAACTAATTTTTGCAAATCGGCAATGGTATTTAAATCGTATGGCGATTGCTCTGTGCCGAAAGCTCCATCAAGATCAGAACCTACACCAATGTGATTGGCATTTCCGGCCAATTGGCAAATATGATCCATGTGTCTGAAAACAGTTTCAAGATTACAGTTCGTTCCCTGTGGGGTCGAAACGCCTCTTTCCCAATCCGGAACCAGCATCCATGCATCTAAAGCTCCTCCGATAACCGCTCCTCTTGAAATCAGGGCTTTGATCATTTCGTCGCTGTACTGACGGTTGTGATTTACAAGACTTCGGCAATTGTTATGACTTGCCCAAACAGGTCCGTTATAGTGATCCAATGCCTGCCAGAACGCATCATCGCATAAATGTGTTGCATCTAAAATAATGTTCAGACGCTCCATTTCTTTTAGCAAATCAATTCCGTTTTGCTGCATTTTTCCGGTGGCATCTGTTCCGTTTGCATATCGTCCCGGGCCGTAATGTGCCGGACCAATCGCTCTTAATCCGTATTGATGTGCTTTTTCTAAATACGAGATGTCGATGATAGAATCGGCACCTTCTAAACTCAAAATATAACCAATGGGTTTTTTGTCATTTGGTGTTCCGTCATTCCATAAATCAATCTGTTGCAGCAATGATTTTTTGTCTGTAATTGGAGTTATTTCTCCGGCTTCTTCCATGGCTTTGTACCAGGCAAGCTGCCCCTGTGTTTGTGCCCAAGCCTGCTCAGGAGAATTCCATCCTGGAATAATGCTGTCGGGTTTTACAAATCGTGCAATTTGAGTGGCAACCACAATTCCGATATTTCCTTTTCGCAAATCAGGGAAAGAAACGGTTGCACGTTCGCGATCCGGTTTGTCTGTCATCCCTTTCTCTAAATGACGTAAAGTGGCAACGTTATTTCTTAGATCTCTGTTCCATTCCATCGCATTCATGCTAAGGTCTAAATGGGCGTCTATTATAAACATAGTATTATTTTTAAGGGGTAAAGGTTTAAAAGGTTCAGAGGTGCAAAGGGACAAAGGTTTTCTACAAGGTCTATAATCTTTCTTCTTTGCTCTATTCTCTTTTTTCTTCGCTCTATTTTCTATTCTTTTTTTCTGCTGCTAGATCGTAATTTTTCTGCTGCGGGCTGTAATGAACCATTGATCGCAAATCTGCTGTTCGCTATTGACCACCTGAACAGAATCGTACAGTGCGCAGGTAGGACAAACATGGTAAGGCTGCGCATAAATCGTATCGCCAATGGCATAGTTGTTTTTCCCCTGGTTTTCGATGATCAGATGTTCTTCTGAATGCGAAACGGGGATTAGGTTTTCATCATTTAAAATCACGAGTCTTTTATCGATGGGATTTTCAGAAGCAACGGCTTTGTATCCAATATCAATACAAAAAGTAGTATCGGTTGGTTTTGAGATTATAGTTCCGACAATTACTAAGGCCGATTCAAAATTTTGCTCCGGTAAATGAATTTGATAATTGGCATCCCAGAAAACAAAGGTTCCGGGGCTGCATTCTACCTTTTTCTGACTGGCATAAAACGGAAAGGTGTTGGACCCGCCCGCAACAATTTTTAGTTCATAGCCCAGTTTTTCCTGAATCGTTCCGATTTCTTCATTGATGCTGAAAAAAATATTGGAGGCTATCGAATTTCGGTGTTCCACATCGCCTTTTAAATGACCGTCGTAAATGTGGATGCCGGCAAAATGAAGGTTTTTTAGTTTGACAATTTCATCAATTAGGGCTCCCCAATCTTTAGAAATAGAAATTCCGGTTCTGTTCATTCCCGTATTCAGGTCGAGATAAACGGTAAGGGTTAAGTTGTTTTTATGCGCAATGGTATCTAGTGCTTTCGCCGATTCAAAATCGTCAACGATAGTGGAAAAAGCGATAGATGGGTATTTTTTAAGTAACGAAATCCATCTTTCTTTTTTGATTCCAACAGGCTGATAGGCGAGCAGTACATCCGGAATTTCGTGCATGGCAGCAAGCTCCGCTTCGGCAATTGTTGCGCATTTTACTTTGTTGATGTTGTAGGTTTTGAATAAATCCAGAATGTCCCCGTTTTTATGTGTCTTGATGTGTGGCCTTAATTTTTGGGTATCACCATTCACAGATTCAATCAAACGCTCGATATTCGACTGGATACGATCTTCGTAAACAGCCAAAAAAGGAGTGTCAATACGGACTTCGGAATTAATTTTCCACCAATTGTTTTGCATGACTTAGTTTTTAGTTTTTTTGACAACTTCAATTAAATTCTGAAAAGCCCGAAGCGATTGCTCATAACTTAAATCCAGCATCATTTCTTTGGTGAATAAGTTAGAGCCAATTCCAACACAAACGACTCCGGATTTGAACCAGGATTTTAAATTGCTTTCTTCTAAGGTTACTCCTCCGGTTGGCATTATTTTTAAATTTGGAAAAGGTGCCCTAATGGCTTTTACATATCCGGGACCACCAATTTTATCGGCAGGAAAAAGTTTTACAATTTCGGCTCCTAATTTATTGGCATGCAAGATTTCGTTTAAGGTTGCAGCTCCGGGAATCCAGTAAATATTGTTTTTAAAACAATAATTTCCAATTTCTAAATCGGTGTGAGGGCAAACAATACAATCTGCTCCGAGCTGATGAAACGTTTCGGCATCTTGAACACTTAAAATAGATCCAACGGCTATTTTAACATCCAGATTATTTGCTTTTTTAAAGGCCATCATTTGGCTAAAAACTTCTTTAGCATCCGTTGCACGAGCAGCAAACTCGATAATTTTTATGCCAGCATCAGCCGCCGATTGCAAGACTATTTGGGCTGTTTCAATATTGATTTGTGTTACTAACGGAAGTACACCTTGCGTTTTTAATATGCTGTACATGTTCTTATTTTATCTGTTAATTCTATTACTTGAGCCGTTTTTAATAAAATGACTTACTTCATCAAGAGTGCTTATGGCAAAATCTCCATGAATACTTTGTTTGATTACACCGCAGGCAGTTGCCCATTCGATGCATTCCTGACCGGATAATTTATGGGTCAATCCGTACAATAACCCTGCGTTGAAGGCGTCTCCGGAACCAATTTGGTCTGTTACGACGTGTATTTTGTGTTCGGGTGTCTGATAAAAGTTGCCTTCGTGAATCAGTAATCCTTTGTATAAATGCGCCGGTCCGTCTGACTTCCTGAAACTCATTGCCAGTGTTTTTAGGAATGGCATTTTTGCTTTTAACAATTCGAATGTTTTTTGAAAACGATCGGCATCAGCTTCTTTTGGGTCTGTTTTTATTCCGAAATAAATTTCAATCGCATCTAAATCAGCAACGGTAATGGTGCTGTATTGCAGCAAATCGGGCATGATCTCAGACGGATGTTTTCCGTATTGCCATAATTTAGAGCGGTAGTTAAAATCGGAAGAAATTGGAAGCCCTTTTTGATGCGCAGCCAAAATAGCTTCTTTACAAACCTGAGCTGCTTCCTCCGAAACTCCCGGACTTATTCCGGACCAGTGAAAATGGTTTACATCGGCTAAAGCCAGCTCCCAGTTAATCTGATCTTTTTGGATGGTAGAAAAAGACGAATTGCTTCGGTCGTAAATTACCTGTGATTGCCTGATTTGATTGCCGGCTTCGACAAAATACAATCCCAAACGTTCGCCGCCGTAAACACATTTCGAGGTGTTTACTTTGTATTTGTGAAGTTCATTCAGGGCCAGTTGTGCTAAGTCGTTTTGAGGTAATCGGGTAATGTAGTCGGTAGGTATGCCGAGTTGGGAAAGTAAAACACAAACATTTGCTTCGGCACCGCCAACGTAAATTTTTATTTCATTGGCCTGCGTAAATCGGTTTCCGTCTGCAACATTCATTCGGAGTAATAATTCTCCAAAGGTTGCAATTCTGGTTTGTGAGGTATTTGTATTCATTTTTAATGTTTTTTTGCCACAGCTTATATGGATTTCAAGGATTCATTAAAGTTACGGTTAAATTTTTTCAGCCGGGAATTCACGAATTTTTAATTTATTCCTGTAGAGATGAAATTAGTGAATTAGTGAATTCGTGGCGAAAAAAAATCATTTTAATCGGCTAAATCTGTGGCATAACTTTTTTAATATAATTCGAAAACGGCTTCTACTTCAACAGGGATATTGTCCGGTAAAGATCCCATACCTACAGCACTTCTTACTCCGATTCCGTTTTCCTGTCCCCAGACTTCGGCAAATAATTCACTACAGCCGTTTATTACATAGGGATGTCTCAGGAAATCGCCATTGCAATTCACCATTCCGAGTACTTTTATCACTTTTTTTACTTTGTTCAGACTTCCAAAATTGGTTACAATTGTAGAAAGCATTGTTAATCCGACTTGTCTTGCTGCTAATTTTCCTTCTTCGATGTCCATGTCATCGCCAATTCGGCCAATGATCAGGGATTTATCGTCTCTAACAGGCCCGTGACCTGAAAGGTATAAATATTTACCATCAACCAAATAGGGTTTGTAAATACCCAAAGGCTGAGGCGCCGGTGGAAGAGACAAACCAAGTGTTTCAAATTTTTCTTGTGGTAATAAATTCATGATATTAATGTATTATAGAGTTTAAAATAAAAACGAAAATGATTCCTAAAACAGATACTAAGGATTCCATAACGGTCCATGATTTAAAAGTATCTTTCAGGCTGATGTTAAAATATTCTTTGAACATCCAGAAGCTTGGGTCGTTTACGTGTGAGCACATTAAACTTCCTGCTCCAACAGACAGAACCAATAAGTTGGGATCAAGTCCGGTTGATTGTAATAACGGGAGTAAAACACTGGCGGTCATTAGTCCTGCCGCTGTCGCCGAGCCTACACAAACGCGAATAATCGCCGCCATCATCCAGGCCAATAAATAAGGATGAATGTTTATTTGTGTTAAAGCTGCAACGATGGTTTCGTTTACGCCGCTTACAATCATTACTTCTTTCAGACCGCCGGCTCCTCCAACAATCAGAACAATTAAGGCAACGTCTTTTATGGCAATGGCGTAGTCGTCCATTACCGAACTGATGCTTCGGTTCATTCGGATCCCTAAGGTATAGGTACAGATCAATAAAGAAATCAGCATGATTATACTGGGTTCTCCAATTGTTTTGCAGATATCCGCTAAGGTTTCATTTTTAGAAATCATAGGCAATATCGAAGTCAGTGTTAAAGCAAAAACCGGAAATAAAGCGGAGAACAGACTAAGGGAAAAGCTGGGAAGTTTGCCTTCGTTTGCGATTTCTTCGACATTTAAAATCTCGTGATCTGATTCGGTTTTGATGTTTTTGAGTAAATTCGAAAACAACAAACCTGCAATAAAAATGGTTGGAATCGCAATGATAATTCCGTAGACTAAAACGAGTCCGATATCGGCATTAAAAATGCTGCTTAAAGCCATTGGAGACGGATGTGGGGGTAAGAAACCGTGTGCTACTGAAAGCGACGCCAGCATTGGAATACCGAGATATACTTTTGACAGTTTAAATTGGTGGGCTACTGAGAAGATTAAGGGTACTAACAAAACAAAACCAACACTATAAAATAGAGGTATCCCAACAATAAATCCGGTAATCATTAAGCCAAGGCGAACGTATTTTTTACCCGTCCATCCCATAACAGTTTTGGCAATGACATTGGCAGCGCCTGATGAAACGGTAAGTTTACCAATACAGGTTCCGAAAACAATAATCAGCGTAATAGATCCTAACATTTCGCCCAGTCCTTTTTGTACCGTTTGTGACAAAGTGTTTATCGGCAGGCCTAAAAAAAGGCCCGCTAATAAAGCTGTAATGATAAAGGCAATAAACGGATTGATTTTAAGCCAGGCGATCTGGATGATTAAAAACGCAATGCATGCCGTAAGAATTAAAATGCTCATTTATCTATTTGTATTATTAACTCCGTTGCGAGTAATTCGTATACATTTTATCAAACACATAGTGACTAGTGTTACTGCAAGTGGAACTCCTTTTCAGGATTGCAGGAGCTATGCCTCTATGTGTTTAAATGAATTGTATCAACGGTTATTGTTTTTATTTATCCCACCAGATTCTTGTTGTAAAAGCATCAGCACCCTGACGTTTTATCGCTTCAGCTAAGTTACTTGAATTCACTGAATATTCGCTTACAGGGTATTTGATACGTCTTGGAATGGTTCCGTTTGTAACATTTCCAGGGAAGTTTATCGGGACTAATGCAGGGTATCCGGTTCTTCTCCAGTTGGCATAAATTTCCTGTTCGTCTACAAACAGCGCTATCCAGATCTGGCTGTGTATTTGACTCATTTTTTGATCAAAAGTTCCCGCCACATTATAAGGGTTCAACGTTAGGTAAGGAGTTGCATCGGTAATGGCATAGGCGGCACCGTAAATTCCCATGTTCAGGAAAGATGCTTTTACCGCTTTCTCGTATAAATCTTTATCGGTTTCAGCGGTGTACCATCCTCTTATGGCTGCTTCGGCCAGGTAAAGGTTGGTCTCGGCATTACTCAGGATTATCATCGGAGCGTCATATCTGAATACGGTACTTTGGTTAGGCTCAGAGTAAGTACCTTGTTCTGCCGGAGACGGAGCCGTTTTGGTTCCGTTAGGAAAACCTTTTTGTACAGCAGGATCAGAATTTTGTACGGTCCCCTGCCAAACTCCTGAATAAACACTAAGTCTTGGATCGGCTGTAGTTTTTAGTACATCGATAAAAGTTTTGGCTAGTTTTCCGCCTTCTGTATTTTTTTGTCCAAAGGAATCTTTCGCAAAGTCAAGACTTCTGGAGTCAATACCGGCAGGATTTCTGTTGAAATCATTTGGGCCATCCGTGTATTTAATAAGCGCATTGTCAGTTCCGTTTACGATTACTCCACCAGTAATGGCTTTTGTTACCCAGGTTTTAGATAAGGCAGGATCAACTTTTGAAAGTCGTAAACCCAGACGAAGCATTAAAGAGTAAGAGAATTTTTTCCATTTGGCGATATTACCTTCATAGATAAAATCGGCTTTGCCAAAACTTGCCTTAGCAGGGTCTAATGCTGCTGCTGCTTCATCCAGTTCTTTTAATAAATCTTTATATATCAATTCCTGACTGTCGTATTTTGGAAGAAAATGTTCGTTAGTGTAGGCTTTTGCTGCCTCGGTATACGGAACATCTCCATATAAATCGGTCATACGGTGGTAGATGTACGCTTTCCAGATTCTTGCGATGTTGAGTTTGTTGCTCTCCACCGGATTGTCCTTTAAAGTGTTAATTACCGTTTGAATTTCATTGACCGCGGTTGGATAACCTCTGTTGAAGTAAGCCGAATAGTAAGATTCGTTGTTTAAGTATTTGTCTCCAACACCCGATGCTTCTTTATAGGTCGCATAATGTTGCATCATACCTCCGCATTGCAGCACATTTGTAAAAAAGTAGTTGTTGCTTACACCGTCAAGCTGTGACTGACTAAAAATAAAGTTAGCGTTGGGTACTTCGACAGAATTGGGGTTGGTGTTGATTTCTTCAAAATCTTTGGTGCAGGCGGTCATACTTCCTAAAAGTATCCCTGCCATATATAAAATGCTTCTCTTTTTCATGATTTTGTTCTTTAAAATTTAACGTTTAAACTTAGTCCGAAACTTCTTGTTCTAGGTACTCCAAATTGTTCTATACCCTGTGCGTTTCCGGCACTAAATACAGATTCAGGATCTACGTTAGGTGTTTTCTTGTAAAGGATAAACAGGTTTCTTGCGATAAAAGAAACAGAGGCTCCCTGAAGTTTGGATAAAAATCCAAATTTTTCAATTGGCAGCTGATAACCAATAATTACCTGTCTTAATTTTACAAAACTGGCATCGTAAACGAAATAAGAAGAGATGTTTCTTAAACCATCGTAGTACGTTCTTAAGTTTTCAGGTGCGATTGTCATATTTACAGGATTTCCTTTAGTGTCAACACCTGAGATTGGCAATCCGTTTTCACGACCTTCCAGCGTAAGTTTGGTTAGTCCCATACGAGTTCCGTATAAGTCTGTTCCGGAGTATAAATCTCCACCGAATTTTCCGTCAATTAAAAAGCTGAAGGATACTGATTTGTATTTGAATTCATTGCTGATACCAGCTGACCACGGATGAACACCCTGACCCAATTCTTCAAGCGGACCCTGTGCTACAGTTGCAGCGTTACTGCTGCTTACATTATATACCGTATTTCCATTGGCGTCTTTAAGTGGTTTGTAACCTTTGATGATACTGTACGGACGGTTTACATCGCTATTGATGGTCACATATCCGTTTACAGAAGTTGCCATCGTAAGGGAGTTCAATTGGCCTGTAAGCGATTCAACTGTGTTTTTGTTATAGGATCCGTTGATGCTGGCTTCCCATGAGAATTTATCGTTGTTAATGATTTTTCCGCTCACTAAAAGTTCCACTCCGGTATTTTTCATTTTTCCAAGGTTCAGTAAAGCTGTTCTTGCTCCCGATGCATTAGAGATAGTCGTTTCTACAATGTCATTTGTAGTTTCACGGTTGTACCATGCAAAATCAAGATTTAAGCGATTGTTAAAAAAGCCCATGTCTGTTCCGATCTCTACAGTTGTTGAAGTTAACGGACTTAAAGTAGAATTTGGAACTCTTGAACCTGTTGTACTTTGTAGTTGCTGACCTAGATGTCCGCCCTGAATCATAGAATAAGATTGGTTTAAGGCATACGGGTCCGGAGTAGCTCCTCCAACTTGTGCCCAGGAAGCTCTTACTTTGCTGAATGAAATCCATTGCGGCATTGTAACAATATCAGATAGGATAACACTTGTACCTACTGATGGATAAAAGATCGTGTTGTTTTCTTTTGAAAGGGTCGAGAACCAATCCTGACGTCCTGTGAAGTTTAAGAAAACAATGTTTTTATAATCTAAATCTGCGGCAGCGTATACCGAGTTTGTTTTTGTTTTTCCGTAAGGATAGCTGTAGGTTATAGTGGCTAAGTTGGTTAAAGAGTAGAAGTCGTCTAATATAAAATTAGATCCGTCTATTCTAACTTCGTCTCTTATATTGGTACGGGAATTGACTCCAAGTAAAGCGTTTAAAGAGAAATCTTTGTAAATGTTTTTCTTGGTGTAGTTCAGAATGGCTTCAGAATTTAGGTTCGATAATTTTACTTTAGAACCCTGTCCGTTTCCAACAGGATTGTTTAAAGTCGTTTTAGGAATGTATCCGTAAAAATCATAATTGGTGTAATCTTGTCCGATTCTTCCCTGAAGGAATAATTCAGGAGTAAAATTTACTTTTACATTCAGCATTCCGATAAAACGGTTTTTGGTGTCGTTGTTTTTAATCTTGTTAACGGCAAAATATGGATTGGTGGCTACTGCAACAGGATTCCATGGAATTTCAACACCATTTGCATTATAACCCGGAGCAAGATTTCGGATGTCGACCGTATTGGAGATCATATAAGTTGCCCAGTTTGGATTGGCTTCAGCATCAGAAACTGTTGTTCTGTTCTCTGTTTTGTCGATATTGTATTGTGCGACAACGTCAAATTTTAACCAGTCAGTTAAGTTAACATTACCGGCAATGTTGACACTTTTTCGGTTGAAAGAGGAATTAGGTACAATACCCTGATTATCCATATTCATGAACGATAGACGTCCGGCTGCTTTGTCGCTTCCTCCTGATAAAGCAAGAGAGTTGATAAAAGTAGTTCCGGTTTGGTAGAAGTTTTTAATGTTGTCTTTTTGAGGAGAGTAAGGTCTTTTTACTCCGTCAAATTGAACCACGTCTGTTCCGTCCATTTTGGCTCCCCATGACCAGCGTCCAAATTCTATTGCTTCCGCTTGTGTGGTAGGTTTTTTACCCAAAGCTCCTGCGCCATACTCATATTGCCAGTCCGGTTTAATAGCCGGAGTTTCAAAAGTAAAAGAAGTGTTGTATTCTGCACCAATTCCTTTTTGAGCAGATCCTCTTTTAGTTTGAATTAAGATCACACCATTTGCTGCATTTGCACCGTATAGTGCGGCAGCGGTTCCTCCTTTTAATACGGTGATGCTTTTGATGTCGTCAGGATTGATAACAGAAGTTCCATCACCTCGGTCTACGTTAATTCTTGGTGATCCCGGTGCATTTCCGGTACCCGGTAAATTCAGTTGTGTATTGTCGATTGGAAGGTCGTTTACCACATACATAGGCTGATTGTTTCCGTTTAAGGAACCATTTCCACGAATGACTACTCTGGTAGATCCGGTTGGCCCTGTTGCAGTACCGCTCACGTTTACACCGGCAATTTTTCCTGCCAGGGCATTGGTGATATTCGTTTCTTTGGCTTTTGTAAATTCAGTTCCTTTAAGTTCGGTTACCGCATAGGAAATTGCTTTTGTGCTTTTTTTAACTCCCAGTGCAGTTACTAAAACCTGATCCAATACATTTTCAGCAGGTTTCATGCTTATGATTAAATCTTTAACCTGATCCAGTTTGTATTCTAATGTAGCGTAACCCATATAAGAAACAACAATGTGAGTTTCGTTTTCCGGAACATTTAGTTTGAATTTTCCGGTTTCATCTGTTATCGTTGCTATTTTGTTATTGCCTTTAGCATAAATTGTTGCTCCGGCAATTGGCATTCCATCATCCTGACCAATGATTTGGCCTGAAATTTCAATCTGACTGCTTTTTTGTTCAAAAAGATGCGTTTTAATTGCAGCTTCTTTTGCATTTGCTGAGAAGATTACTCCCCCAATAAATACTAATGAAATTAGCTTTGTTTTCATAATACTTTGGTTTTCATGTTTTATTTTGGTTTTATTGGCGATCAAATATATATATTATTTTCATTCGTTTGCATTTTTTTTGCACAAAGTGCATTTTTTTTGCAATATTTTTTTCTAAAGTATTTTTATAATCCAAAAGAAATGAGGTTTCTAAAGGTGTTTTGAGAAATTTTTGCAGAATAAGCTTTTCCGGAAGGAACGGGTTTTAATCTTAAAATTCGTATTTTTAGAATAAGCCGCTTGGGGAATTCAGTTCGTTTTGGATCGCGAAAGCCTAAAAAAATACCATCCATAATTCAATATGAATTACGAATGGTATTATGGTCAACATGAAAGGATTTGTGTTTGATGCAATTTAGCAGTTTAATCTACATCCCACCAAACTTTAGCAAGCCAGCTGTTATTGTTGTATTTGGCACCTGCCGCTAAATAATTCTCTTTGTTACTTGTGGATTCTTCAGGAGGGTAAGGCATTCTGGTAGGCATAACTCCGTTTGTGGTTGATCCTACATTTGTTATTTTGACCAAAACCGGAAAGTTTGTTCGCCTGTGATTGCTGTAAGCTTCCATTCCGTTTAAAAATAAAGTAAGCCATTGTTGTGTGGCAATTTCCTCCAGCTCTTTTCCGGGAGTCAGGTTTTTTGTCGCTAAGAAGGCGGTAATGGCATTGTTGTCGATAATGGAAGCGTCTTTAAAAATAACCCATTGTCTGATTCCGGCTTCAATTCCTTTTTTGTAAAGATTTTTGGTGTCGCCTGTATAGAGATTTCTAAAAGAAGCTTCTGCCAAAAGCAGTTGTGTTTCTGAATAAGTAAGATGCAGGTATGGAGCACTGTTCTCGTATAAATAGGGCTGCAATCTTGAAATATTACCGCCTCCGCCTGGGAAATTGTAGCCGTACATGTTCGGATTAATAGCCACATAATTACCGTTAGGAGCAGGTAAGAACCATATTTTTTTTCTCGGATCGTCTCCCAATGCATCAAATAGGGTGGTAGTAGGACGGTCTGTTAGTTCGTTGCCTTTTAAGGCATGAGACAGTCCGTTACCGTTGTTCACCGCTCCGACTGTTTCCGGAAGAGTGGCGTCGTGTTTCATATAACAATTGTCATCGTTGCTTGTGAAGATACCATTTGCAACTGCTTTTTGAATTTGCTCTTTGGCGAGGGCAGGATCTACTTTTGAAATTCGCATCGCGCAGCGCAGTCTTAAGGAGCTGATCATTTTTTTCCATTTAGAGACATCCCCTGCATAAAATATATCTCCTTTTATGGGATCGGTTCCGGATTGTATTTGATTATAAGCCTCATCCAAAACTTTAAAAAAGTCAGTGTAAATATCTTTTTGACTGTCGTATTTCGGATAGAAGATATTTTGGTAGTACCCCAAACCGGCTTCTGAGTAAGGAACGTCTCCGTATAAATCTGTCAGACGTTGAAAAGCCATAACTTTCAATGTTTTTGCGACTGCATTTAGGTTGGTGAACTCTGCTTTCCCATTGGTTCTTTCATTGAGGTCTATAACGTTGCGTATCAGTCCGCCGCCATAATTTGCATTCCAAAGCGCTCCCTGGTATTCGGTGCTGCTTGCGTAAAAAGAACCAAAAGTTGCTGTTGCCCAGGCAGCCCCAAGATGCTGAATGAATCCTTCTCCGTAAATAAGATTGGCTCTCCATTGTTCGAAGATTGCACCTGAGAAGGAAGCTTCAACACCGGTTAATTGTGCTGAAGGAGCTATGGTTACGAATGATTCAGGATTGGTATTGGTTTCCCTGAAAAGTTCGTCGTCGGCACAATTAGTTGTGCTAAGGAGTACTATGGCACCGAGCGTATATTTTGTTAATTGTACTATATATTTTTTCATTTGAATCAAATTTGAGGGTTAGAAGGATAATTGTAGATTAAAACCATAAGATCTTCGATAAGGCAAAGAACCGTATTCAAAGCCTTGTCCATTTCCGTTAGTGTAAGTAGATTCCGGATCGATGTTTGGAACTTTAGAATAGATATTCCACAGGTTTCTACCAATTACCGAAAATTTAAATCGGTCAAGTCCGGTTCCTTTTAACCACTTTTTAGGAAAATCGTAACCTATAGAGGCTTCTCTAAGTTTAACGTAAGAAGCATCGTAAACAAAAGGTTCCGGTGTAGTATTATCTCCATACAGACTTCTCCAATACGTTTGAGGGTTAACATAACGTGTGTTGTTCTGGTATCCGGTTACATTACCGCTACCGTCTTTGATTTCAGTTACACCTTCTACAATAAGTCCGGCGGTTGGGGTTAATTGCCCTATTTCATTTAGCGTTTTTCCAGCTGCAAGTTGTGCGGCAACCCAGGCATTATATCCATCTCTGCCTTCAATAGTTTCGTCTGATAGTCCATTGTAGGCTGCATAAGCATTGGTCATAGAGTATACTTTGCCTCCAAATTTCATGTCGAAATTGGCTCTAAGACTAATTCCTTTATAAGAAAACTCATTGGTAACGCCTCCAATCCAGTCTGGGGCGGTTTTTCCTAAGCTTTCATAGCCATCGGTTAACAGTGGAAGCCCGTTTGCTCCTATGATTACTTGGCCATCAGGCGATCTTTGGAATTTTCTTCCGTAGATTTCCGTAGAACTTTCTCCTACTTTGGCCACAATTTGTGCTCCGGCCCATCGTGCATTCGAGATCACTTGAAGGTCGGTTTTGTCGGTTAATTCCAGTAGTTTGTTTTCGTTTTTTGCAAAGTTTAAGGTAATGTCCCAATTGAATCCTTCCGGGTTTCTGAAAATTCCGGCGGTTATTAAGGCTTCGAAACCTTGGTTTTCAACGGTACCCGCATTGGCATTGGCGCCAACAAAACCTGAAGTTTGTGAAGTATTTAATACAATTAACTGGTTTTTTGTTTTGGTATAATAATAAGATAAATCAAGTTGTAAACGGTTTTTGAAAAAACCTAAGTCAACTCCCGCTTCGTAGCTTGTCGTGAATTCTGGCTTTAAGGTGTTGTTTGGAATGATACTGTTGGCTACTGAACCTATGGGGTTTCCTAAAAGCGGTTTCGTTTGTATGTTGTAATTAAGTGCTGTGCTGTATGGTGTTTCCAGTGCTTTTGCGGTTCCTGCCCAGGAAGCTCTGATTTTTCCAAAAGTTAAAACATCACTTTTAATATCGAAACCATCCGTAAAGATAAAGCTGGAAGATACCGAAGGATAAAAGTAAGAGTAATTATTGTTGTTAGAGGAGCTCACGGCCGAGGCTAAGGTTGAATTCCAGTCGTTACGCCCGGTGAAATCTAAAAACAAATAATTTTTGTAGTTGGTTCTTAAATACGAGTATACAGAGCGTACCAGAATTTCGTCGTTTGTTTTCGGATTTAGAATGCTGGACTGGAAGTTGGCTTGTTTGTTGATTCCGTTGGTAATCATGTCTGTAAGCGCAACTCCGGAAACGATTCTTTGAGAATTTCTTTGATTGGCTCCAACACCAAAGGTTACGTTAAAATCGCCAAACGATTTTTGAGCGTTCAATAAGGCTTCTGTATTGTATTCCTGAAAGGTAGTGTTGCTGTTTATTAAAGATCCGTTTTGTCTGGATAACCAGGTGCTTCCGGCGTTGACAAAATCGGAACTTTCAAATGTAAAGCGGTCGATTCCGGCTCTTGCGGTAGCGCTTAACCAGCTGGTAAGGGCATAGGTGGCACTGAAATTACCCAGTATTCTGTTCTTTTTGGTTTCATTTTTATTTTCGTTTATAACAAAATAAGGATTTAACCTGTTGGCGTCTGCGTTCCATGGGTAATATACGCCATTTGGATCTTCATAATTTTTTAACCAGGCCTGATCAATGTTTGGGGCTATGGCGGCTACAGATAATCCGAGATTTCCGGCATCGTCTGATAAAGAAGGTCTGTTGTCGGTGTTTTCTGTAACATAGCTAAATTTAGCATCTAGTGTTAGCTTTTGTATTTGAGAGTTAACCCCTAATGTGAAAGTGTTTCTTTTCAGGCCGCTTTTAGGAACGATGTCAGTAGCATCAAGATTAGAGTAATTTAATCTAAAGCTGGTGTTGTCCCCTCCTCCTGATAAACTAAAGCTGTTGTTTACGCTTACTCCGGTTCTGAAAAAATCTTTAATGTTGTCTTTTACATTTTCATAAGGTTTGTAAGAGCCGTCAAAAATTCTTGTTGTAGTGTTGCCGGCCGACCCGAATTTTGGTCCCCAAGCACTGGTAGTGGCATTTTTTCCATTCGCAATGTCATTTGGATTTGGAAGTACTCCGTTGGATCCTGTGCCATATTCTCTTTGGAAATCTTTATACGTTGTATTGATTTGGTCAAAGGTAGTTGTGCCGTTATATTCGGCTTTTAAAGAGCTTCTTTTTCCCTTTTTGGTGGTAATAACGATAACTCCATTGGCGCCACGTTCGCCGTAAAGCGCACTTGCGGCTCCTCCTTTTAGTACCGAAATGTTTTCGATATCATCCATATTTAAACTCGATAACCCGTCTCCATTGTCGGCCCCTTCTGAATATCGTCCCGATTTAGAATCGGTTATTGCGGCCAGTCCGGTATTTCCTAAAGTAACACCGTCAACCACAAATAAAGGCTGGTTGTCACCGCTAATCGATCGGTTTCCTCTGATCACAATACGGGAACTACCCCCAAAACCTCCTGTGGTTTGAGAAATGTTAACCCCTGCTACTTTTCCGTATAAAGATTGAGCGACACTTAAGGTAGGGTTGTCGGCCAAATCTTTTCCTTTTACGTCCTGAAAGGAATAACCCAGTTCTTTTCTTTCTCTTTTTATGCCTAATGCGGTAACGACAACTCCCGAAAGTGCTGTAGCAGCAGCTTCTTTTAATTTTACAGTAACAGTGTTGGAGTCGCCTATAAGAATATTTTGTGTTTCTAGTCCTAAGAACGAAATGGCTAAGGTTTTTCCTTTTTCTACATCAATAGTGAATTTACCGTCAAAATCGGTAGTGGTGCCTTTTCTTTCGTCTTTTATGGTTACCGATGCTCCGGGTATCGATATGCCGTTAGTGTCGGTAACTGTTCCTTTGATTGTTTTTACTTGCGCCAGTGTGACCTGCAGCGTAAAAAAGAACATAAATAATAAAATAGTTTGTTTCATTCTTTTGTGGTTTTTAGTTAGTTGAGGGTTAATGATTGGTTGTTTTTTATTGCTTTCACCGAAAAGTGAAAAGTGAAGGAGCTTTAATTCGTTTCCTGACGACGAATTATTGCAAACGGAAATGTGGTACTTTTACTAGTGGTTTAGTTTTGATTGTAATTTTAGTACTACACTTAAAAAAATGGCGGATAGGTTTATGGTATTTTAGTTTTTTGCTTTTTTATTGCATTGCAGTTGTTGAGTTTTGTCAGAAATAGTGGTGGCGGTGCGCCCTTTGAAATTGGGAGTTTTTTCATAATTAAGTGTTTTTTAGGATGTTGTGTTTTTTAATCAGCGGTCAAATATATATAAATTATATTCATTGATAGCAATATTTTTGCATAATTTGTGCAATATTTTCGCATAATTTTTTCAGATAATGTTTTTTTATTCTGAAAAATCCGATATTTACTGGGTTTGCGGCTCTTTGGCCTGAATTTTTTGAAACCTAAATCTTAATTGGGCATTTTGTTTAAAAAAAAGTATTTTTACTTTATGAAAATCGCACTTATACAATCAGATCTTTATTGGGAAAATGCTTTAGAAAATAAAAAGCAGTTTGAGTCCAAAATCAATCAAATCGATTCCGAAGTCCATTTGATCGTGTTGCCGGAAATGTTTTCAACGGGATTTACGATGAACGCCGCTGCAGTTGCCGAAACGATGCAGGGGGAGACTATTTCGTGGATCCAGTCTTTGGCGAGAACGAAAAATGTTGCTATCGCGGGAAGTCTGGTTGTTGTTGAAAATGAGAAGTATTACAATCGGATGGTATTTGTTTTTCCGTCAGGCGAAATTCAGTATTACAACAAGCGTCATTTGTTTTCACTTGCAGGAGAAGATCAGTTCTATACCAGCGGAAACGAAAAAGTAATTGTAGAATATCTCGGTTGGAAGATTTGTTTGCAGGTTTGTTATGACTTGAGATTTCCGGTATTTGCCAGAAATGTCGAGAACTATGATTTGTTGCTGTATGTGGCCAACTGGCCAAAAGTAAGAACCAATGCCTGGGATGCTTTGCTTAAAGCGCGTGCGATCGAAAATCTAAGTTATGTGGTTGGAGTTAATCGCGTAGGTTTGGATGCCAATAATTACGAGCATATCGGACACTCACAAGCGATTGATTTTTTAGGAAATTACATTCTGGAGCCACAGGAAACCGAAGCTGTTTTTGTGGTTGAACTGGATAAAAATGTGATGTTGGAAACCCGAAAAAAACTCGATTTTTTAAGCGATAAAGACCAGTTTAGTATTGATTTTTAAAGCTAATTGTAAAGATTATTTTTGAAGCTCGTCTAAGATTACGATTTCATTTTCGGGGTTTTTAGTGCGGATAGTAATTTTTTTGTATTCCCATTCTGCTCCTTTTTTAACGGCAGCTATGTCTAGCTTGCCCTTCTTTTTGGTTCCTTTAATCCTCACAGACAAGTTGACTGTATTGTGGTTGTTCGAATAAACGATGTTTCCTTCGAGGATAGCGAGTTTGTCGAGTGGCTCAATTTTTCCTATGTTTTCAAGAGTGTTTGGATTCTCATTGGCCTTATCAATTGCCTTTTCAAAAAGCAGCTGGTCTGAATAGGCCTGAGCGATATCGGTTATGCCTTCTTTAGAAGTTGAGCTGGCCAAAAGCGCTATCAAAAGGATACAGAAAAGAGTGGAGGGTAAAAACCATTTCCAGTTTCTTTTCAGCCAGTTTTCTTTTTCAACCAAATCGTTTTCCATAGCGCGGTACTCAGGGATTAAAATCTAGAATGCTTTTCTTTTCTTCTCTTCCTCTTTTTTCTTTTTCTCGATTTGTTTTTTCTCCACTTCAGGATTGTACGGAACACTTAAATCAATGGCCTGATCGACATCCCAGTTGGTTCGGACGTCTACACTGGTTTGGAAATAGAACACTTCTTCGGCATATTTTTTATTTAGGAAATCTCCCGAATCGTAAATTTTGTTCTTATTGTCGTCGTAGATTATTCGAATTGTAAATTTATCAGGCACCAATAAGTTAAATTCAATTTTAGTTTTGCCTTCCGAGTAATCGCTGGCATATACCACATCGCCTTTTGCGTTAGTAGCTTCGATTATAATTGGAAAACGTTTTACATTCTGCAGGTTCAAAACAAGATTCCCGTAATCGGCAGGTTCTTTTGTGCTTAGTTTGATAGACAGGGTGTCGTTCGATTTGTCATAAAAATCAGTCAGTGCGCCCGGTAAAAAGGTCATAGTGTATTTTTCAAGAGGTTCTTTTTTGAAATCAACATAGAACTTTTGTTCAAATTCATCATATTCTGTGGTGAAAGCTACCCCAAGTGAATCTTTATTGGTCAGTTGGATTTTTGCTTTGTCAAACTTTACCAGTGGCGTGGCCGATTCTAAGGTAAAACGATCCCTGAAATTGATGGTTCCGTTTTGTACAGCAGTTATGTTTAACGTGTCTTTCTTTTGGTCTTTCACTTTTAAACTAAACCTCTTGTTGTATTTTTCTTTGCTTACTTCTACAGCTAAAGAATCTGCTTTTAAAGGTTTGTACCAAATTTGTAACGAATCTTTTTTAGGAAGAGCCGTAACAATCGTTTCCAAAGTTTCATTGCCATGTTTCAGGACAACTTTTGGTTTGGAAAGTTTAAAATTTTGTTTGCCCTCATAAGGAAGATAGAGTTTATTTCCCGATGCCTGTATGGGTTTTACTGCTTTAAAAGGAAGTGTTTCCTTGAACAATTCGAGCTCAAAAATAGTGTCGTTCGGAACGGTGATATAATGTTTGATAAACCCGATTTTGTCGTCTTTAGGGTTGTATCTGTTGTTGTTTCCTTTGTCTTTCAGGGCTACTAACAGGTATTTTCCGGCCTTTAAATTTTCTAATTTAAAAGTACGCAAACTGTCCAGAGTGTTGGTGATGTAACGTGGACTCTGTTTGTAAATCAAAGAATCTTTATAAGTATCATTGACTTCATACAGCATTACCGAAACAAAATTATCAACGTTTTTTTCATACGCATCTTTAATTTGTCCGCCTATCGAAAGTGAGTCAATATGGGGTCCTGTCGAGAAAACATATTTAAACTGGTTCATAGAATTCCCTTCATTATTGTCTGCAATACTTTGTCCGAAGTTAAAACTGTAAGTCGTGTTAGGCTGTAAAGTATCTTTTATTTTGATAGTGATTACTTTGCTGGCAGTAGTGGGTAAAATTAACGGCTCACGTTTCATCGGAGGTGAAATAATAAGCTGTTTGTTGAGGTTTTTAAGTTTTACGTACTCATCAAATCCCAGAATAATTTCATTTCCTGTAAAATTAGTACTGAAATTTTTAGGCGAACTGTATCTTAAAACGGGAGCCAGAGTGTCTTTTAGGCCACCGGTAATGCTGCCTCGTTTGGCACAGCTCAACATAAAAAAGACCAATAAAAATGCAATATATCTGAGGTTGTTTTTCAACATAACGGTTTCTAAAATTTAATAGCACAAAATAACGATTATATTTGCTTTAATTGAAATTTTTTATCCATTTATTAGGATTTACAGCTTTCGCCAATTGCTGTTTTTTTGAAATTTCAAGACCATAACAGCATATAATTTCTTACTTTTGGGTTCAAATATAATTTCTCCTGAGTTTTGATAAAAAGATTTTTTATTGGTTTCCTGATTTTTTTTCTGATTTCCTGCAGTAAAAATGAAAAGCCAATTGTTGCTTTTTATTATTGGAAAACCATCCTGAAACTATCTGAAACAGAAAAACAGCTGTTGAAGGATAATGATGTTAGTAAACTTTATATCCGGTATTTTGATATTGGCCTGCATCCTCAAACGCAGGAACCTATTCCGTTAAGTCCTATTCGCTTTCAGGAAAATATCAAAGCTTTTGAAGTCGTTCCGGTAGTTTTTATTCAAAACAAAGTGATGTCTATGCCTCGTCTTGATGTTAATGATTTGGCTCAAAAAACAGTTCATCTGGTAGAAGAAATCAATACAAAGAATAAAATCGCCTCTCATGAAATTCAAATCGATTGTGACTGGACGTTGAAGAGCAAAGACAACTACCTTAAGTTTATAGAGCGTGTAAAAGAACTTTCAAAGCAAAAACTTTCGGCTACAATTCGTTTGCATCAGGTAAAATATTTTAAGAAAACCAAAATCCCGAATGTGGATTCCGGAGTTTTGATGTATTACAATATGGGATCCATTGCTCCCGATTCGCTAAACTCGATATACGATCAGAAAATCGCTGCACGGTATTTGAAGAGCCTTAAAAATTACCCGCTGCACCTTGATTTTGCTTTGCCAATATATTCCTGGGGAGTGCACATCCGGAACCAAAGAGTGATTGGTTTGCGATCCAAAATGAATGTGAGCGAACTTAAAAGCGATCCAAATTTTCAGCAGTTGAGCAAGATCTTTTTTAAAGTAAAAAAATCCAATTATAAAAACGGAGTATTTTACGAAGAAAATGATCTGTTGAAAATAGAGGCGATTGCAGCAGAAGATTTAAAACAAATGGCAGAAGAGCTGGAAGAAAATGTAGCTCAAAAGCCAAAAGAAATTATATTTTACGATTTAGACGAATTCAATTTAAAAAACTATGAAAAGAATATTTTTGAACAAGTTGTTTCTTGTTTCTAGTGCCGCTTTACTTTTTGTATATGGGATAATCTATGCCTGTGGAGGCGGGGATGATTGGGACTTTTTTGGTTACAATTCCAATTTTACACCTGAAGCTTTTGCAGATAAATCGTATGCCCCGCTTTTCTTATCGGGTGATATTTTTTATGGAATTGGTTTTGATACTGAGCATAATTCCAGATTTAATGAAGATATAAAATCCGATTGGGAGACTTATTTAAAAGGCAAGGCAGATACTGCAACAGTCAATTATTTTTTAATTGGAGAGAAAACACCGATGTATTCTTCAGAGAAAAAAACGGCTCAAAATAAAGCCGATATTACACAGCTTCATGTTTTTTATAAGAACAAGAAAGAAAATCAGACCTCTTTGAAATGGGGGAAAAAAATCAACCTGAAAGAGGCTAAAATTAAGAGTTTTATAGAGTTTTTGTATCTGGCGCAAAAAATCGAAACCGTTTCTATTGGTGAAGATTACTGGAGTTACGATCCGGCTGTGGCAAAAACGTTTAAAGATCTGAAAATGATTCAGTCCATTGAAAATGTGTACAATACAACTGCCGATCCGTTTTTGAAAAACAGGTATTGGTTTCTTACTGCGAAGGCTTATTTTTATAGCAGCAATAAGAAAAAAACAATTGAATTTTTTAATAAAACCGAAGCTTCGGTTCCTAAAAATGTATTGTACTATCGTGCGCTTTCGTATGTGGCCGGAGTTCATCATCAGCAAAATAAGTTTGCAACCTCTAATTATTTGTACGCAAAAGTGTTTGATAAATGTCCGCAATTGCGAACGGTTACGGCTTATTGTTTTAAACCGAAAAACGATGCCGATTGGATTAAGTCACTGGCGATGGCTAAAAACAATAAAGAAAAAGCAGCACTTTGGGCCGTTCATGGTTTTTATAAAGATGAGGCGGAAGCAATCGCAAAAATCTACGACTTAGATCCCAAAAGCGAACATTTGAATTACCTGTTAACGCGATTGGTGAACCAACAGGAGCAGGATATTAATAATTCGTTTGAAGTAAAAACCAATTCTGACGACTACAACGCACCAGCGGTAAAGCAGACCATTGTAGAAAACAGGGAGGCCAATAAAGCCGTGATTAAAACGAAAGCTTTTGATTTGGTAGCAAAAATTGCAGCTGCCGGAAATACAGAGAAGCCTTATTTATGGGATATTTCATTGGGGTATTTGCAAACCTTAAAAGGAGATTATGCTGCGGCCGATAGCAATCTTAATAAAGCAGAGAAGACAATGCCTAAAACAGAATTGGCAAGCTATCAGTTGAGGTTGCTTCGTTTTGTAAACAATCTGAGCAAAATTGATAAGCTTACCGATAAAAATGAAAAGACGATTCTGGCCGATTTGAACTGGCTGTATCAGGAGCTTCCTAAAACCTATAAAGGACAGGAGTTTCGTTATCAAAATGCAGCGCAATGGAGTAAAAATTATCTGGCTACGTTGTACAGAGGAAAATCAAATCCGGTGATGGTAGAATTGTTTGGTGGTGATTCGCATTCTAATTCTTATTATTGGGGTGGAGGAAATGCTTATTATGACAACGAAAAGAATTTACTCGACATGAAAGCATTTTTGGCCAAGTCCAACAAATCTGAGATAGAGAAGATCGGAGTAGGAATTTATTATCTGAAATTAAAAGATATCAATAGTTTTCAGGCTGTTCAGGCGACGTACAAAAATAAAATTGCTGAGGCAATCACATTTATTCAACAGGCAGATTCTGTGCAGTATGCGGTTTTCTTAGGGAATCCGTTTAATGGAAACATCAAAGACTGTCACGATTGTGATCATACGGCGAATCAGAAAAAGAAATATTCTCAAATTGAGTTTCTGAATACTATTAAAGCCATGCAGGACAAGCTGGCTCAAAAAGAAGAGGTGTACACCAATAGTTTGTTGCTGGGGAATGCCTTTTACAACATTACCCATTTTGGAAACGCGAGAACTTTTTATGAAACGACTATTGTGGGCTATGGTTCAAGTCCGTATTCGTTTAGAGATTCAATGAAGCGAATGATTACCAATTGCGATCTTCCTAAAATGTACTATCAAAAAGCACTGGAAGCGGCAACCACAAAAGAGCAAAAAGCAAAATGTATTTATATGCTGGCAAAATGTGAGCGTAACGAATACTATAATAACAAGTACAACAATCTTAAAAACTGGTGGGAAGCCGACGAGGACAAAATTAATTTTCTTGCCTGGAGCGGTTTTAAAGCCTTGAAAAAAGACTATTCGGATACGAAGTACTATCAGGATGTTATTGCTGAATGTGGTTACTTTAATACGTATGTAAATCAATAATTGGAATTAAATTTTAGAGGTTATGGTAAATAAAATTGAGCATATCGGAATCGCGGTGAAGAATATGGAAGATGCCAATGTGCTGTTCGAAAAATTATTAGGAGTTCCGTCTTATAAAATGGAATCGGTAGAGAGTGAGGGGGTTTTAACTTCGTTTTTCCAAACCGGAACCAACAAAATTGAGCTTTTGGTGGCAACCAATCCGGAAAGTCCAATTGCGAAGTTTTTGGAGAAAAAGGGAGAAGGGATTCACCATATCGCTTTTGATGTCGAAGACATTCATGCCGAAATTGCCCGATTGAAAAATGAAGGTTTTGTGTTGATTAATGACGTTCCGAAGAAAGGTGCCGACAATAAGTTGGTGGTTTTTTTACATCCAAAGAATACAAATGGTGTTTTGGTGGAGCTTTGCCAGGAAATTAGATAAAAAAAAATCTTTTTTGGATTGGAAATAAGCGGTTGAAAATCAATTGTGTTTCAAGAAACATAGGGTGTTGTTTGAAATTAAATACAAATCATCTCCCAAAATATTTGGAGTGAATGAAAAATAGTAGTAATATTGCATCCTCAAACCGGTCCTATAGCTCAGCTGGTTAGAGCACCTGACTCATAATCAGGTGGTCCCTGGTTCGAGCCCAGGTGGGACCACTAATAAAATCAAGCCTTTACAGTGATGTAAAGGCTTTTTTATTTTCTTATGACGAGCATTTGACGAACATCAATTGTTTTATAATCAATTAGTTTTGTTTACTTTTATATAACTTAATTAATTATAATATGACCATTTATACCTACATCTTGTCATTTATTCTAATTTTTGCGAGAATTGTTGTTCCTGTATATCTGCTTTTTAGATTGTTTTTCATAGTTAAACCTCTATTTGTAAATTTATATTTTGAAGAGAAATTTAGATATTATGTAGGAATCAATAAAAGTAGGTTGTTGATCTTGGTTTTAATTTTTCTTTTATCATTTTTATTAGGAGTCTTTCTTGGTAAAGAAGTTTTGAGTGTTTTAGAAACTTACAAAATCTTATTAAATCTCTTTTTGCTTGTTTTTACCCAGTTTCTATTGTTTTATATGTTTGAAATAAAAACACCTAGCAGTATTTTTAAAATAGTAAAAGATTGTCTTGAAAACCCTAGCGAAATATTTAAACAAAGAGAAGTTGTTTTTGAAGAAAGTGATGTAATTGGATCAATGAATCAGAATGGTGTGAATTTTAAAGATGCCATAAATTTGACCAATGGAGATATTATTAAGCAGGTTCATCGAAGGGAGTTTGATTTAGTAATAGAGAAGTATATTAATATTTTTCGAGATAGTTCTTCAATTGAAAATCTTTATAAGTTATGCAATGGAATAGAAATAAAAGAAGGGTCAATTTTAATAAAAATAAATAATAAAAGAAATTCAAAACAGAACATAATTGAAATATTGACATCACTTTTCAATATTCAAAAAAATTGGAATTCTCATATTAAAGATAAAACAAACACCAAAATTATTGATTTTTTGAATAAGTATATTACAATAAATGAGGGAGATAAAATTTTACACATGAACGATTTTACACGATTATTTGAAAAATTGCCTTGATCGCTATGTAATATTTGATTACTCAAATATGTTTTTTAAAGATAAAATAAGCTAAAGTGATTTGTTCTGTTTGAGAATTTATTATTATTAGTTATTTTAAATATGTAAATTGTTTTTACACGATTTTTTACATAGCCAAACCTCCGTAAACTTGTTTCATAATTTAAAAATTAGAAACATGGATGCAAGCAATTTTACTTCCAAAATTGATCGATTGGAATTGATCGTAATGGAACTAGCAAAGAAACAAGATGCGTTTATTAAAAAGGCATTAATGAAACTATCTTTAAATAGTAAAGATGTTTATTCCTCTGAAGAAGCTGCCGAGTTTTTATCTATAGAGGTCAAATACATTTATCAGCTTACCCACCAACGAAAGATTAGATATTCCAAGAAAAAAGGTCAAAAGAAAATCTATTTTCGAAAAGCAGATCTTCTTGATTATTTAAACGGAGAAATCATTAGTACTTCTGAAGATCTTGAGAACACAAATGCTACTTTGTGGAAAAAATAAGGCGTTCAACTTCCGTAAAATGAACGCATAAAAATCTTTTATTTTTTAATCAAATTCTTATGACAAGATTGTAAGGATTATAATTTGAATCTTATGGACTTAGATATTCCTTATATCAGAGTAGGGACTTCCTATTTCAAAATTATTGATAAACCTTTAATCTCTGGCGATAAAGTAAAAGTAATGGTTCGGTGGAATCGTGAAACAATCATTTCAGATCATGGAAAATCATTTTTGAATAGCATACTTAAATTAGATGGATTTTGCTGTATTCCTAATCATTTTGGTTACGAGCAAATTGTAGATGATTTCTATAATACCTATCATGAACTCCCTAGCCAACCGATCTCTAAGGAATTTTCAATTCATGAACTCGAAAAATTGATTCCAAATTCATTACAATTTATTCAACATATTTTTGGAGACCAAACGCAATTAGGCTTAGACTATATAAAAATTTTATATGAAAAACCTACGCAAACATTGCCAATTCTTTGTTTAGTAAGTAAAGAGCGATCGACAGGAAAAAGCTCTTTTATAAAGTGGTTGAAAGCAATTTTTGGAATGAATATGACTTACATAAAAGGCGATTCATTTGGTTCGCAGTTTAATTCTGATTGGGCAAGTATGTTGCTCGTAGCGATTGATGAAGTCTTTTTTGATAAAAAGGAGATTACAGAACGATTGAAGTATCTTTCTACAACTGACAAAGATAAAATAGAAGCAAAAGGAAAGGATCGACAAGAAATTGAATTCTTTGCAAAATTTATTCTTTGTTCTAATAATGAAGATAATTTTATTCAAATAGATGAAGAAGAAATCCGTTTTTGGATTCGTAAAATATGTACTATAAATACAGAAGATGTATTTTTTCTTAAAAAACTGAACAAAGAAATTCCGTATTTCTTAAAGTACCTGCAAATGAGAAATTATTTTTCTCAACAAAAAACAAGAATGTGGTTTAAACCCGAACAGATTATGACAGCTTCCTTATTAAAGCTTGTAAATCGAAATAAAGAAGAAATACTTATTCTTGAATTGATACATGAATGTTTTGAGAAAATGGATGAGGATGAGTTGAAATTAGCTCCTAATGATATTTTTATTCTACTGAGGAAGCAAAATAACAGAATAAATATTTCTGCTAATGAAATAAGAAATATTCTCAAACGATGGGGTTTTACACCCGAAGACAATACGAAGTCTTATTGTGGAATTGAATTATTGTCGCATGGTGAATACGTAAAAGTAGATCGAAGAGGGCGTTTTTATACCATTAAAAAGATTTTGTATTATAAAATATTTGATGCTTTGATGCAAAATTAGTATAAAGTCTTGTAATTGAGTTAAATAGATCTGCATCAAAGCTTGCATCAAACTAAAAAAGACTCTTTTTTGATGCAAAACTGATGCAGGACAAAAATAAAGTGATGCACTGATGTAGCTATTGATGCAGTGTAATCTTAATATAATCAATGGATTATGTGGAATTTGCATCAAAATATCAAAAAAAAGCAAAAAATATAATTCTTTTTTCATTAGCAAAAAACAGACTTGCACAAAATCAAATTGAAGATTTATTAAAAAAAACACTTATGGAAAAGTTCAATTGTAAAATTGCAAATCAAATTGATTTAGTCGAGTATCTTGAAACACTAGGATATGAGCCATTAAAAATAAAAAATCAGGATTATTGGTATCTATCGCCATTCAGAAATGAAAACACACCCTCTTTTAAAGTGAATCAAAAATTAAATTCATGGTATGACCATGGAATAGGCAAAGGAGGAAATGTAGTCGATTTTGGGATTGAATATTTTAGATGCACTGTTTCTGAATTTTTACAACTTTTAAATGGTAACAGTATTTCCTCCGGTGTAAGTTTGTCATCTAAGAATGACAAACGACAGTTTTCAAATTCAAGAATTGCAAATGAAAAGAAAGATAATCCCCTTGATAAAATTGTCATTGTTGATGTACGCACATTGGAAAGTAAAGCACTACTGGATTATTTAGATAAACGAAGCATTTCACAAGAGATTGCAAGACACTATTGTAAAGAGATTGATTTTTATTTAAATAATCGAAAGCATACTGCAATTGGATTTCAGAATATTTCAGGAGGGTATGAACTCCGAAATGAAAATTTTAAGGGTAGCAGCTCACCAAAAGATATCACTTTCATAGATAACCAAGCAAAATCAGTTGTTGTTTTTGAAGGCTTTTTTGATTATCTCTCTTATAAAATGATGAATCAAAAATCGGTTAACCTACAAACAAATTCCTTGATACTTAATTCACTATCTTTTTTTAACAAGTCGGTACAGTTAATGGAAAAACATGAGAGAGTCGATCTTTATTTAGACAGAGATTCCGGAGGTTTGAAATTTACTCGTGAAGCCCTCCAAAGAGATTCTACAAAATATACCGACCAAAGTTTTTTATATGAGCAAAAGAAAGATTTAAATGAATGGTTAAATCAGAAACAGCAAGTTAATCGAGGTCATAGTTTTAGGCGATCTATATAACGTCCGAGTGGTAGCCAGCTATGTTTTGGTAAAACCAAAACGCTGGCTCCCCTCATGCTGCCGCATTCGTTGAGAGGGATTTTTTTCATGCATCCGCATTCAAAAAATAAATGATAAGAGACTATGGAAGAGAAAGAAATAAAAAAGAACAGAGGAGGAAGACCCAAAAAGGCTGTAAAAAGAGATCAGCTTATGGCAATTAAATGTACGCTCTACGAGCGCAAAATAATTGAAGCCAAAGCCAAAAAATTAAATCTTAGCGTTTCCGAATATCTTCGTGAAATCGGATTAACGTCAGAGATTGATTACAGAAATAAAGCCCTTCCGAAAGAAATCCTAAGCTTTACCGGAGTACTCAACCACATGGCAGCCAACCTGAATCAAATAGCTAAAAAGAGAAATAGCAATGATGAATTAAGCCCGCTTGAACGGGCAGAATTAAAAGTGCAGTCAGGTCAGGTTAAAGATCTTGCTGTCCAAATTAAAAACTTTATGTCATGATAGGTCATGTAAGTATAGGCCGCTCTTTTTACCATTGCATTAGCTACTGTCTGGAAGATAAAAGAGAATTGTCCGACGAGAAAAAGCTTGCACTTGCAATGCAAGACCATTTGCAGCATAAAGAGCGTGCAGAAGTATTAGAATATAATAAATGCTTCGGAAACAAATATGAGCTTACTGGACAGTTTAAGGATGTTAGGAAATTAAGCAGGCGTGTTGAAAAACCAATGTTGCATCTGACTTTACGTTTAGCCCCAGAAGATACATTGACCAAAGAACAATTAAGAGAAGTTGGTAGGGAATGCGCTAAGGAGTTTGGTATAGCAGACAACCAATATATCTGTGTACTGCATAAGGATACCAAAGAGCAACACATTCATATTGCAGCCAATCGTGTTGGATTTGACGGCAAAGTTGCCAATGATAGCAATAGCTATAAACGCATGGCTGAACTTTGTCGTCGTCTTGAGAAGAAATACGGTCTTCAGGAAGTATTAAGCCCAAGAGCATTCCTGTCCCCTAAAGACAGGTTATTGCCTCGTCATGACAGTAGAAAAGAAAAAATAAAAGCAGATATTCAACAGACATTAAAGTATGCCAGTTCCTATTTAGCATTTGAAAGACATATGCGGGAGTTGGGTTATAAAGTTCTTAAGGGCAGGGGGATTTCTTTTATAGATGATAAAAAAGTAAAAATAAAAGGAAGCGAAGTTGGTTTTTCATTGATGAAAATTGAAAAGATATTGCATCAGAAACAACAGTATGTCATGAAAAATGCTGGTAAAGAAAAAAATTATGGCAGAGATATTCAGTCAGTATCTAATTCTTTTAACACTGAAAAACAAAACAAAGAAAAGCAAAGCTATAGTTTAGAAAGACCAGGAGAAACAGTTGTTAAAGAGGTTTTAGGAGTTATAGGACAATTAATGAATCCTGAATATGAGCCGGATTATATCGATCCGGAATTACAGAGAATTCCTCAAAAGAAAAAGAAGAAATCAGTATTAAGGAGATGATATTAAAAAATAAAAAATATGGAAACAAATTCAAATACAGACAAAGGTCATATAGAAAGAGAGACATTACAATTAGTACTGGAGGAATTTACACTGGAACAGAAAACAAATAATCAGCATATTGAGGTGCTTATTACTGCAGTTAAAAACGTAGAGAATAAAATCGATGCGTCTAAAAAGGAACATAAAATAGAAAAAAATGTTTCAGAACAATTGGATATTAAGCAAATTGAGGCTATTCTTCAAAAAGGGTTTTTAGACATAAAATATATGATTGGTAGGCAACCAAAAAGTATCGTTAGGAAATTCCAGATTTTGTTCTTTCCTGAACAGGATGCAAAACTGTTTTATAAAATTGTTTTTAGTAGGTGGTTTTTATGGCTTGCTATAATGGTAGCCCTAAGCAATCTTTACAGATGGGGAATACATTATAACGATAATAATAAAGAAATTGAAATGCAACAAATTCAAAATGATAGGATAAGAAAAGCTTGGGAGTATATGTATGATAATAACAATAAAGAAACTAAAAAACTTATGAAAAAAGCCTATGTAAACTCAATAGAAAGCAAATGATGGTGGTTTAATAACCCCATCATTTTTTTAACTTACACAGTTAGTGAGACACTACCATCTGAAATTCTAAACTTGCTCAAAAATACTTTTAAACTGATACAAGATTCTCTCGATTAAACGCAAATCTTCGGTTACGATTTCGGCGTTTCCTTTCATTTCCTGCTGAAATATGATTTTTTTCTTATAGGAGATCTCCAATCCGTTTGGAAGTGCTACATCCAACAGTAAATTTCCATCTTTATCAGGGACAAGAGAAATATTGCGGATCTTTCATTTTAACACCCCGAATTCTCTGTCGGGGAAATTTGCCAGTCTGATGTTTACCTTTTGGCCCACTTTTATTTTTCCGGAATTTAAAGCCGGAGCCTTTACTTTTCCAACAAATCCATTCTTAGTATCGGGAATAATCGAAAAGACATTATCGCCAACATTAATTGTCTGATTCTCTGTCCAAACCTGCAAAAAAGTAACCACTCCGCTCACCGATGATCTTAAAGTATAGGCCAGCTCCCAATCTTTTATTACTTTTTTGAGCTGATAAAAAGACTGTGCCATATTCCTTCCTAATGTAACTTCTTCTTTAGTACCACTAATTTGCGAGTTCTGACTTAACTTAGAGTTATCAATCAAAGCTGACTTTAGCTGAGAAATAGAAGACAGGAGGCTTTTGTAATTCTTTTGTGCCTGAAGAAATCCCAGTTTTTTGGCTTCCATCTCCTGTGCAGAAATTGATTCCTTTATTGAATAGCGTTTCAAATCTTGCAATTTCATTTTTCTGAAGCTGTAATTCGCTTTCGTTAATTACTTTTTGCTGTTGCAAAATTTCCAGTCTTTCTTTAATCTGAACCTTTTCAGAAACCTGAGCTCTGTTTTCAACAGCAAAAGGCTGCAAGTCTTTATTTAATTGTTCAGCCTGATAATCTTTCTGAAAAACAGCAAAAGCACTTTCGATCTCACCCAATTGTGCGTTTTTCAACAATTCAAAAGGAAAGGCTTTCTTCGGATTATTGATATTATATTCTTCAACGATCTTTTTTAGCAAAAAAACATCATTGTAGTTGGCCGTATTTTCGATAATGGCAAGTGTAGTATTTTTTGAAACAACAGATTTGTCTTTTACCAGAATTGCTTCAATACGTCCTGAAGACTTAGAGACTATTTTCTTTGGCGGAATATTGGTAGTAATTACAATTTCGGTATTAACAACATCCGGATATTTGATAAACCAGGACATAAAAAAAGCATAAAAATGATGACGAATATCAAAACGGTTCCCAACGTATCATCCAATGCGGTACTTTGGTGAGAATGTCCTGAATTTCTTCACTTCTTAGTTCGAATGTAGTATCTTCCGCCATGACTTAATTTCCTAATTGTAATTGATTTTTAACCAGTTCAAAATAATTCCCTTTTTGCTGTACCAGCACAGAATGACTGCCAATTTCGATGATTTTCCCTTTGTCTAAAACCACAGTTTGATCGGCATTCATAACGGTACTTAAGCGGTGTGCAATAACTACTACCGTTTTATCTTTAAAGAAAATATCCAGCTTTTGCATTATTTCTTTTTCATTATTCGCATCCAAAGCTGATGTAGCTTCGTCAAAAAACAAAATTTCCGGGTTTTTATAAACTGCTCTTGCAATTAACAAACGCTGCTTTTGCCCCGTGCTCATTCCTAATCCCTCAGCGCCAATTTTTGTATTGTAACCTAACGGTAAACCGCTTATATATTCTTTTATATTCGCAACATCAGCAGCATAAACTAAACTTTCTTTATCGACCTTGTCAATACCAATCGCAATATTATTGGCAATAGTATCACTAAAAATAAAACCTTCCTGCATAACAGCCCCAATATTCGATCGCCACGCTCGTTGAGAAATATTTTTCAGTTGTGCATTTCCAATGTTTATCTCTCCCTTTTCAGGTTCATAGAATTTAAGGAGGAGTTTCATCAGGGTTGTTTTTCTGCTTCCGCTGACACCTACTATTGCAGTGACTTTATTCGCGGGAATTTTCAATGTTAAATCCTCCAAAACAGGAATATCGGAACCTAAATAGTGATAGGAAAGATTATGGATATCGATGTCTGAATCGTAAGGAACATCACTGGTCTGATGGACTTCCTGTTGTGCTTCGTCTTCTTTCTCATGAATTTCAGATAATCTGGCCAGTGATATTTTAGCATCCTGAAGCTCTCTGACAAATTCTATCAGTTGTGCAATGGGGCCATTTAAACCTCCTACTATCGAACTTATCGCCAGCATCATCCCGGCGACTCCACAAAAAAGCCTGTAAACTCAACGTTTACAGGCTTTTTATTTTTTTGTTGCCGTTTTTGTTGCCGTTTACTATCCACTAATAACTTCTTTTTAATGTAGCGATAATTTATTCTTATTGTAATCATTATCTATTTTAATTATTCTTTTTTATTAAAAAATTCTTACTTTTGAGCAACTTATAACTTTAACTTAAAAAACTTTTTTAATGAATCTACAGTTACTCAATACAAAAAAAAATATCAATTTTATGAAAAAACCCCTATTTCTTCTAGTTCTCATTCTAGTTGCTACTTTAACAAGTTGCGATAGCGACAACCAAATAGAAAATACCGAGAAACAAATAAATTCAGATAACCAAATTAAGATTTTAGCTGACACTTATGGATACACTTTAGAAAACTCAAATAGCAAGAAAGCAAATAATCAGAAACCAATTTATAAGACATCAAGTTTAGCAGAATTAGAAACTACATTAAAATCACTTAAAACTAATTTTGAGACCTCTAAAATGAAAAGCTCAAATGATATTTCTACGATAGACGATTTAGGATCTCAGAAATGGAAAAAAATATTGCAGGACAATTTAAAAAACAACAAAACTAGTAAAAATGCTGATACTAGTGATGATCCGCCATACAAATATTCCTCTACACTTTATTTTGACAACAGTTTTCCTGCAGCAAATATCGCTGTTAGAATCGATTATAATCTAGATGCTAATGGTAATGTTAGTGAATCATCTGTAACAACATACAAATATGGTTATGATATGGCGGGAGATTACTCCCAGACAGCAGTAAATATAACTACCTATGGCAATATGATAGTTTTCGAAGCAATTGGTCAATTTTCGACTTCAATAGGCATAGGTTCATTTACCCTTAATAGTACAAACTCTGTGTCATACACTGGATATGTCAAAACAAATAAGTTTGGAGGAAGTCCTACAATGCAAATTTGGCAAGAACCATATATGGGACCGCGTGGGAATGACGATCAAAACACACCAAGAAACCAATAATTTTTTATTATGAATAAAAATCAAAAACGAATAAGATTATTTTTGAGAATAATCGGCACGTTATCAATAGCGATTTTTTTTATTTCAAAAATGTTTGAAATAGAGAGCAAATTAACTAACTACTTATTAATTTTAAGCGTATTATGCTTTTCAATAATTATAATATACACTTTAATAAAGTATTTAAAGAATAATTATTTTGTAAAATAAATTAGCCAAAAATAGACACAGGTTACCACTTTAATTTTTAAACATAACCTAGATTTTTAATAAGAGATAATGTGGAAAAACCGGTCAATTTGACCACCTAATTCCGGAGTAAATTGACCACCCGTTCCGGAGCAAACTGACCACCTGATTCCGGAGCAAATTGACCACCAGGTTTTGTGGTTAATTAACGATTAAAAAC
>NZ_JBLYEG010000019.1:0-91799 GCF_048514875.1 Flavobacterium sp. T12S277 | reverse complement strand
AAAAAATATAGTTTTTAATCAAAACGGAGGTGGTCATTTTGCTCCGGAATTAGGTGGTCATTTTGAACTGGAATCAGGTGCTCACTTTAAAACGGAATGGGGTGATCAATATAACCGGAATTTGCACTTCGTCATGCTCAAAGACCATAAAATCTCAGCTTAAAACCTCCCAAAACTCTAACAAAACCCCAACAAAAACTGTATACTGTGTACAAAAACGTGTAATAATTACACACTTGAAAAACAGCTAAAGCTTCTAATTCGCTAGAAACCAGCGAAAATTAATTATGGCACAACGCTTGCAAAAAGGCATTATATAAAATTCTCTCCAATAAATGAAAATGGAGCATCGGAGGGAAGCAATTAAATAAAAGCCATTAGAAAGCAATCAAATTAGTGTCATATGAAAAGTGAAACCCTAACAACAGAACAGTTTTATACTTCAAATCCAGATCTTAATACCGAACAAGCCTTAAACAGTTCCATTTTTCGTATTAGTAATTCAAATGTAGCTTCGAAGAAAGTAAGCGAGCGCACCAAAAGTAAAACAGGATTGTTTGTGTTGGTAAGCACCTTTGTGTTATTGTTTATCGGAGCTTATTCTGCCTATTATTTACAAGCCGATTTCGATCAGTTTCAGTTGGAGCGAATGAATTCAGACTGGGGATTTCCTTTCCTGGTACTGGCAGGGGTATTGTTTGTATTTCAAGCCGGAGTTTTTCTGTATAATTTATACTTGTATTTTACTTATAAACCAATCGAATCTGTTTCAGATGAAATGTTGCCAACCTGTACCGTGATTGTTCCTGCGTATAACGAAGGGAAACTGGTTTGGGATACTTTGATGAGTTTGGCAGAAAGCGATTTTCCGGAGCAAAAAATGCAAATATTAGCTGTTGACGACGGAAGTAAAGACGATACCTGGTATTGGATGCAGCAAGCTAAAATAAAATTAGGCGATCGTTTGACGATTTTCCAACAACCTGAAAACAAAGGAAAGCGTCATGCCTTACACCGTGGATTCGAATTGGGAACGGGAGAAATCTTTGTTACGGTAGACAGTGATTCCATCGTAAAAAAAGATACCTTAAGAAACTTAGTGAGTCCGTTTGTAGTAGATGAAAAATGTGGTGCAGTTGCCGGAAACGTTCATGTATTGAACAGCAAAAAAGCAATCTTACCAAAAATGCTGAATGTGAGTTTTGTGATGAGTTTTGAATTCATGCGTTCTGCGGAAAGCAGACTGGGTTCAGTGCTTTGTACTCCGGGAGCAGCAGCGGCTTACAGAAAAACTTCGGTTTTTGCTTGTCTGGACGAATGGATCAATCAGACTTTTATGGGACAGCCGTCAGACATTGGTGAAGATCGCGCCATGACCAACATGATTTTGAGACAAGGACAGCATGTACTGTTTCAGAGAAATGCTTATGTGCTTACAAATGTACCAGAAGAATATACCGGATTGTACAAAATGTTTATCAGATGGAGCAGAAGTAATGTGCGTGAGAATATCGCTATGGCGAAATATGTTTTTACAGATTTTAGAGAAGAATCTAAATTTGGAGCCCGACTTTTATTTGTCAATCAATCTTTGAAGATGATTATGGCGTATCCGTTTCTATTTTTTATGTTCTTTTTCATCGCGATGCATCCGTTATTGTTTTTAAGTTCTACACTTTTGGCAATTTTAGTGGTATCAAGTTTCCCGGTATTGTTTTATACGAAAAGATATAATTTTGCCGATTCACTTTGGGCATATTCGTACAGTGTTTTCTATACTTTCAGTTTGTTTTGGATTACACCGTATGCAATAGTTACTGCCAATAAAAAAGGCTGGTTAACCCGAGGATTGGCTTAAAAAAAGAATATTGTAATTAAAAAAATAGAAATTGATTTGTTTTTTTAGGACTCCTGCTCATTTTGAGTGGGAGTTTTTTATTTTTAGAAGATAAGCAATTGGGATTAAAGAAAGAGGGGATATGAATCTGTAAATCCTGGGGTTGTTTTTAACCTCTAAGAACACAAAGGCTTGCGCAAAGATCGACAGAATTAATAACGTACATAATGATGGTGAAAATCTACTGATCAATAGGATGGGAGAACAGGGTAAGCAATCTGAACAATATATTGTGTTTCAATAAAAAAACCTCTAAAGTTTTAACTTCAGAGGTTTCAAATAATTAAAAGGCAGTAACTGTTAGCGCTGTTCTGCGATTACAGATTTATTAAGTTTCAGCACTCGAATTTTTTTATTGGTATTATCAGATAAAAACAAACGATCGTTCAATTGTGCTACACCAACAATACTTCCAAACGGATTTTGTCCTAAAATATCAGAAGCATTGACACTTGCCGTAAAAATACGGTTCATAAAATCTGGTTTTGTGTAAAGACGCAGGTAATTGTTACTTCCTACGTTTTCAGATGTAATAGCCCAGTCTTTCGTAAAACTAACGGCAATAGGTTTTGCATCAAAAGGTACTGTTACCGGTTTTATAGGTTCAGTCAAAGATTGTGCAGCATTGGCTTTGATAGCGTCAATGTTGTAATACAAATAACTTTTAGCATCTCTTCCGGCTACTACTAAATTTCCCGCATCTACATCCATAGAATAAATTTGGTCAAAACCGTTTAGCGTGTTTAATTTGGCGATAGGTTTTAAATTCCACTCGCTGCTTTCGGTAATTTGAGTAGTTTCGAAAACTTTAATCGAGGTTTCTTTTTCTTTTACGAAAACTAAACCATCTCTAACCACAACACCAAAAACGTGTACAAAAGTTTGCCACCATTGGCCGTTTCCAAGCACACTAATTCCGGCATTTGTAGTTTCATCGATTACAAAAAGTCTCGACTCGCGACTTCCAATGTAAATACGACCTTTATCGACAGCGACAGAAGTAATTGCGGCCATCGGGATTGTTGTTGTTCCTTTTTTGTACTCTGTAATGGTTTTGATATGCGCCAAAGTTACCGCGTTGAATACTTCAAGTACATCGCCATTCGCTACATATAGTTTTTCGTTGGCAATCGCAATTCCTTTAGGATCTAAAGTTCCCGTTCCGTTTCCAATTTGAGCAGCCGTTATCGATGCTTCATCGGTTGGATAAAAATAATTGTATGTTGTAGGTTCAGCACCTTCTGAATCTTTGCTGCAACCAACAAAAAGGCAAAGTAATACTAATAAAAATGGTATTTTGTTCATGATAGTTTTATAGGTTATTTCCATTTTCCGTCTTCTTTATATTTTACTAAAAATGGGTTTTTTGGGTCAATTTTAAATACAGGTTTAGTATAAGTCCCTCTTAGATATTCTTTTTTCGTATATCCTTTTAATACATCAGGATCTGTGAAAGGAAGATCATTCAGGTGTATTAAATACCTGTAGAATTGAGCAAACATTTCCTGTTGACCACCGCCTTCGCCACTGTTGGCTAAATTACTACTATGACTGTAACCACTATGGTGTGAATATTCGTGTGACCAAAGAGACATGTCTCCTTTCCAGTGGCCAACGATGTAACCGCCTTCATATTGCGAAGCTAATGCACCTCCGCCCCAGGCAGCACCTCCGCCAACCATGGCCATGTTTAAGGTTCGGCTATCAATGTAGGTATTGTAGGCCTGTTCGATTTGGGCCTTGGTGAGATAATCGTAAACGCCATTAGCATCATCAGCGTTTCCATGCCAGTTTAGAGCACCATTTATGGCAGTTCCGGCAGTCGCTGCCTGTTCTTTTTTGTAGATGTCAAAATTCATGAAAGTATCATAGTAGATCGGATGACTCAGAGCGTAAGAATAATTAATAATCATAGTGACCGCTTCTTTGGCTAAAACAGGATTCATCGGTAAAAACTTTTCAGGATCATCAGCAGGATTATTAAGATGATACTGCGTGCTGAATTGTACTAATCGATTTGATTTGATTTTTTTGAATTTAGCAAATAAGGGATCTGTTGATTCTACTGAAAATTCGATTGCTCCTGAAGAGAAACCATCAATTTTATCAATGGTAACGGCTTTTCCATTTTCAAGCTGATAATCATGCGTTCCGTTAACTAAAGGAATTTGATGTGCCGAACGGTGAAAAGCAGGAACTTTTGTGAATTCAAAAAGTAAAAAACGCTTGTCGTAGTTGGCTAACTTCGCATAGACTTTTACATCTGTAAGTCCAACCGGAGAGTAAAGAGAAATTTGTATAGAATCTTTCCCTTTTTGAATGACTTGCATGGGTTGATTAACACGGAACCAGCGGTCTTTATTGTCATACATTTTTGAAGGACTTTCATTGTCTTCAAACATCGTCATTGGTCGGTTTTCTTTTGGTAAAGTTGTCGCATCAATGGCCGGCAAATAATTGGCTTTGTAATTGTCACCTTTTGAATCATCATCGCTGCATCCGAAAAGTACACCTGCGAAAACGGCAAAAGGTAAAAAATAAGAAATGGTTTTTCTCATAGGATTAGTAGGTAAAAATGGGGTTTATATATAAAATTTGTTGTTGTTTAATGCGTTTTTTAAAGGACCTTATCTTGGGCAGTGCTAAGGCAAAATTAAAAAACATGTTCCTATCTCGTTTGTACTTTATAACAACTGGTATTAGCTATGTAATAACTGGTTGTCTGATTTGTATTTTAAAGCTGCACTATGATAATGCAACCTAAAAAGCCGCTAATATACTTAATAAAAAAATAATCCGGTCAAACGAAATGTTCGTTTTGCAGTTTTAAACAGCTGCTTTTCCGGAGTTTTTGTCAGAAACGAAGATAGGAATGAAAGAAACAAAATACTTTTAAATTTGTTTAAAAGCCTTTAGGTTTTGTGTAGAAAAATAGAGCGTTTGTGATTGCTGTTAAGGGCTTTTATTTCCTTATTCAGATAAAATAGACTACAATCAAGATGTTTAATGCATATTAGTTCTGAGAATGGTAACTGATTGAATGCTAATAGGATCAAGTTGTAAAAGAGGATATTCGGGTGGGTTTTTGAATCTGTTTCTTTTTTATCAAAAAAATATAAATAAAAGAATGTTCATTCATTTATTGTTTTATATTTGTAGCAAAATAATCAGTATGAGAGCAAGAGATGTCGACAAGGAAAAATTGGTAATCGAAATGGCAATTGACCAGATTGTTCAGGAAGGATTTCAGGGTTTTAGTATGAACAAGCTCGCGAAGGCCTGTTCTATTTCAGTTGGCACGCTCTACATTTATTACAAAGACAAAGATGATTTGATTCAAAAAATAGGTGCCATTATTGCGCTGAAGTTTTTTACCAGCACCGTGAAAAACTTTTCGCCCGAAATGTCATTTGAGGAAGGTTTATGGAAACAGTGGGAAAACCGCGCCAACTTTACCATGAAGTATCCCAAGGAAGTTGCATTTTTTGAAATTGTCAAACATTCACCTCATTCAGAAATCATTTTGGATTCTATTCAGGAGTTTGCAGATTTTAGAAGGATTATGAAGATGTTTATTGATAACGGCTTGCGCAACAACGAGCTGATTCCGATGACATTTGAGGCTTTTTGGAGTGTTGCCTACGGGCCTTTGTACACCTTATTAAATTTACATACTGAAGGGAAGAGTATGGGAGGGAAACCCTTTAAACTTACCCGGGAAATTATGAAAGAAGCCTTTCAGGCCACTGTAAAAGGACTAAAACCATGAAAAATTATGGAAACAAATTTAAATACAATACATATTTTTAAAACCAATATTGGGGATCAGGATCCCGATTGTCCCATTCGTCAAAAACTCAACAATCATTCAGACATTCAACAATGGAGCATTGACTGCGAAGATGTTGATTGTGTACTCAGGATTGTTTCGAAAACATTACAACCCGAAACAATTATAGGTATGGTCACTGAATTTGGCCATGAATGTCAGGAGTTAGACTAAACTAATACATTTATAAACAATGAAAAAAAACACTACAGAAAGCCCGGCTTTCTCTTCACACCAAAAAATCATTATTGCGATACTGGCACTTTTGCAGTTTACGGTTATACTTGATTTTATGGTTATCTCTCCTTTAGGAGACATTTTAATGAAAACCCTGAATATGACAACGGCTAACTTTGGTTTTACCGTTTCTGCTTACGCTTTTAGTGCGGGAGCTTCAGGACTACTTGCTGCAGGTTTTGCAGACAAATTTGACCGAAAGAAACTTTTAATTTTCTTTTACATCGGATTTATCATCGGTACGGTTTTCTGCGCACTTTCAACCAGTTATATGATGCTTTTATGGGCAAGGATTGTAACCGGACTTTTTGGAGGTGTAATCGGATCAGTTTCTTTGGCAATTGTAACCGATTTGTTTGTAATTCACCAACGTGGACGCGTAATGGGATTTATACAAATGGCATTTGCCTCCAGTCAGATTTTAGGAATTCCGGTAGGATTGTACTTTGCGAATAACTGGGGATGGCATTCGGCTTTTATTATGATTGCGGTTCTGGCAGTATTGATTCTTATTGGGATCATTACACAAATGGAACCGATTACCAAACATTTAGAAGTGCAGTCAGACAAAAGTCCTTTCTTGCATTTATGGCATACCCTTAGCAACAAACATTACCAGATTGGTTTTATGTCTATTGCTTTTCTCTCTGTAGGAGGTTTTATGCTACAGCCATTTGGAAGCGCATTTTTAGTGAATAATATTCATATCAGTCAGCTCGAATTGCCGATGGTCTTTTTCTTTACCGGACTTTCGGTACTTTTTATCATGCCTTTGGTGGGTAAATTAAGTGACAAAGTAAGTAAGTTTAAACTGTTTGCGGCAGGATCAATACTCTCTGTCGTTATGATTATTATTTATACCAATCTTGGCCCTGTACCCTTATGGGAAATCGTAGTGCTTACTATGATTATGTTTATGGGAATCATGAGCCGAATGATCCCGGCCACAACGTTAAACACCGCTATTCCCGGACTGGAAGATCGTGGTGCTTATATGTCGATCTCTTCTTCCCTGCAACAAATTGCAGGCGGAATTGCAGCGGTTTGTGCCGGATTTATTGTACATCAGAAAACAAAGACGTCTCCTCTGGAAAACTATGATATTTTAGGATATGTAATTGCGGTGATTACACTTTCGACAATATTTTTGATATGGAGAGTAAATAAGTTAGTACAATCAAAAGATACAGCTGTTCCCACTCCGGTTCCGGAAATGGCAGAAGTTTAATTTTTTAGATTTCAAATCATAAGAAAGCTTGTCCGTTAATGACAAGCTTTTTTGTGTATAAGCATTTTAGATTGAGTTATAATCGAAAAGTCGTTTCTGCCTGATCAATAAAAATTCTGAATCTTAATTCAACGCTGATTTAACGGATTCGCTTTCGCGAAGACACTGATAAAAACGGATTTTAAAATTAAAAATCTTTTAAATGCGGTAAGAATCCGTTTTCATTCGCATTTTTACGGAGTAAACCCGTTTTATCCGCGTCGAATAAAAGGAAGTATTTAAAATATCTGTCCTTTATTGTATTACTAAACTGGGAGTCGATGATTAAGGTTTAATTTTTCTCTTCCAATACCAATAAACCGATAAAGCGTTTATAAGAGCCAGTGCCCATAAAATCGGACTTGTAAAAAAGCTTACATAACTTCTTCCTTCGGGAATTTCAACAAAAGGAACGGTTATCAAAACATCTAATAATAATGCTGTTGCAGACATTAGTATTCCAAGTGTAAAACCGTTGGTATTGTATTTTTTCTGATAATAAAATTTTGCACCGGCTATAGCATAAAAAACAATAAGTACCATAACGATGGCGGCTTGTATTAGAAAATAATCTTTCAGAAGTGGAGTATTATCCAAAAGATAAAAGGAAATACTAACGCACAACCAAACTATAAATCCTGAAAAGATTCCTCTGCTATATTTCATAATTCAGGTTTTAGGAGTTCCAGATTGCTGTTTTGGCTGTTTCTTTTGCGTAGACAGAAAAATCTTTTGCTTTTCTGCCCAGAATATTTTCTATATCCGATGTAATACTGGAATTTCGGTCATCCAAAACCTGCTCAAAAAGATAGTTGATCAGCCAAATATGATCTTCGGGAATTTGATATTCCTTCAACATTCCAATATACTCTTCCAAAGATAATCCCTGAAAAGTGATATTTCGCCCGCTGGCTTCGGCGATTTCGTTTACCGCTTGTTTGAAAGTCAATAGTCGCGGACCGGTAAGTTCATAAGTTTTTCCGTTGTGTTTATCCTCTACCAGAGCGGCGGTCACTACATCGGCAATATCATCGGCATCGGTAAAAGGTTCCAATGCTTCAGCTCTTGGTAAGGCAACAATCCCGGCTAGTATGGGATCCAGAAAGAAGCTTTCACTAAAGTTTTGATTGAACCAGCTGGCACGAACAATGGTCCAGTTTTTAGCCGTACTTTTTACAATTTCCTCGCAAAGCTGTGCTTCTTTTTCACCTCTTCCGGAAAGTAAAACCATTTTTTGAACACCAGATTTTGTCGCAAGCTGCGTAAAATTCTGAATAGTATTCACTGCTGAAGGAATGGCTAAGTCAGGCTGGAAGGTAATATAAACCGTATCTATGCCCAGAAGAACAGTCTCCCAGGTTTCTGGTTTTTCCCAATCGAAAGGTATTTTTTCATTGCGGGACCCCAAACGGACTTCAACGCCCTCAATTTGTTCTAATCTTTCGGCTACTCTGCGTCCTGTTTTTCCATTAGATCCCAGGACTAAAATTTTGGTGTTTTTCATATCAGTATTTTTTAAAGGATTACTGATACAAAGTTGTTTAGATTAAAACGGAATCATTTGTCCGAAAAGAATTATGATTTGTTTGAAAAGAATTGTTGCCGAACTTCATTTGGACGCATACCAAATTTTTTATGAAAGGCATTCGAAAAAGAACTCAGACTGTCATAACCAACTTCCCAAGCCGATTCTTGGACTGTTTTTTCGTTGTCTCGAAGTAATTCGTAAGCTTTGTGAAGTCTTTCTTCCTGAACAAATTTGAAGACCGGAATACCAAAAAGTTCTTTGAAATTCTTTTTGAGTTTATTACTGTTTAAACCCACCATTTGTGACAATTGAGTGATCGATGGAGGCTTCGAATAGCTATTGGTTACAATTTCTTTTGCTTTAAAAAGTTTGTTTTTGTCCATTTCCGAAAGGTCGATTTTGGTACCTGTTGCCAAAAGTGCATAAAAATGGGCCAGCAGTTCATTGACCTGACTTTTTAAAAACAACAATCTCGTATTGCCGGTATAAGTGGTGTTGAAAATTTTCTGAACAGCCAATTGCATTTCCAAAGTCATATAAAAAGAAGGACCCTTAACAAAATGCTCCCGCGGATTTAATAATTCTGGAAGATAGTTTTCGAAAATTTCTTTCTCAGCCTGAGGTAAGGAATGCAGGTGTTTTGGTTTGGTGAAGATACTGATGGACTGTAAAGGTTTGTCCGGTTCTATTTTATGGGAGAATGCTACCTTTTGATTGCCAAAAAAACAAATTGCTAAGCCCGTTGTATTGGTCAGATATTTAGTTTGATCGTTATGCTTGATCTCCAGTTCGACATTGCCCGAACCATAAAAGGCAAAACCAACGGCATCTCCGTCGATTTCGCATTGCTGTACGAAAGGTTTGGAAGTGTTGGATTGTTCGATTAAAACAATAAAATCATTTAATTCTATAATATCTGTTGTCATTGGTTTTTAAGGATTTGACTCAAAAAGAGGTGAAAAGTTACCATTTATTTTTAATATGTGCCATTCCTACGGAATTCAAAGCATATGATGTCGTTTTGTTCAACGGATTAAAATCCGTTGTTACAATATCCGTCGTTCCTCTGGAACTTTAGGGCTAGAGCCTTTGGCTCGATTAATTTTGTAGGGATGGATTTTAATCCATCCAAAATAAATCGGCCGGGAGAATTGAATTCCGTAGGAATGACCTATGTTAATGTGTATAATATGTGCCATTCCTACGGAATTCAAATCGTGTAATATCATTTTATCCAACGGATTAAAATCCGTTGTTAAAAGATGAGTCGTTCCTTCGGAACTTTACGAAATTTTGATGATGTGTTTGTTTTGTTTTCGATGGATTAAAATCCATTGTTACAATATGAGTCGTTCCTTCGGAACTTTACGAAATTTTGATAATGTGTATGCTTTGTTTTCTATGGATTAAAATCTGTTGTTACGATATGGGCGGTTCTTCGGAACTATTGGAGAAGAGCCCTCGGCTCGACTAAATTTTGTAGCAACGGATTTTAATCCGTTGCTACAAAATTATCATAACAATTGAATTCCGTAGGAATGGCACATATTAAAAGCGCCAATCTACACATCCCAATTTGTTTTGATTGTGAAAACATTGTCTGAATTTTAAAACAAAAAAGCCTCCCCAAAAAATAATTTGGGGAGGCTTCTTTTTTAAGTCAGAGATTTTATAATCGACCAACTTGTGAACAAAATAAAGGTATTGTATTGAATTAGTAAGCTAAAATTTCCAACGCACGAAAGCTTCCATTGCGGCATAGTGGGACAAACCTAATTGATTGTACAATTGCGCTGTTTCGCTGTTTCGGTCCTCGGCTCTTTGCCAAAATTCTCTGGCATCGGTTCCCTGAAAGACCACGCCGTCTTTTTGAGACTGATGTTTGAAGATTCCGTGGCGTTTTGCCAGTACCTGATCGGGACTCATGGGTACCGCCATTTCAACCTCGTCGATTCCCCATTCCTGCCATGCCCCGCGATACAGCCAAACCCAGCAATCGTTCATAAAAGGTTTCAATTTCAGCGCTTTTACGGCTTCAAAGATTGCGTCCAGACATACTTTATGTGTTCCGTGCGGATCGGCCAGATCTCCTGCGGCGTAGATTTGATGTGGTTGGATTTTTTCAATTAAATCCATAGTCAGTTGGATATCTTCTTTGCCTAAAGGTCTTTTCTCAATCGCTCCCGTTTCGTAAAAGGGAAGTTCCATAAAATGAATCTGTTCATCGGGTAAACCTACAAAATGACTGGTGGCACGTGCTTCTCCTTTTCGGATTAGGCCTTTTAAATATCGAACTTCGGGAATATCTATTTCGCTTGCTTTTTTATTTTTTAAGAAGTTTGCGGCTTTTTTGTAGATGTCTTCAGCTTCGGTACTTTTTATGGTAAACTTGTCGTTGTAATCGCAAACAAATCTAGCAAATCTCAAGGCTTCATCATCAGCCACGGCGATATTTCCTGAGGTTTGATAGGCAACGTGCACTTCGTGACCTTGTTGCTGAAGGCGCATAAAAGTTCCCCCCATACTGATAATATCATCATCGGGATGCGGACTAAAAATCAATACTTTTTTTCGGGTCGGTTCAGCTCTTTCCGGGCGATTGTGATCGTCAGCATTTGGTTTGCCTCCGGGCCAGCCCGTAATTGTATTTTGAAGTTTGTTGAATATCTTGATGTTGATGTCGTATGCCGGACCTGAATCGGCCAGTAAGTCGCTCATTCCGTTCTCGATATAATCGGCGTCGGTAAGCATCAAAATTGGCTTTTTTAAATCCAGTGCCAATCCTAAAACCGCTTTCCGGATTAGTTTATCGGTCCAGACAATTTTCTCGACCAGCCAGGGTCTGTTGATGCGGGTTAGTTTGGAGGAAGCTTCCCGGTCCAGTACAAAAACGGCATTGTTGTGTTCCTGTAAAAAGGAGGCCGGAATTTGATTGGTGACTTCTCCTTCAACCGATTTTTTAATGATGTTGGATTTCCCTTCTCCCCAAGCCATTAAAATGACCTGTTTGGCTTCCATTATTTTTTTAACTCCAAGTGTAATCGCTGTTCTTGGGGTGTTGCTTAGACCCGAAAAATCTCCGCTGGCAGCCACTCTCGTAATATGATCCAGTGCTACCAGACGTGTTTTGGAGTTTTGTAACGATCCGGATTCATTAAATCCAATATGACCATTTCCGCCAATTCCAAGAATTTGCAGATCGATGCCTCCCAAAGCTTCGATTTTGACTTCGTAATTGTGACAGTAATCTGCGATTTCTTCTTTGGATAATGTTCCGTCAGGGATATGGTAGTTTTCGGGTAAAATATCTACCTGATCCAACAGCAGTTCTTTCATAAATCGAACGTAGCTGTTGATGGAGTCCGGTTCCATCGGATAATATTCGTCCAAATTGAAAGTAATCACGTTTTTAAAACTTAAACCTTCTTCTTTGTGCAAACGAACCAGTTCGGCATACAATCCTTTTGGAGAAGAACCGGTCGCTAAACCTAATATACAGGATTCGTTGTTTTTTTGTTTGGATTGAATTAGCGCTGCGATTTGTCGTGCTAGTGCTTTAGAGGCTTCCGTTGAATTTTCGAAAACAACTGTATTGATATTTTCAAATCGTTTCTCGAAGCCCGTTGCTTTATCTATGGTGCTTTTTATCATTTTAATTTGTTTTTAACCTTTTAGAATTGATGTTCAAAGGTTTATAGTACTAGTTTTCGTTAGAAGGTTTTCCTATTGTCGCTAATATTCCACCGTCGACATACACGATATGACCGTTTACAAAATCACTTGCTTTCGAACTTAAAAAGATCGCAGCCCCTTGCAAATCATCAGGATTTCCCCAGCGGCCTGCGGGAGTTCTTCCGATAATAAATTCATTAAACGGATGACCGTTTACTCTAATAGGTGCCGTCTGGCTTGTGGCGAAGTAGCCCGGGCCAATTCCATTAGTCTGAATATTGAATTTTGCCCATTCGGTAGCCATGTTTTTGGTTAGCATTTTTAGTCCGCCTTTAGCAGAAGCGTAGGCACTTACAGAGTCTCTTCCCAGTTCACTCATCATCGAACACATGTTGATGATTTTTCCTCCTCCACGGGCAATCATTCCTTTTGCTACATTTTTAGATACAATAAAAGGTCCAGTCAGATCTACTTTTATTACTGCTTCAAAATCGGCAACTTCCATTTCTATGATTGGAGTTCTTTTGATAATTCCGGCATTATTTATTAATATATCGATTGGTCCTACTTCAGCCTCAATTTTGCTGATGGCAGCAATTACAGCCGCTTCGTCTGTTACATCAAACAGGTACCCGAAGGCTTCAATTCCTTCCGATTTGTATTCGGCAATTGCGTTATCAACAGCTTCTTGTGAGGAATGGTCGTTTACTACAATTTTTGCTCCTGCATGTCCAAGTCCTTTGGCCATAGCCATTCCTAAACCATGAACTCCTCCTGTAATGAGTGCTGTTTTTCCCGTTAAATCAAATAAGTTAATTGACATTTTTTGTTTGTTTTTGGTTATTAGTAATTTTTAATTTGTTTTTATTTCCTTGGCGGCATTTATTTTTAGAACATTCGTCACTTTAAAATAGCTGCCACAGATTAAAAGGATTTAATGTTTTGAAAGTTTCTGTAACAGATTCACCGATTAGAGGAGTTAATCCTTAAAATCATTCGAATCTGTGGCTATAAAAATGCACGCCATGTGTTATGATTTTGTTTTGCAGCTATTTTGCACTGATTGTTAAAGGATTTTTAAGCTCTTCATTAAAATGATCGAGGTAACTGAACCATTGTTTGGCCGTGGTGATTTTTCCAGCTTTGTCCCAGACTGCACCTGTGTAATAGACTAAAGGCTCGTTGTTTTTGACATAGGTTTTGGTCAGTAATTGTTCTTTGTTGACCCACATAATAGTTGCCGGGGTTGTTAGTATCGAACCCAGTCCGGTAGTACCTTCTTTGTCAAAAGCAGGTTCCCAATATCCCATTATGCCTTGCTGTTCGTTTAAGGAAAGAATACCTGCTTTTTCCCGTCTGATAATTCCAACAACTACCGGCAGTGGATTTTTATCGTCAAACGTATAAATATTCTCAATTCGGTTGAGTTGTGAACCGGCATCTATAGAAATGATTTTTGTGGCTTTAACCTTTATACCGCCGGCATTCCAGGAATCAAAAGTGAGCTGAAAAGTGGTGCGTAAAGGCCCTTTGTCCAGTATTTTCCATTGGTGATAATTGCCGGAATATCGGATGGTATCTTTTACATAGGGAGCCATATTTCCTGCTCCTAAAGTGTGTCCCACATGATAATAATCTAATCCGTCACCATGGTCGATGTGATAATCGTTGCGTTTGTAGCGGTCGTTTACGACTAATTTATCGGTTCGTTTCACCCATACATCATAACCGTAAGCATCGCCTTCTGTTTTTTCAAGCGCCTTTCCATAGGCACGGAAGGCAATTTTATCATTTTCCCAGGCAAAATCATCCAGACGTTCCGGAACGTAACGGGCATAGGTTTTGACAGCAAAAACTTCCGGTTTTCCTTTTTGAATGGAAAGATTCAGCGATGCTTTTGCTTTTAAATCAATTTGTACCAGTAGATTTTGAATGGCAGCATTCCCGTGATGTTCTAACTGATAGGAGATCTGTTTTTTGGTGAGGGGATTCAATACGACAAAGTTAGCCGTGTCAATTTTCGGATAGGAGGAAAGTACTGTTTTCCAGGGGATGGCTACAACTGTTTCTTTGCGGTCGAAAGCTGAATTATTTTGAAGGATTACCGTTGCTTTTGTTTGTGCAACTAAGGTGATTGGCAAAATAAAAGCCAGTATAAGAAGGAGTTTCATTATTTTCATAAAGGGTATTTTAATTTTTAAACGTTGATTTGGGATTGGCATTTTTTTCAATAAAACAGTTCCGTTAAGACATAGTTTGGACCTTCCTGTTCCAAAATGAATGTTTCATCTGAACAGGATTATGATTTTCAAAACTGAAATTCGGGATTGTTTGGAGGCTTTTTAAAACCTTATTTTAGCGGATGGCTAAGGTTGCAGTATCAGGTTTTAGCGGTTTTGTTGTGTTCTTTTTGCATGATATAGTCGTTTGTGTTGTTGTAATTATTCTTGTGGAGGGTCGATTTTGGCCAAATATTCGCTAGGCATACAGCCATAATGCTGTTTAAAAGCCGTAGAGAAATAAGAAGGCGAGTTGAAACCGCACATGTATGTAATCTGTGCAATGGTGTAACGTTTGCTTTGCATCAGCTCGACTGCTTTTTTAAATCGGATTCGTTTGATAAAGTCCATAGCCGATTCTCCGGTAATGGCTTTTAGTTTTAAATACAGGTTCGATCGGCTCATTCCGATTTCTTTACTAAACTGATCCACCGAAAATTCCGAATTCGCCAAATGGTCTTCTACAATACGAATGGCCTGTTTTAAGAACTCCTCGTCCAGGGTATTAAAAGCAATATTTTCAGGAACCATTTCTTTTCCAACAGAGTAATATTCTTTCAGTCGTTTGCGGGAGCGCAGCAGGTTGGTGATTTTTGCTGCTAGCAAAGGTGTCGAAAACGGTTTGGTAATATAATCGTCGGCACCCATCTCGAGTCCTTTAATTTGCTGGCTGGTCTCGGTTCTTGCGGTTAAAAGCATCAACGGAATATGCGACGTATTGATGTTTTGTTTGACGCGTTTGCAAAAATGCAGACCATCAAGCTCGGGCATCATGACATCGCTGATGATCAGATCAAAAGGGTGAAGTTCCAGAAGTTCCAGCGCCATTTGGCCGTCGTAGGCCACGGTAACGTCGTATATTTTACTGAAATAATCCTGCAAATAATCTAAAATTTCTCTGTTATCGTCTACAATAAGAAGTTTTATTGGCTGATTGCTCTCAATCACTTCATTTTCTTCCGGCAGTAAGGCATCTTCATTTTCAAGGTCATTGTCGGAGAGTATAGACAAGTCGTAAGCTGATTCTTCAATGTGCTGATCGTTTTTGTAAACAGCATCTGAAATAGGAATGGTTACAATAAAACTGCTTCCTTCCTGCATTTTGCTTTCGGCGGTAATTTCACCATGATGCAATTCGACCAGGCGTTTGGTAAAGGCCAAACCAACACCGGAACCCAAATTCATTTCGCGATTGTTTACCTGATAGAAACGGTCGAAAACCTTAGATAAATCTTCCGCACTAATTCCGACCCCCGTGTCAGTGACTTTTATTTGTACCGTATCATTTTTCTTCACTAAAGTTACCGCAATACTTTGCCCTGTTTTAGTGTATTTAAAGGCATTGGATAAAAGATTGAACAGTATCTTCTCCATGGCATCTTTGTCAAAATAAAACGGCAGCTGCGGCTCTTCAGAATGATAGGTATAGTGAATGCTGTTTTTCTCTGAAAGCGGTTTAAAAGATTCAAAAATCTCCTGAGTGAAACCCACTAGATCAGCTTTACCTACTTTTAATTGTCGGGTACCCATTTCGGTTTTTCTAAACTCAAAAAGCTGATCGACCAAGTTATAGAGTCTTTTGGCATTGATAAACATTAATTCATGTTTCTTTTTGGAAACTTTATCGGCAAACGGCATTTTTAAAAGTTCTTCCAGAGGTGCTAAAATCAGGGTTAGAGGTGTTCTTAATTCATGAGAAACATTGGTAAAGAAATCCATTTTTACCTGATTGATGTAGCTTACGCGCTCTTTATCAATTCGTTCCAATTTTAATTGCTGAACGGCTTTTATTCGTTCTTTAATAATTTTAAAACCAATATAGGCTGCCGTACCAATGATGGTAAGTAACAACAGTGAAAACCAGATGGTTTTGTACCAGGGCGGAAGAATGACAATTTTTAGGTTTCTAACGGCACTCATCTCTCCGTTGGGCCCAATGGCTTTGATTTGGAAATTGTATTTTCCTGCAGGCAAGTTGCTGTAACTTACTTTAAGTTCATCGCTTCGCTGCCAGTCTTTGTCGATTCCTTCCAACTTGTAATAATAATAAGTCCGATTGGAAGAAATGTAATTAAACGTATTAAAAAAGATACTGAATTGTTTGTATTCAGGTCCAATTTCCAATTCGTTGGTCTGATCAATATGTTCTTCGAGTATGTCGGTATCGTCACCGGCCGCAACGGTTTTGTTTAATACTTCTAAAGCGGTAAAACTTAATTTTAAAGGAAGTGGCTGCTGTTTTACCATGGCAGGATAAAAATACGAGAGCCCTTTAATTCCGCCAAAAAGCAGCATGCCGTCTTTGGCTTTGCAAAAGGCATAATCGTTGAATTGTTTGTTTTGTAAACCGTCACTTTCGTCAAAAGTCTGTACAAAACCATTGTCAGGATTAAATTTGATTAATCCGCTGTTGGTCGAAATCCACAAACTTCCTTCATCGTCCGGAATGATACCGTAAATGGTTTCTTTGACGAAATCTTTGCGGGCTTTAATCGTTTTGAAAGATTCCTGCGTTTCATCATACAAACGCAATCCTTCGCGGGTGCCAATCCAGATTCGGTGTTTTGAATCTTCGGTGACACAGTTTACAATATCATCACTTAATTTGCCATGACCAATAGCCGCAAATAAATTGGTGTCCGGATAAAAAAGTGTTACGCCATTGGTCGTTCCAATCCAGATTCGGTGTTTGCTGTCTTCAAAAAGAAAGGTAATATCGTCTGACGCAAGCCGCTTTCCTGCCTTGTCTAAATGGAGGTGTGTAAACGATTTTGTTTCGGGATGAAACTGGTCTAAACCTGATCGGGTACCTACCCAGATACGGCCTTTCGAATCTTTTAACAGACTGTAAACCAAATCACCTGTAATCGTGTTGGCATTGTTTTCGTCGTGGCGAAAACGCTGTGCAAAACCGGTATTCGGGTTGAGTACATTTAATCCGCCGTTGTGCGTACCTATTAATACATTTCCATTATCATCAAATTCGATGGCTTTGATATTGTTCGAACTTAAACTGTTTGGGTTGTTTTCGCTATTTGAAAAATAACTGATGGTGTTGGCATTTTTGTTCCAGTAATTTACGCCTTTGTCATTACTTCCAATCCAGAAATTGCCTTTTGCATCCTGTTTGATGGCACCAATAACCTCATCATTCAAAGAGGGTTTCCCGGAGTTTTGACTTAAGAGATTGAATTTTATATCGCTTTTATGGTAATAATTTAAACCTCCGTAATAGGTTCCGAGCCAGATTCCGTTTTGTTTGTCTTTAAAGAAACAGCGAACAGAGTTTTGACTGATGGTGTAAGGCTGTGCTATCTGATGGTAATAGTTGCTGAAAGTGTTGGTTTTAGGATTAAAAACGGTAAGGCCCTTAAAAGTTCCGAGCCAAATATTTCCCTCCGTATCTTTCCCCACACATCTGATATTGTTATCAGCAATACTGTTTGCTCCGGAGGTGTGGAGCAGTGCGCTAACCTGACCGTTTTCGGCATTGTACCGAATGACACCTTCGCCTTCGGTGGCCACCCACAACTGTTTAGCGTCGGCATAGACAGCATTGATATACGGTTTTTTAGCGCCCAGATTAATTCGTATCAGCTGATGCGAATTGGGGTTTAGTTTGAAAAGACCAACATCTGTTCCGAGAATTATTTGTTTTTGCCAAAGACCGATGTAGGCAATTTTTTTGATTTCATGTGAAGAAGCATTAAATCGGATGGCTGTGAAATTTTGTTCTTCGGGATGCAGTACAAAAACTTCTCCGGTAATCGAAGTGGCCCAGATTTTATGGGCAGCGTCTTCTGTGATCGAAGAGATGTACCATTCGCCAATACTTCGCGGAAGTTTGTAATTGGTGAAGCTGTCCGTATTGTAATTGTAAACGCTAATTCCCTGATTACCGCCCACCCACAATTGTCCTTTGTGATCGGTAAACAAACTTCGAATGTAGTACGACTGCAAACTGTTTTTAACATTCCTGATCGGACGATATACTTTGAAACCCTTACTGTCATAACGATTTAGCCCGTCCTGCGTACCAATCCAGATAAAGCCAAGTGTGTCCTGTGCAATGGCAAAAACAGAACTTTGCGAGAGCCCCTTATCAACCGAAATTGTACGGAAGTATCGATCCTGTACCTGAGCCTGACTTTTAGTGGCAAAAAGGATAAGATAGAAAAGCACAGCTATGGCAATCGTTTTCTTCATGAAGGTTTCAATTTTAATGGTTTGGTTCGTGTTTAATAGGTTATTGGTAATTTAACTCTAAATTTAAAGAAAAAGCAAACGTCTTTTTTGTTTTTAATTTTTGTCGTATTTGGCTACATCCGGTAATTCATCAACAGCTTCCTGTTTGTTTATCTTAGTGCCATTCATTTCAAGCAATACAGAGCTTCCCGCAATTTTAGGTGAAAATGTTTTGCCTTCAAATGTAATGGGTAAATTTCCATAGTTAAATAATGATTTTGCGGTTTTTCCAACCACTTGTAAGGCAGCTGGTTTTTCGCCGTCCAATTGTACCTGAATGTCCCAGTCACCCACCTGAAAATGTGATAAACGACTGTTGTCTGATACTGTTTTAATGATTTCTGTTTTGCCGTCTTTTACCTGTATAATGGTTAAGTATCTAAATTTTTGTCTGGCTTCAGAAGTGATTCCCGCATGCCATTGGTTCTTAAAATCTTTGATTTGACCTTGGTCATTGGTCACTTTATTCCAGTTGACAGCCGCCTCATAAAATTGATTGTGTACGGCCATTTTTAGCGGACTGTCTGCAAAAACACTCGCATTTACATTTCCTAAATCGGTTTGTACCGTGAAGTTTTGCTGTTTGGCATTCGCCGAATTTTGTCCTTCAATGGTATAATACGGACAATGAAACTGAGTGGTCCATTTTACAGGATTTTTAGCTTCCAGTTCGTCATACAAAACAATATAACCGCCTTCGAGCTGCAGCATATGTCTGCGGTATAAAGTCACACCCGATTCTCCGTAACCATTTGTTTTGTTAGGTACTACATTGATTTGTTTGAATCGGTTGAGCCAGAAGTCACTTTTTATGTCGCCATAAGCATTGCTGGCATCTCCTAAAGCGTACTGGATGCGTTGACCGGAAATAGCCCTCGGAATCCATCCGTAACCTTCTTCTCCTATTTTTTGGTTCAGACTGTCGGCTAAAATCGTGTTGTATGCTTTAGAGGATCTGTAAAATAAAAGATTGTGCTTGTCGCTGAAATTACTGTAATAGCCCGTTCCGCCAAAAAGGACTTTTCCTTTGTAATTAATCGTAAAAGCATTTTGCGAAGCGTGACCATGTCCCGAAGAACCAAACGGACTACTGAACAAATAACTGCTCAGGGTTGTATTGGCTTTGGCCAGATCTTCGTGCATAGCTACAACACCCACATCAGCAAATTTGCGTGTTTTAGGGAGTTTTTCAGGGGAAGTAGCCGGTAAGTTTCTATTGGGTTTATAATTCAGTAATCTGAAAAATAAGAAATCATCGGTGCCGTGATAGTAGGTCGGATAGTCTCTTTTTATTTCGCCAACATACCAGTTTAGATACGGATTATTCATGCGGTAGGTCAAAGCATCGGCAAACCAGGCTTCGCCTTTTACGATGTACGGAATGTTTTCCCACATGTCGCCAATGGCAGTACTTGCCGCACCGTTTGGATGGGTGTACAGCATATAGTACGGAAGATTTTGCATCCAGGGTAACTTAAAATAATCAACACCACTAAAGTCACCAAACATTTGTGACAGGTAAATAATCGATTTAAAGTTGACTCTGAAATAACCGTTTCCTTCATGCCAGCCACCATCAGTAGTGCCCAATACCGGAAAACGTGCCGACCAGACTTCGTACATATAGGTAAGCCATTCCTTAGCCTCGGGTACATCGTTAATCACGGCTACTGTAGCAATGGCAAGATTGCGCAAGGTAATTTGCCAAACGTGATTGTCGCTCACATGCAGTTCAAAACGGTTTGGCAAATGATCGTAAACTCTTTTGGCCCTGATGGTAATGATGTTTTTAAAGGTCTCTTTTTCCTGAGGGGTTAAAAAATCATAACCGGTATCGTAAAACCAGCCGAGGGCTTCGAGCACAGCACCACTTGTAAAATCATCTCCTGTTGCCAGTCCGTCAGGATTCATGTTGGCCAGGTTTAAGGCCCTGCGTTTGGCATCTAAAATGAAACGTTTGTCTTTGGTGAGCTGATAGGCGATGCATAAATTGCGAACCGGGTTTCCAACAGCATCTCCAAAACCGTGGTACATTCGTTCGATAATAATTTTCTTTTCTAACGGATTTTTGCCTGTGGTATCAATTACTCTTTGCGGTTTCTCTGTTGGAAGAGGCGCCAGCATTAATTTTTCTGCGAAAGCAATAAATTTTTTAGCTTCAGGATTGTCCAGATTGTTGCGGTAAAAATCTTCGCCAATACGGTTCATGTCCCATAAAAGAGGGTGTGCACCTTCGTTTCTTTTCAAGACTTCACTAATGGGAGGAGCTACTTTTTGGGCAGCATATTGGGCAGCGACCACAAAATCGTAAACAGGAGACCAGGTCCATTGATTGCTGCCTTTTAAGGCATAACCGTATTTCCAGTACCATCTTCCGGCTTTTAAAGCCTGGTGTAATGGATAAACTGCCCAACGTTGTTCGGCACTGGTGAAGGGGTTTTTAGTAAAGTTTTTGTCGCTTGCCAGCATCACTTTGTAACGTACATTACCAATATTTGGATCTTCCGGAATATCACTTCCGCTTTCCATTGGGGTTACCATGTTTTTACCATTGGTTCCCGGCCAAAGCAGGGCAGGAGCATTGGTAGGTACCGTAATTCCGTTTACAGGATACGGCCATTCACGCACTCTTGAATGCAGTTTTTCGGCTGTTAGTTTTATAGTTGCCGGGGATTGTTGACTGAAAACAGGCAACAGGATAAGGGATGCCGCTAAAGTGACTATTTTATTTTGAATCATATTGTTTTTTCTTTAGGCAAGTTTATAAACCGGATTGAAAAGGATCTCCGTTCTTTTTGCACCATTCTTTTAAATAGCGGCGCATAACAATTAGTTCTTTTTTAAAGTTCTTGTTTACTGCCAGATTGGTAATTTCTCCGGGATCTGTGGTTAAATTGAAAAGCTGCTCTTTTAAGTCGCCTTTATTGTAAACGATGTACTTAAAATCTTTAGAAATTACAGCGCGTCCGCTAATGTTTAAGAGTTCTTCGTTATCGGCAAAATCGGTTTCTATCACCAGAGTATCCCGCAGGATTTCGGTTGGATTGGCTATTTTTTTACTGATGTCAATTCCTTTCAGATAGGCTGGTTTGGGTACTCCGGTGAAACCGCAAATGGTTGGAATAATGTCTGTGCCATTACAAACCAGAAGATCGTCGGTACGTGGTTTCCATTCGCCTATTTTCGAAATGATGAATGGTATTTTGGCAGATTCTTCATAAAGTATTTGTTTCTGATTCCAGCTGTGGCCTGCATAGCCGTCACCATGATCGGCCGTAAAAATGATAATCGTGTTTTTTTCGATGTTGTATTTTTTCAAAGAGGCAAGCACCATTTCGATGTAACCGTCTACTTTTTCAACTAAGCGATTGTAGGCCCAACGGTATTGACGCCATTGATCTGCAGTCCAATTTACAGTAGGGTAGGTTCTGAAACTTACTTTTTGCTGCTCGCGGACAATTTTAGGTTCGTAGTCGGGGATTTTCCAGTTGGCCGGCAATGGCGGACACTGGGCTGGCGGAGGTGCTTTTTCTAAGACATCCATTTTCAAATCTTCGTCTCTGGCCCATTCGCAAATGTCATGTGGATTTAAAAAAGAAGCGACCAAAAGAAAAGGAGTGTTTTTATTTTCTTTAATGAAGCGCGCACAAAACGAGGGTGTTGCCGCATCATTGTAATCCTGAAAATTGGTGTTTTCGATGTATTCAAAACCGTGCTGACTTTTCTTGGCAGTGGGAACCGGAAGGTGCCATTTGCCTACATAACCGGTTTTGTATCCTCCGTTTTGGAAAATTTTACCCATCATTAGTAAATCGTCCGGCCATTGACCGTCTTTTTCAGGAGCGTTGCCCACAAAGCCGGTTTCAAAAGGCATTTTTCCGCTCATGATGGCCGTTCGGGAGGGTGAACATAATGGCTGAGCGCAATAGGCTTTGGTAAAACGGACTCCGTTTTGAGCCAGTTTATCCATTGCAGGAGTGTGAAGGTCCTTGTTTCCTGCAATACTTATCGCATCGGCAGTTTGCTGATCGGTCATGATGATCAGGATATTTGGACGTGCAGCGGTTTGGGCATTGCTAGAAAAAGGAATAGCCAGTATTCCCAACAAACAAAAAAATCCTATGACTTTTTGAAATATCATATCGGCCTAATTTTAATAGATTACGTTTTGCCTTTTAAATTCTTAAATGCAAAAACGAAGTTAATCATCGGGCTTCAATTGGGGTTTTGAATTTGTTCAAAATGCTATTAATTTTAGTTAAAACCTTTAATAATGGGCAATTAGTGAGGTGATTCTTAAAAATATTTGTTCGCAGAGACGCGAAGCTGCAAAGTTTTTTGCCACAGATTAAATGGATTAGAGTGATGCGTTGTTTGTGTGGATTTGCTCGCGGAGACGTAAAGTCGCAAAGTTTTTGGCAGTTTGTAGAAAGACAATACATTCACACCATCTACTGAGATCTTTGCGGCTTTGCGACTTCGCGAGTATATTCTTTTAGTTCGTACTGTATTTCAAATCTTTAAATTTTTGAAAAGCATTGGCGCAGGCTCCCAGCAATCCGGCTTTATTGCCCAAATCGGCTGCTACGATGCTGGTATGCGCAAAAGCAACCGGAATAGCAAAGGTTTTGACTCTTTGGGTGAGTTCGTCAATGTAAAACTGACCCGCTTCGCTGATACCGCCTCCAATGATTACTTTTTGCGGACTAAAGATGTTGACAAAATTGACAATCCCGGCAGCTAAATAGTCAAAATGGTGCTGCATGGTTTTTATCGCGTGCTCTTCTCCCGAAAGGTATTTTTCGATGATGGTTTTGCCGTCAATGTTTTGATCTGCCGCTGTATTTTGTGACTGATAGTATTTGATTAATGCCGTTACAGACGCATAGGTTTCCAGACAGCCACGTCCGCCGCAATTGCAGGCAATGCCATTTTGCTGAATTACGGTATGGCCCAATTCACCACCTCGATTTTTGAAACCGCTGTACAAGCCTTTGTTAATCATGATGGCACCACCTATTCCTGTACCAATCGTTAGAAAAACGGCATCGGTACTGTCTTTGGCTGCTCCGTAAATTAATTCAGCAAGCCCCATTAAATTGGCATCATTATCAATGACAACATGATGTCCGGTTAAATCATTTAGAATTTTACCCAATGGCAATTGTTCAAAACCGGGTAAGTTTACACCGCCGCCAATGATCACATCATTTTCAATCAGACCCGGAAAACCAATTCCGATCCCCACAATTGGTTCTTTTAACTGATCGGTACATTGTGTGATGGCATCGACCATTAAGCGGATAATTTCTTTTTCGGTACGGGCTTCTTTTAAGGATACTATAAACGAAAATAAAATTTCTCCGAGTTCATTAACAACACCACATTTCAGTGACGTACCACCAATGTCGATCCCAATTGCGTAGGATTTAGACAGTTGTGCATCATTTTTGGCAACCATATTGTTCCTTGTTTATTTTAGTAGTTTTCTTTTCTGTTACAAACAATTAATGCAGAACAAAGTCCTGCATTAAAGGTTATAAACTTATTCATTTCTAAATAATGTTGTATCATTTATTTTTAATAATTTGAGTTTTTCAAAATAAGTGCCATTATTTAGAGGGTTGTGCATGATTTTTAAATACTATTTGTCTAATATTTTGGATTTTGACGTGTGATGTTTTTGTTCACGTCTGTTTCATTTTGAGGATAAGGGTACAATTCGTGTTTTCCGGCCACAAAATTGGTAATTGCAGGGAAGAAATAAGTGGATCGGATTTGTTTGACCGCGGCACTTGTTTCGATCAATTTATCTCCTAAGATTCCCCATCGAATCAAATCGGCTCTTCGCATTCCTTCGCCCGAAAGTTCCCAGGCTCTTTCCTGCTGAACGGCTTTTAGAAAATTGTCTTTGTTCAGACCGGTTGGTAAGCTCATTTCGGCTGTGGTTGGTTTGGCTAAGAGTCTCGCGGTTGCGGTTGCTCCGGTGCCTTTTCCGTCTGTACTGGTAATGGTTACAGTTGGAACACTAGTATAACCATCACCGGAACGCAGCATTGCAATGGTGTTGATTCCTCCGGCTGAAAGGGTAATTACTGCCGCCGCTGCATCAGTACCGCCGCCGCCTGTAATTTGTATTAAAACATTGGCCGCATTGGTATATCCGGTTCCTTTTGTTTTTATATCAACCGCAATTCGGCTTCCTTGTACATCGGCACCGAAGCCTCTTTTACGAACCTGATTGATGGCATCATAAGCAATAGTGTTAGGGCCTTCGTTTAATTCGTTTTCTACCTCAGCACGCATCAAAAGCAAATCGGAATAACGCATGATGACCCAATTGATGTGGGTGTAAACACGTTCTGCGGTTGCATTGGTCTGGTATTCTCGGCTCCATTTACCAACGGTCCATCTTTCATCCTGATTGGTGGTTAGAAGCGGAAGTTTGTTCCCCAGATTGTTGATGGAATAGGTGGCAATCGAAAAATCTCTGCGTTGATCGGCTGCGTTAAAACTATTGTAAAACGGTTTTGGGACTAGACATCTCGAAATGTTTGAAGGATAGAAACCAGCGACTGTTGCCGGACCGTTGAAGTTGCCCACCCAGGAGGCGTTTCCTATGTTTCCTGCCGGATTATAAAAAGCAACCTGAAAAATATTCTCCGTAGGTTCTAATACATGCTGACACTGGTTTTTAAATACTTTAGCGTAGGATGGATTTAGTTTGTACGGATTTTGGGCCATAACATCGTTAATTTGTTGCTGCGCCAGTTTGTAATAGTCTTTGTAGTTTGAAGGACGTTTCATCGTTCCGTCTGCACCTAAAGAGTATCCTCCGGCAAACAGTGCTACTCTGGCCAACATGGCTTTGGCTCCCCATTTGTTGATGCGTTCGTCTGTAGGCAGCTGTTCCGGAAGCACAAGTGATGCCTCGGTCATGTCTTTGATGATCTGGGTGTAAATTTCCTGACGGTCTACAAGAGCTCCTCTTAGATTGTCTCCGGATTGTGAGCTTTTTGTTTTAAAAGGCACATCTCCCCACAAGCGTACAAGTTCTGAATAATAGAAACCACGCAGGAATTTTGCTTCACCCAGGTAGCGGTTCAACTGTTCTTTTTGGGCAGTATTTCCATTTGAAAAAAGCTCCATTTGGGGTATTCTTTCGATCACTACGTTGGCTCTGTCTATTCCTTCATACAATTTGCTCCAAACGATGTAGAACATATTCGTTTGAGAAATTCCCTGATAGTGCGCTATGGTTCTCCAGTCGTCGGCGCCAATTCCGGTCATTTGTTCAATATCGGTATCAGCATCAAAAACTAAGGAAATGTTCCAGCCATAACTGTCCAGTGACGACATGGATTCGTAAACGCCAAGAGTAGCCATGTTGGCTTCGTTTGCATTAGAAAAAAAGTTGGCAGTGGTGAAATAGGAATAGGGGGTAACTTCGAGTTCTTTGTCGCAGGAATTTAGGGGCAGTAAGAGGCATGCAATTCCTGCTGCTATAAGTGTACTACGGGAAAATATATTGTTTTTCATCTTTTTAAACTTTAAATTATAGCGAAATATTTAATCCTGTGATAAACGATTTGCTTCTTGGATAGGCACTAAAATCTACTCCTCGGGTGATGGCATTGTTGAGTACGCTTACTTCAGGATCATAGCCTGAATATTTCGTAAATACATACAGATTGTAAGCCGTGAAATAAATTCTCAAATTTGAGATTTTAGATTTTTTAAGCCATTCTTTAGGCAAGGTGTACCCGAGACTGATGTTGTTGATTCTTAAAAACGAACCATCCTCAATAATATCGCTGTACAAACGTCCGGTAGCGTTTCCGTTAAAGGCCGGATTGGTTTTGCCTGCGTTTAGGGCAGTCAGTTCGGCAGGATCGGTTACACGCTGTCCTGCTGCGTTAATGGTTGTCCATCTGTCAGCATAGATCGCTACTGTGTTTAAATTGTCGAGATTAAGTCTTGAATTGTTTAAAACGTTGGCGTTATAGATATCATTTCCTACCGTAAAATCAAGGAATACGCTCAAATCAATTCCTTTGTAACTAAAGGTGTTGTTAAGACCTCCGGTGTATTTTGGATTAGCATCTCCAATGGCAGTTCGGTCCAAATCGTTAATTACGCCATCCGGTGTACCATTAGGACCGCTGATGTCTTTGAATTTGATAAAGCCCGGCTGTGCTACAATATTATCGCTTACAACTCCTGGCTTAAGGGTGTACGCACTTGTTGTGGCATTATAATCAAAATCGCTTGCCTGATACAATCCGTCTCTTACATAACCGTACATTACACCCACCGGTTTTCCAACCTGCAAAATGTAGTCGTTTCTATCGGTATAACTGTTGGTGATCAACGAATTTTCGCCTTCACTCAAACTTAAGACCTTGGTTTTATTAAAGGCAATGTTGAAGGTGGTACTCCAGTTAAAGCTATTGGTTTTTACGTTTATCGTATTCAACGTAAATTCGATACCGCGATTCGAGGTCGCTCCAATGTTCTGAAACTGTTTTTTGAAACCTGAACTTGCAGGTACACGAGTGTTGTACAATAAATCCTTAGAACGATTTTCGTATAACTCTGTGGTAAGCGCAATTCTTTGCTTGAAGAAACCAATGTCAAAACCAATATTAGTCGATTTTGTAGCTTCCCATTTTAATAAAGGATTTGGTAGATTGTTCTGAAATGCCGTGATATTCATTTGATTGTTCAAAGGATAAGAGCCTGAATTAAAAATACCCAAAGCAGCATAATTGGCAATTCTGTTATTTCCGGCTTCCCCATAACTTAAACGAAGTTTTAAGTCAGAAAACACGGGTAATTTTTCCATAAAAGGTTCTTCGATAATTCTCCAGGCTGCCGAAACGGAAGGGAAATATCCCCATTGATTTTCTGTCCCAAATTTAGAAGACCCGTCTGCTCTTAAAGTTGCGGAAAGTAAATACTTGTTTTTGAACGAGTAGTTGGCTCTTCCAAAAAAAGATATTATTTTATCATCTTCTGCATAGCTTGTCGGAATTCCGGCAATGGTACCCAGTTGCAATTTATCCCAACCCAGATTAACCTCAGGAAAAGCGGAGGCTGAAGCCGTAATTCCTTCTGCATAATTGTAAATGTATTCCTGTCCGAGAGAGGCATCAAATTTATGCTTTTTGTTAAAATTTTTACTGTAGGTCAGGACGTTGTTGTAATTTAATCGGGTACCAATATTGTGTGTCACTCCACCATTTGCGCCACCGCTTCTGATGGCCTGTATACCTCGCGAATCGTTAAAATATTTACTTTTCATACTGTTATCGGTATAACTGATTAATCCACGATAGATTAAGCTTGGCGTTATGTTGTATTGCAGCTGTAAACTCATATTGATCGCTCGGGTGATTGCCTCTCTTTTTTGACTTTCGATTGTAATCAGTGGACTCTGGAAGGTTGGAGAATCCTGATTGTCTAACGGATCTACGGTTAAAGTTTTAAGATCTTCATCAGATCCTGTTTTTCCAATAGTAGGGCGGTACTGCAATACATTTTGCAGCATACTCAAACGTGCATTTCCACCATCATTTGTCGATAATCCGGTTACTTTCTGGTTGGAGTAGTTTACAATTGCGGTAACCGTAACCTTTTTGCTGATGGAATTGGTTACGTTTAGTTTTGCGATATTTTTTACCGAAGCACTTCCCAGCATAATCCCCTGATCGTTGTTTACCGAGTAGAAAGCGTTGTATTTGGTATCATTTTCGCCACCACTGATGCTTAGTTTGTGGTATTGACTTTCGACAGAATTTCCAAAAACCTCATCCTGCCAGTTGATGCCTGCTCTGTCTTTGTAAAGGCCTTCCAGCTGATCATAAGTTCCAAAGGCACTTACAAACTTCTGCATTCTCGCATCATCAGTTGCAGCCTCATAGAGTAATTGGGTGTATTGGTAAGGATTCATCACCGGAATTGTTTTGGCGATCATTTTTATTCCCCCATAGGTATCGTAACTTAAAGTCAGTTTTCCTCCTTTTGCTTTTTTGGTTGTGACTAAAACAACTCCATTGGCCCCTTGTGCACCATAGATAGAAGTTGAAGAGGCATCTTTTAAAATGTCGATAGATTCAATATCCATCGGATCTAAAAAGCTTAATCCCCCGGTTTGAGCTACACCGTCAACAACATACAAAGGTTCATTGCTTTGGGTAATCGAAGTTCCGCCTCTAATTCTAAGGGACGGTTCAGATCCGGGTGTACCGTCAGACATGGTAACCTGCATACCGGCAATACGGCCCTGTAATGCCTGTGCCACATTTTGTACCGGAATTTTGGCCAGTTCCTGTCCTTTTACAGAAGAGATCGCTCCTGTGAGGTCTTTTCTTGCTTTGGTTCCGTAACCTACTACAACTACCTCATCCAGATTATTGGCATCGTCCAGTAACTTGATGTTGATAAGCGTTCTGTTTTTAACATGTTCTTCTTTAGATTTAGTTCCTATGAACGAAAATACTAAAACAGCATTTGGTTTTACCTTAATTTGATAATCACCGTCCATAGCAGTAACATTGGCATTTTTGGTTCCTTTTTCAGAAACAGTTGCTCCGGGCATAGGCATATTCTGAGCATCGGTTACCACACCTTTTACGGTAATAATATCCTGCCCATACATCACTTTGCAGGTGGTAAGCAGCAAAAATAAAAATAGAGTCCTTTTCATAATTTTTTTTAAACCGGAATAAGGCTAACCTTACTTCCTAAATTGATGTTATATAAGTTGATATCTGGCCCTGCTCTATAAAATAATGGCTCCATTTCTGAATCATTTATTTTCTGACTGTTGCGCGAGCGTGACCGAAATTCCGAATTACTGTTGTAATAAGTTTGGGATCGATTGTTATTTGATATTGTTGTTTAATGAATCGCTTCTTTGTTTTAACGAGCGAAAATTATAACAATTTATTAACTGAGGAAATTCGCAGAGGAATTTTCCGTCTGACAATTAAAAATAGATTTTGTAGTTGGTGGTTCATTTTTTTGGAATTAGTCATGTTTTTTTGATTTAATAAAAACAAATATATAAATCGACTGTAGAGGACAGTTTTGAAAACGTCCAAATTAGTATTGATTTTGATTAATTGAGTTTTTAAAACCCTTGTAAGTCCTTGTGTAATCAAGGTTTTATGACGTTTTTGAGATTCTGTTTTCAGTAGGAAAGTGCTGTTTTTACTGAGCTATTTTGAAATAATTTGTGTTGGTTAAAAGTTAAATTAAATGCAATCAGGGGTTAACGAAAACGATGTAATTTTTACTGAATTTGTGAAGGAAGAAAAGTCGTTTGTTTTCTATTCTTCAGATAAAACCGACTAAAGTATTGCGGGTTTTTATTTTTTGAATAGTAATGAGACAATAGATTCATCGTTATTTAGAAATTGGTGGGGGAAATCTAATCGGAAGCTTTATTTGTTTGTTAAATAGGTGCCGCTCCGCTGGAGCTTTAGAGGCGGTGTGGCTATTAAACGTTTATAAATATTTTGCTCCTGTGGAGCTTTATCTGTCGTGCGGTTATAAAATTGTTATAAATATTTTGCTTCTATGGAGCTGTTTTTTGCTGTTTAGATTTAGAAGAATTGCATCTAATATATAGTCCCAGAGGGACTTCATATTTATAAAAAAAAACAATGTCTTATATGCTAGAACCTCATCGGGGTGGAAATTTTTATATGTTTCATTCCTACGGAATTCAAATGCTGGGCCCGAAATTATTTTAAAATGGATTAAAATCCATCCCTACAAAATAGACCGAGCCAAAGGCTCTTTTTCAATAGTTCCGAAGGAACGGCTCATATTGTAGCAACGGATTTTAATCCGTTGAATATAAAATGAATACAACATTTGAATTCCGTAGGAATGTTACATATTATTCGGTAATCATGGTGTCAAAAAAAGTATTTAAGCTCGAGGTTAATCTAATACAGCTCTTATGAAGCTGTTTTTTTCTGGTTAGATTTAGTGGAGGTGCATTAATATAAAGTCCCGGAGGGGCTTCATATTTATAGAAAAGAGTATTTCCCCGACGTTGAAACCCCATCGGGGTGGCAATTTTTATATGTTTCATTCCTATGGAATTCAAATGCTGGGGCCGAAATTATTATAAAATGGATTAAAATCCATCCCTATAAAATAGACCGAGCCAAAGGCTCTTTTTTAATAGTTCCGAAGGAACGGTTCATATTGTAGCAACGGATTTTAATCCGTTGAATGTAAAAGGAACACAATGTTTGAATTCCGTAGGAATGTTACATATTATCCAGTAATTAGTAGGTCTCCCAAAAAAAGGCGTCTAAATTTAGACGCCTTTATAAAACATATTATTTGAAGAAAAATTACATTTTCTTATTCTTTCAGATTTGTTTTTACCTCGCTTTTTTTGCCATTAATTTGTAAACTTAGATCAATAATTCCCTTTTCGAAATCATTAGCTTTATTCATCTTAATGCTGATCTCCGGAGCTTTATTACCATCATACGGATAAACTGCGGTAATGAAACTTTGTGTTGCAGCAGTGCTTTTCGGCTTTTCAAAAACAAAAGCCGGGCGTGCGATTTCCTTGGCATACTGATAGGAAACTTTTCCGTCTTCTTCATTTAGGGTTACTTTATCGGTATTTAAGGATTGTATCAAAAGATTGTTGCCATCTTCGTAGGTAGTGGTAACACTATTGTTTGTTTTGTTGAAAACGGGTTTACTGTCCTCTTTTAATTGAAAGTGAACTCCCAAATTTCCGGTAGCTTTTCCAATTGCTTTATCTAAAATTAAAAAGTACTTCTCATCTATAAAAAGAACAGTGCGCTGGTGGTTTAACTCGGTATAACTTGGATTGGTATAGGTGAGTATGTCTAAGTTTTTAGAGGTGCTCCAGTTGTTTTCTTTGGCTTTGGTAATGACCATGTTCTGATTGTCGAGTGTTAGGGTGCTGTGTACTCTGGTTTGGCGGTACCAGTTTCTCATTTTGGTTACCTCAGCATCACCGCTGTAAATATAACAGCCCGTATCTGGAGTAAAATTGCGTCCGTTTACCCAAAGTTCAAACGTACCGTTGTCGGGTTGTGCATGAAATTCGGCAGGAGGGCCCGCTTTAACAATCATAACCGTTGATTTATCGTTCCATCCGTTTCTGAAAGTATAAAAACCTCCGTCTGATAAGGCATGTGATTTATAATTGGGTAATTGTCCTTCAGCACCAGCTGTACCCAAATACTTTAGGAGTTGGTTTTCAGGAAACACTTTTGACCAGTTTAGAAATTGTTTTATTCTGCCATTTTTATCGAAAATCCAGGAATCGCCAAACATTGGTGTACTGTAATCGGGGAAAGAGATATTGGCTGTTGCAGTGATCATTTTTTCGATTGTTTTGCTGTAGCTTTCAGGGAATTCTTTTAGCACTCCCGCCATTTTAGCCGAGTTGTAAGCTTTCATAAAAATATCGATACAGGCAACATGATAAATGGGCGAAAGTTCCCATTGGACACCGTCAGGAAGGACTTGTAGTTTTATTTCACGATTGAGTATTTCGATACCACTTTTACGCCATTCTTCGGCCGGTTTGAGTTCCGGGAAAAAAGCTCCTGCTCCCAGGACACGCTGTGCTTCAAATAATAAATGGTTTCCTTCTTTGCTGTAATTTTTAGGAATATAAGCGGTCTGTTTGGTAAAGCTGTTTAGGAATTCCATCAAAAAAGCGGGTGTGAAATTCGGCGAAACGACAAACAGGTTGAAGGTTCCCGGAAGGCTTTGTATGCGTTCTGATACTTCTAACGGACGCCAGGCAAATTGGTCATTTTCTTTCGAACGTCCTAAATAGTTTTTCTTCTCCCAATCGCGAAACTGGAATACCCATTCTTTGGCATATTTCTCCTCTCCGCTGCTTCTGTAGGCCATTCCCATTGACTGCCACCAGGTTACGCGATGCAGCTGCCAGCGCACTTCATTGTCTTTTATCGGCCAGTAATCCCAGTTAATATCGGTTCCGTAATAAAAATAGCCGTAACCTTTGTGAGGCTGAAACTGATGCAACAAAGCATTATCGGCTTTTAACTGATTGGCTTTTCCGATATCCTTTCCTCTAAATCGAGTTTCATCGCCTACATTAAAATCGGGATTTTTGATGTTTTTTCGCTCGCGGTAATAATTGAGCAAAGCTCTGGCCGCTTCATCGTATTTACCGGAAGTAAAAAGCTGGTTTACTTTTTCTAAGCCCGGATAGTGAAGGTTGACTATCTCAAAACTTTCTTTTGTCAGCGGTTTTTCCTGTGTATGAGCAAAATAAGGGAGGGTAAATAACAGCAATAAGTGTATCGTTTTTTTTAGGTTTTTCATTAGTATTTTGTGCTTGTTTTTTAAAATTGCAAATTCAGTTGATTGTTTATTGTTTCATTAATTTAACGGTCTTCTTTTGTTTGCCCTGACGTATTTCGACAAAGTAAATTCCGGCACTCCAATCAGTTCCCAGAACAATTGTTTGCCCGTAGTCTGATTTTAGGGAGCTGATACGTTTTCCTAAGGTGTCGAACACATTTACAAAAATAGGCAGTCCGGGCTCCCCTGTAACATTGATTTTAAAATCAGCTCGGGAAGGATTGGGAGCTACAATTACGGTTAAATCTTTTGAAGTTTGTTCCGAGGGATCATGGATACCTAATGAGGATGATTTTACCAGCTCGGTTTGAATCGTAAGTCCGTTAATCGTATTAAAAGTAACGACTGTGTTAGCGCCGTTGATAGTGGTAGTTATATTTGTGGCTGGTGCGGCCAGTTCCCACTGACCGGCAAGTGTTAACTTTACAGGATCTGTCTGTGCTACTCGGTTTAGAATACTGTTCTGACCGCTAATCTGACTCCAGGTGTACGTTTCATTGGAAGCCAAAAGCCCTAAGTTTGGATTGGTGAGGCTGACTTTTAATTTGTTTCCGTTGTCTGTTTTTTGGGTCATCACAGCTGCTGGTTTGTCTGTACTTACTACCACATCATAAGCAAACACTGTATTGGGAGTAAAAATAACATAACCAAATAAGGCGTCCGGAAGGTATTGCACAATGTGTGCCTGGCTGTTTTGATGGTAAATTTTAAAATAGGAAGCAAAATTAGCAGCCAGTTGCTGTGTAGTGATCTGTCCGCCTTGAAGTACAACCGCGTATTGAAATTTGGCTGAAACCGGGGCAGTTCCATGATTGATAAAGGCAGTGGTAAAATTACCCGAAGTATTGGTGGTGTTGCTGTTGTTGCGGGAGTTTTGCTCCAATCGGTTAATGGTGACGGCATCGGTATTGCTTGAATTGCCCGGAACAACGTAGCCATTGCCTATGGCATCTGTTGCCCAAAAACTTCCCGTTTGCGTAAGGGTAAAAGTATTGCCTGTAGTAGCCGTACCGTTAACATAAGTCGCTGTTGTTGTATTGGCCAGCGCTGTTTGAAACAGAGTGGTATGAATAGGGTAGGTTCCGTTGGTATCCTTGATATTAGAACCCAGACAGAGAATCATATTTTTAAAGAAAAAATTAGACTTCAAAGCCGTCATTCCGGTAGCCGAATTGTAATCTTTATAATCCATACCAAAAACACCATTATGGTCTAAAGAGCCTACTGCCAGAAATGATTTACCGTTCATCTCTCTCATATTCCCTGTTTCAAGTATGTTTAGCGGAAGATACGCAACCGTTGTTCCGGGAAGATGCGACCAATCCCAGCCATTTTCGGTATAACCGTTTGAAATTCGGGTTACGGGAACTCCAGTTGTCAGCAATTCCATAGCGCCTGCAGAGGTATATCTTCCAAAGACATTCTCGGTGGCCGAATCCTCAAAATGCCAGATGTGTTTACTGGTTCCTTTAATACTCGCCTGATAACCATTGTATTTGTGAACGCTCAATCCGGCAAAGGGGAAATTAAATTGACCTTCGGTTATTTCAGGCAGGGGGCTAATTCCGGCATTTAAAGTCTGCATGATGTCCATCACACCACCCGGTGTATAAACCAATGTAATCGATAAGGCTGTTTGTCTCAGTAAAGCGGTATTGGCGGTTGCAGAGAGTGCCCAGAGTCTGACAAATTCTCTTCCCGCTTCCAGATTGGCAACAGGATCGGTTACATATAAAGTAGCAAGTGCGGGTCTCAAATCGTTTATCGCATCAGTATTGGTGGGAAATCTTCCGGCAAGACCTAAAGGCATTTCAAAACCTTTACTAAACTTACTGTAATTTAAAATGGCGTTTTTGAGATTGCTTTGTGCTTCAGGATTTAATTCATAAGAAGTGTTTTTCAGCATCATATTCATGATCGAAGATTGTTGCAGCGCTTCGACTCCGTACGAGTTGGAATAAGCACCTCTGTGATGATAGGTAATAAAATCGGGTTTAATACAATCGTTCCAGCCGTTGCTTATTTTGAGAGCATTGTCGATAAATCGTTTCAGGAAATCCATATCAGTCACTTTTGTAGTTGAAGCATCGTCCTGAGCCAGTACATAACAAAATCGTTGCTGAATCGATGAACGAATAACATCGGAATTGTAACCGGGATTGGTGAAATTGAAATTAGGATAATCCGGCGAAATAAAAGCGGTTAAGCTCTTAAGTGCCCCGAGATGATGGGTAAATTCTCCGGCAGCAACCAGTTCGTCTTTCATCAAAAAAACGGCAGTAGCATATCCTGAGGAGCGCAAACATATCCCGTGACCGCTGGTAATTACTTCTTCGGTGGCAGGAATGGAAACATAAGCAAAATCAGTAGTGCTGCTGATGCCTTTTGCTTTCATATAGTTGAAAAGCGCCAAAATAGAATCTCGTAATGCAGGGCTGTGGTAATCGGGATTAGGACTGGCGACTGAGCCTTTCAGCTGGTACAAAAAGACTAAGCGGATGAGCTTTTGTTCGACCAAAACCTGATATGCAGTCTGATCGGCACCAACTGTAAAATTCCATACCGGTCCGGGATTGGCAAAATCGTATGCCGAGAGGTTTTTGGCAGCGATGCCATTGCTCAGATAACGGCTGTATCTTTCGTTGACCTGTGTTTTAGAATAATCGAGATTCTCGCCCGTGAGCCAGTTTCGATATTTGACGGCAATCTCGTTTACAACACTCAACTGAGCGTACGAAAAGTTAAAAACTAAGGCTATTAGCCCGACGGATAAAAGGAATTTTTTGTGCATAAGAGTGGTTATTAATAGATTAGTGGTTAGTAATTTATTGTGTGGTATTCTTAGCAGCTAACCCGCAAAACTTCCGACGGTTAGAATCGGAGGTTTTGCGGGCTTGTAATGAAGTTGTTGGGTTTGGAATTATCTTAAAAAAATACTGTCAGTGGTTTTTTTTGCAAACAGTTAATAGTTTGGGCTAATATTTTTTTTGTAATTTCTAAACAAAAGAACTTCCTGTTTTATTTCTTTTACGCAAACAGCTTATTGCATGAACGGTTCCTTTCAGATTTCAATTTTTTTAAGAGCTGCGTATCTTTTTAAAGCTTCGAGATAATAGTAATCGGCATAATCAAGTGGGGTGTCAATTTCTGAATTGTATAAAAAAGCACCCACGCTGTGTTTCAGTAAAAAATAATTGTTTTCTCCGGGTTTCGCGAGGTAGGCATCAGAGGATAAGGATTTCAGAATCTCTTCGGCATATTGGGCGTATTTTCTTCCATCCTTAACCTGAGTACTCAAATCAAGCAGGGCTGAAGCGATTACGGCTGCTGCCGAAGCGTCCCTGGGAGCAAGTTCAGCAGTGTCCATTGCGTTGTGTACATCAAAATCCCAAACCGGTATTTTGTCTTTTGGCATACGCGGATGGTTCATAAGAAAAGCGGCAATGCTTTCGGCCTGTTGTAAAAACTTCGGGTTTTTGGTATTGGCATAACACATGGTGTATCCGTACAATCCCCAAGCCTGACCTCGTGCCCAGGCCGAATCGTCGGTAACACCCTGATGTGTTCCTTTGCGCAATACTTTACCCGTTTTTGGATCATAATCAACCAAATGATACGAACTGAAATCTTTTCTAAAATGATTTTTTATGGTGGTCAAAGCGTGCGTATTGGCTGCGGTGGCATATTCCGGTTTATCAAACGAATTGGCACTCCAATACAAATATTCAAGGTTCATCATATTGTCGATAATCACCGGATAATGCAGCCAGGTAAAATCCCAGGAACGAATGGCACCTACGGTTGGACTAAAGCGGGCATAAAGATTTGCTGCTCCGTCAGCCAGTACCGGAAGATAAGTCTTGTCCCCGGTAATTCGGTAAGCATTTCCATAAGAACAGTACAGCATGAAACCTACATCATGCGTGTTTTTTATATTTCGAATCGAATCTAAAGCAAGCGTAAACTTTTTGGCCTCTTCTGCCAAAATCTTATCCCCGGTGAGTTCGTAGCCATACCACAGACTTCCCGGAAAAAAACCGGTAGTCCAGTCTGTTAAACCGGCTAATCTCACCGTTCCGTCAGGATTTACAGAGCGCGGATTTTTCCCCGGTTTGTAAGTCTGTGCTGCTTTGTTTAACTGGAAACGGATAGTTTCGGTTGTTTTTTTTAACCAAACTAATGATGGGTCTTCGGGTTTGAGATTGGCAAATGAGTTTATGGTAATAGCAAAGACTGCTACTAATAAGCTTAGGTTTTTTTTCATGTGTACTCTTTTAGATTTATGATCTGTTCGTTCTAATGCTTTGATGAAGCGAAGTTAGATTTGAGATTCAAAATCGTCTTTCAGTTTTTATCATAAAACTTTTAAATTTGTTTAAACAGTCTGTTTTTACAGCATTAAAAAGAGTTTTTGGAAGAATCCGGTTCTTTCAATAGCTGATTTCCCGGGAGTGGTGGATGTGGTCTTTAAATTTTGCTAAGCCCGTGAAGCATAACTTTAAAATCTAAAATTAAGATAGATCTTACAAAAATATATTTTTTTAGATAATGCCATGTGGTTTATTTTAAGTGAAACGACTTTTCTGCGAAGTTGCAAGCTATGTTTCTATGTGTTAAAACAAGAATGTGTTTAAAATTTTCTAACCACATAGAAACATAGATTTTATACTCAATGTTAGAGTGATTTAAGAAAATTATAATTTTTTCACCTAGCCTTTTGTGGCTTATTTTAAGTGACACGCCTTTTCCGCGAAGTGTAATCTATGTTTCTATGTGTTAAAACAAAAGTGCGTTTAGAATCTTCTAGTTACATAGAAATTTTATGTATTAAAAATAATCCCACCCAACAGGCTACTTATTGATTAATTACATAATTTTGAAAATAGCTAACCAACACGATCAATTCCTTTGAGCAAAAATGCGATTCCAACTTTGTCTGTTTTAAATATACTTGGCGAACAAACGTTTGGTATTACCCTGTTTCGACACAGTGTTAAAGGACGCAATGAGTTTGAACAGCCTCATAAACACGATTTCTATCTTGTTTTTATGGTAGAGAATGGTTCCGGATTTCATAGTGTTGATTTTAAACAAACCAAAGTAGCCGATTATCAGATTCATTTTGTAGGGGCCGGACAGGTGCACAATTGGTCACTTGATGTAAATACGAATGGTTTTCAGCTGATGATTTCTCCTGCGATCATGACCGTTTTTTCTAATTTATCGCAGCTGCCATTTTTCGGACAGAGTTCGCCCTTCTGCCTTTCTCTAAACAAAAGCAGTTTTCAGAAAATTAAAAGCCAGCTGGAAGAAATCGAATCAGATTTACTTCAAGATGATTTGTTGACCAAAGAAATAGTGCTGCTGAGATTGCATCTGCTGTTTAAAGTATTGCAAAAGGATTACGTTCTGCAATTTCCGGATCATGATGTTGCGGCCAAATCAGAAAAAATTATAAAAAAGTTCAAGACACTGATTGAAGATCATTTTACAACCCAATTCTCGGTAAACTTTTATGCCGGGGAGTTGAATGTGACTTCTAATTATCTAAATATTCTTTCCCAAAAATTCCTGAACAAATCGGCTGGCGATGTTATTAAAGAAAGAACCATTCTTGAAGCCAAACGATTGTTAATCAGTACTGATTTGTCGGTAAAAGAAATTGCCTATCAGTTGGGTTTTAATGATAATGGCTATTTTGCCAAAGTTTTCAAAAAATACATAGGGAAAACACCAACCGATTTTAAGGAAAATTATAATCTGTACCATTCTTATCATTAATCTTCCTGTTTTAGTTTTAAAAAATTAGGTGAATTTTGCAGTTCACCATTATTTTTTGAGGGCTGGTTTCTCAGGAATATTTCACACTATTAACCAATGAGCGACAACACAATAAATCGAAAACAATTTTTAAGAATGGGAGCTGCAGCAACTGGAGCTGCATTGTTTTCCGGAATAGGCGGTACCGCAATGGCACATTCTATAGAAGAACCGGAACATATAACAGCCGCTGCGAAAGAATATATTTTAACCAATGTAAGACTGGAAGACGGTTTTGAGTACAATGAAAAAAAAGAAGTAATTGCGACCAAAACCAGTTTGTACAATGTGCATATAGCGGATGGAAAAATTAAAAATATTACCACCGCCAAACCTGATGGGAAACTAAAAAAAGTAGATGCTAAAGGTCTTTTGATGCTTCCGGGATTGCGTGACATGCACATCCATATTGATAAAACATTTTACGGTGGAAAATGGAATGCCGCACCAAGAAAGGGATTCACGGTAAAAGACATGATTACGCTGGAGCAAAAAATAATTCCGGAACTGCTTGTTGATTCTCAATACAAAGCAGAGCAGGCCATTCAGTTGATGAAAAGTCAGGGGAGCTATTTTGCCCGTTGTCAGTGTAATATTGATCCTGTGAGCGGATTAAAAAGTCTCGAGCATTTATTGGCAGCTTTGGAGAATAATAAAGACAGTTTTGGATGGGAGATTGTGGCTTTTCCACAGCATGGAATTTTATATTCGCAATCCGAACCCTTACTGAGAGAAGCCGCAAAAATGGGCGTAGATTTTATTGGCGGACTTGATCCTACAACTGTTGATGGAAATATGGAGAAATCACTTGACAGCATGTTCCAGATCGCGATAGACCATAATAAAGGCATTGACATACATTTGCACGAATCGCCTCCTTCAGGAAAAGCGGCTATCGAATATATCATCAAAAGAACCGAAGAGAACAAACAACTACAAGGAAAAACCTATATCAGTCATGGTTTTGCGCTGGCCAGAATGGATCCGAAAGATTTAGAAGGAATAGCCGAAAAAATGGGAGCACTTGGTATAGGCGTAATTTCGACAGTGCCAATCGGAAAAACCATCATGCCTATTCCGACTTTAAAGAAGTACGGTGTAAAACTGATGACGGGTACCGACAGTATTGTAGACCACTGGATGCCTTTTGGAACCTGTGACATGCTGGAAAAAGCAAAATTATGCGCACAGCTTTATGGCTGGACCGATGAGTACAATTTGAGCCGTGCTTTGCATATTGCCACTACAAATGAGGTGTTGCCACTTAACGATGCAGGCGTACGTGTATGGCCGGCAGCCGGTGATGACGCTCATTTTATTTTGGTAAAAGCAAGCTGTTCGGCCGAAGCAGTAGCCCGTTTACCCAAAAGAGAAGGTGTGTTTTTCAACGGTAAAATCATAGCGGGACAGATTGCGGGTCTTTAAAAAGCTTTTAATCAAGTTGCCCATTGGCAGAAAATTTAGTAAAAGTACCCGAATAAGAAATTGTCAGAGGCATTTCTAATTTAAGTTATACCTATAAAAAAAACAATCAGTATGAAGTACGTACTGATTGTTTTTTGTTTAAAATCGATTTTGATCTTATGATTAGTAATACGGCATCATAAGAATATAGTGTAATGTTTTTGTATAGTATTTACCATTTGATGTACATACTGCCCCAGGAAAATCCTGCTCCAAAAGCTGTAATAACAATGTTATCTCCTTTTTTAAAATCTTTTTTGAAATCCCAAAGACATAGCGGAATAGTTGCTGCCGTAGTGTTACCGTATTTTTGAATGTTTACTTTAAACTTTTCAATAGGAATACCAACTTCTTCACTTACTGCCTGAATGATTCTTAAGTTTGCCTGATGTGGAATAACCCAGTCTATCATATCCGGAGTCAATGAAGCTTTTTCCATTAGCTCTTTAGAAGTACCACTCATGTTTCTCACCGCATGTTTAAAAACGGTTCTTCCTTCCTGATGTACAAAGTGTTGTTTGTTTTGAATGGTTTCTTCTGTTGTTGATAAAAGAGAACCTCCGGCACGTACAGAAAGGAATTCAGCACCTGTTCCGTCTGTTCTGAAAATGTTCTGCTGTATACCGTGTCCTTCCGTATTAGGCTGCAATAGTACCGCACCTGCACCATCACCAAATAAAATACAGCTGTTTCGGTCTTCATAGTTCACGATCGAACTCATTTTATCGGCTCCAACCACAATAACATTTTTGTATCTGCCGCTTTCAATAAAACTCGCGCCTACCGAAAGAGCGTACAAAAAGCCACTGCAGGCCGCGTTAAGGTCAAATCCCCAGGCATTTTTCAGGCCTGCTTTTTCGCATACCAAACTGGCAGCGGGAGTAAGAATATGGTCGGGTGTTGAAGTTGCCAGTATAAGGCAATCTACATCCAGAGGATTTATATCATAGTTTTCTACTAAGTCTTTAATGGCGAAAGAAGCCATATCTGAGGTTGCCAGTGCCGGGTCGTCCAGTATGCGTCTTTCTTTTATGCCTGTTCTTGATGTGATCCACTCATCTGTTGTATCTATTCTTTTTTCTAAATCAGTATTGCTTAAAACCGTTTCCGGTACATATCCTCCAATAGCAATAATGGAAGCTTTTGTTGTATTCATTGATTTTTTTGTTTCTCTTTTAGCGTTTTTTTTATTTTGACTTTCGGCCCAAAACCTTTCTCCAGTCCATTTTACAAGAGTTTTTCGAAGAATATGTAGTATGAGGGGCATCTTCAATTACAGGGGCGCAATTTAACAATTATAAAGATGCAAAAATCTCGGAATTTGTTAATTTACTTTTAATATTTCTGTTTCACTTCATTATTAATAAAATCAAATCCTATTTCGAATAATTTTGTCTCAGTTCTTCAATGTTTATGATAAAACAACCAAACTGAACTTCCAGTTTGTCGCAAAATTGTTTTTTTTGTTACGATTGAATTTTGAATAATATCAAAGAGTGTAATTTTTCTAATACTTATCATACAAAACCTGAAACACTTTTCTTTAGTTAATTATTGAGAGATAGTCACATTTATTGTCAAAACTGTAATATCATTAAATAATTCTTGTTTTTATAAAGATAACTCTATCTTTACGCCCAGATTTTGGTCTGTTTTTTCTTTAAGAGAAAACAGTTAAAAGGGAATCAGGTGTAAATCCTGAACAGACCCGCTACTGTAAGTTCTGTACAAGTCTTTAAACGTTACTCATGCCATTGTCTCGCTTTGCGGGATGAGAAGGCTGTTTAAAGATAGAACAAGTCAGGAGACCTGCCATAATCACATAGTTTAAGACTTTCGTGGAATAAAGTTGAACAACAATAAACAGGCCCGTTATTTTGTAACGGAACTCTATCTTATTGCGTTTTTGATTATTACATCCCGGAGTTTATTTAATTAAATCAGTGATGTGTAATACCAGAAAAATACTTTTATTCCTTATTCTATTATTTGCTCCTATTGTACTTCATGCTCAAACTACTAAAGACAGTTTGCGCGTTTTGAAAGAAGTATTGCTAAAGGCAAAACCCTATCAGGAAGTAATTCCCGTACAAAGTCTCTCGGGAACACTGCTCGAAAATTTAGCCAGTCATAATGTTGCCGATGCACTTCGCTATTTTGCTGGAGTACAAATCAAGGACTACGGTGGTTTGGGCGGACTCAAAACGGTCGATGTCCGCAATATGGGAACCCATCATGTAGGTGTTTTTTACGATGGGATTCAGTTGGGAAATGCGCAAAACGGAGTGACAGATCTCGGAAAATATTCGTTGGATGATATGGAATCGCTTACGATGTACAATGGTCAGAAAAGCGAAATATTCCAGTCGGCCAAAGACTTTGCAGCGGCTTCTACGATTTACCTGCGAACCAAACGTCCTGTTTTTGAGCGTAATAAAAAGACCAGCTTATTACTGCGCTATAAAACCATGTCGATCAACTATAATGATTTTTCTTTTAGATGGGAACAAAAACTAAGCGATAAAGTAAGTCTGAGTGCAAGTTCGGAGTACATAAAATCTAATGGCGCATACAAATTCAGATACAAAAGAAACAATCTCGACGGCACTGTGGCTTATGATACCTCAGCCACCAGACACAACAGTGATATAGAAGCATTCCGTTTTGAGTCAGGTCTTTACGGTAAAATTAAAAATGGTTCCTGGGATGCGAAAGTCTACTATTACGATTCTGAAAGAGGAGCTCCGGGAGCTATTGTAGAAAATAAGTTTTCGGATGGTTTCCGACAATACGACAAGAATTTTTTTACGCAGGGTACTTTTATAAAAGATTTTAGCGAAAAATATAAATTTCAGGCCAAGGCAAAATACGCCTATGATTACACCCATTACATAGCCAGAGATACCACTAATGTGCTCGGAGAAGTGGTTACCGAAGGAGCCCAATCTGACGACAGTTATTATCAGCAGGAATATTATTTCTCCGCAGTCAACCTGTACAAAATTTTATCCACCTGGGATGTTTCACTATCGACGGATTTTCAATACAACCGTTTAAATGCCAACAGAAGAGGTATCAAAACGCTGTTTTCTTATCCGGAGCGTTACACTGCTTTGTTTGCGTTGGCAAGTTCGTACCGACTGGACGGCTTTAAGGTTTTGGGCAGTGTGGTAGGTACGCACGTGCAGGAAGAAGTACGCTACAATGCAAAAGCTCCCGACAAAACAGAGTTTACGCCGGCATTATTTTTAGGTTACAGCCCCTTTAAAGCCTACGATTTTAATTTGAGAGCTTTTGCAAAACGTATGTTTCGAATGCCCACTTTTAATGATTTGTATTATACGATGGTTGGTTCCAGTACCTTGAGACCCGAATACATGAATCAGTATGATGCTGGATTTACCTACAACATACCGTTTGAAAGCGGTTTATTAGACCAGTTTTCTCTTCAGGTTGATGGTTATTACACCAATACCAAAGATAAAATTATCGCAGCCCCAACCGGAAATTTATTCCGCTGGATGATGACCAATATCGGGGAAGTGAAAGGGAAAGGAATAGAATCGGTTGTTCATATGAAAATGCACATCAACAAAGTAAATCTGAGCGCCCATTTGAGTTATACCTATTCAGAGAGTAGAGATTATACCAAGTTTGCCGGTTTGGAATTGTCGTCTTATGGAGATCAGATTCCTTATACTCCGTGGCACAGTGGATCCGGAATTTTAAATGCGGATTATAAGTCATGGAATTTTAACTACAGTTTTATTTACGTTGGAAAACGATACAATGGAAATGTAAACAACATCAGGATTAATGAAGTACAGCCCTGGTATACACACGATTTAGCCGTGCAGAAAAAGTTTTCATTTCAGGGCTATGAAGTAAAAGGGGCAATTGAATTAAACAATGCCCTCAACCAGCAGTACGAAGTCATTTACAACTATCCGATGCCGGGCCGTACACTAAAATTTATAATCAGCATTGCGTTATGAAAAAGAGAACTACCCAATTCCTGCTTACTTTATTTGTAGCCCTTCTTTTGGTTTCCTGCAGGGAAGAAGAAACTGTTTTTCCGTCTTCAGATAAAAGCGTAGCCGCGCCCAGAGGAGATGGCAATATAGAAGGATTTTATCTTTTAAACGAAGGCAATATGGGAATGAACCGTGCCAGTATTGATGTATTCAATTACAGAACCGGAAATTATACCACCGATATTTACTCAGAACGCAACCCAACAGTCGTAAAAGAGCTGGGTGACGTAGGGAATGATATTAAAATTTACGGAAACAAAGTGTATGCGGTAATCAACTGTTCCAATAAAGTGGAGGTGATTGACAAATGGACAGCCAAAAGAATTAAAAAAATAGACATTCCGAATTGTCGGTATGTCACTTTTTACAAAAACAAAGCCTATGTAAGTTCCTATTCAGGCCCCGTTGCCATTGATCCGAATGCCGAAATTGGATTTGTAGCCGAAATCGATACCACATCCTTAGAAATAAAACGGAAAGTAACAGTGGGCTATCAGCCGGAGCAAATGGTAGTGCATAACGGAAAATTGTATGTGGCAAATTCAGGAGGTTATCGAGTACCTAATTACGACCGGACCGTGTCGGTTATCGATCTTGAAACTTTTACCGAAATAAAAAAAATAGATGTGGGAATCAATCTCCATAGCATGCAGGTAGACAGTAGAGGAGATATTTATGTGAGTTCGCGAGGCGATTATTACAACACACCTTCCAATCTTTTTGTGATCGATACGAAAACAGACGAGAAGAAAATGCAGCTTAATATTCCGGTTTCGGCAACCTGTCTCGTCGATGATTTGCTTTATTTCTATAGTGTTTCGTGGAGTTATCTCACCAATAGCAATAAAGTTTCTTACGGAATATTAGATACAAAGACCAAAAAAGTCATTAACGATAAAATTATAACGGATGGTACCGACAAGCAGATCATGATTCCTTATGGTTTACAGGTGAATCCCGAAACAAAAGAAATATATGTTACCGATGCCCAAAACTATGTCGTAACAGGTTATATCTACTGTTTTACTCCCGAAGGAAAATTAAAATGGAAAACAACTGCCGGAAATATTCCTGCTCATATTGCTTTTATAACTAAAAAGTGAGAGGTGGGATGTGAAATGTGACACATTGCGCACCAGAAATTTAGTTTGCTGTACCTCAGCAATCCTACACGATTAAAAATTAAAAAAAATGAAAAGAACCCCTTTTGCACTTTTAAAATGCACACTAGTGTTAACCCTCTTACTGGGATTTATCTCCTGTGGAACGGATCGGGAAGAGGATTTGGGAAATGAAAACCCGGGAGAAACACTAAAAGAATCCTATACGATTGACCGCTTTAAAGTACTGAACATTGATCTGAAAATGTCTGCTAATTCAAAATTAACCTGGAGTATTAAAGATTCTGTTATTTCTGAAAGCCTTCAACTGGATTTTATTAGTCCGTATTTAAAGAGCTATCCCTTGACCTTAAAAGTGGAGACCAATGGAGTTGTAAAAACCTATCAGTCTTCGATCAATGTAACAAAAGAGACTGGAACTTATAACAAGTACATTTCTAATGTGTTTGATTTTCGTCCCGGAGTAGGGCAGTTTACTAATGAACTTCCGCTGTATGCATCCGGAAATACCGAAAGCAATCTGATTAATGCCGCTAAGAAATCGCTTGTAGGTTCAAACGCGTCAATGATTTCTTTAGGAGGGTTTGGAGGTTATGTTGTATTTGGTTTCGACCATACGATTCCAAACATGAATGGCCGCGATTTCAAAGTTCTCGGAAATGCTTTTTGGGCTAACGATGCTGCTGAAGGACGTTCAGGATCTTGCGAACCCGGAATTATTCAGGTGGCTTACGATAAAAATAAAAACGGAAAACCCGATGAAGACGAATGGTACGAAATAGCCGGAAGTGAATACTTTAAAAACACAACCCTGAAGAATTACAGTATCACCTATTTCAAGCCGGATCCGAACAAACAGCCTGTTGCAGGTCAGGATTTTTGGCAAACAGATGTACAGTACATTAAATGGGAGGACAATCAGGGAGGTTCAGGATACAAAACCAAAAATGGATTTCACGAACAAAGTTATTATCCACTATGGATTGCGGAGGCTTCCTATACGCTCAAAGGAACCAAAATTAAAGACAATTATTTCGATCAAAGCGGTACCGGAAGTTATTGGGTAGGCAAAGGCTTTGATTTTGGCTATGCTGATAATGCACCAAATGGAGACGAAGGCTCTAATATCGATATTTCCTGGGCGGTAGACAAAAGCGGAAAATATGTGAAACTTCCGGGAATCGACTTTGTTAAAATACACACCGCAATCAATCAGGAAGCAGGCTGGCTGGGAGAAGTTTCTACAGATGTAGCCGGGGCTTATGACTTATACCTTAAATAATAGAATTTAAATTAAATATAATATGAAGAAAAATTACTTGTTGTTGATGTTACTTTTTGCATTTTTTATGCGTGGACAGGTAATACCGGGAGACAGATTCTCTCGTGATAGTAAACAGAATGCGGCAGCAAAAAATTGGGCTGGTAAAAGTGTGGGGGTTGCGACAACTTTTGACGATATTCAGTATTGGGTAGGTACCGGTTCTAATAAAGCAGCATTTGTAGTGCAGTGGAATGATGGTAAAAATACCGATGCCTTAATTTGGGGATTCAGATGGGACGGTACTGCAACAGGTGAAGACATGTTGAAAGCCATACTAAAAACAGACCGTCGTTTTTTCGCACTGTTGTATAAGGGAACGCAAACAGGGGCAACCGTAGGAGGACTGGGCTTTGATTTGGACGGAGTAAAAACGATCGGACTTTATAAAGGCATAGACTATACGTATCCTCTTTATCCTGCAAACGGCTTTGTGAATACAACGGCTTACGATTTTGATACCTATAAAGCGATAGATACGAATGATCACTGGCAGTCCGGATGGACGAATGGTGAATGGTCTTATTGGGGAAAAAATCCTGCTGATACTAATTTCGGTTCTATTAGCACAGGAGCTTCAGCACGTGTTTTAGAAAATGGTTCCTGGGATGTCTGGAATTATGCACCGTCGAAGAATGTATTGCCTATTGCGGGAACCTTTACCCCCGTTGCACCTTATGTAGAGGCGACTGATTTTACCAACGGTTATTTTATGGTAAACGAAGACTGGTTTGGGCACACTAATGGTTCCTTGAATTTTGTCAATAAGAACGGTAGCGTTAATTACCGAATTTATAGTACTGCAAACAACAATGAAACTTTTGGTGTTACGACTTGTTATGGAACAGTTTATGGCGATAAATTTTATTTTATTTCAAAACAGGCAGCAAGCGGAAGTGACCAGAATTTCAGCCCCGGCGGCAGGTTAGTTGTTGCCAATGCACAAAACATGAAGAAAATTGCCGGATTCGCCAATATCGGAGGAGGAGACGGACGTTCTTTTGTAGGAGTGAACGAAAATACAGGGTATATTGGTACCTCAAAAGGAATTTTTCTTTTTGATATTGCCAACCTAAAAGTGGGAACTGTAATAACCGGAACAGCTAGTGTGGGACAAATAGGCAACATGATTCGTACTTCTCAGTACGTATTTGCAGTTTCGCAAAATGGAGGAGTTTTGGTAATTGACCCTGCTAATAATACTTTGGTTAAGACAATTACAGGGAAATTCCACTCAGTAGCTCAGGCCAAAGATGGAAGTGTATGGGGAATTCAGGATCAGAAACTAATCAATATCAATGCGACAGCTTTTACGCTAACAGAATATGCAATTCCTACTACTAAATATTTAGGATCATGGGGAGCCTGGAATGCAGGAAGTTTTACCTACAGTACTCAACAGAATGCTTTGTATTGGATGAATTCTGTTAATTCGTTTACTTCAGGAACAAAAATTGTCAAATTTGATGTTGCTTCAAAAAGCTTTAATGAGAATTTTGCAACCATTCCGGGACAAACGGATGCTTTTAAGCAAATTCCTTATGGTGCGGCCTTACGTATCGATCCGGTTTCGGATGAATTGATTGTCAATACTACAGAAAACGGATTTGGACCGCATTTTCAGAAAAACTGGGTGCATACTTTTGATGCTACAGGAAACTTAATCCAGACAAAAGTTTTAGACGACTACTATTGGTTTCCCGGAACGACAGTTTTTCCGGATAATACAGCACCTGTAGTGAGTACTACTTTGCCTTCAGAGGTTTCAATCAAAGAGCCAACCGTAATCGATTTAAAAAATATAGTTTCTGATACCGATAACTTATCGGCGGCGATCGTAAAATCTGTAAAGTCAGTTAGTGATACAGAGATCGTTTCGGCCGTAATAAATGTGAATGACGAACTGGTTCTGACACCAAAAGCTTTGGGGAATGCAACCGTTGTGATTCGTTTTAATTCAAATGGTAAATGGGTTGAAAAATCAATTATAGTCAATACAACAAGCAATTTAGGTACCGGTGAATTTACGAAATTAGAACTGGCAATTTATCCTAATCCGGTTTCTGACGTATTGAATGTTAGAACGGAAGACGAAGTGTTAAAAGTAACAGTCTATGATATTTCGGGTAAATCAATTAACACTCAGATCAATAACAACCAGATTAATGTTAGCGATTTTGCTAATGGAATGTACATTATCAATATAGTGACTGATAAAGCAAATTATGTGCAGAAGTTTATTAAGAAGTAAGGTGTGATATGTAATATGTAAAATGAATAGATATAGCCCCTCTTACGGTTTGTAAGAGGGGTTTTTAATTTATAATTGTTGTTTTTATAAAAAGAACATAGTATCCTGAATCTATTCTTCAACATGATATTTGGGGTCAATGGTGATTAAGATTCTTTTAAAAAGCTGTATCAAACGATTTCTTATCGATTTTAAAATCAGGGTCATTGCGTCGAAATTCTCGACTTCTTTTTTTGTTTTTATAGCAATTATATTGCTGATGATTGAAATTCCATCACTCACGATCAGTAAATCCATTACGATAGTGATAAACCATTTAAAGTTGTAATTGAGTCCTTTGCTCATTAACGCCAAAGCTGTTGGTATCAGCAATACGGCCAGCTTGGATACAAATCCCAGCGCTAATTTTTTAAAGCTAAAGGGATTGTTTAGCACTATGGTTTTGACAACGCCCAAAAAGGTGTCCAATACCATTAGATAAAAGAGTACTTTAACAATTTCTGCATCCATTTCCAAGTAGACAAAAATTCCATAAAGTACTAATTTTAGTTCATTTGAATATTCCGAAATTTTATGCATCATCGCTTTTTTGGTTTTGTGTTAATCTTCTACTATAGATTTTTTGGCATGATCAAAATCAATTACGCCAAGCAGGTTTGTAAATCTTTTTCCGAAAATTGATAATGTATTGTCTCTTTCATTTTCACCTAAATTATCGCTAATGGTTTCCTGGACAATACCAAATTTATGGACGGAAGCGGGGGTAATAAAATTATCATTTAGTAAGGCCCCGGCGACCATATTTCCGCTTATATCAATACTTAAACTGAGTTTTCTTAAATAATTTAGAAAGCCTTTCCATTTGATGGCGGCATAGATAAAAGAAATGGGGTAAACGCCAAAAGAGCAGATTAAGGCAAATGTAAAGAGGATCCATTCGGTGTAATGTTTTTTTGAGATAAGGCGTATCGGAATTAGCAAGGCCGCTATTTGTGCCATGATCAGGATGGTTATAAAAAGCCACAGCAATGCTGAAGCTGTAAAAATAAATTTTACAATTTTCATAGCGTTTTTTAGGTTAAGAGGTTTGGGATAAGTACTCTTTTGAAGAAATTCCCCAAAAGAGTACTGGATTTTATTATCTTGGGTCGGCAGGTTTACTGTTATGAACAACTATTCCTGAAATAACATAATTGTCTACCTCCTCAACATCTAAAAGCGCTACTTCTAGTGGCTCTTCTTTGAATAAGATCGATTCGACAGGTTTAGTTTTTCCGAGTTTATCAACCAAAGACATGTTTTGTAGTACGTTTTTAGTACTTACCCATTTAAGGTTTTCACCATCTTCCGTAATTAGTATTGGATGTTCCCCTGTAGCTTTAATGACAACATCGGCCGCTTTAATTTCGTAGTAATCCGGCTGAATACTGGTTCTTTTATTGACTACAGTTACTTCTGCTTTGACAGCTTCATTTAATTTTCCATTCCATAAAAAATAATCACCTTCAGATTCGTCAATCTCATTTGGGAAAGAGAATCCTTGAAGCTTGTCGCCAACTACAATATTTTTTAGTTTTTTAGATTGGCCTGATGCCATTGTAACCAATGATTCTACATCAAAACAGGAAATAACTCTAGGTTCTGTGGTTGCCGATTCTTCAATAGTGAAATCTGATACATTACCAGAGCTATTAACTGCTCGTACTTTATAAAAATAAGTTGTGTCATAAGAGCCTGTATCAAGATAAGAGAGGTTAGAACTTGTCGCAATTAATGCCGAAGTTCCGCCCGCCGTTCGTCTCCATACCTCATAATAAGAAGCTCCACTAGAACGAGGTGGAAGATCCCATTCAATTGTTATTTTGTTCTCTCCCGATGAGTAACAGGTAATATAAGAAGGTTTTTCGATCAATAGTGCTGTTGACTCATTTATCGTAAGACTCGGATTGGATACATTTCCTGCAGCATCTTGTGCAAAGACTTTAAAACTATATAATGTTCCCGGGGATAATCCGATTACATTATAGGAAAGTAAATTGCCGTTTACCGGGACTGCTGTACCGTTGTTTACAGAGACGAGATACTTGTCAATAGCGACATTATCCGTTGCCGCAGTCCAGCTTAAGGTTAAACTTGTAGAAGCAATGTCGGATACCTTTAAATTGGTCGGGCTTGTGGGTTTTGTTGTGTCGCCTGAAAGTCCTACGTATTGAATGAAATGAACAATTTTGTAGGGATTCATTAAACTAAACTCCTGATCTCCCCCAAAAGGTTTTATTAATTCGCCATCTAAAAAATCTCCACCGTCATAATCCCCAATTGTTACTCCTTTATTACTTCCCCAAGAGCCTCCTTTCCTAAAAGCTCGACCATTTACCGGACTTATTTTTGGAAGTTCATCAATTGTCAGTTTCTTATTTTTTTCTCCTCCGGAATGTCCTAATTGTGAAAATTCAGAATCATTAGGATTAAGACCAAAAGGCATTCTTCCTCTAAGGCCTACATACTCTATCCAACCTTCAGGAAATGGCGCCGGTTTGCCCCAAATAGCAATCATTCCTTCAGGGATGGCCGATTTTTGTTTCTTCTCTAATTCTATAACACGGTTAACCAAATCTGTGACACTGTTAAGTAAAGGGTTGATTAAGGAATTTCCTTTAATAACCTGATTTGAACTGTCCAGTACTAATATAGAACCATCAGAGTTTGCTGAATTTGTATTGTTTAAATAGAGCTTTCCATCTACAGTCAAATTTCCTGTCATAGACTTTGAACCGTCACGAGGAAGATAGTTTTGTTTTATTTCCCCAATTGCAGTGGCGTTTTCACCTATTGCCTTGGTATTGGCTTTAACGCTATTATCCAGTCCGGCAAGAATTGCTTCAAGGGTTGCAAGATCCATAACCTTTCTGAAATTTTTCAGTTCATAATAATAAACTGTTGAGGATTCAGTATTATTGGTACCACTTTTATCCGCAGTATCGTATTCGGTTTGACCGATGTATTGTGCTTCATAATCAAAATAAGCCGTTTGAGATGTTCCATCGCCATATACCAAATTGGTACCGTTTCGCGTAGTTTTTAGGTAACCTGCATCAGTCCCTGGGTTAATAGGGTATAAGATTCCGCGCCTTTCTACTTTGCCTTGAGAATCTTTTTCGTTCTGATGTATAATTGCCAGGCCTTTTGTGCCATTTTTAGGGGAGGCTAAAATATAATTAAAAGCGATATCGAGGCTAAGATGCGCCTTTAAGGCTTCGTATAATTCAGATTTATCAGCTGCTTGAAGTCTTTCTAAAGTTTCCTGTTCGAGAGGAAAACCTCCTGAATGATTAAAATTTACTTTTTTCATTTTTTATTAATTTAAAGGACTGTTGTTTTTTAAGTTGTTTGTGTTGCTATTGTTTACTTTTCCGGCCCGTAAGCGTAACTTTCATAGCTCTTTCCGGCTAATTTGTAAAAGTTAAGCAGATTGTGATACTTGCTATCCGTCACATTAATAGCTGCTGTGTTTGATGCTGTTTCGCCTTTCTTTGGCTGGCTAAGAATAGTCTGATTCTTGATTAGATTTTCAGGAATAAAGACTCTGAAATTGGCATAGTTAATTTTGGTGTAATCCTTACGATGAGCGAGATAAACCGGTTTATTGTCTTTGTTATTGTATTCGTCATGTTTAAAAACTTCTAGTAACGGAATCCTTAAGGCCCCTTTTAGTATGGTGAGATCCGGTAAAACCTTGTCTGGTTCGAAATACTCTTTATGCAGGTATACATATTGTATCGTAGGTTTTACCGATTCATCTATGTAAATTAATTGGTCTAATCGTTTTTGTTCTGTACTTGCATTAGGATTGTAACTTTTGGTCGGATTAAAGGTTTCGTTCAATACTTTTTCCAGATAAATGACTTGGCCGGTATGCTGCATTTTATACAATGTTTCTTCATATATAATACGAAGTGGAGCGAGTAAAACATTGAGCCAGTTAAAATGTGTTTTTTTTCTGAGGATAGGAGGGATGAGCCATAATAATAACTTTTCCCATTTTAGAATTGTGTATTTATTCATTGTACATGTATTAGACTATTGGTTATCGCGATAAAAAGTATAAGGGATATAATTGATCTCAACCTCAAGTGTATCCAAATCAAAATAACCTGCTTTTGGAATGAAATATTCTATGTTGGTGGCATCTGTAGGTAAAGGATTCTGAGCATCACTAGGATTTTTTGCCACCGAAGTTTGAATCTTAGTCAGGACCGGAATTTTGACACCTTCCGCTTTTTGAATCGCATCAACAAGATAGGTTTTGACAAAAGCACCATTGAACTCGATGTTTTTGAGATGTTCTTTAACAGTTTCCAGTACAGGGAATTTCTCTGTATCGAATAGCAATGAGCCGTTTTTTGGATTTAAAGGATCATTTATGTGGGCTAATTCGTAATCTGCCAGTTTTTTTTGTTCCTCTTGTTTTAACTCCCTGCTTAAACTTTTTAACTGATAATATTCAATGTCTTTTGGGTCGATATAAATAGTCAAAGGATCGATGTAAACATTCAAATTCAGCTTTAGAATATCGCCCTGATCGGATGTTATAAAAATTTGATTTCCAGCATCTTTTATTTTGGCAATATATTCTTTAAAGGCATAAAGCTCATTTGGGACATCAATTCTCGAAATTTTATCCTCTTTTACCGTAGCTACTTTTATAAAAACTACGCCTACTTTATTATGAAAATAATCGGAGAATATTTCTTCCGGTTTTTTATTCGGATCAAGTACCGTTTCTAAGTCAACTTCGCTTACGGCGCAATGTTTTATGATTTTAGAATTTTCAATCTCAGCGTCGGTAAGTCCTGCGGTATCAAATCGGTAGGCACCTTCTTTCCAGATTTGCGACATTCCATAATGAAAATTTAAAGCTTGTTCGCGATACCAGTTTAGTGTATGAGGTCTTGAGATCAGGGCATTTTTTTCAACTATTTTTTCATGTACCCAAATAGCGGTAGCCATTATATTGATCCAGAGTCTCCAAATAGCCGCTTTTGAATCGGTTAGGTTATTTAGGGAGGGCTGTTTCCCTTTTTCGATCAGAATTTCATTCTGTATTTCAGCAATTGTACGTGCCATATTTTGATTTTTTACAATAGTTTAGCCTGTAAGACATGTGTAATATGCTTATAGATAATAGTTTATGTTTTGGTGTAAATACTACAGAGAAGTAGTTTTATTTTTAGAGAGTTCTAAAAAATAAAGCTTAATTGCCTCTTTTTTAGATAATTGTAAAGCAGAAGAGCTATTAATAAACGAAAAAATCTTCGTCAATAATCATATAATCAATACCGGAGAAATTGTCCAGTAAATATTGTTCTTCATCTGTAATAGAAGTTGCAGGCTTTAATTTTCGGGAATTGTAATATTCTACAATGTCCTTTTTAAAGGCCTCTCTGCCTATTTTTAAATCTTCGTATACCGAAAGATCTTCGGTAATGTTAAACTGATCATTGTCTTCTAAAAGATCAAATACTTTTTCTATACTTCCGTATTCCTGTAAAGAGAGATCAAAAATGTTTTGGTTTTCCTGTGGTTTAATAGTTTCCATCGATTCTAATGTTTTGTAAATCGTTAACATCTAATGTTTTTACATAAAAGTTGTCGTACGATAATTGTTTGTCTATTTCGTTTTCCAGTCTTAGCCTGGAGGTTGCATCCGGGCTGTTGATGTATTTTTTAATTCCTACTCCCAGAATAGGAAACTCTTTATAACTTCCTTTCTGACTTAACAATAGATGCTCTATGTTTTGCTGATCGGCATCTTTAATGAAGAAATCTCCATTTACAATTAACAAGTCATCTTCTATGATAAAATCTTTCATTTGTCGTTATTTTTTGTTGTTTTATGAATTAAGTCCTCTTTTGAATCTGCGCGCCATACTCAAAAGAGGCTGTTTTATTTGATACTGTAAAAATACGCCGGTATTTGCCTTTTACCAAGATTTTAGGGCCTGCGAATCAGTAGTTTCAGTAAGTTGAGGAGAAGTGTAATTGTGTTGATTTTCAGGTGTTTGTTTCCTGGTTTTAGCGGCGAAAAGGAGTTTTTTAGACAGCCGGTATAATGAGGTCAGTAATCACTTTAAAAACCAATTTTAGGATATTGTTTTTAATCGTATTCAGTTTTATTTTTGATATTCCGGCTATTTGAAGTGTCTCGAATGCCGTTAAATTTAACTGACTTTTTAGCAGCCATTCTAATTCTTCTTCGTTTAAATCTCCGGAAGCAAAAAGTAAGATCCAGCGTTCCAGTTTTTCTTTAGAGGTTTCTAAAAAGAGGTTCAAATTTTTCTCCAGGTCAAATTTGTTGTCTTTATAACTTTCGGTGATTATAACTTTTAATTTGCTTTTTAGCTCTTCTAATAATGGAGTGTTATTCATTGTTTTAGGTGTTGCTGTTGATTAAATAGATAAGTGCCTCTTTTGACTCTTTGTCTTTTTTGGCTTCGTATTGAATCAGTAAATCGAGAGCTTGCAAAACTTGTTTTTCGGATTCTTGTATAAAAGCTGGAGATAAAACTCCTTTCGTTTCCCATCGTTTGAAAAAACCGGCCAAAAGATTTTTTTCTTTGTCGGTTAATATTTTCCACATTAAAAAAGTGATTTCGTTATAAGGCTTGTTTTTTTCGTATTCAGTCAGTTTTTCGACTTCAAGCAATAAAGTGTTGATTTGTTCTTTATGAAGGGGATAAGGAGTGTTGGCTTTACCCATCAGGCTGGCGGTCTCAATTTTTAACGCAATCAGTTTTTGATATGAATAGGGATCGAATAGGGCCGTTTTTGTAGCCGTACAGGAGGAGATGATAAAAGCGAAAGCAATTAAAAAAACAAGCTGTTTTAATTTTATATGTTTCATCGGTTTATTTGTATAAGATTACATAATTTTTTCGGTCTCGTTTTAGTTTGCTTAGTACTTTCCAGTCGCTGTATCCTTTTTTATCAAAATGCGGAAGGTCTTTAAAAGTTTTCCAATCTCCGCCCCAGTTCCAATTGTACTTAGTGAAAATTTTCACACATTCCTGCCAATCCGAAATTTGGTCATTATCCCAGTCTTTTACCGTATCCCAGGAAGCCGTTTTGCCATCTATGATGAGACAGATATCAACCGCAAAGCCATAATTGTGAATCGATTGTCCGCCTTTGGCATTGGTTACTTTTTTCCCGGGTTTGGTTCGGCCAAAAGCATAAAGGTCTTCCTGCTCCTGAAAAGATCTGAGTCCTTGAGTAATGCGCACTTTTGCTCTTCCGGTTAAGGCAAGATCACATTCTTCGATAATTTTAGCAACTTCTTCCCGAACAGTAGGATGAAGCAAATCAATGTGTTTTTTTGTGGTTTGATCCATATTGGTATGTATTAATGATTTTAATTTTTAAGCATAAAAAGCCTCTTCTGATTATTAAAAAACAATCATGGTATTCAATATTCGATAAGGGGAATTGTGTTTTTTAATTTATTTAAGACTGAAAGAATACCTTAAATAAATCCTGAAAATATTCCTTTTTAGGAAGGGAAATTTGGTGGTGCGAGGGCTTTTAAGAACACTGTAAAAATACGCTGAAACAGTGTGTTTTGAAAATATTATAACTTTGTAAGTCAGTAGTTTCAGTAGGGCTTTGTGTGGTTTTTATAGTTTCATATTGCAGATGAAAATGAAAATAAATGATAAAAAAACACCCGTTTTTCTATTCTGGAAAAAGGGGTGTTTAATGGATTGAAAGTTGAAGTTAATACATTAATAAGAACCGTCAACTTCAATATATCCTATTTTTTTATGAATATAGAGTAATTCTAAATTTTCAGCATCAAAATAAGCAAAGCAATACATTCCTTCGAATAAGGAAGTTATTTCCCCATTTTGATCATATTCTATATCACTTTCTGTTTTAAAAGAGACAATGTAAACTTCTTTTTTTGTTTTCCCATCTCTTAATTCTGTAACCTCTTTATCTCTGCATCGCAAACCGATATCTTTATCATATGAAATTACGTTTGTTTTCTCTATCCAACTTTTTAAGTTTTGAATTATTTGCTCTTTTATAGTCATAGATTATTTTACTTTTGTTACATCAATATTCTGTTTAGTACAGTCTTCAATTATATTATTTATGTAGCTTTTTGCATCATTTATTTGCGCTTCATTAAATTTAGTTTTATTTTTCATTATTTCATCAAAAACATATTTTTCTCTTTTATAAGTTCTAATTAAATCTAGAGTTAGGTCTCCACTTATGTCTTTGGCTCCTTTAAGATATTCGTATTTTCCTATTTTTATGCACTCTTCTAAGTGTTTGTATTCATGAAAAATTTCGAATTCAGTAAAACCTCTTTTGACATAAATTGTACTAGAATATGCATTAAATCCCGCTTGTTTACCTTTTTTTATTGATTTATGACTATCAGAGACTATAACTAGTTTCGCTTTACCTTCCGAAATTACATTTATTTTTGCTTTATATTCGGCAATTTCTCTTCTATTTAGTTTTTTTGCCCCGAAAAGACCTACTTTGGTTTTTTGAGGATTGCCTTCCCAATTTGCTAAATAATCAAAAAAGTCCTCATATTCTTTGTCAGACATCTTAGAAATATCTTTCCCCGTTTCTGCTTCTACGATTCTATTTGCTTCATCAGCAACTCTTTTTATTTCTTTTGCATCTTCCGCTGTTTCGGCTAATTCTGAGGCGGCTTTTCCTTCTTTTGCTATTTTGGATAGATTAGGCAATCCAAAAGAAGCAAGATCTACTGTTACGCTAAAAGCAATCCAAAGATTGGCTAACCAGCTATAACCGTTTTCATGCCATTTTTCTAATGTGCCATTGCTTAACATGATATAATGAGTGGCATCTTTTGCTAAAACAGTTCCCGCAAGTGCTCTTGCCGCGATGGGCGCTCCTTTTGCCAGCACAACACGCAACGCACCATAAGCAGATAATAAACTCAATAAATCGGTAGCGACATTAAATAAATCCCAATTGGACTGTTTTGTAGCCATGTTGTGGAGTTTTAAGGCAATAACAAAAGTATTCTCATCGCCGACTTGCTCGCCTACATCGCCTAGTTTTGTACCGAAATTTAATTTCGCTAACGGATTAAAGGCCTTATTAGGAATGAAATATCGGGTATTGTGTACTTCTTCAACTCCTGGAGGATACATTTTGTCCAATTCTTTTGGATTACGTGCCTGCCTTGCTTTTCCAATTAGTTTGGTTTCGTTTTTATAATTATTTATTGTGATTTTCCCTGCAGACCAATCTGTTTTTACATGTGTATCTCTAAACAAATAGTAACTGTTGTCAAAATATACAGTATCCTTTGGTTTTGAACTATCAAATTCAGTTACAAGATGAGTTAAAAAGCGAAGTAAATCTTGTATTTCTGCACCATGAAGTTTTTTATAGATTTTAAATAATAATTCAGTATTACGAAGCGTATTGTATAAAAGTGCTCTGTCTTTTATCGCATAAAGAATATGTAAAACGGCTTTGTCTTCGTTTGTGTCAAAGTTTGTAGGCGTTAATGTACCTTCTAAAAATGATATATCGTTTAAAATCAAATAAAGATGTTTATACAATTCTTCATCATTCATTCTGCCAAATAAAGTTCTTGGAAGCGATTCGTAAATTACATCTAATTTGTTAGGGTTATTATTGGCTTCTTTTATCTTTTTAAGATACAGATCAATAATTACCTGATCATCGCTGGTAATTACAATTCCTAACAAATCAAAAAGAGAAATAAAAATATCAAAATCATGAACTGTAAATTTGAAAGCAACTTCTTTTAGATTATGATCAAAAATTGTTAACGTAAAATCGGTGTGATGTTCGCCAATATCGATAGCCGGTCTAAAAGTGTTTCGTACCAAATTTATCCCATTGAAAGTGTTCCATTCTAAAGATACTCCGCCTTGTTTTTGAGCTCCCTGGCTATCGGTATAATTTATACTTCCTGCTGTGTCAGGGGTGCTCATTTCATATCCAAGAAAAGTACTAAGAGAGGTGTTTGGATAAATGTTGCCAACTTTCTTTTTAATACATTCTATGACATGATTTAATGTTACAAAATGTGCAGTCCTATTTAGGTGTGAATTTTCAAAATACCTCAGCATTTCCCCGGTATTTTTATCATCCTCCTTTTGCTGACTCCAAATACCAAGCATAATTTGCCTAAAACGTGCCATTTCAGAAACGCTGGTATCTTTTAGTTCTATAGTATGGTTTTTAGTAATCATTTTTTAGTATTTTATGGTATGGCAAATGGGCAGGTGTTACAAAATCTCGACTTTAACAGGTTTCGGCTGGATATGATCGGAGAAGGCTGTGGTAATATTGAGACGTAAATCGTCTTCCTGCTCGATTTTGGCATCACCGCCCAGATAACAGTTTTTGAATAATACTTCGAGTGCTTTAAATTCGTCCATTTTGGAGGCTTGCAGTACGGCGGAACGAATGCTGATATCCGGTTTTTTGAAATAGGCAAACAAAATGGTTCCGTCGTCATCTGCAATGGTTAGTTTCACTACTTTTTTATGTTTGTATTTCCACTGATTCAATTGTGCCTGTGTAATGTTTCCGTCAAGAATGTCGATGTTTTTTGTTTTTTCTATTTCCATTTTTGAGACTTTTTATTTGTTTTTATGATAGGGTGGTTGGTGTCAGATTTAGGGAAGGCGGTTAGAGGAACCGACCGATTTAGTTTCTGCGTTTTATAGAAACTGAATTATTTAAGGGTGTAAAAAAGAGGCTGCCTGAGTTATTGTTTTGGGGTTGAATAAGCTCAAGGCAGCCTCCTGAAGAAGAATCCCTGTTTAAAACGGACTAATAAAGAGCGTGTAGAATAAGTTTGCTGGCAAAAATCATGTTCTTTTGAACTCCTTTTTTGCATAACGCAGTTGATATTGGGTTTCTCTTTTTAGTCGGTTTTAGAGACAGGGAAAGGGCATTATAATTTTAGGAATTGATCAGGAGGATTAATTCCATTCAACATGAGAACAGATTAAGTCAAAAGAAACCGCAATTTTGGTGTCTCCCTGGCTAATTCCTCTGCTGTTTGAGTTAAACTCGCAGTTTCTTACCGTATGTGTGATGACTTCGTTGCTATCGTCCAGATAACTTACAATGATGCTGAATGGGTTAATATCCTGCAATCTTTGTCCTTTTGGTAAAGCGGCCAAAATGGCTTCTACTTCGTAGTTGTATAAAGTAATGGAAGCTTTTGCCTCATATTTTCCTCTACCTCTGTGTACAGGCATATCTCCGGCTCCGTAATGGTTTTCTTTAGATACTGAGTCACTATAGTTTACAGCGGTAATACCGGTAACGATGTTACCCGCAATGCTTACTTCAATTGATGACCAGCTGTGTTGTTGTCCGTTAATTAATGGTAATTTGTTCATATGTATCTTGATTTGTTTTTTTATAATTCTGATAACGCTTAGGAGCTATGTCTTTATCCCGTTCTTGTTCGGGACAATTGAAATGGCGGTATCGTTTGTGAAATTTTATTGTTCTTGAATGCTAAGAAATAAAGCAAATTATGCCTTATCGATTCCAAAAGGATTTTTGAAACCTAAGTCAACTTTGATTTTACGGGCAGTTCCAACTGGCGTAATTTCGGCTTTCACTTTCAATTCTGAAGTTGCCAGAATGTTTTGTTTAGGATCAACATAAACATCAAAAGCTGAAACTTCCTGATTGGCAACCATGTTTTCTAAGGCGCTTCTGCATAATCCTTCAAAGCTTTTTGAAACAGATTGAGGTAGTTTTCCGTCAATATCAACTAAAACCGGAGAAGCTAATTTTGGCAATAAAGCGGTACGCAATAAACGGGTTGCTTTGTTGATGGTACGGTTGTTTTCTACATAAGCAAAGTCAGAGGTACCTGTAGAACAAGTGTGGCTGTCGTTGAAATAAACACCAGATAAGCCCGTGTGTGTTTTTACGAAAATGTATCTTTTTTCGTTTAAAGTGCTTAAAGTTCCTAATGTTTTAATTTCTTTTCCGCCTATAAAACCTGCTTTGGCAAAACCTTCGCCAGTAAGATTGAATTTTTCGATCCAGGCAATGTTTTCGGATACTTTTGCTCTGGATACTGCTCCTAATGCTAGTCCGACAGCAGCTGTGTTTTTGTATACATCTTTGAAAGTGAATTCCAGATTGACCCCGTTTGCCTGTTTCAAACCTTTATCATCACTTACGTTATAAAGATTGGAAGAATTTTTTACTTCAACTAAACGTTCTTTTGCAGCTAAAGTATAAAGTTTGTCATTTTCTGTTGTGGCACCTTTTTGAAATAATTTTTGCTCAAAAGCTTTCTCAACATCCATAGCCACTACAACAGATACATTTTCTGCGTTTAACTCAGCCAAATTGGAAGCGGTTTCAGAATCAAACCCTTTTCCTTCTAAAATGATTTCAAATGGCATGAAATCTTTGTAAGCAAGAGCTGCTTGTGTTTGTGCTTTTTTTGCAGCAGCCTCTGTTTGTGTAAATGTGGTGGTTCCGGAAAAAATAATTGCCATTTGACGAATATTTCCGTTTGCTTGTTCCTGCATAGCCATCGCCTTTCCAACTACAGTTTCGTAAGAATCTCCTTTAGTGGCCATAATATACAAGTCTCCGGAAGGATTCATCCTGAAAAATTGTTGAATTTGATAATAAGCCGATTGCCCGTACACATCATAATCAGCTGTAATTCCTAGAGTCTCTGCATCTTCTAATGAAGCCAGACGTGCTATTTTGTCTAATGCTAATTTTGCAGTTGCAGCTCCGTCAAAAAGCAATCCTGAAACCATGTCCTGTTCCGGAGTTCTTCTTCCTAATCCGCCTGATAATTTGGTAATCACTACATCGTTTAATGTACTCATAATATAGAATGTTTAAATGTTTAAAATTTGTTTTTTGCTTAATAAAAGGCAAAAGGGGAGCTGTAACAAGTGGTTAAACTTGTTAGTGTCAGTTGTTTATTTTTGTTGAAAGGGTATTCGTAATCCGGAATCCAAAGACTAGAATAAGTGCTTTTGGACGGTCAATAGTATTTGGTTTTTGCCCTGAATTGTCGGGTAAGTTTGTGGTCTGCGGGCAAGTGCAAATTTAAGGCTCAAAGGTCGTTTTTCCAAGTTTTTTGATTGTCAAAGCCAGTAGTTTCAGTAGGTTAGGCTCTGGCTTCTAAAGACAATCCTTCATTTATAATCGTGTAAATAGTGCGTTCTGTTAAGAACAAAGTATCGGAAAGTTCCGAAACCACAACTTTCATTTGTTTAGCCTGATTTCTATTTAGATAGTTAATAACGTATTCTCTTCTTTTGTCTAATAGGGTTCTGCTTCTTTTCATTTGTGGGAGTTTAGTGGTAAGGATTCGTTTTTGGTAATATGCTTCTTAGTTATCGGTTTGTTATTGAGTACTTTTGATTGCCGCAGTTCTTGTTTAGGGTGTGGTATTTAAATCTATTTCTCCTTTCACCTGATTTGGATTTATGGAGATAATGTCTGAAGTTAAATCGTATCCTAAATCTTCCAGAGCTTCGTTGCTTAATCCATTATTAAAAAGGATGTATTTCTTTTTTAATGTATTTTCGATCAGGGTTGTTTTATAAGTGATCTCCCAAATGAAATAGTCGTTTTTGTTCCAGTAGGTATGTTCATTTGTACATTGCTTTTCTTTTATTTTAAATGTTGAATTGCTGTCAATATGGCTGTTGCTATTGTTGTTCGACAATACTGCTTTGTCAATACGCTGTGCAATATCAAATGCATTTGCATAACTTGTTGAAGAAATAGTGTCGACGGGCAATACAATATACAGGCAAAAAGAAACGTCGGCTTTGTAATTCTTTTCAGAAGATGTTTCCCAGTTTATGTTGTCGTATTTAAACATTACTACTGGTGTTTCAATAGAAGTTTTAAAAATAGCATCACTGTAAAGTTGTACTGTTGGCGCATCAGCTGTAAAGGCTGACTGAATTGCGTTTTTTTTCTCGTTATAAAAGTCTTTTAAAATCATATGATGGATTATTTTTTGACAAATATACAACATATGTTTTAAATTATACAACATATTACAATAAAAAATGCAATAGTTTCAGTAATATGATTGGTGTTTTTCTGTGTAATATTCGAGTAATACAATAAGAAACAACCTGCAAATGTCTTTAAAATTAGTAGTTATATAAAAAATACTTAAAAGAATGCAATTATTTGTTATATATTATTTAGTTTTGCAACATATAGTGGAATGTGTGAAGTGTTTTAAACATATTACATAAAATAACAAATACAACTACATCATGGAGATACATGCTAAAATAAAACGTATTATAGACGAAATGAAGTTAAACAATAACTCATTCGCGAAGTTAATAGGAGTGACCAGCACTACAATAGACAGTATCACGATTGGAAGATTGCAGTCTGACGGGGAGAGGAAAAGAACCAAACCAGGTTTTGATTTGCTTCAAAGTATTATTACCCATTGCAATGTAAATCCGGAGTATTTCTTTGGAGAAAGCGAAGAGATTTTTGTTGCCAAAACAAATAGTGATGTTGTTGGATTAAATTTACCAAAAATCATAACCGTAAATGAAGACGGAGAGGAGAATATTAATTTTGTTGGGGTTAAGGCCCGTGCGGGTTATTTAGACGGCTATTCGGATCCGGAATATATGGAAACGTTACCTTCGTTCAGTATGCCAATGTTAAAAAACGGGACTTACAGGTGTTTTGAAATTAAAGGAAATTCAATGTCAACCACCATACATGACGGAGATTATCTTTTTGGGAAATATGTTGACAATTTTGATGATATTTTAGACGGAAGAATTTATGTTATTATCAGTAAAAATGACGGAGTAGTAGTGAAAAGGGTTTTAAACCGAATTAGAGAAAGCGGAAAATTAATCCTTAAATCAGATAACAGAGACGGAAATTACCCGATGTATTCTATTTATGCCGAAGATATTCTGGAAGTTTGGTATGCCAGTATGTATGCCTCAAAACAAATGCCGGACCCGATTAATATTTATGAAAAACTTCATACTCTCGAGAGTAAGTTCTTTGAACTGGAAGAGACTTTGAGAAAAAAGCAAAACTAGAGAAACAAAAAAACTGCAACAATCTGTTGCAGTTTTTTTATAGTTTGTCGGCTATTTATTTTTGAGGTCTAAAGTAGCCGTCTTTATATTTTAAATAACTTTCAGGTAATCTGTAAGTCTCTCCTGTGATGGTACATTTTACATCCTCGAGGATGTTTCCTGTTTTTGCATCTATAGTCATTACCCAGGCTTCCTTTCCTTGTTTTAATACTGCTCCAACGCTTGTCATATACTGTATCGACCAAACTCCTGATTTTTCAAAAAAGCAAACTCCCTCATTGATTAGGCTATATTCCGGATCTAATTTGAGGGCATTATTAAAAATTCCAAATTCAGATTTTTGTATTTTTTTTCGTGTAGCAAATATTTCAATTACATCCTCTATTTTTATAGGGTAGCCGTCAACTCCAAACTGAACTTTGTTTTTTGAAAGAGTATAAGATAATTTACTATCGTATTTTGGAGACCTTACAGAATAGATGTTTTGAGTTATTACATTCCCTAAAGAATCGATGCGATTTACAATAGTAACCAGGTCATGATTTAGCGCTACAGTATGTATGTATTTAACTCCTTTGGCATCATTTACAAATTGATTCTTGTAGAAGGATTCACTTTTAAACTTGATATTATCAATGCTGCCTGACCGTTTTTGTATAAAAGTGGTATCGTATTTTTTGTTTTCAAGAAGATCAGTTACATAATTTGTGTATTCTTTTTGCCAGATTCTGCCCTGCTTTTTTTTGTTAGTCGTATTTTTAGTGGCACAACTCCAGATGAAAATAAGCAGGAAAAGTAGAGCTTTAGAATAAAAACGCATATTTTTTTGTTGGATTAAAGCGTAAATATAAACAATATGCTGCTGAAAAAAGCTACAATAAAGTTTTGTCTTTTCTAATTTCGTCCCACTGCCATTTTATAATTCGCGTGCGTTTATCGGATGTTCCGGCCCTGTAATAATCCATAATATTGTCTGTTTCCCATTTTTTGAAGTAGAATTTACCATTCCCAAAACCAGGACCATTATTGAAAAAATGGGGGAGCCCCATCGTGTGTAATCCTTCGTGTACAATTGTACCTTTTTTGTATCCCAGACTGTTTGTTTTATTAAATATAAGAACAGATTTTTTAGGTGAAGGAGACCCCATTCCGTTGAGCCATCCCTTAGGAGCACCAGTTTCGGGATCGTAACCGCCGTCAACGGCATCTTTATTTATAAAATAATAGGTAAGTACTTTGGCATTGCCGCTGGTATCATTTTTTTCAATTGTTTCAAGTAATAAATCATAGTTGGAAATGTAATCCTGAATTCTGCCACCAACCGTTCGTGTTGAATTAATAGCTGCGGCGTATTTTGGGAGGGACAGATCAAGTTCTTCAACTGCAGTACTAAAATTCGCGTTTACCATTGCCTGATTAAGACCTTCCTTTGCCAGCCATTTTTGTATTTGAACAAGATTTGTGCTAAAGGTTTCGACACCAAAAAGTTTAACATTTACCAATCTTACATTAATCTTTTTTTGCTGACTGCTATTGTTTTTACAAAAGTTGAGCAATCCGATAACGTTCCCGTTTTGATCTTTAACTTCGTATAGATAATCACCAGTCAGTTCGGTATTGCAAAACACTGTAATCTCTTTTTCGTGAGCGGTTTTTGCAGGAAGCCTGTCGGGAACAAAACTCAAACCATCTTTTGGCGCCATTACAATTTCGTCTATGATTCCTTTATTGTCCCAGTTTCCAGATCCTTTATCGATATATAGGGTTAGTTTTACCTGTTCGCCGGTAACCGTAAAGTTGTCTTTGTACATACTAATCCAGGAACTATAATAGGGCAGATTGTATATTTTTGAAGGATTGTATAATTTTTCAAAGTCTGCCCAATTACCGGATTCTATTGTATTTTTATACCTTATTTCTGAACCATCATTTTTGAATCGTTGAGGTTCTCCGCTCATATAATCAATTCCGAAGCCACCATTGTAACTGCTGGTTTCTCTAAAATAAACTAAAAATTCGGCGTTTTTTGCATCAGATTTTGGAGGGGTGTTATACTCCTTGATGTATCCTGTTTTGACTTTTCCCATGAGCTGTGTTTTTATTTTTGACCGGAATCGGATGGTTTTATGATGCCTCCAACACTACAAGTTAGAAATGAAGTATCAACTACAGCTTTTGTACCGCCTATAGTAACATCATTTTTACAGGCCTGCCATTGTAATGTTGCCGGATTTGTATTGCAGGGAAAGAAGTTAGAGCCGTTTGGTTGCAGTTTGCAGGGACCAAAAACAGGAACATTTTGGATTATTTTATTGTCAGTTTCGTTACCTGCAGCTTTGTTTTGGATTAAAACTTTTTTAGCATTACTAACCACAAAATCGGTTTCAAGTTGTCCGGCGGAGCATTTTAGTTTTGCTCCATTTGTTAAATATTCGGCCATAAGATTAGTTTATGTTTACAGAGTCGCCACTAATGGTTGTATTTGCAGCAGCTTCGATTTTTATAGAGTCTCCTTTGATGGTTATGCTTTTTTTTGAGTCGAATAAAATTCCGTTAGCATCAATTGTAAACAAGCTGTCTTTTGATTTTAATTCTAATTTGTCTTTACTTACCCATGAAATATTATCTCCTAAAGTCACAACAGAACGCAGTTCGGTTAAACTGGCTCTTGAAAGTATGTTTTCACCATTGAGAAAAACATTTTCTATACTATCCTTAGTTAGTGTAGTTTTTTGTTTTTGAACACCTTGTTCGTCGTTTAAAGAAAAATTGGTTTCTGTAGGCGATATTGTAGTTTGGTTTCTTAATTTCCCCGTTTCATTTGTAAATTGAACAGATACCTGATCTTTTTTTAAGGTTAAATTCAAGCGTTCTTGTGCTTCTTTGTTCTCTATCGAATTAAAAGTTGTAGTTAGACTATCAGGAGTAAAGAGTGTCGAGGCTAAGGTTTTTTCATCCTCATTAAAATAGCTAATTTTAAAATTTTTGTCCTTGTCAAATTCAATTTTAGCGATATCAATGATTTTGGTTTCATCGGTTTCGGCTTTTGCATCCGTTTTTATATAGCGAACATGTATGTTATTACCATTGGCACTGTAATCCAGAAATAACTTGGGATCGCTTGTAGCCTCAATTCTCCCCATTACTCGTTCGACTTCAGAAAACTGTGAAATAAAAGCCCTGGTTTCAATTCCGTCTATGATTGAGGCCAAAACCCAGCTGTCTTTTTTGGGTATGGTAATAATTCCCTGTTCCAAATCCAGAATTGAGGCCTTAAGTCGTACATTTTTAATAACGGCGCCATCGGCTCGCATAATGTTTACCGTATAGGCATCCTCAGTATTGTGGGGAGATGTTGTTTCTTTATTTATTTCGATGACTTTTGCCGCAAAGGTTTCAATAATTTGATTTTTACTGGCGACATCTTTGATAAGATCGGTTATGTTTCCCATTTTTGTGTTTTTAAATTGCTTCTACTCTTCTTCCAATGTAAATCCTTTGTCTGTAGCCGTTTTCGCCATAAATGCGTTCAACTTTTTCGACCTGAAAGGTTCCGTTTTTTTCTTTATCCTTGGCATTTTCAAGAATTACTTTGTCCGTTGGCCGCACAAAAGGTTCTCCAAATGTGAGAAAGGAACCTTCAAATCCACTGGGTTTTGATTCCATTGCTCTTAAAGCAGCATACTGATACAACTCTGAAGCAACTTTTGTAGCTGTTTGTTTGAAACCGGCAGCATCATTAGGAAGATTTTCATTGTCGCTATGCAATACGTGAGTTTTTACTAATTGCCCATTCGGGTCACCTAATTCGATGTAAATTGGAGTGTTCGAATTTTTGAAGTATTTTTCTACTCGTGTGCGGGTATTTTTTGTCGATTCTTTTACAACGACCAGTTTATCTTCGATGATATTATAGCGAAATCTAAAACTTGCTTTTCCTAAAAAACCGCCTGAAACTGACTGAGCAATTTTATTTAACTTCGAACTTAAAAGACTAAGTCCTTGATTGATTAATTTTTTTGCAAGTGCTCCGGCCAATGGGCTTTTAATAAAATTTCGATCAATAAAACCGGCTAATTCTGCAGCAGTATGTTGTTGCGGATTATTGGTAATAGTAAGTACAGGAACCAGGTTTTCGGTTTTAAAATAGGTATAGATTCCTTTGTCTTTGAGCATTTCAAAAACTTGAGCCAAAGTCTGACCTCTGTTGATCATGAGATTTCCTAAATCTTCGTCAAGAGCATTGATCTTTAAAGGAAGATTTAGTTCTCTGATTCTTTTTTCAAAGAAAGTTTTCGGATTAAATTTTTCGACATTTGTTGTCGGATTTGTAGCCACCACGTTCAGAGTATCGTTTTTATCCTGAACCGTATCATCTTTTACCGCTTTTATTTTTTTAAAGGCGTACATTAAATCTTCACAGGTTATGGTAGCATTGGTATCTGATTGTACTCCCGTAATGTAACCTCTGAAAGCCGGTTTGTAATCTCCGTCATAGCCTAAAAATATTTCGATAAAATTCTCAAGCTTAAAAAAATCATGAATTGTTTTTTGTTCGCCGCTGGCATTTGCAAATAAGTTCTGGTCAAATCCTTTCGTGTCGGTATAGACTTTTTGAGGCATAACAATCGTGGCAGTATCCGTAAGAGATTTATACGAACTGTTGATTTCTACGTTTTTCACATACGTAAATTCATAAAACTTTGGAGTAGGGATGAGCCTAACCGTTTCATAAACTTTGATTCTGGCGTTTAGTTTAAGCATTGTCTCTGATTATTAGTTCTACAGTTTCGTCTGATGTGGCGCTGGCGGTAAATTTTTGAATGTTTTTTGTTCCGGAAATAGAGGGAATAGAGTAGGAGTCGATTACAAGTTCATAAATACCAAATCGGTTTAAGATCGCGTGGGTTACTCTTAAAGCATAAGGAGCATTCAGAAATTGTTTCAACAAGAAAAGTTTCTCTTTCGGATATTCATCACCACTTTCATTGGCAATTAATCCTTCAATCGAAATGCTAAAATCTCCATTGGTGATGTGTTCTTTAATGGTGGAGTCTCTGCCTTCTATTCCTTCTTTTTTGATGACTTTTGAACGATTTAAATTGACGGTAACAGCGTCTATGCGGAGACTCGGCAGATTAAGATCGTTTTTTACCAGAGGTTCAAAAATTAATGGAGCAAAAATTCTCAGGTTAAATTCACCTCCGGTTTTATCGATAATAAAATCTTTCGATTCCGATTCGTTATAGTTAATACCAGTATATTCAATGTCGTTGGTATCTAAAATTTCGTTTACATTAAAATTGAATTTCATGATTGTTTTTAGTTTTTAGTTTGAAAATGTTTTAGCAAAGGCGGTGATGAAGGTGTTTTCCAGTCTGGTTTCGTTGTGCTTTTGCAGCCAAAGTGCTTCTTCGATTAATTTGTAAAACTCATCCATTGGTAATTGATAAGGATCTACCTGAAAAGCCTGACGAATCAGAGCTGCCGACTTCTTGAATTCATCTTGTTGAGGTGTCGCATTTATGGTAAATTCGCTGTCTTTTTGGATCATTTGAATCATAGAATTTCCTGCTGAAAGCATAAATTCGTCCTCATAATTTTCTTTTTCAAGCACACATTCCTGAAACAGAAACAAAATCGCTTCATGCGGATTGTCCTTGTAGCGTTTTTGATAATTCAGAAATGTGGTAAAAGATGGTTTTTTACAGTAAGCGGTTGTTGATTGATCATCAGAAGTAAGTTTTAATACGTTACCGTATTTTTCTTTTAGTTTTTCTATTGCTTTTTCGTCTAACATTTTTTTGTTTTAAGGAATTTGTTGTTTGAGGTAATGCAGAAAAAAGGGCAGTTTTTTGATCTTAGATCGAGCTGTCCGTACTTTCTTTTTTTAGGACTTCGGCCAGGCTTTCACTTTTTTGTGACTGCATTAAGGGGCTAATTGTAAAATTTCCAATAATAATGTTGCCCTCGGGTTGCTGCCCCAAAGGGTTTTTAAAATTGCTCATGTCTGGTGCCGAAGGTGTTTCTCCTAAATCTTTGGGTGTGAAATCCATGATGGGTTTGATTTTTAATTGTTGGTATTGCTGTTAACGATGATCGCTATAGATGAGGTAGTTCCCTTTAGGAGATTCCTAAAAGTAAGCTGTACTATTATGGCGGTTTGAGAATGCCAATAGAGTTTATTAGCAGCTGTAAAAGTAAGGTATAAGGAACTGAAAAAAGAAAAATACGAGTGCTGTTTTCAGTAGTTTCAGTAGAAAGGATTTGTGGTTAAGGTGTTTGTTTTTAGTGGATTATGGTGCATTTTTTTTAATCCTTCTTTACCTTTAGACTGGCTGTGTTTTTATTCAAAAATAGTTCCCAAACCGCCATAAACTTAAAGTTTACGGCGGTTTGGGAACTATTTTTGTTTTGTTTAGAAAGTGGTTAATGCTGCTCGGGTCCATACCGTTCCTCCGGAACATACATAAATAAATCCGGCGACTGCCCGAATTTCTCCGGCACTTCCCGCCGTGGTTCCTTGTATTGGAGCTACTGTTTCGGTTCTTATTCCTCCCAAAACATGTAGTGGTGCAGTAGGTGCTGCAACACCAATTCCAATATTATTTGCTTTTTGAAAAACAGCCGAGTTTTTGAGAAGCCCCCCAGTTGATGCCAATGGAAGATAGCCATCAGTATTATTACCGCCCGTTAGAGTTGTGGAAGTCAGTGAGGAAATCTGTAAATTACCATTAGCTTTGCTATAAATAAAGTTAGGTACACTATTCATGTATCCAATTTTAAATTTACCATCTGTATCGACACCTATTCTGTAGGATCTTTCTGTTGCAAAAAAACTTCCAAATTCCATATAGGCACCTCCATCTAATGAATTATGGATTTGTACACTTCCAGGTGTATTGGAGCTAAAAGCCGCTGTCGATGAAAATTGGTTAAATATACCGTTAGTAAAGATGGTATTGGTAAAAGTTTTTGGCCCGGGTATAGTTTGAACTGAATTTTTATCGATAAAATTGTTAAGTACTGAAAGAGCTGATGTTACAAAACTTGTAGTGGCTAATTGGTCTGTATATGTCCCGGGTGCAGCAGTTGGTGCTTTTGGAATTCCTAAAAATACAGGAGAGTTAACAGGGGCAAAATAGGAAAACGGTTGTCCTGCAAGGTTTATCGAATTACTTGCTGTTCCGGTTGTATCTTGGTTTAATATAGGAAAATCACTTGCTGTTGCAATAGTATGTGCTCCGGTAGAGGTAGTGTTTTTCAGGATTCCGGTTGCAAGTGCTGTGGTAGGCTCGGCATAATCTGTTCTTACGGTTGCGATGACTGGAACTCCTGTAGAAGTAGTATTTTTTAAAATACCAGTGGGTAATTCTGAAAGTAACTTTCCGTTAATTCCTTTCACAGTCAACGATGTTGTTCCAATAGCATCACCTGTATGTGTCGCGTTTGATATTTTTGCATCTAATTGTGTTTGAATACTCGAAGTAGCATCGTTAAAAGCTTGTTGCTTTGCAGATTGAAATTTTTTGGTTTGGGTTTCCAGAATCTGATCTGCCGTATAATCTCCTGTTTGAGCGGTAATGGCTCCATTACGTCCAAAAACGGTTGTTACATCACTGGTTGGAGTTAGTAATTCCTGCCAATCTCCTATTAGTAAGGGGTTGGTGCCTTTTAAAATAAACGATTTATTGATATCAGATCTAACGGCTACATCTCCGGTTTCAACTGCCAAAGCAAGCATTTTGGTTTCTGAATCAATTACAAAGGTGTTGTTTACGGTAATAGAAGGAAGTTGAGAAGAAATTAATTTTCCGTCAGCTCCAAGACCTGCATATCCGTTTGCGGTATTTTTATGAATTGTATTTTCAGGGGTGAAATTCAACGCAGCTTGTTTTGCATTCCATATTGCTTTTTCTGTGTCAGTTACAAATCTATTCTGAGAATTCTGAACAATAATTTCCGGCGAATGATTGGCAGGATGTATATAGTTGGAGAGTGTTGCCAGACGGGTTATTTCGCTATCTGAAAGCAAACTTTTTCCGGAAGATTTATCTACTTTGTTGGATTGCAATGATTTCCCCATCTCGGCTGTCAATGCTTTATCCGCACCACCGGTAGTTAAATCGTTTACCAGAATAGTATTTAGTGAATGCTGAACAGTTTCGATGGCATCGACAATTTTTTGAACGGTATCAAGATTGGTATTATCTGAAGTCAATAAAAGGTTGATGCTGTTAATTTGATTCTTTAGAATCTTACCCTGTTCGGCACTTAAAAGCGAAGAAGAGCCACCTGTTACCAAATCATTTACAATATCTAGATATTGGCTGGCTAATTTTGCAAAATTGTTTAATGGGGCATAACCTTCGGCAACACCTTTTTGACTCTTGTCTTCTTTAGCTGAAAACAATGCATTATGAGCGTTTCTGTCAATTTTGTGAGCTTCAAATTGCAATTGATCTGCCTTGGTATCCAATGTATTTTTCAGATTGGCTACGCTGTTTTGCGGAATTTGCTCGTCTTTATGCCAAAAGCTTTGCCAGGAATCCCAAAATTGTTTTTGAGTTGGTTTTTCGCCAGTTTTGAACCAGCTTAGAATGGTATTGATATTTGTTGCCATAATATGTTTGGATGGATTGTGAAGTTAGATTACAGATGTTTAGAATATTAATCTCTCATTGTGGGACCAAGAGAGTACTAGGATTATTTAGGAATGAAAAAACAGAACAGATGCTTTTGGGTAGTTTCAACAGAAAATATTGTGCTTAGAGAAAGATGTGAGCTTGTAACTACAATAAGACAACGAGTTTCTTTTAGTATTCATTACCCAAAAGCGCTCCAGGATTATTGAATAATCTTGACTGTCTCATTTTAATAATAAATGCTCTAGTTTGTTTTTTGAGGACAACAGAATTTTTATGCTTTTTTATTTGAAAACAAGTTTGAAATACTTGGCAATGACGCAGATAAAACTAATCCGATCAGTTTGATTCTATTAATAGCTATTTCGGTCAATCCTGCGTCTTGTAAAAGGTCAAATTTAGTGTCAATGAAACCCGTTAAAACGATTAATAGGCTTGCAATTACTGCGATTTTTGATTTATTCATAGAATTTTATAGTATTGTTTTTAAGGTGCAACTGTTGTAACTGAGTATTGAATCCATCTAGTAGCTGTTTTTTCATAAATCAACCCTCCACCTGAAATGGCAGTACATACCACTCGAAAACCAGCCATCGCATTTGGATAAGTTGTATTTAGATTCGTAACCGTCAAAGCAGCTGTAGTTGCATTTTCAACAGATGTTGTAAGTTCTAAGTATTCTTTATTAATCAAACTTTTTGCACCTCCTGAAACTATTAATGTCTTATTCAAATTTGGTGCTTTAATTTCGCCAGTAGTGTCTTTGGTTAAAGCAATGTTTCCAACTCCATCAGCTATAGTGATTGTATTTGAGGCGTTAGCTAAAAGGCCTGTTACTTTTCCTAAAACCACATTGCCACTTCCTGTCGTTATACCAGTAGTATTACCACTGTTTGGTGCGAGAATCATATTATTTGAACCTGTTGTGATACCGCCACCACGCAATATAAATCCAGTCCCCGCAATTATGGTATTACCACTTCCGGTCGTTATACCACTTCCGGCCTGATCACCTATTCCAATATTATATGTTCCGGTTGTTTGATTAAATAAAGTGTTTGCCCCCACAGCCACAGCATTCCCCGTTGTATTCGAATACATTGCACCTGCGCCAATTGCGACACATAAGGCGCCATATACATTAGAATTTAAATTTCCAACGGTATTAAACATAGCACTTGTGCCAATGGCTACATTATTGTTTCCTGATACATTATTACGCAGTGAACTGGCACCAATAGCCACATTCTGATGACCATTTATATTTTTTGATAAAGCACTTACTCCCAGTGCGGTATTATAATCAGCAGTTGTATTTGCATTCAGTGCATTTACGCCAACAGCCGTATTATTATTTCCCGTTATATTACTGCGTAAGGCCCATTCTCCAAATGCCGAATTGTTTTCTCCTGTTGTATTAGCTATCATCGAATCGTATCCAATGGCGGTGTTGCAATCACCTGTTGTAAATGAGCTGCCTGTAAGAGCACTACCAAGTACAATATTCTCTGCTGCAGTCCCAAGTCCTTTTCCTACTCTTACTCCATTTATAAGTTTGTCAGCCCCTCCAAGTTCCTGAAGCGAAGTGTTATTAACAATCCCGACTTTTGTCGACGAAACGGGAGAGTTTACATCATCAAGAAGAGCAACAGTGTGCTCACCTACTTTTTGTGGAATTTTAATAACAGAATGACCTTCATTAGTGATACTATCCATTATAACAGTGGTACTTCCTGCTAATTCAGAATCTCTTAGATATAATTGGATCTTGTTTGTAGAAGCATCGTTTGCATTAAGCTCTAAACCTGTAGTTGTTTTAGATGATACAGCATGTATAGAAGCTAATCCAAAGGAGTTAATGGTTAGATCAGCAGAATTATTGCCATTTATATTTTGAAAAGTAGTCTCAATATCACCTTTAATAGACTGCATTAAATTAGTTTTTGAACTTCCAATAGTAGCAGTATTTCCTGTATCTAGTATTTGTTGTAAATTATAAGATTCATTCTTACTTGTTATTTCAGTCCATTCCCCGTTTTGCCTGCCATATTGATTTCCGTTAATAGGAGCCTCTTGGATTTCGCCACTTAAAAGAATATCTCCTTCTCCAACGATAGATTCTCCATTAATGGTTTTAAAATCGTCCGTAGTGGCCATTGTATAAGTATTATTATTAAATCTTTCTGGTTTTGCAGGAAATTCAAACAAATTACTGGATAGGGGGTCAGCTATTTTTATTATGGTACTTTTTCCATTTTTATATTTGTTTAATGAAATATCACCTCTAAAAATGGATATGTTACCCTCGTCTCCGGTTTCTAATACTCTACAGTTAAGTGATATTTGATTTGTTAATTGAAATAAGGCACTGCTGTCTGATTCACTTCCTACCGTAATATTATTATACTTATAGTTACCGTAGTTTCCCATTATAGTTGCATTACTGTACCCATGAGAATCGGTAGGGTAAGCAGCAATAGGATTGGTATCCAACACTGATTTTAATCCTTGTGAGGCATGTGCATTTTCATCAGCTAAATGATCATTTAAAACTGTTTTATCTGCTTTAGAAAAAAGCAATTCATCAATTCCTTCAATCTCTTTTACAGGAACTTTTTCAAATTTGTGACGGAAGGAATCCCAAGTGTCCCAGAATTGCGTTTGTGTTGGTTTCAAACCAGTTTTGAACCAGCTTTTAATAGTGTTTAATGTTTGTAGAGCCATATTTTTTCCTTTTTAATGATGTAAGTAAGATTTATTGAAGAAGTTTTTTAAATAAATCTTGTCAGGTATTTTAGGTCTTTTTTCCATGCTTTTAAATAATGTTTAATAGGATTGTGGGTAAATTTTAAAGTCTCGAATGCCTATGAGAAAATAAAGCTATTTGATTTTTTGAGGGTGTAAAAGTAGAACAGAAGAATGCTAAAAAAAGAAAAAAAACAGCTCCCTATTCAGTAGTTTCAGTAGAATGATAACTTGCTGAAACTACTGAATACAAGCGGTTTGAAGTTTTTAAAAGACAAACTATGGAACTACTTTTACACTCAGAAAAATAGCTACCGATGAGTAAAAATGTAATTCACAATTTCAATATTTTAATACAAGACAGTGCTGATATAAAAAGTGCCGAAGATTTAACTAATGTTATGATAAAAGAGCTGGCTAAAGTTTCAAAAGAAATGAGTCAGCAAAAGGATATAGAACAAATATGGCAGGAGCAAAAAGACCTTAAAGCTGTCATAAACAATTCTGTTACCCCAGTCGAAGAAGGCGCTGCCAATACCAATGCGAAACAAAGCAGAAAACAAAAGGTATTGGATGGCACTACTTCTTCGGTTCAGGAGAAATCGGGATTATCTTCCAGCGTTCCAATCGGAGAAGGCGTTGCTGATACTTTTGACAGAACGAAAATGAATTCTGTCTTATCAGCCAACACTACTTCTCCGGTTTCGGAAACAGAAAACGGTACCCTAAATTGGAGTAGCAGTATAACAACTCAGACTTATACAGGGCTAGAGAGCCAAGAAACCCTGAAAGTGCCTCAAACGAATAGCAATGAACCCCCTACAGAGGTTGTTAAAGCAGCAATTAAAAAGAAATTAGATCTGGCTAATACTGCAAATGACAGGGCAGCAATAGAATATTGGACCAAAATTTCTAAAGCGTTTACTGAAGGATATACGGCTAAAGATTTTGACGGTAAACCAAATGATGCCTTATTTACAGAAATGTATGCAGCTCTAAAACAATCAAATTCAGCAACAGCAATCCAAAATTTTAATTGGGAAATCGTTCGCGAAAAAATGATTAAAGCCATCAATGCCAACATACTGCAAGGCCAGATTTCTGAAGCAAAGAAGGAACGCTGGGAAATGATCAGAGACCAATTAAAAAAGGACACAACCAATATCGCAAATCTTTTCGAGCAATACAATGAGCTGTTTTTATTGTTAAGAGAAGTAGAGGGATTGGACGATTTACCTGGTACAATTACGATAACAACCAAAACCAAAATTTATCCTAATTTAAGAGCAGACCGACTTTATGCCGACATTGGAAAAGAGGCTGTTTATGTGTTTTTGAAAGAAATAAACAATGAAGATCTTCGTGGAAACGCGGTAAAAAGAGGAGCAGTCAAAATAAAAAATACAAATGCTTCTTCCTTTATCGTAGGAGAAAGTTTGGAGTTTTTCCTTGACGAAACCCTGATCGTTCAAAATGGATATAAAAACGAAGATATTAATTGGATTGTTTACAAGTCGAGAAAAGGAAAAAAAGACGAAGAAACTATTTTTGAAGATGAAGGAACATCCTTTAGTTATAATTTTGATACAGAAGGGACTTATAAAATTGAAGCCTATGGGGATGAGTATGGGGCAAACAATAAGAAAAGCAAGAAGTCATTCGCTTTTGTAGAAGTAAAAATAGTGGCTCAGGAGATTGTAATTACACCTCCTTCTATAGTTAAAGGAAAATTGGTTAGGCCTTCAGCCAAAGAGGTTTTATTTAAGACAGCCTTGAAATATCCTAAGATAAAAACATTAAATCCATTACAATTTTACTATCAAATAGAGGTTAAAACAGCCAATAAAGGAACCACAATTTCAGATGAAAAAGAACTGGATTCAACAGGCAGTATTAAACTGGTGATGCCTGATTTAGGAACTTATAAGATCAAAGTAATCAGTAAGGATCAATATGCGTTGGCACAGGAGTTTGAAATTTCGGCAATTAAAAATGAAGTTACCGGTATTGGTCCAATTATGGGAGAGTCAAACAAAAATTTGTTTTTATCGGGTGGCTCATTTAAGCCTTTTACCTTGGAAGCCAAAACCTTTAAAATCAATCCTGCCACCGACGAAGAAAGACAAGATGTAAAATGGATCGTTTATGATTCTAATAATAATCCGTATTTGACGTCAGGAGATATTTGGTATACTGAAAAAGATACTCCAAAAAGGAAGTACCTTCAAAAATGGGAATCTTTTGCGATATCTGTGCCCGATAAAGAAGGCCACTACACAGTAGAAGCCTTTAGCGACATAGCAAAAGGCGTCGATGCGAAAGCTACTTTCAAAATGCAAGTAGAGCGTCCGCAGGTAACCGAGGCGTATTGGGCCTATAGCAATGGTGACAAAAAGAAAATTTCCGGTTTTTCGGGAGAGATAAATCATGTAAAAGCGAGCATTCCGGGATATGACAATCAAAAAGTAAGAATTAATTTTTACTTAAACGGCAGCAAAGAACCTTATTATTATAACGATACGACAACAAATGAAAGTGGTGAAATAAAAAAAATTATAACTTTTGATGGCACTTTTCAGAGACGTTTTGGAGTTCAGGAAGGAAAAACAGCTAAAATTAGTTTTAAATTAATGGGCATACAAAATGACAAGTTGTATCCATTTAAGAAAAATGCCAGTGTTAATACAGCTGCGGTTTTAAATGTTGCGATGGGTGAAAAAATAACAGCTGTCTATTTTCAACATGATGGTAAAAGGGTGACAGCACAGGATGAGATTCCTCTTAGCTATGATGGTGAATATGTGACCATTGTTGCTAAAACGCAAAACATGATCGGAAAAGACATTGTACTAACTGCTCATAGAGTGGGTGAAGAACCCATTTTTAGAAGTAAGGCAAAAATAGATTCAGAGGGCAATGCATCTGGAACTTTTAAAATAACCCGTCGTAAAGGAACAAAGATTGGAGAAAAAATGAGTTACTACGTAGGTATTGAAGGATATTCTACGATGCATGTAGGTTATAAAGGATTGAATATGGTTGTGGCGGATTTTTTAAAAGAGAAATTTGATAGAAAAAACCCGCAATTAATTTGGGGAGCCAAAGTGAGTAAGGAGTTTAGAGTTAAAGTTGTTGAAATTTGTGAAAGACTTTGGCCAAAAAATACAATAGAAATGGCAAATGGTTTAATGGCTGTAATGTATAGGGAAACTGCCGGGACTTTTGCTCCGAATCAGATAGAAGGTAAAGCATTAATTCCTAAAGAGAAGATAACTAAAAATTCGTTTGATAAATACATAAAAGGGAAAAAATATTCAAGAGCAGTTGGACTAGTTCAATTTACACAGGACGCACTTAAAAGTATGGGAGAATATACAGGTGGAGGACTTGATGTGCTTAATGAATTAAAAGTTAAGTATGCTAATATGAACCAGCTTGAGCAATTGGTTAAAGTTGAAGATTATATGAAAAAAGTAAGAACGTTGCCTAGAATACCTGAGGATATTTACATGGCTGTTTTTGCCCCTGCATATGTGGGATTAGAATTAAATAAAACAATATATGAATTAGGAACAACAGATTATGGTGAAAATGATAGTTTAGATGTTGATAAAACAAAAAATGGAATACAGATCAAAGAATTAATTACTGAATATTACGAAAGTTTACGCAATGGGGAATATGGTAGAAATATTTGGAGAAATCCCCTAGATCGAATGGAATTACGGGGATGGTATAGTACTTGGAGACCAAATGATAGTAAATTTGGAATAATTCCAAAAAGAGATAAAGGAAAACATGAAGGGATTGATTTATATGCGTCTGTTGGGACTCCGGTTCATGCTTGTGTAGATGGTTTAATTGTGTTCAACAGCACAGCAGGAGGTTATGGAAATACGGTTGTCCTTAAAGGTTATTATGAATCGAAATTGTATTATTTTGCTTATTCTCATTTAAGAGAAAAGAGCAAGTTTATTGCAGATAAATCTTGGGTAAAAGCGGGCGAAGTTATTGGACATACAGGCCAATCAGGAAATGCTGAAAGTTTAACATCAGAAAAAACACATTTGCATTTTGAAGTAAGACCTTTAAAGGAATGGGGCGATAAATCAAAGGAATTTAGGGGAAGAGTTAATCCTCTAGAAGAAATTAAAGAATTATTTGTAGTTTTAGATCCCAAAAAAGAAAAACAAATATGATGAATATAATAAAGAGTAGCTTTTGTTTAATTTTGGTTTCTTTTATGTGGGTTTCATGCTCAAAAGAAAAAAGCTTATTAGAACCTGAAAAAAATGAAGCCTCGGAAAGTCTCAAGAATAAAATTCCTAAAAACTTAAAAATTGTAAAGACTGAAAAAGTAAACTTGAATAATGATTTGACTATTTTTATCTGTTTAACCTTAGATGAAAAAAAAGGAGAATATAACGAGTATTGGTTTTCGAGTAATGAAGAAATTAAACAGATAAATAAATTTTATTCTGAATCTAATAAAAAGTGGTTTGTAAATATCGACGAAGATCCAGAATTAGAAATGTTGAAAATTATAACAGAAGAAGGGGATATTGATTGTGCATTTTACAATGTTGATAAGAATAGTTTCAATTCTAAAGTTATTTTTAATTTTGATCCACTCATACTTAAAGAGAATAACAAATATTGGGGGTTTTCTGGAGATATAGATGATATTATTCTGAAAGATAAAAAACTTCTAACAACGATTGAAAACAATATTCCGGATTATGAAGAGAAAAAGATGAGCGTAAATCAAAAGAATCTTCCTATCATCTATTTTAGTAGTGATAAAAGTGATTTAGATATTATAGAAGAAAAAATAGGAAGTTGCAAGTTTATGAGCATTAGTGAAATTAAACAGAAAATTAATTAAGATACAAGCTACCGGTTTAAGGTAGCTTTTGTTTTTTTACATATATTGAAAAGCAGTTTTACTTATAAATAAAGAGAAAAACCTTATGATCTTTTACTTAAGACTCGTCAAATAAAACTCCGGAAATGTTTTTACAGGGGTGTTGGTAGCGATGTCAAATGCAATTTGGGTGCACATTCCCGCTACCAGCCACGATGCAATAGGGAGTTGGGGAGGGGACAGATTTTTGTTTTCCTTTTTGTATTTGTCCAGAATTTCTTCGAGCCATTTTTGTGGGTTTTCCCAGTATCTCATGTATTCTAAAACATAGTCGACCACATTGACTTCACTAAATTTTTCATTGGGCTTTTTTAAAACTTCAAGGCCTTCCTCCTCTGAAATGACTAATACCAATGCGCCCCATCCCAGGTTGTAGGGATGCAAAATCGGAATGTTTTTCTTCTGACAAATCGAGTCGAAGATAAGCGGAACATCCGAAGTAAAGTCCAGAGCGTTGATCGCAATTTTATGATCGGTTATGTAATTTTCAACATTCTCGGGAGTTAAAAAGCAATTGTGGATCGTGATTTTTGCCTGGCTATTGATGGCCAATAGTCTTTCTTTAAGCGCCTCTACTTTGGGTTGTGCAATATTATTTTCGGTATAATTTTGTCGATTTAAATTGGATAATTCGACAACATCCCCATCGATTATCGTCATGGTTTCAAAACCTAATCGCAATAGACATTCGGCTATAGCACTTCCGATTCCTGCTCCGCCTAATAGTATCGGAGTGTTTTTTATTAATTCCTGTTCTTCCGGGCTAATATAAAGTCTATTTCTGATATGCCTTTGTTCCATATTTATTTTTTAGAAGTGTTAAAAATTTGTCTTTTTGATAGAGATAAAAAGGGGGAACAGGAATCCTCGGGATTTATCAGAACTGTTAGTTTTTCAATCTCTATCAGCGACTAAATTATCGAAAATAATATTAATATCGAAATACAAATAATTAAAAACCATCGTTTTAAAATGTGTTCGTACACTACGACTCTATGAGAGAAATTGTAGTTAAATTTCTGTTTCGGAGTTTGATGAGGTATAATAAAAAAAGGAGATACCTAAATATCTCCCTTTTTTGTGGCTTTAACCAAACCACGATTGTGCACAACGTTTAAAAATGCACAAATGAAAAAAAATGGTACTCTTATTTTTGAAACTTTGCAATACCGGATTTCAGCCATTGCTCGTATTCGGTGATTTCAGGGGTATATCCTGTAGGTTTGCTCAGGCTTTGCTCATTAGTGTCTAATAAAATATAATAAGGCTGAGCATTTGCTTTGTAACGGGTAATCTGAAAATCACTCCATTTATTTCCAATGGATTTTATTTTCTTGCCGGTTTCTTTTGAGACATACTGTTCTTCCAGTGGTAATTCTCTTTTGTCGTCGACATATAAAGAAATTAAGACCACTTCATTGTTTAAGATGGACAAAATACGAGGATCCGACCATACATAATCTTCAATTTTTCGGCAATTCACACAGGCAAATCCTGTAAAATCCAAAAGAATAGGTTTGTTTACACTTTTGGCGTAGGCCAGTCCTTTTTCATAATCCGTGAAAGCTGTGATGTCATGCGGGCCTTTGTGCGCTCCGTCTGGTAAAGCTTTCGCAGAGGAAGCAGTATTTTTGTTAGAGCCGCCTACACCGTACGGAGATTCACTGTACGTCATTGGAGGAGGGAAGCCGCTAATTAGTTTTAAAGGAGCACCCCACAATCCCGGAATCAAATAAATTGTAAATGTCAATACGATTAATCCAACTCCTAAGCGGCCTACCGAAATCGATGATGTTGGAGAATCGTGTGGCAAGGTTATTTTTCCGAATAAATAAAACGCCAGAGTTCCAAATATTGCGATCCAAATGGCTAAGAAAATTTCTCTTTCAAACCAATGTAGCTGTAATACTAAATCGGCATTGGATAAGAATTTAAATGCCAAAGCCAATTCGATAAAACCCAAAAACACTTTTACAGTATTGAGCCAGCCACCTGATTTTGGCAACGTATTTAACCAGCCCGGGAACATGGCAAACAGCATAAATGGTAACGCTAACGCAGATGAAAAACCTAACATTCCCACGATGGGTGCGATTCCGCCTTTAGAAGCTGCTTCAACCAATAAAGTTCCAATAATTGGTCCTGTGCAGGAAAAGGAAACGATTGCCAAAGCCAGTGCCATAAACACAATACCTATGATTCCTCCTTTATCCGCCTGACGATCGACTTTATTGGCCCACGAGTTGGGTAACATGATTTCGAAAGCGCCTAAAAATGAGGAAGCAAACACGACCAATAACACAAAAAAGATAACATTAAACCATACATTGGTCGATAATGCATTTAGAGCATCGGCACCAAAAATTAATGTAATTACGGTCCCTAGAAACACATAAATCAGGATAATCGAAATGCCGTAAATAATGGCATTTTTAATTCCTTTGGCTTTGGTTTTGCTTTGTTTGGTAAAGAAACTTACTGTCATTGGAATCATCGGAAATACACAAGGTGTAAGCAAAGCGGCAAAACCGGATAAGAATGCAATAAAGAATATCATATATAAACTGGAATCCGATTTTTCAGATTCCGGTTGCTTTTCTATTGTAGTATTTGCAGCTGTTTTAACCGTTTTTTCGTTTGTAATATCCGCGGCCTGTATTTCTTTTGCTTCAAGCGTTTTGAGATTAAACTCAAAGTATTTCGTTTCGCTGATGCAATTTTCTTTGCAAACCTGATAAGAAAGTTCCACTTGTATCACTTCTTTTTCAGGATTGGTTTGTTTGATTAATTGTGTAAAAACAGCTTTGTCGGAAAAGAAGATTTCATCGACGCCAAAGATTTCGTTGAACTCTCGCTTGGTTTCGCTCTCAGTTGCTTTTCCAACAAGTTTATAATTGTTTTTACTATCATGAAATAGGAATTCGGCCGGAAGGGGGCCATCTTCTGGAGTGAATTGTGAATACACATGCCAGTCTTTTTCAATAGTTCCTTTAAAAGAAAGCTGATAGTCTGAATCGGATTTTTTCTCGATCGAAGCCTTCCATTTCACAGGATTTATAATCTGTGCCTGTACTTTGGCAAAAGCCAGAAACAGGAATAATAGATAAAGTATTTTCTTCATTTTATAGGTTTAATCAGAACGATTTGTTCCGGTGATGATAGGATTTATTTACTTCGTTACATTGAAAAAAGTATATTCCAATTTCAGGAAAACACCATCAGTTGCCATACGCTGCATAGAGCTGTACAATTCTTTTTTGTAAGCAAGGTCAATTCTGGCCTGACTGTTAATGATAAACTGAATTGAAGGCACTACGTCCAGGTACGATCTGCCATTTTCAGTTATGGTTTGTCCGGTAAACTCCAACATGGCATTGATGTTTGTTTGCTTGTAACTCGTATATTTTTTAGGATGCATCAATTTACCTACAGAGAAGGTGTAGTTTATCGCATTTTTACCCAATGCATCCGGAAAACTGTAATCGGCATTGTTTAAGGCACGTACATAACTTACGGAAGAACTTAGGGCTACTTTATGAATTAACTGAGTGGCTACCAAACCGGCTTCGTAACCCGAATTTCCGTTGGCTAAGTCTATAGCTTCCTGATTAAAATAGGAGTTATTGTAACTGTATCGCCCAAAGGCAGCCATCCTGAAATGACTTTGTAAATCGTCTACAGAAAAGAATCTGTATTTTGCATAAAAACCACCACCTTTTAGCCCCAGTCCGTTATCCTGATTGCTTAAAAAAGCTGAGGTACGCACCATTAAGTTTTTATTTACTCCCCAGGTAACTTCAGGTGTTAAATTGTACATGGAACCGCTTTCAAGTTTCTTTTCCATTAAAGATTGTCCAACACGAACCCCAATAGAACCCGCCGGAGCATTACTGGCGGGTTCGGTTACTACAAATAATTCTTGTGCGTCTATTTGGTAAGAAACAAGGAATAAGAAGATTATTGATAGATATTTCATTTTTAAAGTGCTTTTAAATAATAATCATTCTCATTCTCTGTAGCGTAATCAGGATATTTTGAGTACGATTTAAGGAGCTTTTTATACTCTTTTTGAGTCACAAAACCTTTGTCTAAAACTCTGTATTTGGCTTCTGCATGTTCTACAGGTTTTTTAATATCGATAAAAGTATAAGTGGCGTCATCGACTTTCAGCGTTGTATTATCTTCAATTTTATCTACATGAAACTTTGCCGTTAAAACCATTGAACCCACAAAGAACCCCGCTTTTTCAACTGCTTTTTTCAATACTTTTGGTTCTAATGAATTGTCTTTTTTGAAATAAACGGTAAACGTATTGGTGTTTAAATCAGTCCCAATGCTATCTACTTCTGTAAAAGATTTTAATTGTTTGTTTATGGCGTTTGAACACATAGAACAGGTTAGTCCTGTTGCCATTATTTCGGCTTTAGTAATTTGAGAATACGATTTTACACCTGCTAATAAGAAGGTAAGGGCTATGAATTTTATATATAAGGTTTTCATTTTATTTGTTGTTTTTTTTAATTTGAGCAATTATTTGAGCTTCTGTTGGATTTATGGCAATCAGTTTTCCTGATGCATCAAAAAGAAAAGTAGAAGGCAGGGCATCAACTCCAAAAGTGACGGCCGTTTTGGCGTCAAAACCTTTTGGGTCAATTAATTGCTGGTGCTTCATTTTATCTTTTTCAATGGCCTTTAACCATTTTGTTTTGTCGTTGTCTATTGATATTCCTACGATTTCAAAATTTTGACCTTTGTATTGATTGTACATTTTAACCAAATTTTTATTGGCCAATCGACAAGGAGCGCACCACGAAGCCCAGAAGTCTACTAAAACTGTTTTGCCTTTAAAAGAGTTTAGTTTAACTACGGTGTTCTTATTGTTTTGAAGCTGAACATCCGGAAAATGATCTCCTACTTTTATTTGTGCATTTGTTATAGAAACAGTTGCAATAAGCATGAATAAGGTGATTATATTTTTTATTTTCAACATGATATTTTTTTTAATATTTGTCCATAATGAGGCTCAAAAGCCTGCATTACGAACAAACTGGTTTTTAATGATGTGATGATGAATTGTTTTGTTTTTTATCACTTGGTTCTCTATCGTATTGACAACAACCGTGTAATTCGTCATAAACCGTATTTGGAGCCGTAAATTTTTCATTATCATAGCCGGCATCTGCGATACGTTTTAGAATGGTATCAAGATTTGTTTTCTGAGCATCATAAGTAATAGTAGCCATTTTGGTGGTTTCATTCCAGGTTACTTTTGCTTCTTTATTGACGTTTGCAGCAGTTTCGATAACTTTTTTGCACATGCTGCAGTTACCACTTATTTTTACCTTTTCGGTCGTTTTATTTTTGATTTGAGCGCTGGCGAAAGTAACTGATAGTAATAGCGACATTACCATCAATAATTTTGTTATTGAGTTCATTGTATGTAATTTTTTTGGATGAATTAATCCTAAAGCATAGCAGAAACGATAGCAAATACAGCTATTTCTGATACAGATCGAGATTAAAAAATAGTTTTGAATGTGGACTTTAAAAAAGCCCTTTGGATAAGACAGACCTAGGGCTGTCAGGAAAAGAAATCTAGCTTATCTTAGGTGGAAGCCAGATAGAACGGAAATCTGAAGAAATAAAGATTTCTGAGTAATAGTAAACTTGTCTTTTTTCAGAAAAACCAAAAATGGAGTGGTTTTCTGTTTGAAAGAGGGCCATTGGCGAGAAACCACAGCTACTGGTTGGGGTACATGAATTGCCCAAACAACCTTTATTGCAGTTATGCTCTTTCTCTTTAGAATCTTTTTTGTTACAGCAATCTTTCGCTGTAGATTCTTTTTTACAACATGACATTTCTTTTTTTGTTCCATGTGCATAAGTAAACGTTGGTCCCATTAGGAAACCAAGTGTAACGAATAGCAGTATGTAAAACTTTTTTGTCATAGTTGAGGACAAAGATATTTTTATTTGCCGGGTTCGCTTGTTAATTTTTTTGTAAATAATTTAGAAAAAATGGAGGGTTGGAGAATTTGCTTTTTTGAGATGAAGCTACGGGGCTTTTTAAATTAGAATTTGAGGACAGAGGGATATCATAATTTTTTATCGATTTATCATTTTTTTAGTTCCGACTGGTATTTTTTTTAGCATAGAAAGTATAAGTATAATTTGGTTAATATAGTATTGGAAGAGGATAACATTTGTAAGTAAACAAAGGTTAATTTCGAAAAATTATTTATAGAATATCAGACTGTATTGTTATGCTCTTTTAGGGCTGTCTAATATTCAAAGTACTGTATTAAAGGATCTTTTAAATTAAAAAAATGAAAAAAAAGAATGTCGCTTATTTAATTCTATTGGTTGGTGCAATTTCTATGAATGCACAGGTTGTAAAAGGAACGCAAGGGAGTAATGGTCCTGTTGGTGGTGGTACTTTAGGTTTATATGTAGGGGCTGGCGGAGGAGCGGCTGTTAATGCAAATGCTACAACCACAAATTTAAATGTTGGAATTGGAACAAATAATCCATCTGAAAGTCTGGACGTAAATGGGAATATACGTGGGAATATTTTCAAGGCAAATTCTATTACTACTGTTGGAGCTATTACTTCTGGAGGCTCTATTACCTCTAATAGTATGATACAAGGAAATACTATAACTTCAATGGGCAAGTTAGGTATTGGAACTACTACACCTCTTGGATTATTGGATATTAAAGGAGGACCTGCAGATGGTCAGTCTTTTACAAGCGTTTTAGATTCCTATTTGAAGTCTATTATGTTAAATGTTGGTTCTATCAGAGATGCACAAAATGGAACTAGATTACTTACATTCTTCGATATCCCATCATCTAACATTAATTCTAAATCTCAAGTTATGTTGAGAATTGACGACAGGGTAAATATGAATAGGCTAAAAATCAGTGCAATGGTTGATGGATACAGTGATTTAGAACTAAATAATGCAAGTCAACAGGTTTTTTTTAGAGCTTCAAATAATGGAACAGATTTTAGTTATTTAGAAATGCCAAAAGCTGATTCACATTTTGTTATAGGAGGGGAACAGGCATGGCCAATTGCTCATAAGCTTTGGGTTAAGGCAGGTACCTCAAAATTTGAAGGGGATGTTTTTGCTGATTCCAACATCGGCATTGGAACTTCAGTTTTTACGGATGGAGCAGACACTTATAAACTTTCGGTAAAAGGAAAAATAAGAGCTGAGGAGGTTAGAGTATATACTACTTGGGCCGATTATGTTTTTATGAAAGACTATAAATTACCTAGTTTAAGTGAAGTGGAAAAGTATATTAAAGAGAATGGTCATTTACAAAACGTTCCTTCTGCAAAAGAAGTTACTGAAAAAGGGCTGCAACTTGGGGATATGGTAAAAATTCAACAAGAAAAAATTGAAGAACTTACTTTGTATCTGATTCAGCAAAACAAAGAAATGGAAGCATTAAAAGCTGAGGTAAAAGCTTTAGCTGTTCAAAAAAGGTAATCACAATTAGTTTTAGTGGTTGCCCGATTAAATTTAGTGCTGTACTCCTAGGTATTGTATCCGCAAAATTGGTTAAGGTCAGACCTAATCAAATTAAATTCTATCGCTTGTTTGTAGTTTTTCCAAATTATTGAAGATTATTTTCTTTCCTATGATCGTAAAGTAATAATAATGATTTGAGGTAATAATTTTTATAAAAAAAATCAAATGAAAAAAACATATCTATTGAAGGGATTAGTTCATACTTTCATATTCCTTTTTATCAATAATTTATCCGCCCAGGTAACAAATAATTCACAAAAATTATTGCCGCAGATAATTCCGCCTTCGCCAATTGCTTATAATTTGGGGAATTATGGCAATGTTCCTGTTGGGATGCTTACAGGCTCCGCTAATTTAAATATCCCATTGTGTAGCTATAAAACAACAAATTTAGAAGTACCCATTGCTTTATTTTATGGTAATAATGGTGTAAAAGTGGATGAAATATCGTCGAATGTTGGGCAAGGCTGGAATCTAAGTTTTGGAGGTGTGATTTCAAGAATTATTAGAGACGAACCGGATGAAAAAAGACAAACGGATTTCGTTCCGCCAAATGATAACTTCACTCCTGCTCAAAAAGAATCTTATTTTAAGTTTATTGCAGAAAACGATATAATTGATAGTGAATCGGATTTGTATAGTTTTAATTTTGGAAGTTATTCGGGTAAATTTATTTATGACCATGATAATTCATTGGTCATGATGCCGGCTCAAAATGTTAAAGTAGAAAAATTGGCCGACGCCGAATCGTATACCTTTGTTATAACGACTCCGGATGGAGTTAAATATTTTTTTGGCAATAAAGAAACTACATTTATGCCAAAAGAACCGGGAGGAAGACCATTTCCTATCATTGCTACATCGGCATGGTATATTACTAAAATAGTTCATCCAAAAGGAGATGAGGTTTACTTTAATTATGCGGCTAAAAGAGATAGTTATATTACCTCTAAATCACAGACTCTCACAATGCAGTTTCCGCATGTACAATTTGATTGTAATAATTCTGTACTTACTTATGCTCCAACATTTAGCCCGATTTTTGATCATCGCCTCGATATTAGCGGGCAGGTAATAACGTCGATTACAAGTAATAATAGTGTTAATGGAGAAATTAATTTCAATTATTTAGAAAATAATAGTGCAGATGTTACCAGTGGGAATAAAAAAATAAGCGAAATAGTCATAAAAAAGAATACTATTGATGCAATTGAAAAAGTTAAGTTTAGCTATTCGACTACACCAAACAATAGGGTTTTTCTGGATAAGATTCAATATAATGATCCGGGTAAAAACTATCAATTTGAATATTTGGACAAGAATAGTTTTCCGGCTCGATTATCCTTTAGTCAGGATCATTGGGGGTATTACAATGGGAAGAACAATACTAAACTTATTCCAAATAAAACGGGCTTAGAATTTGATAATATAGAGTACGGAGGAGCAGATAAAAACCCGAATCCGGATTTTGCAAAAATAGGAATGCTGAATAAAGTAATCTATCCTACCAAAGGAAGTACGGTATTTGAATATGAACCCAATGATTATTTTGGAACTAAGACGATAGTTCCCGAAAGAACAACAGTAGAAGCCCCGATTGATAATTCAGGAGCATCGACTAAAGAGATTGTTGTAAACAGTTTGAGTAAGCAGGAAATTAAAATAAATGCGGCTGTTGCATTCAATATGTATGAATGTCCTGATGGTGATGCAGGTAAAACCAGAGCTACGGTGCGAGCCAGAAATACGGCTACAGGGAGTTATGTAGATTTTTACACTAGATTGTATAGTGGAGATCTTTTTAACCTTAATAATGCCATACAATTAAGCCCGGGACAACCACAGGAATTTATTTTGTTGGCTGAGCCTAATCAAACTTACGTAATATCAATAACATTAGGCAATTTCTCTCTGCAAATGCCACAGCGATCCTGCACGACAGCGGCTCTTAATGTAAATTATATGGCATCAGCTCCTTATGACATCCAAACGAACATAGTTACCGGAGGTATGCGGGTAAAAAGTACCAAAGATTATTCCGATAGCGGTTCAGCCCCAATTTACAAAAGATATCTTTATGCGGCTAAAAGTGATTTAACAAAATCTTCTGGAAATCCGGGGAAAATGCCTCTTTATGTTGATAGAACAGTGGATAATACTCTTTGTTATGTATATACTTCACATACACCAGTGGAGACCTATTATTTAAGAAAATTTGTAAACATATCATCTGGTAGTATTGCTTCGCTTTTTGATAATGGAAATTCAAACGTTAACTATCAGTATGTGACAGTTTCAAATGGTAATGATACTTTTATTAATGGAGGTGAAGAACATAAATTTAAAGTTCATCTGAATAATTTTAATCAGATATGGGGTGCGCTGCCGATAGCCGGTTCTTCAACAGACTACGGTTTTTTGGTTAATGGCTTGCCAGAAACTGTCACTTATTTTAATGCTAATAATAAAATAGTAAACACAACAACTAATCAGTACGATAACCTATTGCTTAAAGAGTCAAAATCATATAATACCAGAAAGCATTATGATATTTTAGGAGTAATTGTTGATTTAGGACTTCCTAATGTTAGTGTAACGGAATACAAAAACAGCTCTTACTGGAATTATTTAAAATCTAAAGAGGAAATACAATATGATGTAAATGGACTTAATCCGTTAAGTACAGTAACAAACTATTTATATAAGAATCCGAATCATTTCCAGTTATCGGAACAAAATACGAATTCCTCAAACCAAGAAGCAATTGCAACGAAATATTACTATCCGTTAGATTCAGAAATTGCAAATGAACCCTATGTTTCTGAGTTAATTACTAAAAACATGATTAATGTTCCATTGAAAACGGAAACATATAGAAACTCGTCAAAATTATCAGAACAAAAAACAGTATACACGAAGACTGCGGGGAATCTATTGGTTCCAGGTTTTGTTTATGGGGCTAAATTTCCTAACTCTAATGCTGGTTTAAATCAGTTAGAAAAGAAAGTCAGTTATGATAATTATGACGCTAAGGGTAACATCACACAATATACTATAGAAAATGGTGCTCCGGTATCGATTATCTGGGGTTATAATAAAAGCCAGCCCATTGCCAAGATCGAAAATGCCACTAACGCGCAAATAGCCACTGCTTTAGCAGTTTCTGATTTAAACACTGTTAATGAAAGCAATTTGACCGCTATAAACAACCTGCGTTCTGTACTTCCCAATACCATGATCACTACCTATACTTATATTCCATTGGTGGGAATAAGCACTATCACTGATCCTAAAGGCGATAAAATGACCTATACCTATGACGGTTTAGGAAGACTCAAATTTGTCAAAGACAAAAATGATAAGGTCCTTTCTGAAAACCAATACAATTACAAACAATAAACCAGAAGCATCATGAAAAAAGCAATTAAACTCCTTTTGG